>NZ_ARYL01000003.1 GCF_000685295.1 Hyphomonas oceanitis SCH89
GTGAGGAGACGGGGCGGACCATCCCATTAAGCCCCGGTGCAGATGCGCCGGGGCTTTTCCTTTTGGGGTGTCGTTTCGGTCAGGCGATGTCGAACCGGTCGGCGTTCATCACCTTGGTCCAGGCGGCGACGAAGTCCTTGATGAACTTCTCCTTGCTGTCGTCCTGGGCGTAGACTTCCGCATAGGCGCGGAGGACCGAGTTGGAACCAAAGACCAGGTCCATGCGGGTGGCGGTCCACTTCACTGCGTCGGTTGCCCGATCGCGGATTTCGTAGAGGCCGTTGCCGGATGGGCGCCAGTAGTTGTTGGTGTCGGTCAGGTTGACGAAGAAGTCGGTGGACAGGGCGCCGACATTATCCGTGAACACACCGTGCTTTGTGCCGCCATGATTGGTGCCGATGGTGCGCATGCCGCCGACAAGGACAGTCATTTCCGGCGCGGTGAGGCCCATCAGCTGGGTCCGGTCGAGCATCAGCTCTTCCGGCGCGACGTCGTATTCGGCCTTCTGGTAGTTGCGATAACCATCCACCAGTGGCTCGAGTGGATTGAAGGAATCCGCATCGGTCATCTCGGCGGTTGCGTCGCCGCGGCCCGGTGAGAAAGGCACCTTCACGTCATGACCAGCCGCCTTGGCTGCTTTTTCAACGCCGACATTGCCGGCGAGGACAATAACGTCAGCGAGGCTGGCGCCAGAGCCGGAGGCGATGCCTTCGAGCACTTTCAGGACTTTGGCCAGACGGGCGGGCTCGTTGCCTTCCCAGTCCTTTTGCGGCGCGAGGCGTATGCGTGCCCCATTGGCGCCGCCGCGCATGTCGGACTGGCGATAGGTGCGGGCGCTGTCCCAGGCGGTGGAGACCATCTCGCTGACGGAGAGGCCGCTGGCGGCGATCTTCGCCTTGACGGCTTCGACATCATAGCCGGTGCTGCCAGCCGGGATCGGGTCCTGCCAGATCAGGTCTTCCTGCGGCACTTCCGGGCCGAAGTAGCGGGCCTTTGGTCCCATGTCGCGGTGGGTCAGCTTGAACCATGTGCGGGCGAACTGGTCGGAGAAATAATCGAAGTCGTTATAGAAACGCTCGGAGATTTTCCGGTAGTCCGGGTCCATCTTCATCGCCATGTCGGCATCGGTCATGATCGGCATCTTGCGGATCGAGGGATCCTCGACGTCGACCGGCATGTCTTCTTCCTTGATGCTGACGGGCTGCCACTGCCATGCGCCGGCGGGGCTCTTCTTCAGCTCCCACTCATGGTTCAGCAGGAGGTCGAAATAGCCATTGTCCCATTGGGTCGGGTGGGTGGTCCACGCGCCTTCAAGGCCGCTGGTCACGGCGTCGCGGCCAATGCCACGGGTCTTGTGGTTGATCCAGCCGAGGCCTTGTTCCGTGATGTCGGCGGCTTCCGGCGCCGGGCTGAGATTCGACTCCAGGCCATTGCCGTGTGCCTTGCCGACCGTGTGGCCGCCAGCCGTGAGGGCAACGGTTTCCTCGTCATTCATCGCCATGCGGGCGAAGGTGACGCGGACATCATGGGCGGATTTCAGCGGATCGGGCTTGCCGTCGCGGCCCTGAGGGTTGACGTAGATGAGGCCCATGTGGACGGCGCCGAGGGGCGCTTCCAGTGAGGCCGGGTCTTCGGAGTTGGCATAGCGCTGAACGCTGTCAGACAGCCATTCCTTTTCCGAGCCCCAGTAGACGTCTTCTTCCGGCGCCCAGATGTCTTCGCGACCAAAGGCGAAACCGAAGGTCTTGAAGCCCATGGATTCGTAGGCGACGTTGCCGGCGAGGATGTAGAGGTCGGCCCAGGAAACCTTGTTGCCGTATTTCTTCTTGATCGGCCACAGGAGGCGGCGGGCCTTGTCGAGATTGCCATTGTCCGGCCACGAATTGAGGGGCGCGAAGCGCTGGTTGCCGGTGCCCGCGCCGCCGCGTCCGTCGAACAGGCGGTAGGAGCCTGCGGCGTGCCAGGCGAGGCGGATCATCAGGCCGCCGTAATGGCCCCAGTCAGCGGGCCACCAGGGCTGGCTGTCGGTCATCAGATCGGTGAGGTCTTGCTTGAGGGCTTTGACGTCGAGCTTTTTCAGCTCTTCGTGATAGTCGAAGTCCTTGCCCATGGGGTTGGTCTTGGTGTCGTGCTGGCTGAGGATGTCGAGGTTGAGTGCGTTCGGCCACCATTCCGTGACCGTGCGACCCATAGAGGTCATCCCGCCATGCATGACCGGGCATTTGCCAACGCTGGGTGTGTCGTTTCCGTCCATTATTTTCTCCGATGCTGATTGACCGCATTCTCTGCAAGTTGACGGAGGGTAACATGGCGCGGGCCAGCGCCCCAATTGAAACTGGGATGCGGATCTATAGGCAAAATCTATAGGTCAGGCGCGCGTGGATTATTCAATGACCGGGCGGCACGTGCTCCACGCGAAAAAGGGCCCATGCCCGCCATAATTTCTGGCGGGGTCGTCGCCTTGCATGCGTTGAAGGTAGTGGAGATGCAGTCAGAGGAGTTTCAGATGCGGTTCAGTTCAGGGGTGGGGCGCGGCACACGCGCGCTTTTGTTCGGGATATGTCTCGTGACAGCGGTGGGCTGCGGCCAGACGAGTGCCGAGCCATCGGCGCCGTCGACGGGCGGCGAGACACCCTCTCAGAGTGCAGACTGCGCGATACCGTTTCCGGAGGGTATTCCGGTTCCGGACGGGTTGAAAATCGAGACGTGCAATCAGGCCAAGGACCTGACCGGCTTTCATGGCAAGGCGCCGCTGCCGAAGGATGTCGATGCCAGCTTTGCGGCGCTGAAGGCCGATTATGAGGCGGGGGGGTACACGCTTTACGACCAGACGAGCGGCAAGATCCGCAGTCTCATCTTCGGCGGCGAGGGGCACAGGAAAGGGCAGATCCAGCTCAATCCGAAAGAGGGATACCTTTCGGTGTCGATCAACCTCTATCCGTCAGACATGGAGGAATAGGTGATGAGCCGAACGCGTGCTGCGATCTTGCTGGCGAGCGCCCTTGTGCTGGCATCCTGCGGGGCGGCCATCTCGTTCTGTCGCTAAGCCTGTCCCTGCCGGAATAGGCAGCCTACTGGCGGCGGCCTGTCGGGTTGCCCGGTGTGGCTTCGTCGCTGTTTGGCAGGCGCACGGCGCCGACTGTGCCGAAGATCTGTTCCCAGAGGCCAAGCTCCCGGCCACGGGTGGGCGTCTCGCGTGAGGCGTAGTTGATCACTTCGCCATCGGCAGCGGTGTATTCGAGCACTTCATCGACCTTGTCATCCTCGCCAAAGCGGATGGCTGTGATCGAACGTTTGGTGATTTTCGGCTTCAGGAAGGCGATGCGTTCCTGAACGTCGGACATGTAGATCCACGTCTTGTCGTCGAAAATGCCCTCGGTGGAGGGGCTGCCGAGTTGTGCCAGCACAGAGGAGCGGGTGTCTTCATCGGGTTTCATGTCACGGGGCTGGGCGTCATCCGCCACATAGCCGTGAAAGTCGCGCGCGGGCGTGAGGCATGCCGTAAGCGGCAGGGTGAGAAGGCCAATGGCCAAAATCGCACGTCGCGACATGGAGAAACTCCTGTTAAGGCTTCGCGAAAGACCTAGCGGTTGCAGCCCCCCCTTGGCAACACAGGAGTACATAGGTGACAGGAATTTCAATCGGCTGGCTGGCGCGGCGGCGGGCCCGCAAGGCGGCTGCAGGCAACGCCTATGCCGGCTTGATGAAGGCGGCGCTGGCCCCGGATTTCTACCTGACAGGCGACGTTGCGGACACATTCGAGGGGCGCGCAGGCATGGTGATGGTCCATGCGGCGCTGGCCCTGCGGCGGATACGGGGCATCCCCGGCAAGGAGGCCGCGCGGCTGGCCGCCGCCCTGAATACGCGCGTTCTGGACGGATTTGACGCCGCCTATCGCGAGCAGGGCGTGGGTGATTCGTCGATTGCGCGAAAGGTGCGCAAACTGGCCGAAGCCTATTACGGTATGGGCCTCGCCCTGACGGCAGCGCTGGATGAAGCGAGCGCTGAAGCGCGCAAATCCGCTGTTGAGGGCGTACTGGCCCGTAATGCGGTGACCGAAAGCAGCCGCGCGGCAGGGCTTGCGGCATGGCTGTGCACGCTCGCCGATGGGCTGGAAGCGCAACAGGACTCGGAGATTTTAGCTGGAAATCTTGACTGGTAGACGGGCGCCAAAGTGCGTTAGCACGTACAGGCGCAGCGTTGCCAAGGTTGGTGACGCGCCGTAAACAGCGCCAGAGTGGAAACGCCAAGTTTCCCCGCAGCAGGAAGGCCCGAATGGCTAAAGGCACAATTCTCTCGATTGATGCCATGGGCGGCGATGCCGCGCCCGGTGTCGTGGTTGATGGCCTGGCTGTCCTGCTGGCAGATCGCGCGGATATTTCGGTGCTGCTGCATGGCAATGAACCTGTGCTGGCGCCCCTCGTGGCGGCGCAAAAGGCCCTGGCGGGCCGCTGTCAGATCATCCATTCCGACACAGTCATTACCAGCGACATGAAACCCAGCCAGGCCCTGCGCCGAGGCAAGGGTTCGTCGATGTGGAATGCGATCGAGGCCGTCAAGAATGGCGAGGCCGGCGCAGCAGTTTCAGCTGGCAATACCGGCGCCCTGATGGCGATTTCCATGCTGATCCTGCGCAAGATGGAGGGCGTGCACCGCCCGGCCATGACGGCGTTGTGGCCAACCCTGCGCGGACGCACCGTTGTGCTTGACGTGGGCGCAAACCTTGAGGCCGATGCGGCGCAGCTGGTGAGCTTTGCGATCATGGGCGAGGCCTATGCCCGCGCGGCGCTTGGCATTGCCAAGCCAAGCATTGGCATTCTCAATATCGGCTCTGAAGAGATGAAGGGCCATGATGAAGTGCGCGAGGCCCATGAATGGCTGCGCGCCGCGAAGCTCGACATCGACTATCGCGGCTTTGTCGAAGGCGATGACATCTCAAAGGGGGCCGTCGATGTCGTGGTGACCGACGGCTTTACCGGCAATGTGGCGCTGAAGGCCGGCGAGGGCGTTGCCCGCATGCTCGGCAGCCGGATGCGTGAAGCCTTTACCGCCAGCCTGATGACGAAAATTGGCGCGGCCCTGGCCATGGCCGGGCTGAAGACCTTGCGGTCGCAAATGGACCCGAGCAATGTGAATGGCGGCGTCCTGCTGGGGCTGGGTGGTGTATCGGTCAAAAGCCATGGCGGCACCGATGCCCGTGGCTTTGCAAAGGCGTGTGAATTGGCTGCAGACCTTGCCAGCAGCCATTACCGCGACGAAATACTCGCCAATCTCTCGCGTATAAGAGAAGGTGGCCTGGCCGCCGAATAGGCGCGGTCGGGCAAGGAAAGGACGTTCATGACACGACGCAGCTTCATTCGCGGCACTGGCGGATACCTTCCCGAGAAGGTGCTGACCAATGAAGATCTGTCGACAATGCTCGACACGTCAGACGAGTGGATTCGCGAGCGCACCGGCATCCAGAAGCGCCACGTTGCGGCGGACGGCGAGCTGACATCCGATATTGCGACGGCGGCAGCTCGCCAGGCGCTGGATGCTGCGGGCATGACGGCCCAGGACATTGACCTGATCGTGCTGGCGACGACGACGCCTGACCAGACCTTCCCGGCAACAGCGACGGCTGTGCAGGCCAAGCTTGGCTGCGGCCCCAGCGCGGCGTTTGACGTGCAGGCGGTGTGTTCCGGCTTCCTGTTCGGGCTGGCGACGGCGGACAGCATGCTGAAGCAGGGCCTGTTCAACCGGGCGCTGGTGATCGGCGCAGAAACATTCACGCGCATTCTCGACTGGTCTGACCGTGGCACGGCTGTGCTGTTCGGCGATGGCGGCGGCGCGGTGGTGATTGAGGCGGTGGAATGGGATGGCGCGGCGGATGCCGGCATTATCACGCACCACATCCGCACGGACGGCACCAAGTCCGACCTCCTCTATGTCGATGGCGGCGTCAGTTCGACCGGGACGATCGGCCATGTGCGCATGGAGGGAAACCGCGTGTTCAAACATGCGGTGACGAATATTTCCTCGGCCATCCAGGCCGTGCTCGATGAGACCGGCCTGACGGCGGAGGACATTGACTGGTTCGTGCCGCATCAGGCCAACAAGCGCATTCTCGACGGCGTCGCGCGCAAGATCGGCATTCCGGAAGAGAAGGTCGTCATTACGGTCGACCAGCACGCCAACACGTCTGCGGCGTCCATTCCGCTGGCGCTGAACCATGCTGTGCGCTCCGGCCGGGCAAAGAAGGGTGACCTGATCCTTTCCGAGGCCATGGGCGGCGGATTCTCGTGGGGCGCCAGCCTGTTCCGCCTTTGATCCGGCGCGGCCGATTTCATCCACAATTTTCGGGTCTAATCGGGCAATCTGAAACTTCTCAATGATTTAAGCTGACGGGTTTGCTAGGAATCCGTTAAGATTCATTGGCTACCCATTAACGAAAGGCGAAAGACCGTCATGAGCAACCAGACCCTGACCCGTGCTGAAGTAACCGACGCCATTGTCCGTGAAGTGGGCGTGACGCGTCAGGAATCCTCTGACCTGCTGGATCGTACGCTCGACATGATAGGCAGCGCGCTCGAGCATGAAGACGAAGTGAAGCTTTCGCGCTTTGGCAATTTCGTGGTGCGCTCGAAGGCTGCGCGCGAAGGCCGTAACCCCAAAACCGGCGAAGAAGCCGTGATTGCGCCGCGCCGCGTCGTCACCTTCCGGCCATCTCCCATGCTGAAGGCCCGCGTCGACAAGGGCTGAAACAAAACAAGGATAGCGATATGACTGCCTCACGGAACCGAGTTGAAAAATCCGCTAACGCTTTCCGCTCGATTGGAGAGGCAGCTGCTGAACTTGGCCTTGAGACGCACGTCCTTCGCTATTGGGAAAGCAAGTTTCCGCGCGATGTGAAACCGGTGAAGCGCGCCGATGGCCGCCGCCTGTTCCGCCCGCAGGATATTGAAGCCCTGCGCGGCATCCAGATTCTCGTGCATGAGCGCGGCATGACGCTGAAAGGCGCCAAGTCCATCCTCGCAGAGCAAGGGCTTGCGGCCGTACTCTCTGGCGCGGCCAAGCTGGGCACAGCGGCCAGCCCGGCGCGCGAGCTGCAGAAGAAGGTCGCGAAGGCATTCGATGCCGAGCTGCCTGATACGTCCGCGCCCAAGCGGCAGGAGCGCCTTGAGGGCGCATTGGTCGAGCTGACAGACCTGAAAGCCCGCCTTGATGCGATGCGTGGCCGCCGCGCTGCCTAAACCCATATAAGCGATTGCGGAACCGGGGCGGCTTGGCTACAAGCCGCCAGAGTCGGAGCGTGGCGCAGCCCGGTAGCGCACTCGCCTGGGGGGCGAGGGGTCGTAGGTTCGAATCCTATCGCTCCGACCATTTTCACTTGTGACAGGTACAGTTTGCACCGCGGAATGGGGTGGCTCAAACGCCTGTCTCGACCTGTTCCTGATAGCGTGTGGCGACGTGAACGATGAGGACCGTCGCAATGTGGGAAACAAAGCCCACCGTCCACCAGATCAATGGCCATTTCATCACGAACGTGTTGCCACCAATGCCTATGCTGATGCCGACAAATACGACGACACCGATGGCATAGCCTGCCAGATGGATCCACAGGGAGAGCCGTATCGCCGCCCGTGTCTTTGCATTCCGGCGGGCAACCGTATTGGCCGCTTCGGCCGCCTGATCGACCGACAGTGCGATGACATCGACATTGTACGCGGCCGCCAGCGCCTTGAGCGATTCCTGCGAGGCCGGTTCGCCATTTTCGATGCGCTGGATGGTGCGAAGGCCAATCCCGGCGAGGTCTGCCACATGTTCCTGCGACCAGTAACGCTCTTCACGCCACCGCTTGATCTTGGCTGCATCTGCTTTGAAGGACATTTTTTTCTCCTGCGTTTCCCATTATCAGATGGACCCAGGAGACCGCAAATGACGTCCCTCCTCCACGCCAGCGGTACGCCATCGCCCCGCCACAAGGCCGCCAGTGCGCCGCCAGCACAGGCATTTCTCGACATTCCGCTCGACTGTACATATTCAGGCCCTCGCAGCAGCCTGAGGGCCATGTTGGTCGGTGCAGAGTGCGAAAAGGGAAAGTGCCATGTCCAAGTTTGTTGTGGCTGCAGTGCAGGCCGGGTCAAAACTCTTCGATACGGACGCAACCCTTTCCCTCTTTGCCGGCAAGTTGACCGAAGCTGCGAAGACGGGCGCGGACCTGGTGGTGTTTCCGGAGGCGTTTATCGGCGGCTATCCGAAGGGCATTGATTTCGGCGTGCGTGTGGGCATGCGCTCGCCTGCGGGACGCGAACAGTTCCGCCAGTATTTTGATGGGGCGATTGAACGGCACTCGTCGCAGATGGACGAGATCAGGTCGCTCGTCAAAGAGGCGCAGGTCAACGTTGTTCTGGGGATTATCGAGCGCGAGGGCGGGACACTTTACTGCTCCAGCGCGACGATTGACCGGGATGGCAATGTCCTCGCCTGGCATCGCAAACTGATGCCGACGGCTATGGAAAAGGTGATCTGGGGGCAGGGCGACGGCTCCACCATTGAGGTCGCCAAATCGGACATGGGCGTGATCTCGATGGCGATCTGCTGGGAGAATTACATGCCGCTCCTGCGCTCGCATCTCTACAGCCAAGGAACGCAGGTGCATTGCGTGCCGACGGTGGACGACCGGGATGTCTGGCTGCCCACACTGCAGATGATTGCCCTGGAGGGGCGGTGTTTCGTGGTGAGTGCCTGCCAGTACATGACGGTGGGCGATGTCTCTGCGGACTGGTTTGATCCCCTGCAAGGCACCAAGCCCGACACCGTGCTGATACGCGGCGGCAGCTGTATCATTTCACCGATGGGTGAAGTGCTGGCGGCGCCCGTGTTCAACAAGGCAGCCATCGTGTCTGCCGAGATCGACATGGACGAGATCAAGCGGGCGAAGTTTGATCTGGACGTGAGCGGCCATTACAGCCGCCCGGATGTGTTCAAACTGTCCGTGGATACAAAGCCGCAAAGATAGCGCTGCGGCCTGCTACCGCCCTGAGGCTGAAGCAGGCCGAGCCATTTTGCCTATTTCGTTTCCAGATCCAGCTCGTCCGTCTTGCCGACTGCGGCGAGGGCGAAGGCGTATTCCGTGGCGGTTTCCTTCAGTCCTTCGAAGCGGCCAGAGGCGCCGCCGTGACCGGCGTCCATGTTGATGCGCAGGAAGTAAGGCCCGGCGTCAGGGGCCTCATGGCGCAGCTTGGCGGCCCATTTGCTGGGCTCCCAATAGGTGACGCGCGGATCGCTCAGGCCACCCGTGATCAGCATGGGCGGGTAGGGCTTGTCGGAGACATTGTCATACGGGCTGTAGGTCGCGATCGTGTCGTAATCCGTATCGCTGGTCAGCGGGTTGCCCCATTCCGGCCATTCGGGCGGGGTGAGCGGCAGGCTCTCGTCCGACATCGTGTTGACGACATCGACGAAGGGCACAGCCGCGATGATGCCACCGAAGAGTTCAGGGTCCATGTTGGCGGCCGCGCCCATCAGGAGGCCACCGGCAGAGCCGCCCATGCCGACGAGCTTGCCTTTGGACGTGTAGTTCTGGTCGACCAGGTAATGGCCGGCGGCAACATAGTCCTTGAACGTATTTGTTTTCTTGTCGAGCTTGCCGTCGAGATACCATTGGTAGCCCTTGGCCATGGAGCCGCGCGGATGGACGATGGCGTAAATGAAGCCGCGATCAACGAGGCTTAGGCGGCCGGTGCGGAAGTCTGCCGGGATGGTAATGCCGTAGGAGCCATAGCCGTAGAGCAGAACAGGCGCGGTGCCATCAAGCGGCGTATCCTTGCGACGCAGCAGTGTGACGGGCACTTCGGCGCCATCCCATGACGGCGCCATGACGCGCTCGGTGACATAATCATCGGGGTTATGACCCGAGGGGACTTCGCGGGTCTTGCGCAGCGTGCGCGCGTGGCTGACGAGGTCATAATCGACGACCTGGTCTGGCGTGGCCGGGGAGGCATAATCGAAGCGCAGGATGGGTGTGTTATAGTCATAGCCGCTGTCGAGGCCGAGGTCGTAGGCCGCCTCATCGAAGCTGATCGCGTGTTCGGCGCCATCCGCGCGTGCGCGCACCACGATACGGGGCAGGCCGTTCTCGCGCTCCATGCGGACGAGATAGTCCTTCTGCGGCTGCATGCCGAGGAGGAGCGTGCCGGGGCGATGAGGGATGACTTCCTCCCACGCGTCGCGCGAACTCGCCTCCATCGGGGCCTTCATCATCTTGAAGTCGACGGCGCCATCGAGATTTGTGATGATGTAGAACTGGCCATCCCAGTGGACCACGGAGTATTCGTTGTCTGTCTGGCGCGGGGCGATGAGGTGAATCTCGGGATCAAGTTCCGAAGCGGAGAACCAGTAGACTTCCGATGTCGTGTGGCCGGAGGCGTTGATGAAGACCACATCCTCGCTGGCGCTCTTGCCGACGCCGACGAAGAAGCCGGGATCCTTTTCCTCATACAGGAGCGTGTCTTCGCCGGTGGCGAGGTTGCGCTGATAGACGGCGTTGGGGCGCGCATTCTCGTCGCGGTGGACCCAGACGATGGCCCGGCCGTTCGCCGTCCACTCAAAGTCGCCATAGGCATTGTCGATCTCGGCGGCGGTGTCGGCACCGGTGGCAATGTCCTGGATGTGGATCTTGTAGAACTCGCTGCCCTGCGTATCGACCGCGTACGCGACCAGTTTGTGGTCGGGGCTGGTATCGATGCCGCCGAAGGAGAAATAGTCCTTTCCTTCGCCCATGGCGTCGCCGTCGAGCAGGATAGTTTCGGGAGCGTCGGGGTTGAAGGCATCTTCAGCCGGCCGCCGCGCGATGATCGGGTATTCGCCGCCCTGACGATAACGCGTGTAATAGGCCCACGGGCCGTCGATCTCGGGAACGGTGCTGTCGTCTTCCTTGATGCGGCCGCGCATTTCGGCGAACAGTTCATCGCGCAGTTCGGTCGTCGGGTCTTCAAGTACAGCCTTGGTGTAGGCATTTTCGGCTTCAAGATAAGTGCGGATATTTGCATCGAGCACGGACGGATCGCGCATGACTTCCTGCCACTTGTCATCCTTCAGCCAGTTGTATGGATCATTGCGGGTGCGGCCGACCTGCGTGATCTCGTGGTCGATGCGCTCGGCGACGGGGGGCTGGGGGGCTGGCGTGGCCGCCGGCGATTCGACGGCAGTGTCGGTGAGCTTGGTATCAGTCATTGTGCATCCGGTCAGAAGGGCAGCGGTCGCTGCGCTGGCAAGAAGGAAAGAAAGGCGCATACGGCCGGCTCCTGTGTCAGTTGAGGCTTAGGGTCGGGGCGGAATGGATCAGGCGGGATGGGGCCTGTCCAGACCTATTCGTCGGGTTGGAAGTCCAGCACGACGCCGTTGATGCACCAGCGCTCGCCGGTTGGTGGCGGGCCGTCCTTGAAGACGTGGCCCTGATGCAGGCCGCAGATGGCGCAGTGGCATTCGGTGCGCGGGATGATCATCTTGAAGTCGGTCTTGGTTGCGACAACGCCTTCGGAGGCAGGCTGCCAGTAGCTAGGCCAGCCGGTGCCGCTTTCGAACTTGTGTTCGGACGACCAGAGCACGGTGTCGCAGCCCTTGCAGTGATACTTGCCTGCGCGCTTCTCGCTCTCGTAATTGCCGGGTGTGAAGGCGCGCTCCGTGCCTTCCTTCACGCCGACGCGGAACTCTTCCTCGGTGAGGACTTCGCGCCATTCGCGGTCGGATCGCTGAATTTTGGTGCCTGTGGCGGACATGGGGGACTCCTGTGTCGGGTTCCCGGTCAATATAGTCCGATTATGCCTCAGCGCCATTGGTTGTGTGTCGTCAGGCCTTAAACGAACGGCGCCGGGACATCTGGTGTCCCGGCGCCGCAAATGAGTCTGATTGTGGCTGTTGAGCCTAGCCGTAGAGAACGGTGATCGATTCAGCGACGAGGGCCGGGCGTTCCTGGCCGTCGATCTCGATCGTGTTTTCCATGATCATCTGCTTGCCGCCGGACTTTTCAGTCACGGACGTGCATTTCTGGCGCAGGCGAACCTTGGAGCCGACGGGCACCATATTGGTGAAGCGGACCTTGTCGGAGCCGTAGTTGATGCCGCGGGTCACGCCGGAGACGTTCAGCGTTTCGCCGCCGAGCATTGGCAGCAGGGACAGCGTCAGGAAGCCGTGCGCGATGGGGCCGCCCATGGCCTTGGTGGCGCGCTCGACATCAACGTGGATCCACTGGTGGTCGCCGGTTGCTTCGGCAAACTTGTTGACGCGGTCCTGGTCGATTGTGTGCCAGTCGGACACGCCGGTTTCAGTGCCTGCGATGGATTCGAGATCGGCGTAGGCGACTTTTTTCGGGTTAGCCATAAGGATATTCCTCCTGAGTTTATGCTTGGGCCTTTTCTGGCGCGGGCAGCGCCATCCGGCAAGGTTTACTGAGCGTCAATCTGCTGGACGTAGAGCTGATTCTCGCAAATACTTCGCCAATGGGCTGAATTGGGAGACGCCATATGACAGATTCGAACCAGATTTCCGTTGATCCGAACACCAAGGGCAACGCGAACCTTATCTATATTCTCTACCTTGTGGGCATCGTAATCGGCGTCACGCCGATTATCGGGGTCATCATGGCCTATATTGGCAAGGGTCAGGGCGACCCCGTGCTGGAAAGCCATTACAACAATCAGATCAACATCTTCTGGAAGGCCCTGCTTTACAGTGTGATCGGGGCTGTTCTGACAATGGTGCTGATCGGCATTCTGATCCTGCTCGCGACGCTGGTCTGGTACATCGTGCGCTGCATCAAGGGTATGCAGGCCCTGTCGGCCGGCCAACCGATTGAAAATCCGGGTAGCTGGATGTTCTAGGCTGCGATGACGCCGAATATGGAAACAGCCGCTCCAATCCAGGGCGGCTGTTTTCGTTTCAGCCGTGCTTGCCCGTCAGCTTGGCGAGCCATTTGAACGAATCCTTCGGCGTGCGCTTGAGCGTTTCAAAGTCGACATGGGTGACACCGAACCGGGTGGTGTACCCCTTTGCCCATTCGAAATTGTCGAGCATCGACCAGACGAAGTAGCCCCGCACATCCGCGCCTGCTGCGCGCGCTTCCAGCAGAGCGGCCAGATAGCGGTCGATGAAGTCGATACGCACATCGTCCTTCACACGGCCCTGCGCGTCTGGCTCGGCCAGATCGGCAACGCCATTCTCGGTGACGAAGATCGGCAGGCCGTATCGCTCCGCCGTCTCGATCAGGATATCGCGGAAGCCCTCAGGGGAGGCATTCCAGCCCATCAGGGTGATCTCGCTATCCTCGGGTGGATTGGCCCAGCGATAGCCTGCGGGCCCGTCATCGGCCGTCGCGTAGAGCGGGGAATAGTGGTTGAGGCCAAACCAGTCGAGCTTCTGGTTGATCAGTTTTTCATCGCCCGGGCGGATGCGATCCCCAAGCGCGGCCGAGACGATCGGGTCGTATTTGCCAAGGATCATGGGATCGGCGAAGGCACGGTTCCACCAGGCATCGAGCCTCGCCGCTGCGAGATGGTCAGGGTCTGTGTCGTGTCTCGGCAGGCAGGGCTGCATGTTGGGGACGACGCCGAGCTGAGCACTGGCTGGCAGGGCGTCCCGCAGCGCCTGTATGGCCGATCCATGGGCGAGATTCACGCCATGCACCATGTCGCGATAGAGATCGTAGTCACGGATGCCCGGCGCGTGGATGCCCATCTTGTAGCCGAACATTGCGAAGACATTGGGTTCGTTGAAGGTGGCCCAGTGCGTGATGCGGTCGCCAAGGCGGTCCGCCATCAGGGTCGCGTAATCCGCAAACAGGGGAGCGATCTCGCGACTGGTCCAACCCTTGCCCGCTTCGTGCAGGGCGAGGGGCAGGTCCCAGTGATAGAGGCAGGCCCATGGCGCGATTCCGCTTTCGAGCAGGCTGTCTGTCAGCCGGTCATAGAAATCCAGCCCGGCCTCGTTGGGCTGGCCCTTGCCCTCGGGCAGGACGCGGCTCCACGAGAAGGAGAAGCGATAGGCGTCGAGCCCGAGCTGCCGCATGAGGCCGACATCGTCGCGGTAGCGATGGTAGTGGTCGCATGCCACGTCGCCCGTGTCGCCATTGTCGATGCGGCCGGGCTCTCGGCAGAAGGCATCCCAAATGCTCGGCGCGCGGCCGTCCTCATCATGGGCGCCTTCTATCTGGTAAGAAGCGGTCGATGCACCCCAGATGAAATCCTTCGGAAAGTCACCTGGCTTGACCATGTCAGACGATCCGGCTCTTGGAGTTGCCCCAATACTTGTCGCGGATGAGGCGCTTGTAGAGCTTGCCTGTCGGGTGGCGTGGGAGTTCGGGATCGAAGTCGATCGATTTCGGGCATTTGATCTTCGAGAGGTTTGCCTGACAGAACGCCATCAGTTCGGCGGCGAGTTCCTCTGAGGGCGCCTGGCCCGGAGCAGGCTGCACAACCGCCTTCACCGCTTCGCCGAACTCCTCGTCCGGAACGCCGATCACGGCGCAGTCAGCGACCTTGGGATGGGTGATGAGGATGTTCTCGCATTCCTGCGGATAGATGTTCACGCCGCCCGAAATGATCATGAAGGCCTTGCGGTCTGTCAGGTAGAGGAAGCCGTCTTCATCCACTTTGCCAACATCCCCAAGGGACGACCAGTCAGCATGGCTGGCGTGGAGGGCGCCTTTCGATTTTTCGGGATCGTTATGATAGGTCGGCGGAACAGTGCCGCCGAAATAGACCTGGCCCTCTTCGCCGACCGGCACTTCATTGCCCTGCTCGTCGCAGATGTGGACTTCGCCATGGACCGGCTTGCCGACTGTGCCCTTGTGGGTCAGCCAGTCAGCGCTGCGCGCCCATGTCATGCCGTTGCCTTCGGAGCCGGCATAGTACTCGTCAATGATGGGGCCCCACCAGGCGATCATCTGTTCCTTGACCGGGATCGGGCAAGGCGCCGCCGCATGGATGGCAAACTGAAGGCTCGAGACATCATACTTCTCGCGCACCTCAGGGGGCAGTTTCAGCATTTTCACGAACATTGTCGGGACAAGCTGGGAATGTGTGACTTTGTACTTCTCGACCAGCTGCAAGTATTTTTCCGCGTCGAACTTTTCCATGATGATGAGTGAGGCGCCGAGCTTGGTCATCGACATGCTCCAGCGCAGCGGCGCCGCGTGGTAGAGCGGCGCGGGCGACAGGTAGATGGACTGATCGGTCACACCGGCGAGGCCCCGGCAAATCTGCACGAGCACATTGTCGGCGTCGATGGGCAGGTTGCGCTCCAGCGGCGGACGGATGCCTTTCGGCCGTCCGGTCGTGCCGGAGGAATAGAGCATGTCGGTGCCAGCCATCTCGTCCGGAATGGCCGTGATAGGGAACTTTGCCTGATGGGTTTCCAGCGACGTGAAGCCCGGAATATCGCCATCAATTGACCAGTAGTGGCCGAGGTCAGTGACCGATTTTACATCCTGCGCTACGGCAGATTTGTGCGCGTCCGCGATCAGCAGTTTCGCCCCTGAATCCTCGATAATGTATTGCACTTCGGGTGTCGTGAGGCGCGACGAGATGCAGACGAAATAAAGGCCGGAGCGCTGCGCGGCCCAACAGACTTCGAAATAGCGGGCCGAGTTTTCGGCAAACAGGGCAATCGTGTCGCCAGGCTGGCAGCCGGCCTTGCGCAGAGCGTGGGCGATCTGGTTGGAGCGCTCGTCCAGCTGGCGGAAGGTGACCACCTCACCGCTGCCCGCCATCGTGTAAGCGGGGTGATCAGGCCGGGATTTGGCGTGATGAAAGGGGTGCATTTGCGTCTCTCTCCATTGATGCGGTGGCCGCTCTGCGGGGCCTGCCTCAGGTTTTGGTCGAACTTAACCAACCCGCGGCTGTCGTCCACTGGCGACGCAAGGGAAAGCGCTAAAAGCTGCGGGTCCAGTAATCCATCCGGTGAACGATCTTTGGCCCGTCCGGAGTTTCGGGCCACTCAAAATGGCTCACCGCGCCTGTAAGGCGGCTGTAGCCGCGTGCCGTCCAGAAGGGATCGAGCGCGCTGTAGCCTTCGGGGCGCAGCGGGTGGTCTGCCGGCCGGTCCACGGCACAGAAACAGGCCCGCTTGTAGCCATGGGCAAGGGCATGGGCCTCGCGCACATCAAAGAAGGCATGACCGATGCCATGGCCACGATGGGTAGGGCGCAGGACAGACTCGCCAAAATAGAAGGTCGTCGACAGATCGATCCCTGCATCGACGAGGGGCTCGGCGAATTCGACATGGTGCCCTGTCAGGGCCGACCCTGTCGCACATCCGACGATCTCTCCAACCTCATTCTCAGCCGTGACGATCAGCGCATCAGGCGCTTGCGAGAATGTGTGCAGGTAGTCGAGTTCATAGCCCTCGCTGCCGGCATAGAGATAGGGGTAGGCATGGAAGACTTCGATGCGCAGGCGGGCAAGCGCAGGCAGCGCCTGTTCCATTTCCCCGCCTGTCAAAGAGCGGACTTTCATGAGACCTGCCGGATCCATTCCTGGAGATTGTAATAGGTCGTGACGCGTGTGATCTCGTCTTCACTGATCTCGAAGAAGGCGCCGGCGGGCAGGCGGTATTCCTGGCCGTGGGCCTTGGGCAGGCCGTCATCGGTTTTCTTGTAGGTGCCGTTGACAATGAACTCAGCCGCCGCGCGTGTGCCGTCTGCGGACGTCATGATGGCGATGCCTGTCAGGTTTTCATCATAGCACTCATCCATATGCGCGATGAAGGCGGCGAACTTTTCCTTGCCGCCGCGGCGGACACCCTCGTTGACGTCATGGCTGATCGTGTCGCTGACACAGGCGAGCATGCCGTCCCAGTCCTTGGCATTGAACGCGGCGTAATAGCGGGCAACGAGGTCGGCGGGGCTCATGGTGTTTTGCTTCCTGTGCGTGGCAGGCCGGGTGTTCCGGCAAGCTCCGGGTGTTGTGAAACGTAAGCGGCCTTGAGTTCGACAGAGCGGTTATGATGGCCGTCCGGGCTCCAGCCCGGCGCATTGAAGGCTCGGCGCACCCAGCGGTCAGGTCTCAGGCCGTCACGCGCGCAATCGCGAAGCAGAGCGCCGAGCTCATGAAAGGCGATGATGAAGGGATTGTAGCTCTGCAGCGGTTTGACGATGCCATAGACAGGCTTTTCGTCATCGAGTTCGGGCACATAGGTACCGAACATCTTGTCCCAAGTGATGAACACGCCGGCATAGTTGGCATCGAGGTAGCGCGGGTTGGTGGCGTGGTGCACGCGGTGATGGGACGGCGTGTTGAAGACCGCCTCGAACCAGCCGGGCATACGGTCGACCGCCTCGGTATGGATCCAGAACTGGTAGATCAGGTTCAATCCGCCCACGAAGAAGATGACAAAAGGGTGGAAGCCGATCAGAACCATCGGCACGCCGACCAGGATCAGGCCCGTAAACGGTCCGAACCAGGGCTGGCGGAGGGCTGTTGTCAGATTGTAATGCGTGCTCGAATGGTGCGTGACATGCTCCATCCAGAACCAGCGCATGCGATGGGCCAATCGATGCTTCCAGTAATAGGTGAAGTCATAGATCACGAATGCCAGCACAGCACTCCACCATGTGAACGGGATGCTTTCAAAGCCCCAGCCGGAGATCGTCGAAATGGAGAAGCGGTAAGGCCAAGCGAGCATCATTAGCCAGATCGTGACCATGCCTGTCAGCGTGTTGACCACGACATTGCCGATGCCCATGGCCATTGAGGCGAGCGCGTCCTTGGTTTCATAATTGCCCTTGGCGCGTCCGCTGCGCACGGCCCACCATTCCCATATCACCGATATGAGGAAGATCGGCGCGGCGAGGGTCGTCGGCTGTATTGTTGCAAGCCACTCCGGCATTTATGTCGGGTCCGCAATCGCGGCGCCGTCCCGCTTGTAGACATGGCCGTCCTTCATGATGAAATCGACCTGCTCAAGGATCGAGATATCCTTGATCGGGTCGCCGCTGACCGCCACCAGATCTGCCGCGCAGCCGACATCGAGGCAGCCGAGCATGCCGGCCTTGTCGAGCGCTTCGGCGGCGGTTGCTGTGGCTGCGGTGATGGCCTGCATCGGCGTCATGCCGAACTGAACCATGCGCGAGAATTGTTTCGGGTTGTCGCCATGCGGATAGACGCCCGAGTCAGACCCGAACACCATTTTCACGCCGGCCTTGTTGGCTTCTGTGAAGCTGGCGCGCTGGATTTTCGAGATCGCGCGTTCCTTGTCCATGGATTCTGCCAGCACGCCATTCTTCTCGCCTTCGGCCAGCGTGTATTCGGTGTTGTAAATGTCCATCGAGAGATAGGCGCCCTTTTCCTTGGCGAGCGCGATTGTCTCGTCGTCCAGAATGCTGGCGTGTTCGATTGTGTCGACTCCGGCGATAAGGGCGTTGCGTATGCCGACCGTGCCATGGGCGTGGCTGGCGACTTTCAGGCCGCGTGCGTGCGCTTCTTCGACAGCGGCCGTGAGCTCTTCCAGGGTGCCCTGCGCGGCGCCGAGGGACGTGCCCTTGGAGAACACGCCGCCGGTGGAACAGGTCTTGATAAGGTCAACGCCATACTTGATGTTCTCACGCACCTGCGCGCGCATTTCCCAAGGACTGTTGGCCACGCGCTCACCCTTCAGGGCGTATTCCGACGGCAGCAGGTTGTTATCCGAGCAGTGACCACCCGTGATGCCGACCGGCGGGCCGGAGACGTACATGCGCGGGCCGGGCACTTCACCCTCATTGATGGCGTCGCGCAGAGCGACATCGCCATAGCTGCCGGCGCCGACATTGCGGACCGTGGTGAAGCCGGACAGCAGCGTACGGCGGGCATTCTTTACACCCTTGATGGCCTGGCGCTCGTCCGACAGGGCGAGCGAGGCATAGCCGCCGTCTGTGGGGTCGCTGGTCAAATGGGCATGCATGTCGATAAAGCCGGGCAGCACCGTCTCGGATGACAGGTCGATCACTGTGGCCCCACGCGGCACCTTGATGGCTTTCTGGGTGCCAGAGGCCGTCACTTTGCCCTCTTCAATGACCAGCGCGACGTCTTTCAGCACTTTGCCGCTGACCGGATCGACGAGGCTGCCTGCCTTTACATAGACAGGCTGGGCCTGAGCGATGGCGCCGGTTGCGAGCATGGCGGCTGACAGGAGCAGCGAGCGGGAAAACATCATGGGAAGGCCTTGTTCATCTGCGATTTGCGCGACTATCAGGGCCAAATCGCCGGACGGTCAACCCGGGTGCAGCTTTCCCCTGCGACGCGCTTGACGTTGGGCGTCTGGCAGGCAGTGTGTCGCCAGCAATTGCCCAAAGGGAGATACAAGATGGCGCAGCCGAAAAAGTTCGAGCAGATTATCCTGGATATTGAGGATGGCGTTGCCATTCTGACGCTCAACCGCCCCGAAAAGATGAACGCCTTCACGGGCAAGATGATGTACGAGATGATCGAAGCCTTCGATATCACGGACGCCGATGACAGCGTACGCGCCGTGATCGTGACCGGCTCGGGCGATCGCGCATTCTGCGCCGGCGCTGACCTCTCCGAAGGCGCCAAAACGTTCGACTATGATGCCCGTGCCGATTCCGGGGAGGCAGGACGCACGCAGGACGTGGATATCCAGCGCGATGGCGGTGGCCGCGTGACCCTGCGCATCTTTGACAGCCTCAAGCCCGTGATCGGCGCCATCAACGGCGCGGCCGTCGGTATCGGTGTGACGATGCAGCTGCCCATGGATATCCGCATTGCATCTGACAATGCGCGCTTCGGCTTTGTATTCAACCGCCGCGGCATCAACCCGGAAGCGGCGTCGAGCTACTTCCTGCCGCGCCTCGTCGGCATCCAGCAGGCGCTGGCCTGGTGCTATTCCGGCCGCGTGTTCCCGGCTTCTGAAGCGCTTTCCGGTGGCCTCGTGCTGTCCGTCCATCCGCAGGCCGAGCTGCTTGACGTCGCAAAGGCCATGGCACGCGAGATTGCGGACAATACGGCCGCCGTCTCCACGTCGCTGACGCGCCAGATGATGTGGCGCATGCTGGGTGCCAGCCACCCGATGGAAGCGCATATCGTGGATTCCGCTGCGATCTACTCGCGCGGCAAGACGCCGGACGCGAAAGAGGGCGTGATGAGCTTCCTCGAGAAGCGCAAGCCGGAATACCCGGTCAAAGTGTCCGACGGCATGCCGAACTTCTTCCCCTGGTGGGAAGAGCCTGAGTTCGAGTGGATCGGCGGCAAGGACTAAACGCCATGACGCCGGAATTCCAGTTCGTTGAAACCAATGGCGTAAAAATCCGTGTGGCCGTGGCGGGAGAGGGGCCTCTGGTCGTTCTCGTGCACGGCTTCCCGGAGAGCTGGTATTCCTGGCGTCACCAGATCGAAGGGTTGTCGAAGGCAGGTTACCGTGTCGCGGCGCTGGACGTGCGCGGGTATGGCGGCTCTGACCGGCCGCATGCAGTCGAAGCCTATGACATGGAAAGCCTCACCGGCGATGTGGCCGGTGTGGCGAAGGCCCTGTCGCCCGGCGAGAAGGCTGTGGTCGTCGGCCATGACTGGGGCTCGCCAATTGCGTGGAATACGGCCCGCCTGCATGCGGACACGTTCCGCGCTGTGGCCGGCCTCTCCGTGCCCTATATTCCGCCGGGCGAGATCGTGTTCATTGATGCGGTGAGGGCATTCTTCACTGCGCGGGGGTTGTTCTTTTACCAGGTCTATTTTCAGGATCAGGGCCCGCCGGAGGCTGAGCTGGAAAACGATCCGGCCGAGACGATCCGCAAGTTCTACTATGCTATTTCGGGTGATGCCCCCGAGGGTACCTGGCCCACCGACAAGAAGCATGGTGACACGCTGCTCCACCGCTTGCCGGAGCCGCCGATGCCGCTGCCCTGGCTGTCGGAAGAAGATGTTGCCTATTATGACTCGCAGTTCCGTGAGTCCGGCTTTCGTGGCCCGCTCAACCGGTATCGCAACTGGCACCGCGACCACGCCTACCTGACTGGGCATGCGGCGCCGATGACCATTGCTCAGCCTTCGCTCTATATCGGGGGCACCAAGGATCTCGTGCTGAAGATGTCGCCGGGCGACATGCTGGCCGCAATGAAGGCGAGCCTAGGTGACCTGCGCGGTGCGACCTTGCTGGAAGGCTGCGGCCACTGGACCCAGCAGGAGCGGCCTGAAGAGGTCAACAAGCTCCTCCTTGATTGGCTCGGCGGGCTTTGAGCCCCGTAGATTTTCGACCGAAAAACCTGAAAGGCTCCCGCATGACGATCTGGCGGCAAACGAATATTGATCTCGACAAGATCACCGCGGCCCAGGAGGGCACGATGGGTGGCATCCTGGGGATCACACTCGTAAGTATTGGTGACGATACGCTGACGGCGCGCATGCCGGTGGATCACCGCACGCTTCAGCCGCATGGACGCCTGCATGGCGGCGCCTCGGTGGCGCTGGCAGAAACGGTCGGATCAATTGCCGCCAATCTCGTGCTGGACTCAAATGAGAGTGTTGGCGTCGGCCTCGAAATCAATGCCAATCATGTGCGCCCGGTGAAAGAAGGTTTCGTCTTCGGCACGGCGAAGGCAGAAGCGCTGGGCCGAACCACACAGATCTGGACCATCCGCATCACGGATGAAGAGGATCGGCTTGTGTGCCTGTCGCGTTTCACGGTGGCCGTGATCCCGGCCAAAAGGGCCTTACCAGTCTAATCGGAAACGGATTATTTGCTGCTGGCGGCCATGATGCCCATCAGCTGGCGTTCGGCTGACAGGAGCCGCGTAGGGCCATCAGGCGCAGGCAGGGCATCGCCATTTGCCGCGAGCGTCATGATGGCGGGGTGTATATAGGACTTCTTCGCAATGGCGGGCGTGTTGCCGAGGCGTGCAGCGGCGGCTTCACTCAGCGCCTTGAGCGTAGGCTTCTCCTCGCGCATCAGCACTTCGGTCGCTGCCGTGCTGCCGCACCAAGTGCGGAAATCCTTCGCGCTGAACGCACGGCCTGTCAGATTGTGGATGAATTCATTGACGTCTTGCGATGTGATGCAATGCCCTTCCACTTCGAACAGAGCTTGCCCCGGCAATTGTTGCAGGTGCTTGACTGCGTCGATGAGCAACTTGTCCTCGATCAGGATATCGCGCGCCTTACCGCCCTTGCCGACATAGTGCAGCTTCAGCAATTCGTCGTGGATGTCGACATGGGCGTTGGACAGTGAGACGGCGCCGATGGCGCTTGTGCGGCCTTCCTTGCCGATGCGTAGCGCGCCCTTGTCGAGCAGGCGAACGATACAGGCGCAGGCGAAGTTTGCCGGATCGTCCAGTTCAAGGAGGCGTGACTGAACCTGACGGCGAAGGGCGGGCAGGCCTCGGCCAAATTCCAGCATGTCGGCAAACTTGGCCTCATCGCGCACGCGGCGCCATTCAGGGTGGTAGATGTACTGGGTGCGGCCAGCCTCATCCTCGCCGGTGGCAAGGATGTGCGCGCGGCCCGCAGGGCTGAGCCAGACATTCTTCCAGGCAGGCGGAACGGCGAGCGTCTCCAGCCGTGAGCGTTCCTCGCCGGAAATCGTGTCGCCGCTCTCGTCGACATAGCGCCAGCCTTTGCCGCGTCGCTGGCGCCGCCAGCCGGGCTTGTCCGTGTCTGCCCAGACAAGCTTCGCATGGCGGGCGCCAACCGTTTCGCGTGCAAGGGGTACAGTCGAGCTGAAAGGCATGTTCGCAGAACTCCCGCCCTGCGAACCCGGTTCCTGCCCCTTGTCAAAAATTAGCGCCGGCTCGGATTTAGAAGTTCACCCGGTTGGAAACGGCGCCATCGACGATGAGATTTGCGCCTGTCGTGTAGGAGGAGAGTGGGCTTGCCAGGAACACGGCAGCGTTCGCGATCTCCTGCGGTGTGGCGCACCGGCCCATCGGGTTGCGCGAATTGGCCTGCTTGAAGAATTCCGGCTGGTTGGTTTCGACCATGTGCCAGATGCCGCCCTCGAAATAGACCATGCCGGGCGACACCGTATTCACGCGCAGGCCGATGCCGGCATGCTGACGGGCGAGGCCCTTTGCCATGTGGATCAGTGAGGCCTTGACCGGACCGTAGGCCCCCGGGTTGTCGGCCACGGCGGCCGAGATCGAGGTGATGATGACGAAGGCCGCGTCGCCATTGGTATTTGCGGCCTTGGTGAGGAAGGGTGATGCGGCGTCGAACGCATTGACGGCACCGAGCACGTCCAACTCGAAATTCTTCTTCCAGGCATCGGGATCATTGCCCTGCGCCATGGCGCCTGCATTCGAGATGAGGATGTCGATGCCGCCGAGTTCGTCACCAGCCGCCTTGATCCATGCCTTCAGCGCGGCGCCATCGGTTATGTCGACCGAGCCGCCTGTGGCCTTGATGCCGAGCGCTTCAAGCTCGCTCACCGCTTCAGTCACCTGATCGGCATTTCGGGCGCAGATGGCGACATTGGCGCCTTCGGCTGCCAGCGTATCGGCGATGGAGCGGCCAATCCCGCGTGTGCCACCGAGAATGACGGCGTTCTTGCCCTTGAGTTTGAGGTCCATGCGTTCTCTCCTTGTCTGACCGCCATGATAGGCTGGTTCTTTGGTGTGCACTGTGGCGCGTCTGCGCGGATATTCCAACTGCCCTTGCGTCGCGCCTTGCCATTGGTTCGGCTGGCTGCTTGATGGGAGGCATGCAGACACTCCTTCCCCTCGCCACCGAAATCGGCGCCCGCCTCAAGGCGCGCGGCGAAACGGTCGGCATTTCCGAATCCTCCTCAGGTGGGCTGATCTCTGCCGCGCTTCTCTCGGTGCCCGGTGCCTCGGCCTATTATCGCGGCGGCGGCGTCATTTACACGCCGCAGGCCTTTCGCGGACTGATGGGGCTGGACCGATCCGTCATGACCGATGGCATGCGTTCGTCTACCGAACCTTACGCCCGCCTTATGGCCCGTACGATACGAGGCCGTCTTCAGTCCGATTGGGGCCTCTGTGAAACAGGCGCATCAGGTCCGGGCGGGAATGGCTATGGCGATGCGTCAGGTCACACGTGTGTCGCTCTGGTTGGCGAACATGGAATCGAAGTCTCCCGCACACTGGAGACGGGGCTCGACGATCGTGTTGAAAACATGCGCCTCTTCGCCATGGATGCGCTGGAGCTGTTGCACGCTGCGCTCGCCTGACCGAGACGACGCCGCGTCATCCACGTAGTTTCCCGGATAGGCCGCAGCGGCCGGAAAGTCCGTAATGATGCTCTGTCCTCAGTAGAGGGAGAGCGACATGGATGGCAGTTTTCAGATCGAGACATCAAGGTCTCATAGCACGACAAATGGCGCTGCCGACGCAGCGTTTCGGGCCGAGGTCGATGCTTTTCTAGATACGGCGCTGACGGATGAACTGCGCGCAGCTGGCCGGGCCACAACAGGCCTCAAATCATCGCCCGAAGCCTGTGCGGCATGGCGCGATATCTTGCTCGAACGCGGATGGGTCGCGCCGTCTTGGCCAGTCGCTTATGGTGGTGCGGGCTGGAGCACGGAGCAAAGGCTCTATTTTGAAAACGCCAGCGCCGAACGCGATGGTCCAATCCTGCAGTCCTCCGGTGTCCGGACCATTGGCCCCCTGATTATCGCCGAGGGTACACAGGCGCAAAAGGATCGCTACCTGGCTGCCATACTCAGCGGTGCGCATGAATGGTGCCAGGGATTTTCCGAGCCGCAGGCGGGCTCTGACCTTTCTGCCCTGTCGCTCCGGGCCGAGCGCGACGGCGACGACTTCATCCTGACGGGATCAAAGCTCTGGACCAGCTTTGCCAATTACGCGACGCACATGTTCCTGCTGGCCCGCTGTGATGCCGGTTCGCATGGAGGCCATGGCCTTGTCTTCCTGCTGGTCGAGATGGACCGACCCGGTATCGAGGTGCGCCCGATCCGTTTCATTGATGGCGCGTGCGAGACCAATGAGGTTTTCTTCAATGGCGTGCGCACGCCGGCGGCGGATCGTATTGGTGATGTGGGAGAGGGCTGGAAGGCCGCCAAGCGCCTGATGGAGATTGCACGGTCCAACAACACAACAACCGGTCTGCTGCGCCGCGCCATGCGGGCGGCGAAGCAGGGCGCTGCCGAGGCAGGCTGTATGGATGGTGAGATGCAGATGCGTCTTGCGGACATGGTAAGGCGCATTGATGCGTTTGAAGCGCTTGAGGCGCATGTCTCGGCAGGCGGAATCGATATTGGTCCGGCGCCAGCCACTTCGGCGCTCAAGCTGCTTGCGACCGAACTGCATCAGGCCATCACGGAAGTCGCAATAGACGTGGCGCCGCATTCGGCCTTCGCTCAGGAAAAGTATTTCGCGACGCGTGCGGCGACGATCTATTCAGGCACGAGTGAAGTCCATCGTAATATCCTCGCCCGCGCTATCGGCTGTCCCTAGCCACGGCGCAGGTCGATTACAGGCCCTGAGCCTTGACCTTATCCCGTCCGGCCTTCTTTGCCTCGTAGAGATACTTGTCGGCCTGCTCAATCAGTCCACGCATGGTCATGCCTGCCTCTAGGCGCGCAACGCCGAACGAGGCTGTCACGCTTGCGATACGGGTCGGGTCGCCTTCGACAGGAACTTCGGACGCCTTGAGTTCGCTCTTGATCGCCACGAGAAGATTGTAGGCGGAGACAACATCTGTCTGGGGAAGGATGATGCCGAATTCCTCGCCGCCGATCCGCGCGACCATGTCATGGCCCTTGATATTACCCTTGATGCATTGGGCGAACATTTTCAGGACGGAATCGCCTGTCTGGTGACCGAAATTGTCGTTGACCTGCTTGAACAAGTCGATGTCGGCCATAGCGAGGCAGAGCTTGCCGCCCGAAGCGAAAGCGTGGCTGATTTCTTCTTCGAGGCGGTCATCGAAAGCGCGCCGGTTGGCGATCGCAGTCAGGGGATCGCGCATGCACTGATTACGGACTTCCTCGAGTTCCTGATGCAGGGTTGCGAGCTGTTTCTGGGAATCGCTGAGGCCCTGGCTCAACTCCTTGGTCGTATCAATCATGCGCCGATTGTCGCTGACGAGACGTGACACCAGTGATGCGAGCCCGCCGCCGGAGGATGCATCCGGAAGGCGCGTTTCGACATCATTGAGCGACGCTTGATAGGTAACATTGGTCGATACGCTCTGCTGGATAATTTCGAGAACGCTTTCGATTTCCTTTTCGATTGCGCCGCCAATGCTTTGCGTTGCGGCCTGGCCCGTGTCCGGCAGCAGCAATTCCTGGTAGATGGAATCGATATCATAAGGGCTGAGCGTGGTCTTGTTGGCCAGCAATTGATCCACGCGCTCGACAACCTGGGCATCTTCGCCAGCAGCATAGGCATACCAGAGGGCATAGGCCTGTGGATCCGGTGGTGTGCGGTGTTGTTCAATCAGTGCAAAGGCTTTGCCCGCATTCTGATAGACTGCGGTCGCCTCCTTTGAAGCGCCGGAAGACGGCTGAACGTCATCCTCGCTCGCTCGCGCGCTATGTATCACTTTGCGTCCCCACGACTGTGCCATTAACCATAGTCTGTCTAGTGGCGCATATTTTATGCGAGGTTAATACCCGTCAGACGCGATTTCACGGAAATATACGCTAATTGTCATATTTTAAGGCAAGGATTGCGCAAAATACTACCCTAAGTAGTGGCCAGCAGGGTGCCGTCTTCCTTGTAAAATGGCTCCTGAGGCCATGTGTCGAGGAGTTCCAGAACTGTTTCGCTCGGTCGGCAGAGCCTGATTCCGCGAGGTGAGCAAACGATCGGTCGATTGACCAGGACAGGATGCTGCAACATGGCGTCCAATATGGCCTCATCAGGGACATCAGGCGCAAGCAGTCCGAGATCTGACGCGGGGGACTTTGTCTCCCGTAACGCCTGACGAGGTGTCAGGTCAGCTGCGGCCAGCAAGGCGAGCAATTGGGGCCGTGTCCAGCCCTCACTCAGATAGTCAACAATGACCGGCGTATATCCAGCGGCCTTGATGATGGCGAGCACATTGCGAGACGTTCCGCAGGCTGGATTATGATGGATGACGATCATCTATGACGACGCATTTGGAAGAAAACGCCTACGTGTGGCGTTGGCAAAAGCGACAAGTGAAAGCATTACAGGCACCTCTACTAGCACACCCACGACAGTTGCCAGTGCAGCGCCTGAGTTTAACCCGAACAGGCTGATGGCCACGGCTACGGCGAGTTCGAAAAAGTTTGATGTTCCAATCATGGCGCCTGGCGCGGCAATGTTGTGAGGCACCTTCCAAAGCCATGCTGCGCCATACGCGAGCGCAAAGATTCCATAAGATTGGATAAGGATGGGTACCGCGATCAGTGCAATGATCAATGGGCGTTCAAGAATGACCTGTCCTTGAAATCCGAAGAGAAGAACGACTGTTGCAAGCAGTCCAGCAATCGAAGCAGGCTTCATTCGTTCCGTAAAAGCCGAAACGGCCTTATGCCCCCCCTTCGAGATGAGCAGATGGCGCGTCAACACGCCTGCAAGCAGTGGCAGCAAGACATAGAGGCCAACAGAAAGCAGCAGTGTCTCCCACGGCACCACAATATCGGTAACGCCCAGCAGGAAGGCCACGATGGGGGCGAATGCAAATACCATTATCGCATCATTAATGCTGACTTGCGCGAGCGTGTAGTTTGGGTCGCCTTTGGTTAGCTGTGACCACACGAAGACCATGGCAGTGCAGGGGGCGGCGCCCAGAAGGATCAACCCGGCCAGGTAGCCTTCGGCATCGGCTGCTGGAATCAGATCGGCAAACAAGTGCTTAAAGAAGAGAACGCCTAATGCGGCCATTGTGAACGGCTTGATGAGCCAGTTTACAACAAGCGTAATGATCAGGCCTTTCGGCTTTTCGCCAACGCGTTTCAGGCTGCCAAAATCGACACCGATCATCATTGGCCAAACCATGGCCCAGATCAGCACCGCAACCGGAAAATTGACATTGGCGTAAGACAGGTTCGCGAGTGCCGAAAATACTTGCGGGACAATGAGCCCGAGCCCAACGCCGACGGCGATTGCGATTGCCACCCAAGCGGACAAGTATCGTTCAAACGTGCCCACAATGGCCCCTCTTCGCTAGCCGCAGCAGGCGATCCTGTCAGTGATTTCTGAGATGGGCACGCAGATATCCGCGTGGCCTTGGCAGCAGTCTTCCACGAGATATACCATCAAGTCTGCCATAGCATGGAAAGCTGCACGATAGATGATGGATCGCCCGTCCCTTGTGCTGGTCACAAGTCCGGCGTGAGAGAGGATGTTAAGCTGAGACGATAGCGTGTTGGCTGCAACGTTCAGTGAACGCGCAATATCGCCAGCGCTAATGCCCTCATTGCCGGCGCGCACAAGCAATCGGAACACAGCCAGTCTGTTTGGCTGGGCAAGCGCAGAAAGGCGGGCAACGGCAACATTTGATTCCATATTTCAACGATAGTGGAAATAAACAGACCGAGCAATGGCTATGTTGGGCATATGAATTTTCGGTAGTGCTAGTCTTCCTCGCGCTCGATGCCGGCGCGATCAAGGTTTCCGAAGCGAGTGATATTGGCGTCAAAGGCGAGGTCGACCTTGCCAATCGGGCCGTGGCGTTGCTTGCCGATGATAACTTCGGCAATGCCGTAGATTTGGTCCATTCGGGCCCGCCATTGGGTCCATTTCTCGTTCGAGGAGGGATCATTCGGGTCCGCGCCGGGCTCAGACCGGGCGAGATAGTATTCTTCGCGATAGACGAACATCACGACGTCGGCATCCTGCTCGATCGAACCGGATTCGCGAAGGTCAGACAGTTGCGGGCGTTTGTCGTCGCGTTGTTCGACGGCACGCGACAGCTGTGACAGCGCCAGGATGGGCACGTTGAGGTCCTTGGCGAGCGCTTTCAACGCGGTCGTGATCTGGGTCACTTCCTGCACGCGGTTGGCGTTGGAATTGCCATTGGTGACGGTGATCAGCTGCAGGTAATCGATCACGATCAGGTCGAGGCCGGCCGACCGTTGGAGCCGCCGCGCGCGGGCCGCGAGCTGGCTGATCGAGATACCGCCGGTATCATCGATATAGAGCGGCAGGTTCTGCAGCTCTTCGGTGGCCTCGCGAAGGCGTTCGAAGTCCGATTTGTCGAGGTCGCCCTGCCGGATGCGGTGGGTCGTGATGCCGGTCCGCTCGGCCAGAATACGTGTGGCGAGCTGCTCGTTGGACATCTCCAGCGAGAAGAAGCCGACGACCGCGCCTTCGACCGTCTTCCTTGAACCGTCATCCTGCACTTCGGCGCGGTATGCGGCCGCCGCATTGTAGGCAATGTTCGTCGCCAGCGATGTCTTCCCCATGGACGGACGTCCGGCGAGGATGAGCAAGTCGGACCGGTGGAAGCCGCCCAGCTTGTCATCAAGGTCACGCAGCATGGTCGGGATGCCGGCGATCTTGCCTTCGCGCTTGAAGGCCGCTTCAGCCGACTTGAGTGATTCGACGAGGGCTTCGGCAAAGCTGGTAAAGCCGCGCCCGGTCGAGCCACGCTCCGCGAGATCGAACAGTTGGCGCTCGGCCAGCTCGATCTGGCGGGCGCCGTCTTCATCAGGACCCGGCGTCAGCGCGCGGCCTTTAAGTTCGCTGCCGATATCGACCAGTGCGCGGCGCATCGCCAGGTCGCGGATCATGTAGGCGTAGTCCGAGACTTCCGGTCCGAAAGCCGCACTGTCCAGCAACTGTTCCAGATAGCGCGCGCCGCCGATCTCGGTCAGCTTCTCGGCCTTCTCAAAATGCTCGCGCAGGGTCACGCCATCCGCGACCCGGCCTTGCTGGATCATGGTGGCGGCGACGTCGTAAAGCTCCTGGTGGGCAGGGGCATAGAAGTCCGACGGGCGCAGGATATCAGCGACTCGCTGATAGGCATTATTGTCGAACAGGATCGCGCCCAGGACAGCGGCCTCGGCCGACAGGTTGTTCGGCGCGGTCAGCATGTTTTCGGAGGGGTGATCGTCGAGAGGCATAAGTTAATCATAGCCTAAAAGACGCGGGAAAGCGCGTGCCTCCGACAGCCCAAACAGCGGCGTTCCCGGTTTGGCCTATTCGACTCACAAAAAAGCCGCAGCTGTGGATAGCTGCGGCTTTTCCGATTTTGTTTCGCTGTCGCGAGAGGACTAGTCCTCGTCGTCCGAACCGCCGATCATGTCGGAAAGCTCGGCTGCAGCTTCTTTCAGCTCGCTGGCCTGTTCGCTGGCAAATGCAGCGTTGGCTTCCTGCAGGGAGGCAACGATGTCTTCGCCTTTTTCCTGGCGCTCGGCTTCTTCCGTCGAACGGGCCACGTTGGCCTGAACGGTGACGGTGACTTCCGCGTGAAGGCGGATCGACACCTCATAGAGGCCAATTGCCTTGATCGGCTTGTCGAGGCGCACGCCGCTAAGCGGAACCTTGAAGCCGGCTTCAGCAGCTGCTTCAGCGATGTCACGGGCGGTGACCGAACCGAAGAGCTGGCCGGTGTCGCCAGCCTGGCGGATCATCGTGAAGACTTTGCCTTCAAGTTTCTCTGCTTCGGTCTGGGCAGCCGCACGGGCCGTTGCGTTCCGCTGCTCGATCACATCACGCTCAGCTTCGAACCGCGCGCGGTTCTTGTCATTTGCGAGAAGGGCCTTGCCCTGCGGGATGAGGAAGTTGCGTGCGAAGCCGTTCTTCACGGAGACTTCGTCTCCGATCTTTCCAAGGCGCTCGACGCGTTCAAGAAGGATCACTTGCATGGTTGTGTCTCCTACTTCACTTCAAACGGAAGCAGGGCCAGCATGCGGGCGCGTTTGATCGCCTGTGCAAGCTTGCGCTGGTTCTTGAGGTTGACGGCCGTGATGCGGCTAGGAACGATTTTCCCTTTTTCAGAGATGTAACGCTGCAGCAGTTTCACGTCTTTGTAGTCGATTTCCTGGGCGTGTTCGCCGGTAAACGGGTCCACCTTGCGGCGACGGCCGAATGGGCGACGGGCAGGAATGTTCGTGATGTTCAGTTTCTGAGCCATTTGATGTCCTTTCCTGTCCTAGTCGCGACGACGTTCTTTGCGCGACAGGACAGCCGAAGGCTCGTCACTGTGCGACTCGACGCGGATCGTCATGTAACGCATCACATCGTCGGAAATGCGCAGGCGGCGTTCCAGTTCGTGGATCGCTTCGGCTGGGCCGTCGATGTTCAGGAGCGAATAGTGCGCCTTGCGTTGTTTCTTGATCGGATAGGCAAGGTTGCGCAGGCCCCAATATTCGGTGCGGCCGACAGTTGCGCCTTTTTCCTTGAGGAAGCCGGACAGTTCTTCGACAAAAGTGTCGACCTGTGCCGGCGAAATGTCAGGTCGTGTGATCACGACATGCTCATATAGTGCCATGTTTTTATTCCCAAAAATGAGGAATGCGGCGCTCGGCAGCGGGAAACTGCCCAGCGATGGCCCCTCTTCGTCCGGCTCATTCCGGGCTATTGAGGACCGCATCCCTGCGTGTGAACGCGCGTCTTAAGCCCAAAATGGCGCAGATTTCAAGCGCTTGCTTACATTCGCGAGCGCCATTAGGCACGACGGAAAATCCGGAGGACCAGACAATGACAGGATTGGCATTCATATTCCCGGGCCAGGGCAGCCAGGAAATCGGCATGGGCAAAGCGCTCGCAGATGCTTTCCCGGCGGCAAAGGCAGTCTTCGCAGAAGTTGATGAAGCGCTTGGCCAGAACCTGTCTGACCTGATGTGGAACGGCGATATCGCCGACTTGACCCTCACAGCGAACACACAGCCCGCCCTTATGGCCCACAGCGTGGCCGCGATGCGGGCACTTGAGGCCGAATTTGGCCTCTCTGCGGCCGCTGCAATGTTCGTGGCGGGCCATTCGCTGGGCGAATATTCGGCGCTGGCCTCAGCTGGCGCGATCAGCCTCGCTGACACAGCGCGTCTCCTGCGTATTCGCGGCAATGCCATGCAGGGCGCTGTCGCACCGGGTGAGGGCGCGATGGCGGCCCTTCTGGGGGCTGACGTCGCCCAGGCTGAAGCCGCCTGCGTGGCAGGCCGTGAGGCTGGCGGCGTGTGCGAACTCGCCAATGACAATGCGCCGGGGCAGCTGGTTCTGTCTGGCTCCACGGCCGCCGTTGAAGCCGCGTGCGCCCATGCCAAAGAGAATGGTGTGAAGAAGGCGATGCTCCTCAACGTGTCCGCACCGTTCCATTGCTCGCTGATGCAGCCTGCCGCCGATGCCATGGCTGAGGCGCTGGCTGGCATCGAGATCAAGGCGCCTGTCGTGCCGGTCGTCGCCAATATTTCGGCCTCGCCGACGTCTGACCCGGACACGATCCGCAAGAACCTGATCGATCAGGTCACCGGCCGCGTGCGCTGGACCGAGAGCGTCCAGTTCATGGTCGGCAAGGGCGTGACCACAACCGGCGAAGCTGGCGCAGGCAAAGTACTGACCGTCATGCAGCGCCGCATCGAAAAATCACTGAATGGTTTCACGCTCGGCACGCCCGAGGATCTTGAAGCCTTCGCAGCAGCCATCAAGGGAGAAGCCCATGTTTGATCTCACCGGCCGTACGGCCCTGGTTACCGGCGCATCGGGCGGCATTGGCCGCGCCATCGCCACAGCGCTGTCAGAGGCAGGCGCCAAGGTCGCCCTCTCCGGCACACGTGAGAACGTGCTGGAGGAGGTCGCAGGCACGCTGAAGGGCGAGAGCGCCATCGTCACCTGCAACCTGTCTGACGCCGAGGCTGTCGACGGACTCGTGGGCCGTGCCGAAGCCGCCGTGGGGCCGCTGGACATCCTCATCGCGAATGCAGGCATTACGCGTGACAAATTGCTCATCCAGATGAAGGATGAGGACTGGAATGACGTGCTTCAGGTGAACCTTGGCAGCTATTTCCGCCTCACGAAGACAGCCGTTCGCGGCATGATGAAGCGCCGCTATGGCCGCATCATCGGAATCACTTCGGTAGTCGGCGTCACCGGAAACCCCGGCCAGACAAATTATTGTGCCTCGAAAGCCGGCATGATCGGCTTCACCAAATCGATCGCGCAGGAAGTGGCCAGCCGCGGCATTACCGCCAATACAATTGCGCCCGGATTCATCGAATCACCGATGACGGATGGGCTTCCGGAAACGCAAAAAACCGCGCTGCTTGGGCAGATCCCTTCGGGCCGTCTGGGACAGGGGGCAGACATCGCTGCAGCCGCAGTGTATCTTGCCTCCAGCGAGGCCGCTTACGTTACGGGGCAAACGCTACATGTAAATGGCGGTATGGTAATGATCTGATTTCGCTACAGTAACCGTTGCGACTAGGGCTTGGCGCTTTCGCCAAGGGTGTGCTAGGCGCAACACAATGGTTCAGAAATGAGCCGGCTATCGGGCATATCTAGAGAGGTATTCATGTCTGACGTTCTTGAGCGTGTTAAAAAAATCGTAGTCGATAATCTCGACGTGGACGCCGACAAAGTTGTTGAGAGCGCAAGCTTCATCGACGACCTCGGCGCTGACTCGCTGGACCTGGTTGAACTGGTCATGGCCTTTGAAGAAGAATTCAACATCGAGATCCCAGACGATGTGCAGGAATCCATCCGCTCCGTTGGCGATGCGGTGACTCACATCAAAGCCCACATCTAAATAGGGCTGATACTGCATGTCTGACCGCCGCGTTGTTATAACGGGTATCGGGATTGTCTCTCCGCTCGCCTTCGGGCGCGAGGCAACCTGGGAACGCCTGATTGCTGGAAAATCCGGAGCGAGGCGCATCGACGTCTTCGATCCCGAAGATATGCCTTGCAAGATTGCGTTTCAGGTACCGTGGACCAACGGACGTGGCGGTGGGGCAGGCGACCCCCATGCGTTTGATCCGGACAAGTTTGTCTCCCCCAAGGAGCTGCGCCGGATCGACGAGTTCATTCTCTACGCCATCGCGGCGGCTGAAGAAGCTGTCGAGGACGCAGATTGGCGTCCCGAGGACGAAGAGAGCAAGGAACGCACGGGTGTCATGATTGGCTCCGGCATCGGCGGCCTTGAATCCATCTACAATACGGCTGTCACCCTGCACGAGCATGGCCCGCGCAAGGTCAGCCCGTTCTTCATACCGTCTGCGCTGATCAACCTTGCCTCCGGCCAGGTCTCGATCAAGCACGGCTTCAAGGGACCGAACCACGCGGTCGTCACGGCTTGTGCCACTGGCGCGCATGCCATCGGCGACTCTGCGCGTCTCATCAAGTTCGGCGATGCCGACGTGATGCTGGCCGGTGGGTCTGAAGCCGTTATCGGACGCATCGCCATTGCCGGCTTCTGCGCCGCAAAAGCGATGTCCACAGCCTTCAACGATACGCCTGAAAAGGCCTCGCGTCCTTACGACAAGGATCGCGACGGCTTTGTCATGGGTGATGGCGCAGCTGTTCTTGTTCTCGAAGAGTACGAGCATGCCAAGGCGCGCGGCGCGAAGATCTATGCCGAAGTGTCCGGCTATGGCCTGACCGGCGATGCCTATCACATTACCGCACCGGCTGAAGGCGCCGAAGGCGGCTATCGCGCCATGAAAATGGCGCTCAAGAATTCCGGTATTGATCCTACTGAAGTCGATTACATCAACGCACACGGCACCTCGACACCGAAGGGTGATGAGGGCGAAGCCGGCGCGGTCGAGCGGGCCTATGGCGATCACGCCAAGAACCTCTCCATGTCGTCGACCAAGTCGGCCATCGGCCACCTTCTGGGCGCGGCTGGTGCGATCGAGACTGCGTTCTGCGCGCTCGCCATTCGCGACCAGATCATGCCGCCGACGCTGAACCTCGACAATCCGAGCTTCGAGACACCGATCGACCTCATTCCCCACAAGGCCAAAAAGGGCCGCGTGCGGGCTGCCATGTCGAACAGCTTCGGGTTTGGCGGCACCAATGCGTCGCTTGTCATACGGGAAGTGAAATAGGCCACTATCGCCGGGCAGGGGCGGGCATGTAGGCTGGCATTGCCAGATTCGTGTGAGGCGTTTCATGAAGTTCATCCGAGCCCTGTTGTCACTCATCGTGGCTGTCGTAATCCTCACGGCGGCTGTCGCTGGTGCAGGCTGGATCTGGCTTGGCAACGAAGTCGCCAAGGATGGGCCGTCTTCCGCCGAAACCCTGTTTGTCGTTGAACCCGGCGAAGGCTTCTCCACAGTCTCCACCCGGCTTGAAAAGGACGGGGTCATCCGTTCGGCCTGGCTGTTGCGCCTCAAGGTCCGCATTGACGGGACCGAAGGCGCCCTGAAGTCCGGTGAGTTCGTGATCGAGCCGCAGGCGAGCATGGGCGAAATCCTGGAGATACTCATCGAAGGCAAGGCCGTGATGCACAAGATCACGCTGCCTGAGGGGCGCACCACGGCGCAAATTCTTCGTCTTGTTGAATCCGATCCGGTGCTGATCGGTCCAATGCCGGAACTCCCCGTTGAAGAAGGCAGCCTCCTTCCGGATACGTATCTCTTCCATCGCGGCATGACGCGCGCCAAGCTGATCGCACAGATGGCCAAGGCACAGGATGATTTGTTGGCAGAGCTGTGGCCGACACGTCAGGAAGGCCTGCCGATCACCACGCCGCAGGAAGCCGTGATTCTCGCCTCTGTCGTGGAGAAGGAGACGGGCAATGCGTCAGAGCGGCCCGAAGTCGCCGCTCTGTTCATCACCCGTATGAAGCGCGGCATGCGGCTGGAGAGCGACCCGACGATCATCTATGGCGTCTCGCAAGGCGAACCTCTGTACAACAAGGCCGGCAAGCGCCGCACGCTCCTGCGCTCTGAAATCGACCGCAAGACCGACTGGAATACTTACCAGATTGATGGCCTGCCGAAGACGCCAATTTGCAATCCTGGCCGTGACGCGATTGCCGCAGTGCTAGATCCGCCCGAAACCGAGTACATCTTCTTCGTGGCAGACGGCAAAGGGGGGCATCTCTTCGCCAAGACGCTGGCCGAGCATAATCGGAATGTGGCGGCCTATCGGAAATACGAGCGCGGCGAGATCGCGCGGGAAAGGGCAACAAATGAGTGAACTGTCCGGCATGACCGGCTTTGCCCGCGTCACGGGGGAAGCGTCCTGGGGCAGTTGGGCCTGGGAAGCGAAAAGCGTGAACGGGCGCAGCCTCGACGTGCGCGTGAACACGCCGCCGGGCTTCGACGCGCTGGAGCGCGGCGTTAAGGCGGCCGCGTCGAAACTGTTCAATCGCGGCTCGCTTCAGGTGTCGCTGCGAATCGACATGAGCGCGGGCGACGAGAAAGTCACCGTCAACGAGCCGCTTCTTGCGGCGCTCACGGATGCGGCGCAGGCGATACACGGCGTCGGTCTTTCCGGCGAGGCGATTGCGACGCTGATGACGCTGAAGGGCGTTGTGGAGACGGGCGGCAGCTCACTGCGCGAACTGGCGCAGGATGAAGCGGCGATTGCGACACTGACGCAAGCGGCGGAGACCGCGCTTGCTGAGCTGGCTGCGGCGCGCCTCGCGGAGGGCGCTTCGCTCAAGGACCTGCTGACGGGCCTTGTGGGCGAGATGGAAGGCTTTGCCGCCAGCGCCGCGAAACTGGCCGAGGGCCAGCCTGCACTGCTGAAGGCGCGCCTGACGAAACAACTCGATGAACTCGATGCCGAGGGCCGCGTCGATGCGGACCGGGCGGCGGTGGAAATCGCGCTCAGCGCGGCGAAGGCCGATGTGCGCGAGGAGCTGGACCGCCTGTCGGCGCACTTTATCGGCGCGCGGGAATTGCTTGCTGCCGGTTCGCCGGCAGGTCGCAAGATCGACTTCCTGGCGCAGGAACTGAACCGCGAAGCCAACACACTTTGCTCGAAATCTGTCAGCCTGGATTTGACGAATGCCGGTCTCGGCCTCAAAGGGGTGATTGACCAGTTCAAGGAGCAGGCCGCGAATGTCGAATGAGCAAATGGGAAAGCGCAGGGGGCTGATGCTCGTCCTGTCGAGCCCGTCGGGCGCAGGCAAGACGACGCTGTCGCACATGCTGCTGAACGAGTTCGAGGACGTGAACCTTTCGGTCTCCGCCACGACGCGAAAGCCACGCCCGAACGAGCAGGAAGGCGCGCACTATCACTTCAAGTCCGTTGAGGACTTCAAGGGCATGATTGCGGGCCGTGAGTTCCTCGAATGGGCCCATGTCTTCGACAAGTATTACGGCACGCCGCGCGCCGACACGGTGGCGAAGCTGGAGAGCGGCGAGGACATCCTGTTCGACGTCGACTGGCAGGGCGCCGATGCGCTGCATGACCAGATGCCGAACGATGTCGTCTCGGTCTTCATCCTGCCGCCCAGCATCGAGGAGCTGGAAGCGCGCCTCGCCGCCCGCGAGGGCTCGACGCCGGAAGACGTGGCCCGCCGCATGGTGGATGCGCGCCGCGAGATCATGCACTGGCGCCGCTATGACTATGCCATCGTCAACGACAATCTCGAGGAGGCGTACCAGCGCCTGCGCCGCATCCTGCTGGTGGAGCGCCTGAAACGGCTGCGCCAGCTGGACCTTGAAGACCATGTCCGCCGCCTCCTTGGCGAGGCCTGAGACAACCGAACCGTTTAGCCGTTTTTGCAAGTCCTCCCGGAAAGGGCCAGCGCATGACGAACGATAATGAACCGCAGACCGGTGGCCAGATGCCTGAGCCGCCGGCCCCTCCGCCGCGCCCCAAGGCGAAGCGGGTGTGGCTCCTATGGCTGCTCCCGTTCGCAGGCATCGTCCTGATCGCCTGGTATGTCCTGCGCGGCGGCATGGACCGCTCGCACACATTCGAGGAAGTAACGGATATTGTGGTCGAGCCGTTTGACGGGAAGCCGTAAGCAGTATGGCCGTATCCCCGGCGAACGCCGGGGTCTCTTGCCTTTCTCCAATTGCCTGAGATCCCGGCTTTCGCCGGGAGCACGGATGTGGGGGGATCAGCCCTTTTAAGAATTCCACTCACCTCCCGGGGATACCTGCGGAGGCAGGTATCCATGGACCGGGTTTTCCCAAAGCGCTGTGAGGCCCGGCCAGTCCATGGGCCCCTGCCTGCGCAGGGGCCACCGGGGGGAGCGTGGAGTGTGCGAATTAGAGGGATGTGGGTGTGACCGGAAACGCCTGTCGGCGTCCGGCAAAGGGGTCTGATTGACTGTCGGATTTAGCCGGATGTTTCCCAGCTTTTGAACGCGGTGCGGAGGAGTTCCGGCAGGGCTGTCGCGATGGCGCCAAGCTCTGGCGGCATGCGGTGTGTGCGTGTCATGGGAAGTGCCATGGGTGCCGCTTCACCGGCCTTGCGCTGGCGTTCGAGGGTTCGGGCGAGGCGTTTGGCGTGAGCTTCGGGGGCGGCGAGCAGTTCCTGCAAAGCCGCGAGCCGGGCGAGGATTGGGGCGGCCTGAACGGGGCCGCAGGACCGCGCCGCAGTCGCAAGCCCGTCCCTGTCCATGTCCGGGCCCAAGACGCGGGGCGCCAGGCCGGTGAGGCGGCCCGAGGCCTTGGTTTCGACGCGCTCGGTATCCGGATGATGCCCGGACGATGCCCGAATAGTAACCGGCGGCAGCACGAGCCCGAGGGCCATGAGCACGAGCAGGCGCCGGATGATGATTTCGAGCCGGGCGAGTTCGGCGCGGGCCCGCTGGGCGAGGGTGCGTTTCAGGGTGGAAGGGTTGAGGTGGGCGCTCGTCATCACGGCGACGTTCGCCAGCGCGCGTTGCGCGTGGGCGATGCCGTGGGTGACGAAGGCGGTAGGATTGGTCATGGCGGCCAGTATAGGCCGGGCGGGATTAGGGTTGGATAAGGTGGAGGAAATCTCGTCCGCATCCCCGGCGAAAGCCGGGGTCTCTCGCGGGTGAAAACTTTCTTCAATTGCCTGAGGTCCCGGCGTTCGCCGGGACTGCGGTGTGTGTGGGGAATGGGAGTGAAGCGCTCACCCTGAGCGAAGTCGGAGGGCGGGCGCGGGCTTCCTCTTTTCATCGCACGGGGTGCGTGTTTCGATCCCCGCCTTCGCGAGGACAGGCTTCGCTCAGGATGAGGCCCTTAGGGAGGTTTGCGCTCGGCGCCGTGATACCTGCAGTGCGCTCCCTTCTCCCTTGGGAGAAGGGAGGGGATGAGGGGAAATGTCGGCGCTGCGAGCGGCGGGGCTTGTGGGACGTTCCGTGACCCCTCACCCCCGGCCCCTCTCCCAGAAGGGAGAGGGGGGCGCGCGGGGCTAGGCTCGGTTCTTCTATTGCCTGAGGTCCCGGCTTTTGCCGGGACTGTGGTTTGGGGGGAGTGGCGCTGCCTAATCCGGACGGGCGTCCTTCAGGTTGCCGGCGTAGAAGGTGCGGATGTCGGCGACCAGCGCGTCCATTGCGCCGTCGTTGAGGTACATCATGTGGCCGCCCTGATAGTAGGTGAGGGCGACGCGGTCCTGCGGGATGCCATAGCGGCCGAATGTGATCTCTGCATCGAAGAAGGGGCAGATCAGGTCGTAATAGCCGCTGGCCACCATGACTTTCAGGGCCGTGTTGTGGCGCATCGCGGTCGTCAGCTGGCGGCCGACATTGACGTAATGCGGCTCCCAGGATTCGCCTTCCGCCTTGTCGTCAAAATCCCATTGCGAGCCTGCCTCGTTGCTGGACACCATGTACGGGCGGTCCATCTCGACGCCGAGATCGGTCGACAGGTACTGGTTCATCAGCGCGGAATAGGCGGAGCTGACGAAATAGCTCGCTGCGTCGTCTTCCGGGGTCTCGGCGATATCGTCGGCCTCGTCGCCGGCATAGCGGCCATCGAGGCGGCCGAGGGCGAGGCCCCTGTCGCGCAGCAATTCCTTCTGGAAACGCGGCATCAGAATGCGCAGGCTGGAGCGCTCGATATAGACGGGATCAAGGCCGGTGAAATAGGCGAGCCGGTCGCGGATATGCGCGCGTTCATCCGGGCTGAGACGGTCGCCCTTGAGCAGGGCCGGGCCATATTCATCGCGGGCAAAGGCGCGGGCCTCGCCGAGGAAATCGGCCTGGGCCACGCCCTGGCCAGCCTTGCCGTGATATTGCGCGGCGGCGGCCATGCTCGGCAGGTAGGTGATGTAGGAATAGACATTGTCGTCGACCGAGGTGGAGCCCTCATAGTCGAGCGCCTGCGAGATCAGCACGATGCCGTTGAGGGCGATATCGACGTCGCCTGTGGTCAGTTCATTGGCGAGATAGGCGGCGCGGGTGGTGCCGAAACTTTCGCCGGCGAGGTATTTCGGGGCGTTCCAGCGCTTGTGCTTGGTGATCCAGATGCGGATGAACTCGGCAATCGAGCTGGCGTCGCCGTCTTCGTTCCAATAGTCCGCGTTTTCGCCATCGCCGACGACGCGGCTGTAGCCGGTGCCGACGGGATCGATGAAGACAAGGTCGGTGACGTTGAGCATGGATTGTTCATTGTCGAGGAGCCTGTAGGGCGCGGCGCCATCATCCGCGTCGGCATCGCTGGCGACTTCAACGCGCTTCGGGCCGAGCAGGCCGAGGTTCAGCCAGACGGAGGCCGAGCCGGGGCCGCCATTGAAGACGAAGGTGACGGGCCGGTCGGCGCCTGCATTGTCGCGGATATAGGAAATGGTGAAGAGGCTGGCGGCGGGGTCGCCTTCCTCGTTGGCGATATAGGTTTCGCCCGCTTCGACATGATAGGCGATTTTCTGGCCGCCGAAGACGCCGCTATGCTTGCTCTCGAACATGACCGGATCGGGGACGGGTTTGGATTCGGTCTTTTCGTCGTCCGGTTTGGCGGTCTCCGGGTCGGCAAAGGCAGGCGTGGCAAAGGCCATTACCAGGGCCATGAACAGGGCGCGCATCATCATATCTCTCCGTCCGGGGGCCCACGGCATGACCGGGGCAGGCTTGCGGTTTGGAAGGGAGATACTTGATTGTAAAGGTAAAAACCAGTCGCCGGAGCGCGGGGGCGTCAAAGCGCCCCGGGTTTTGGTGCCACGGTTTCCGGCAACATGGCGCGAGACGCGCTGTGGCGCACCTGCGTGCTTTCCATTCACGACTGTGGCGGCTAAGTCTTAGAGGGTTGAGATCGGGCAAGGGAGCGTGTGGATGCCAGCAGGGTTTGAATGGGGTTGGGACAATGCGCGGGCACTGCTCGGCATTGCGGTCATCTTCGCCATCGCATGGAGCCTCAGCGAGAACCGCAAGGCGTTCCCCTGGAAGATCGTTCTGGGATCTGTCGCCATACAGTTTGCCTTTGCGCTCGTCCTGTTCGGCATTCCAGTCGTGCGCGATGCGCTGTTTGCCGCAAACATGGTGGTCGATGGCCTCATCGCCGCAACGGCGTATGGCACAGAGTTCGTATTTGGCCCCATCTTCGGGACGCAGGCCGGATGGGAAGGCTTTACAGGCCAGCCGGGGCCCATTTTCGCCGTGCACCTCCTGCCGCTGATCATCGTCGTCGCGTCGCTGTCCGCCGTGCTTTGGCACTGGCATATCCTGCGCTGGGTAACCAAGGGCTTTGCCAGCGTGTTCCGGCGCTTCATGGGGCTGGGCGGGGCAACCTCGCTGGCCGTGGCGGCGAATGTGTTCATGGGCATGACCGAGGCGCCGATCCTGATCAAACCGTACATCAAGGGCATGACGCGGTCTGAAATCTTCATCATGATGACGGCTGGCTTCGCCACCGTGGCGGGTAGCGTTCTGGTGCTCTACGGGGTGTTCCTGAAGGACGTATTGCCGAATGCGCTGGGCCAGCTGCTGGCCGCATCGCTGATCGCGGCGCCGGCCGCCGTGGCGCTCGCTTTGGTCATGGTGCCCGAGACGGTGGACGAGACGCAGCGCGCCCACGAGCCTGATTTCGAATATGATTCCACGATGGATGCTTTCTCGACCGGCGCCAGCGACGGCCTGAAAATCATCGCCAATATCGTGACCATGCTGATCGCGGCCTTTGCGGCGCTTTACCTTGTGAACCTCGGCCTCGGCGCCTTGCCGGATTTCGGCGGCGCGCCGCTTTCCATCGAGCGCATCCTCGGATGGATCTTCGCGCCTGTCATGTACATGATTGGCGTGCCGATGGGCGAGGCGGCGCAGTCTGGCTCGCTGATGGGCATCAAGACGGTGCTGACCGAGTTCGTCGCCTTCCTGCAGCTGTCGGGTGATGCGGCCGAGGGCCTCAGCCCGCGCGCGCGGATGATCACGGCGCATGCGATCTGCGGCTTCGCGAACTTTGGCTCCATCGGCATCCTGCTCGGCGGGCTCAGCATTATCGAACCGACACGGCGCTCGACCTTCCTTGAGCTGGCGTGGAAGACGCTGCTGGCGGGAACGCTGGCAACATGTATTTCCGGCGCGATTGTCGGCGCGCTGCCGTTCGCACTGTTTGCGCACTGAGCTGACGCTCGGGGAGGGCTCGCCAAGGGGCGGGGATCGCCCTAAGTCTCGGACATTGCAACCAAGCCGAAGGGTTTTCCATGCCGCACCGACTGATTGCGACCTCCGCCAGCCTTGCCGTTCTGGCGACATGTCTTGCGGGGCAGGCGGCAGCGCAGGAGGGTCCTGACGAGCCAGAACCTGAACTGGTCTGCGTTTTGATGATGCAGCACATTGAAGTGGAGGATGATCTAGATTTATCCCGACCGGATAGTTCACGCTGCAAAAATGTGCATCGCCGAATGAAGCCAATCAAGGTGTACGGGGATCGTCAGTTCAGCGATCCCGGCAGCTTCTCCGCTGCTACCAGCAAGGATATCGCCGACACGCTCGCCGATCACCCCGCTGAGATTCTGAACACGCTGCCGGGCGTCAACATCCAAATGAATTCCGGGCAGGAGCATTTGATTGCCATCCGCTCGCCGGTGCTGACCGGCGGGGCAGGACAGGGCAGTTTCCTGATCCTCGAGAATGGCGTGCCGACGCGCTCGCCCGCCTTTGGCAACGTCAACAGCCTGATGGAGCCGCATCATGAAGTGGCCGAGGCCATCGAAGTGGTGCGCGGGCCGGGGAGCGCCAAATATGGCTCGAACGCGGTGCACGGCCTCGTCAACGTCATCCTCGGCAAGCCGGGCGATGGCGGCTTTGCCAGCGCGAGCTATGGCACGCTGGGGCGCTATCGCAGTGACGCAGCGCTGGACGATGGCGAGCATGTGCGCCTTGGCCTGTCTCTGCAGCACGATAATGGCTGGCGCGACAATACCGGCATGGACCAGCAGAAATTCTCTGCCGTTGGCGCCTATACGCTGGGTGGATGGGATGTGACGCCATGGTTGTCGGCTTCGAACCTGAATCAGGAATCGGCGGGCTTTGTGAATGGCACCGACAGCTACAAGGACCGTGATCTCGTCAAGCAGAATCCGAACCCGGAAGCCTATCGCGACGCATGGTCGGCGCGGCTTGGCATGCGGGCGGAGCGGGACCTGGGGCCGGGCACGCTGGTGCTGACGCCCTATGCGCATGCCCAAGCGATGATCTTCTCGCAGCACTTCCTGCCAAATGGCGGCGTCGAGAAGAATGGCCACACGGGCGGCGGCCTGATGGCGCGCTATGGCTGGCAGGCGAGCGATAATGTCGAGCTGCGTCTTGGCGCAGATGTGGATGTTGCGAGCGGTTACCTGAAGGAGATCCAGCCGGACCCGTTCGGCTTTTTTCCGGGCGACGGGCGCTTCCCGCAGGGCGTCCACTATGACTACACGGTCGACACGACCGAGCTGGCGCTATGGGGCGAGGCGGAGTTTGCGCTGGGCAACAATGTCAGCGTGCTGGCGGGCCTTCGCGGCGAGACGCATGAATATGATTATTCGACCGATGCGCCGGTGGGCATCAATGGCCGGTTCAATGTGCCGGCCGACAGGACGGATGATTTTGACCTGCTGACGCCGAAGCTCGGCCTGATCTGGTCGCCGGGCGATGTGAGCTATTACGTGAACTATGCGCGCGGCGAGCGGGCGCCACAGGCCTCCGATCTCTACCGGCTGCAGGATAAGCAGGTGGCCGGCCAGGTGCAGACCGAGACGCTGGATAGCGTGGAAGTCGGTGCGCGCGGCAGCGCCGTGGACGGACGGCTTGTGTTCGATGTGGCTGCCTACTGGATGGACAAGGAGAATTTCTTCTTCCGCGATAGTGACGGCCTCAACGTGCCGGACGGATCGACGCGCCATGTCGGCGTGGAGGCCGCAGCGGCGTTCGATATTACCGATACGCTGGCGCTGAAGGGCAATGTAAGCTGGTCTGACCAGACTTATACGTTCGACCGGATCGTCAACAGTTCGGCCACTGGAATCATCCGCGATGGCAACCAGATCGACACGGCGCCGGAATGGCTGGCCGATGCCTCGCTCGACTGGCAGGCGACAGAGGCGCTGAGCCTCTCCTTGTCGGTGGAACATGTCGGCGAATATTTCATGGATCCCGCCAATACGGCGACCTATCCGGGGCACACGATCCTGGCGGCGCGTGGTTCCTATGCCTTTAGTGAGGGGACGGAAGTGTTCCTGATCGTGCGTAATCTGACGGACGAGGCCTATGCCGACCGCGCGGACCTCGCCTTCGGCAATGGTCGCTACTTCCCAGGCGAGCCGCTCAATGCGACGCTGGGCGTGAGGAAGACATTCTAGGATATGGCAGGCTCATCCTGAGCGAAGTCGAAGGACGAGCCGGGAGATCGTAAGCACGCGCTCGTCCTTCGACTTCGCTCAGGATGAGCGCTACGATAATGAAAAGGGAGAGAGAAACAGATGAAACTTTACCAGAGCCCAAAGGCGCCAAACCCGGATCGCGTGGTCTTTTTCCTGCGCGCGAAAGGCAAGCTCGACGCTGTGGAGATGATCGATGTGTCGATCATGGACCAGCAGCACAAGACACCGGAATACCGTGAGGTCTCACCCTATTCGCAGGTGCCGGCGCTGGTGCTGGACGATGGCACGGCGATCACCGAGAGCCGCGCGATCTGCACCTATCTGGAAGGCATCTTTCCCGAGCCAAACCTGATGGGCACGGACCCGAAGGAGAAGGCCCTGATCGAGATGTGGGACCGGCGCATCGAGCTGATGTTCTTCATCCAGTTTGCCGGCTGGTTCCGCAATTCGCACCCGATGATGGCGCCGCTGGAAGTGCCGCAAAGCCCCGAGGCTGCCGCCAAGGGCGAGAAAGCGGCGCGGTCGATGGCCAAGCGCCTCGACGCGCATCTTGCGACCCATGAGTTCGTCGCGGCAGACCGTTTCTCGATTGCGGATATCACGCTCTACATCGCCGTGGGCTTTGCCCGCGTGATGAAATGGGAGCCGCACAAGGAATTCGAACACCTTGGCCGCTGGCACGCCGCGATGACCGAGCGCGGGTTCGCGAAGGGCTGAGCCCCCCGCAAACCGGTTATTGGGCGTCAGGCGTTCTTGATCGACATGCCGCCATCGACCGGGATGTGAACGCCATTGAGGAATGAGGCAGCCGGCAGGACCAGCGACAGGGTCATGTTGGCGACCTCTTCCGGAATGCCGTAACGGCGCAGCGGCACGCGGCGCTTGGCATAGATTTCCTTGTGCTCGTCAGGAATGCCGCTCGTGATGCCCGTGATGATCGGGCCGGGGCAGATGCAGTTCACGGTGATGCCTTCGCGGCCGAGATCGACCGCAAGGCCGCGCGTCAGGCCGATCACGCCATGCTTGGCAGCGACGTAAGGCGAGTTGCCGGGCGTTGCGCCGAGGCCTTCGGTGGAGGCGATATTGACGATACGTCCCCAGCCATTCTTGCGCATGTAGGGCAGCGCGGCGCGGATGGCGCGCTGGTGCGAGGTGAGCATGACATTGATGCTCGGGCCCCAGCTGTCTTCATAGCTTTCCTCGCCGACATCGCCCGCTTTGGCGAAGCCGGCATTGTTCACGAGAATGTCCATGCCGCCGAAATGGGCGGCGGCCTCGTCGACCACGCGCTTGATGGCGTCAGCGTCGCTCACGTCCAGCGCCCAGCCCTTCACATGGCCGATGCCGGCTGCGTTGATCTCGTCGACAACGCGGTCGACGTTTTCCTGCTTGAGGTCGGTGACAGCGACATTTGCGCCTTCACGGGCGAAGAGGTGGGCGGTTGCCCTTCCCATGCCGCTGGCCGCGCCGGTGATGAGGGCGGTCTTGCCTTTGATGGAGCGGGAAAGTTCCTGATAGGGGGGCTGGGTCATGCTTTGGGCCTTTTCACTTTGATTGTGCCGGAAAAATTGAGAACGGGGCGGCCGTCAGCCGTGATGATGCCGCGTACGAAGGTGATGGAGCGGCCCTGGCGCAGCAGGTCGCCGCGCGCCTCGAGCAGTTCGCCTTCGCGGGCGCCGTCGAGGAATTCTGCGGTAAAGGCGACGGTAAGGCCATAAACGCCCTCCATGCCCTGATGGCCGATGGCGAAGAGGGCATAGTCCGCGAAGGTCATCAGGCAGCCGCCGTGCACGACGCCGCCGGCGTTCATGTGCTTGCGCTGGGCGCGAAAGGCCGCAACCGGGCCTTTTTCGTCGGTCCGCATGTAGAACGGGCCGGCCGTGTCATATTCGAATGGCTCTTCGGGCCAGGTGTGCCAGCCCTTGAACTCGCCTTCTGTTACTTCCGTCGTCACCATTTGCGGCTTGTTCCTCCCTTTTGGCTTTGATACCGCACGGTCACCCTTCGACAAGCGTGCCCCAACGGCATATCATCTTGCCGACAAACATAAATGGGAGCCTCCATATGGCCTTCGATGCCGAAATCCGCGCTGCACTGATCGAACAGGTGCGCCGCTTCGTGACCGAGAAATGCATACCGATCGAGGCCGAAGTCGGCGACAATGATGCCGTGCCGCAATCCATCGTCGACGAGATGAAGAATCTCGGCCTGTTCGGCATTGCCGTGCCGGAAGAATACGGTGGCCTCGCGCTCGACATGGAAACCGAATGCCTCGTGGCGTTCGAACTCGGCCACACGTCGCCAGCCTTCCGCTCGGTTGCAGGCACCAATATTGGTATCGGCAGCCAGGCGCTGGTTCTGTTCGGTACGGATGCGCAGAAATCCAAATGGCTGCCCGGCATTGCCAGCGGCGACCTGATCGCGAGCTTCGCGCTGACCGAGCCGGAAGCAGGCTCTGACGCCGGCAGCCTGACCACGAAAGCGATCCGCGACGGCGACCATTACGTGCTGAACGGCACCAAGCGCTATATCACCAATGCCAACAAGGCGGACCTGTTCACCGTCATGGCGCGCACCGATCCGTCGACGCCGGGCGCCAAGGGCGTCAGCGCCTTCATCGTCGAGCGTAATACGCCGGGCGTGTCGGTCGGCCAGCCCGAGAAGAAGATGGGCCAGCAGGGCGCGCATATCTGCGACGTGATCTTCGAAAACGCACGCGTGCCGGTCGAGAACCGCCTTGCGGGCGAGGGCGAAGGCTTCAAGGTGGCCATGAGCGTGCTCGACAAGGGTCGCCTGCACATCTCGGCTGTCGCCACGGGTGTGTCAGAGCGCCTGATCAAGGAAATGGTCAACTATTCGCTGGAGCGCAAACAGTTCGGCAAGCCGATCATGGAACACCAGATGATTCAGGCCATGATCGCCGACAGCCAGGCCGAGACCTATGCGGCCCGCTGCATGATCCTCGACGCTGCCCGCCGCCGCGATGCGGGCGAGGATGTCACCATGCTGGCCTCGTGCACGAAACTGTTTGCCACCGAGGCCTGTGGCCGCGTGGCAGACCGCGCCGTGCAGGTGTTCGGCGGGGCCGGTTACGTCACCGATTATGGCATTGAGCGTTTCTACCGCGACGTCCGCATCTTCCGCCTCTATGAAGGCACGACTCAGATTCAACAGATCATCATTGCGCGGGAACTCGCCCGCGCCGCCAAAGCGGGAAAGCTATAAATGTTCGACCACGACCCTACAGACCCGCACGAAGTTGGCCTCAATCCTGACCGTCTCGCGGCCATTCCTGAGTATTTCCAGACCAACTATATCGACACCGGCAAGGTGCCCTGCATGGCGACGCTGGTCTCGCGCGGCGGCGAGATCGCGCTGGAAGACTATTCCGGCACGACACATCTCGGCAGCGGCGAGCCCATCGGCCCGCACACGATCTTCCGCATGTACTCCATGACCAAGCCGATCACCTCGCTGGCCGCCATGATGCTGTTCGAGGAGGGCAAGCTGCGCCTCGACCATGATGTCAGCCGGTACATTCCCGAATTCGCGGACGTGATGGTCTATGAGAGCGGCGAGGGTGATGCGATCAAGACCCGCAAGCCGGACCGGCCGATGAAAGTGCTGGACCTCTTCACCCATACGTCAGGCCTCACCTATGGCTTCATGATGCAGCATCCCGTGGATGCGCTGTACCGCAAGGAAAAGATCGGTCGGCCTGACGAGACGCTCCTGCAAATGTCGAAGCGCCTCGCAAAGCTGCCGCTGCAATGCTCGCCCGGTGATGAATGGTGGTACAGCCACTCGATCGATGTGCTCGGTGCAATTGTCGAGATTGCATCCGGCATGGAGCTCGACGCCTTCTTCCGCGAGCGCATCACGGGCCCACTTGGCATGCACGATACAGACTTCTGGGTGCCGGAAGACAAGATCGACCGCCTGATGGCTTGCTACCAGAAAGATGCGCTAACGGGCGAAACAACGCTGGCCGATGCGGCAGGCGCAGAGTCCCGCCTCTATGCGAAACGCCCGACCCTGCTGAATGGCGGCGGCGGTCTCGTGTCCACCATGCGCGACTATCATCGCTTCTGCCTGATGATCCTGCGCGGCGGCACGCTCGATGGCCAGCGTATTATCAGTCCCAAGACGCTGGAATTCATGCGCCAGAACCATCTACCTTTCGGCCAGACCATGCGCGACATGGGCAAGTCCATGTTCACCGAAGTCATGGCCGATGGCGTCGGCTTTGGCCTTGGCGGCTCGGTGGTTACCGATGTTGTCGCCGGCATGCAGCCGGGCAGCGAGGGCACGTTCAGCTGGGGCGGCCTTGCCTCCACCTATTTCTGGATCGACCCGGAAGAAGAGATCATCGGCATTCAGGCAACGCAGCTCATGCCGTCCTCCTCCTATCCGATGCGCCAGCAATTCCAGCAGCTTGCCTATGCGGCGATCGACTGGTGAGACTTCTCCGATCTCTCTTGGCGGTCGGAACAGCCACACTGGTATTGGCGCAGGCCGCCAATGCACAGGATTGGTTGTATTATAAGAACAGCAAAGCTGAAGCAGGGCGTATGCTGAACGAATTCGTTGAAGCTTCGAAAGAGCGCTCTGGGGCGGATGTCTCGGAATTTAATGCTTTTCGGGTTCAATATTTGAAGCTAGCGGGACCAGACGGGGATAAGTGCTTCTATGGCTGTTCTGGCGGTCTGGCAGGTGATGCTCCCAATATTGGTAGCCAAGAGTTCCGAGATTATCTTGCTAATACCGCAATTGCAGAAGCGGCTATATCTGCGGATATTCCGAGTGAAGCGGTCGGCTCCATTTTAACTGCTGGAGCACTCGTCGCAGAGTGGAAGAAATCGCATGCTGGCCCTCCAAAAGCGGGCAACAGATCATTGGCAGACTACATCGACTCTGTGCAAACAGTCGGTGCCAAGATTCAATCTCCAAACTGGTTCTATCTGCAAGGTTGTATCGCATCGGAGCCGAGCTTGCAGGAGCTGGGCCGACATGTTGATGCTATTAGCGACAGCATTTTGCACATGCCTTCAATTTCCAAGTCGGATACAGAGACGCTTATGAAGCTGCGGGTATCACTGCGCGATATTGGATATCGACCATGACAGAGCCAAAAAATCCTGTGCGCGAGGCGATCCTGTCGCTGACCGCCGAATGCGGCGTCGGCAAGACGATCAGCGCCGAACAGGCAGCCCGTGCCGTGAGCGAGGAAAACTTCCAGCGCGTACTCAAGGATGTGCGCGCTGAAGCCGTCCGACTCGCCAAAGCGGGCACGATTGCGATCTATCGCAAAGGCAAGCCGGTGGAAAATCTTGATACGTTCAAGGGCGTCTACCGGCTCGGCCTGCCGCCAGCCTAGTCTGCGGCAGGCTCCGGTTCGGCCCTTACGGCTGGTAGCGGTTGCCGTACCGGCGCAGGTCGGTTCGCACCGTGTCGCCCCTGATATGCAGCACGTAGAGCCGGTCGAACTCGCCTGCCTCGTTAATTTCCGTGCCGGGATCGCCGCCCAACTGTTCTACCAGTGGGGGCGTTGTGTTGGAGTGGCCGACGACCAGAATTGTACCTGTCTGCGTTGTCAGCTCACTGGCAAAGGCGAGCAGGTCTGAGGCATCATATATCTCGACAGGCACATTCAGAGCGGCCGCTAGGGGCGCCGCTGTCTGGCGTGTGCGTGCTGTGTCGGTGGAATAGATCCGTGTGATACCGGCCTTTTTCAGCGTCAGCGCAAGTTCTTCAGCCCGTGCCTGGCCTTCATCTGTCAGCGAGGGGTCATCGCCGACCTGCTTTTCCGCGTGGCGGACAAGGTAGATCACCGTTTCCGGTGGTGGCGGTGAAGACATGCAGGCGGCAGACAGAACCGCAGCGGCCATCAGGCCCGCAAAGGCGCGCCGGGAAACCCTCATGCGACTTGGGGTCTGGCGATGGGGTCATCCAGCGAGAAAGCGTAGGAACTCGGGCCGTGCATGCGCAGATGCTGCAGGCGGTCCCATCCGTCACTCATCGTGAAACGCTCGTCACGTGGGGCCCACCACATGACGAATCCGGGGCCCTGGCTGCGGTCGAGCTGCGATTGCAGGCGGCGCATGCCGGCCGGGTGCGTCTTGCCGGAATAGACGAAGCGCCGCATTTCCTCGAGCGATGTCCAGCCGGCCATGGTGCAGACATCCGGTATGCCCAGCTCTTCCGCATAGGGGAATGCCTGATACAGGTCGCGCCAGATGCCACTGGGCTCGCGAACGCCATGGCGATGCCAGTGAAGCCCTTCGAAGGAGTCGGCGTCGCTGAAAATTCGCGGCAGGATCGACAGGAAAACCCGCACGAACTCATTCTCGAACGTAAACGCGCCTGTCGGGCGCGCACAGTTGAAATGAATCAGCCTGTAATCCATGCAGGTAACCGCCCCCCCGGCCCAAATATATAGTCGCCGGGAAAATGTCACGGATGCCTTACTCCAGTGTTAACTGGAGCGGAATTTCTGCAATCTGAAGATGATTATTTGCCTTTGAAGACGGCTTTCCGCTTGCCGAGAAAGGCCTTAACGCCCTCAGCAAAATCTTCAGAGCGGCCAGCGGTGCGCTGGGACAGGCGCTCGGCCCGCAGGGCTCCTTCGAAATCGCCGTCACAGGCCGACCAGATCAGCTTGCGCGTCATGGCGAGCGCCATTGTCGGACCTTCGCTGAGCTGCTTGGCCAGCTGTTTTGCCGTGTCCATTAGCGCGTCGTCTTCGACCACGCGGTTGACGAGGCCCCAGGACATGGCCTGTTCGGCAGGAATCTTTTCGCCCAGCAGGGCCATTTCCATGGCGCGAACACGGCCGATCGTGCGGGCCAGCAGGTAGGTCGAACCGCCATCGGGAACGAGGCCGATGCGGCGGAATGCCTGCAGGAAGTAGCCGCTCTTGGCGCAGATCACGAGATCGCCGATCAGGCCGAGGGCGCAGCCGACACCGGCTGCCGCGCCGTTCACGGCCGTGATGACCGGATGCGGGTGGTCCTGAATGGCCAGGATGAGCGGATTATAGTGGGTTTCCAGGGCGCGGCCGGCATCGGGCATCGAGCCCGGATGGCTGAGCGCCGTGCCGCTGCCGGGGTTTGCGCCGAGGTTCGCACCAGAGCAGAAGCCGCGGCCTTTGCCTGTGAGGATCGTGCAGCGGGCTTCGCGCGCAGCCGTCTCGAACGCATGCAACAGTTCTTGTGCGGTATCGATTCCGCAGGCGTTCATGGTGGACGCATCGTCGAAGCTGATGATGGCCGTATCGCCGTCCAGTTCGTAGGAAATTTTTGAATAGGCCATCTTTGTTTCTCTCCCGGAAGTTTGTGTCGGCAATCTAGTAAGTTTGCCCGCCTTGTGAACGCCTCACGCAAGGGCAATGCATTTCGCTTTGTTAAGTGCTGAACGCGAGCTACACTGTTCACTTACAAATATGGCTATGGGAGATTCTGGAATGGCACTCGACAGCGCAACAGGCAGCGGCATGAGCTCCATCCTCACGCGACAAAAGGCGGCAAACCTGCGCGACGGCATACCGTCCGCTGCGAAAAGGATCGAATGGCTCGACAAGTCCATCGACCTTCTGATCACCCACGGCGACGCCTTCAACGAGGCCATGTGCGAGGATTTCGGCCATCGTTCCAAGGACCAGTCGGCCTTTACCGACATTGCGTCCTCGATCGCCGCGCTCAAGTTTGCCAAGAAGCACCTTCACAAGTGGATGCAGCCAGACAAGCGCGGCGTCGAGTTCCCGCTCAATCTTCTGGGCTCCAAAGCGCAGATCCAGTTCCAGCCAAAAGGCGTGATCGGCGTCATCAGCCCGTGGAACTTCCCGGTCAACCTGACCTTCACGCCGCTTGCGGGTGTCTTCGCCGCCGGCAACCGTTGCATGATCAAGCCGTCGGAATTCACCGAGGCGACGTCGGAACTGATGAAGTCCGTGATTGCGCAATATTATGACGAGGAAGAAATGGCCGTAATCACCGGCGGCCCCGAAGTCGGCGCCGAGTTCACGAAGCTGCCTTTCGACCATATCCTCTTCACTGGCGCGACTTCTGTTGCAAAGCACGTCATGCGTGCGGCAGCCGACAACCTTGTCCCGCTCACGCTTGAGCTGGGCGGCAAGAGCCCGGTCATTCTTGGCCGCTCCGCTGACATGCAGAAAGCCGCCAACCGCATCATGGCCGGCAAGACACTTAACGCCGGGCAGATCTGCCTCGCGCCAGACTATGCCTTCGTGCCCAAGGAAAAGACCGCCGAGTTCACAGCGGCTGCCACGAGTGCGGTCCAGAAAATGTTCCCGTCCGGACTGAAGGACAATGACGACTACACGTCCATCGTAAATCAGCGCCACTATGATCGGATCATGTCCTATATAGAGGACGCGCGGGCCAAAGGCGCTGAAGTGATCGAAATCAATCCGACCGGAGACAATTTCTCGCAACAGCCTCACCACAAGATCGCACCGCACATCATCGTCGACCCGACCGACGACATGACCGTGATGCAGGACGAGATCTTCGGCCCCATCCTGCCGATCAAGTCCTATGGTGAAACCAGTGATGCGATTGCCTACATCAACGCCCATGACCGCCCGCTGGGGCTCTACTATTTCGGCGAGGATTCGGCCGAGCGCGACAAGGTGCTCAACAATACGACTTCGGGCGGCGTTACCGTCAATGATGTGCTCTTCCATGTCGCACAGGAAGACCTGCCATTCGGCGGCGTTGGCCCCTCCGGCATGGGCAGCTACCATGGCCGCGAAGGCTTCTACGAATTCAGTCACCGCAAGTCCGTCTATACCCAAACCGGCAGTGAGATGCTGGCCATGATCCGTCCTCCCTATGGCGACGCTTTCCGCAAGCAGGTGAAAGGTCGCCTGAAGCGTTGACGGTTTAGACTTTCGTATTACCTCCCGCACTATATTGAGCCGTTGGCACGGAGGCCATGACATGTTGAGTTCGCTTGAAGGCTTCAAGTCCGTGGTGCTCGATCAGCTCGGTGAGGGCGTTATTATCGCTGACGCCGATGGCCGAATTATCAGCGTCAATCGCGCTGCGGAGGAAATTCACGGACGCTCACTTGTCGGTGGTGCCCCTGATTCGTATTCGGATGATTATCAGTTGCTGACGATGGATGATGCGCCCCATCCGCCTGACGAGCTGCCGCTCGCACGTGCCGTGATGCGTGGCGAGGATGTTGTTGACGCTCCCTGGAAGATCCGCCGACCCGACGGCACGGTCGTCATCGCCGTGGGAACGGCACGACCTGTACGCGACTCCGAAGGTGTCCAGATCGGTTCCGTCCTGACGCTCCGTGACGAGACATCACGCGTCATCGCGGAACAGGCCTTGCTTCAGGCGCTCGAAATGAAGGAGCTGCTCCTTTTCGAGGTCAATCACCGGGTCCGCAACAGCCTCCAGATCGTGGCCTCGCTCGTTGCCCTGCCAATGAAGCGCATTGACGACGAGATTGCGCGCGAGACGCTTTCACTTACGCGGCAGCGGATCGAAGTGATCACGGCCGCCCATCGCAGCTTGTACGAGCTTGGCACGCACGACCATGTCGACTGCGCCCAGCTCCTGCCCGACCTTTGTGCAACCGTCGTGCAGACTTACTCTGTGGACGATCATATTCGGCTGACATGCCAGACAGAGGGCGAGATCGTGCTTCCGGTCAGCAAGGCTGTCTCGGTCTGCCTTGCGGTGACGGAACTTGTGACCAATGCCTGCAAGTATGCCTTCACGCAGCGCGACAAGGGGGCGATTCACGTCGCGCTTGAAAGCGATGGCGAGACTGTGCGCATTGAAGTCGAAGACGACGGCATCGGCATGCCCGCGCACGGCCCACGCACCAAGCACTCCGGCATCGGCACCATCCTGGTCGAATCATTGACGCAATCTGTTGGTGCTGATGTCAAAATTGAAACAGGACCGGCAGGCACGAAATACGTAATCACGTTCAACCGGCCTCCGGCGGAACATGATTTCTCGTCTTCCCTGATCGCAAAACGGCGCAAGGCAGCCTCGTAAGGCTCCTGCGCCGATTGGCAAATTCTAACGTTTCAGGAAGGCCGGTACGTCGTCGCCGAAGCCTTTTACACGCTCCGGTGCGGGGGCGAGGATAAGATCGTCATCCTTACGCTTCTGGTCGCGTGGCGGGCGTCCGCCGCGTGAGCTGCGCTCGGACGAACGGGCCGGCTTCTCAGCGGTTTCCGCTTTTTCCTTCGGCTCGGCCTTCTCGGACTTGTCAGCTTTCGGGGCGCGCTGGCGTTTCGGCTTTTCAGCGCGTTCGGCCTTCTCGGAAGGTTCTGGCTTCTCGGCGACGTCCGCCTTTTCGGCGACTTCGGCTTTCGGTGCTTCTTCCTTGGCTTCCACCTTCGGAGCGTCGTCGCCGGACGAGCGGCGCGAACGGCCACGTTCGGGGCGATCACCACGGCCACGGCTGCTGCTTCCGCTGCTGCGGCTGCTGCCACCACTGCGTCCGCCACGGCTCGAGCGTTCTTCCGGCGGCAGGTTCTCAAGCTCTTCGAGCAGGCCTTCGGGCATATATTCCTCGACGTCCTGCTGGATCATCTTGAGGACAAAGCCCCAGGACTTTTCGTCGCTCGGCGAGACGACCGTAAAGCTCTTACCGCTCCGTCCGGCACGACCTGTCCGGCCGATCCGGTGGACATAGTCCTCGTCTTTCGGTGGCGGCGAATAGTTGAACACATGGTCGACGTCCGGAATGTCGAGACCACGGGCGGCCACGTCAGATGCGACCAGCAGTTTCAGGTCGCCATCGCGGAAGCGCTGGAGCACTTCGGTGCGGAAGGCCTGCGGCAGGTCGCCGTGGATGGCGGCAGCGTCATGGCCATGCTTCTGCAGGGAAGCCGCAACGATATCGACTTCGACCTTGCGGTTGCAGAACACGATACCGTTTTTCACATCACACGACTCAATCACGCGGCGCAGCGCGGTGCGCTTGGCCTTGGCGTCATTGCTCGGAATATGGACGACATGCTGGGTGATCGTCTTGGCGGCGTCCGTTGGGCGCGCAACCTCAATCTTCACCGGGTTGATCTGGAAGCTCTTGGCAAGCCGCTGGATGTCGGTCGGGAACGTGGCCGAGAAGAGCAGCGTCTGGCGCTTCGGTGGCAGCTTGGCGACGATCTTTTCGATGTCCGGGATGAAGCCCATGTCGAGCATGCGGTCGGCTTCATCGATGATGAGATAGTCGACACCCATCAGCAGCAGCTTGCCGCGTTCGAACTGGTCCATCAGCCGACCCGGCGTCGCGATCAGAACATCAACACCGCGCTGGAGCAGGCCTTCCTGCTCCTTAAAGCTCACGCCGCCGATCAGCAGCGCCATGGTGAGCTTGAGATACTTGCCGTATTTCTCGAAATTCTCGGCCACCTGGGCGGCGAGTTCGCGCGTGGGGCAGAGAATCAGGCAGCGCGGCATGCGCGCCCGGGCCCGGCCGCGGGCGAGACGGTGGATCATTGGCAGCACGAAGGCGGCCGTCTTGCCGGTGCCGGTCTGGGCAATGCCCGTCACGTCGCCGCCGGAAAGAATGTGGGGGATGGCTTCCATCTGGATCGGCGTGGGGGTTGTGTACCCAGCTTCTTCTACAGCTTTCAGCACGTTCGGCCCGAGGCCGAGATCTGCAAATGTTACGTCGTTCAAAGTGTTTCCAGTCCAAGGATTGTTGATAATACCCGACGCTGCCCGAATGGCAGCTTTGCCGGGCGAATCCTGAGCCCGGAGCGTCTGTTGCGGTGCACATAATGCAAAAACGCCCGCCAGTACAGGCGGGCGTCTCAGTTTCCGTAAATTCACGGATGGGGTGACGTCTGATTAACCGAGGTTCTTGTTGGCAAAGTCCCAGTTGATCAGCTTGTTGATGAATGCGTCCATATAGTTCGGACGGCTGTTCTGGTAGTCGAGGTAATAGGCGTGTTCCCAGACATCCATGGTCAGGATTGGCGTCACACCAGCTTCTGTCAGCGGTGTTTCGGCGTTTGGCGTCTTGGTAATGGCCAGTTTGCCATCCTTCAGCACCAGCCAGGCCCAGCCTGAACCGAACTGGCCGCCACCGGCTGCCTTGAAGTCTTTCACGAACTGGTCGTAGCCGCCGAGATCGCTCTCGATCTTGGCGGCAATCTTGCCGGTTGGCTTGCCGCCGCCGTTTGGTGTCATCGAGTGCCAGTAGAACGTGTGGTTCCACACTTGGGCGGCATTGTTGAACAGGCCGGCCTTGGATTTGTCAGCGGCAGTGACCTTGATGATCTCTTCGAGCGACTTGCCCTCGAGATCGGTGCCTTCAATCATCTTGTTGAGATTGTCGACATACGCCTGATGGTGCTTGCCGTGGTGGTAGTTGAGGGTCTCCTCGGAAATGTGAGGAGCGAGGTCTCCGCGTCCATAAGGGAGGTCGGGAAGGGAAAAAGCCATGAGATCGTCCTTTCTTGCATAACATTGACTGGTGTATCAGCGCGTCTTCCCACATATGGGTTCCATGTCAAACGAGACTAGCCCTCTGAGCAAAACACAATGGAAGGCAATCGACGCCCGCGTTAAGCGCGTGGACGAAGATCGCTGGATATCCAGTCGTTTCGCCCCCGAAATATACCGCAACGCCCTGATAGCACTTTATGCGCTGGCTTACGAGTTGGCCCGCGTGCGGCTGGCCGTGACCGAAGACACGCTCGGCGCCATCCGCTTCCAGTGGTGGCGCGATGCCCTCTCCGAGATCGAGGCCGAGAAGACGCCGCGCTCCCATGACGTCTGCCTCGCTCTCTATGAGGAAGTCGCGTGCCAGCGCCTGAAAGTGGGCGCCCTGCAGAAACTGGTCGATGGCTACCAGGCCGCTTTCGAGGCTGAGGACCGCGCGCGCGAGCCTGAGGCCTGGCTCGCCGCGGTCGCCGCCAGCGTGCTCGCCGGTGCCCATGGCTGGGGTACGGAGATACAGGAAGTCGCGCCTGCCTATGCCGCGACCCGTCGCAGCGACACCAAGGCGTTCGGCCCACACGTTGCCCCGGCGCCGAAGCCCATCCGGCCTGCCATCGCCCATTTCCGCCTGCGCAAGTTCTACTCAGAAGGCCGCGATCCGAACGCTGTCACCAAGCGTCTCAGCATCATGAAGGCGATGAATACCGGGCAGGTCTGACAATCTGTCTCCTGAACAAGTCTGGAACCAGACCGGTTTTTGTGCGCTTCTCCTGACAAGGCAGGAGAAATAAATGAAACATAGAAATGTCGCATCGGCTGCGCTCATCATGGCGCTCGGCGCAACACTGGGCGCCTGCAATGGCAACCAGACACTCCCCATCGAGACTGGCTTTGGCCCGGCGCCCGACCTGCCCAAACCCACAGACAAGCTCCTGCCGACCGTGAATGTGGCCACCGCCAAGGCATGGACAGGCGATGCGAAGCCGACGCCCGCCGCCGGCCTCGCGGTCAACCAGTTTGCCGCAGACCTCGACCATCCCCGCTGGCTCTACCAGCTGCCGAATGGCGACGTACTCGTCGCTGAAACCAATGGCCCGCCGCGCCCGGAAGATGGCGACGGCATTCGCGGCTTCTTCATGAAGCGCGTCATGGCCAAGGCTGGCGCCGGCGTGCCCAGTGCAAACCGCATTTCCCTCCTGCGCGATGCGGACGGCGACGGCGTGGCTGAAACCCACACGACCTATCTTAGCGGCCTCAACTCGCCCTTCGGCATGACGCTTGTCGGCGACACGCTCTACATCGCCGATACGGATGCCATCGTGACCGTGCCCTATGTTGAGGGCAACACCACGAACACTGCCACGCCCCAAGAGTTCTTTGCCCTCCCGGCGGGCGAGATAAACCATCACTGGACCAAGAATGTCGTCGCCAGCCCTGACGGCACCAAGCTCTACGCCTCTGTCGGCTCCAACAGCAATGTCGCCGAAAACGGCATCGAGGCCGAAGAAGGCCGCGCCGCCATCTGGGAAATCGACATTGCCTCCCGTGAGGGCCGCGTCTTCGCCACGGGCCTGCGCAATCCCGTCGGCATGGATATCGATCCGTCCACCGGCACGCTCTTCACTGTCGTCAACGAACGCGATGAACTCGGCAACAATCTCGTGCCGGACTATCTCACCTCTGTGAAAGACGGCGCCTTCTATGGCTGGCCCTACAGCTATTACGGCCAGACCATCGACACGCGCGTCGAGCCGCAAAAACCGGATCTCGTCGCCAGCGCCATCGCGCCGGATTATGCCCTCGGTTCGCACACGGCCTCGCTCGGGCTCGACCTGACGAGCGGGTCGACCGGCGCCATGGCCACGCATTACGGCGAAGGCGCCTTCATCGGCCAACATGGCTCGTGGAACCGCAAGCCGCGCAGTGGCTACAAGGTCATCTTCGTGCCCTTCGCCAATGGCATGCCATCAGGCGAGCCAGTGACCGTGCTCGATGATTTCATGACTGATGACACCGCCCATGGCCGCCCTGTCGGCGTCCTGCTCGACCAGTCCGGCGCTCTCCTTGTTGCAGACGATGTCGGCAACCGCATCTGGCGCGTCACGGCGCAGTAAAGCCTAACGCCGCGCGCCTTCAATCAGCGCGCGGCCATCAAGGCTCGGCGACCGGAACCCGCCATCATGCGCAAACGGCATCACCGCGCCTGACCGCAAAGCCCCAAGCACGGCGGCGAAATCCGTCTCGCAGCGAAACCCGAGTTCCCGCTCTATCCGCGAGGCGTCATAAACGCGCCCGATCTGCTGCGGCAGGCGCCACCCCCGGCTTGCATAGAGGTCAGCGGCATCCGGGAAGTGCTGCAATATGACCGCAGCGGCATCGCGCTTCAGGGCGGCACATTCCGACCGCGCAAACGGGCTCAGCGCCGATACGATATATAGCCCAAAGCCCACATCCGGCGCCTTCTCCAGCGCCACGAGATGGGCTCGCGCTGCGTCCTCAACCGTCAGCCGACGGTGCAGGAATTCATTGGCTTTCAGATTTTCCGGCGGTGGGTTCGACAGCGTGTCATCATCCTCGGGAAAGAAGCGCGACGTGCGCAGCACAACGCAGTTCAGCCCGGTCTCCAGCGCAAACTGCCGGCACAGCCCCTCAGCCGCCAGTTTCGTCACGCCGTAAATATTGCGCGGCGCCAGCGGCCCCTGATCCTCGTCCAACCACACGGCCTCCGCCGATGCCTCGTCCCGGATGGCCTGCGAAATCATCAGCGATGTCGTGGATGTCATCACGAACCGGTCATGCCCCGCCGCCACCGCCGCCTCCAGCAGGTTCAGCGTGCCGGTCACATTCGTGTCGATAAAGGCCTGGCGCGGAAACCGCGCAATATCCGGCTTGTGCAGCGCGCCTGCATGAATGATAGCTTCAATGCCATGATCCGCGAATATCTGGTCGACCAGCGCACGGTTTGCGACAGTGCCGATCACCTGCGTAAACGGTCCCGGCGCCACATCCAGCCCAACGACGCGGTGCCCGCACGCCTCCAGCAAGGGCGCCAAGTGGCGTCCCAGCCAGCCCGTCGATCCGGTGAGCAGAAGTTTCAAAGGCCTGCTCCCTGACTGTCTCTATTCCGCGGGCACCAGCTCGGCTTCACCCGCCAGCCACGCATCGACATCCTGCAGCGCGCGCACGGCCTGGGCCATCTTCTTGGCCCGGCCCTTGTCCTTGCCGCGAAGGCGTTTGCCGTCCGGGCCGACTTTCGAATAGTCGGTAATGTCCGGAAACAGGCCGAAATTCACGTTCATCGGCTGGAAGGTCTGCTTGCCCTGCAAATGGCCGCCTGTGATGTGCAGCACCAGCGAGCCGAGCGCCGTGGTCGGCGGTGGCGGGGGCAGGGTGCGGCCGAGGCGTTCGGCCGCCGCAAAGCGCCCGGCGAGCAGGCCCATGGCCGCGCTCTCGACATAGCCTTCAACGCCCGTCACCTGACCTGCAAAGCGCAGGCGCGGTATGGATTTCATGCGCAGCTGCTCGTCCAGCAGTTTCGGCGAATTCAGGAACGTGTTGCGGTGGATGCCGCCCAGCCGCGCGAACTCGGCCTTCTCGAGGCCGGGGATCATGCGGAAGATTTCCGCCTGCGCGCCATGTTTCAGCTTGGTCTGGAAACCCACCATGTTCCACAGCGTGCCGAGGGCATTGTCCTGGCGCAGCTGCACAACGGCGTGCGATTTCACGGTCGGGTCGTGCGGATTGGTCAGGCCGACCGGCTTCATCGGTCCGAAACGCAACGTCTCGCGCCCGCGCTCGGCCATCACTTCGATTGGCAGGCAGCCTTCGAAATAGGGCGTGTCTTTTTCCCAGTCCTTGAACTCGGTCTTAGGTGCCGCGATCAGCGCATCGAGGAAGGCATTGTACTGGGCCTCGTCCATAGCGCAGTTGATATAGGCCGCCGTGTCGCCGCCGGGGCCGGGCTTGTCATAGCGGCTCTGGCGCCAGGCCTTCGTCATGTCGACGGAGTCCATGTAGATGATCGGCGCGATGGCATCGAAGAAGGCGAGGTCGCCTTCGCCCGTATGCGCATGGATCGCCTCGGCCAGCGCCTGCGAGGTCAGCGGGCCGGTCGCGATGATCACGCTGTCCCAGTCTTCGGGCGGAATACCGGCGATTTCCTCACGCACGATGGTGACCAGCGGATGGGCTTCCAGCTTGGCGGTAATCGCCTCGGCAAAGCCCTCGCGGTCGACGGCCAGCGCACTGCCAGCGGGCACCTGATGGTCAGCCGCCGTGGTGATAATCAGGCCGCCAGCCCGGCGCATTTCCTCATGCAGAACGCCCACGGCATTGGTCGTATGGTCGTCCGAGCGGAACGAATTGGAGCAGACCAGCTCGGCCAATTGGTCCGTCTGGTGGGCTTCTGTGCCCTTTACGCCCCGCATTTCATGCAGGATCACGGGCACGCCCGCGCTCGCTGCCTGCCATGTCGCTTCCGATCCGGCCATGCCGCCACCGATAATATGGATAGGTTTGATGCTCATGGGTGGGACATGCGCAGGCCAGCCCGGCGCGTCAAGATGGTGTTTGCCGCCCGGCGCCTTGCGGTTTAGGTGTGGAACCAATGAGGAGTCGCACCATGGACGTGAAGCTGCCCGTTGCGGGAATGGTTGCCGAGGCCTGGGGCCTCGCCCTCCGCGCCGCCCTGCCGAGCCTTCCGTGGCTGGCGGGTCTGATGGTCACGGCTGGGCTCTATCGGCTCACGCTTTACCTGCAGGTCGGCGCCATTATCAACCTCATGCTGCTGGTCGTTGTGTTCGCCGCTGGCGTCGCCTTCTCGCTCAGGGTCTATCGCAGCATGCTGGGCGCATCCTCTGGCACATTCCTCAAACTCGCCCACGCCAATCTCGCCATCTATATGGCCTTCCTTTTCGTGGGCGTGTTCATCGCCTTCTTCCTCGCCATCCTGCCGGGCATCCTGCTGGAAGTCTCGGGCCGAACGGATCTTGATGCGAAAACCGATCCTGCAATCGTGCAGGCCGCCTTCATGGACATGTTGCCCACGGCCTATGGCGCTGTCTTCATCCTGGCTTGCGCGCTCGGCCTCTGGGCGCTTTGCTTCTTTGCCATACGCCTCCTGCTCGTTGGCGCCGCGACGGTCAGCCGGGGCGAGACCATGGTGTTTCGCACATGGCCGTGGACCAAGGGCCATGCGCTCCGGCTCAGCATCGCGGCCATGGCCACCCATGTCGGCCCCTTCTTTGCGGCGATAGCCATAAATGCCGCGCTCGCGCCGCTGCTCGGCACAGCCCCCGCCGGCCTGTTCATCGGCGGTGCCCTTGGTGTACTCCTGTTGGCGCCCTTCCTGCTCGCCGGACACGGCCTCGCCGTCAGCGCCCTGCCGCGTCTCGCGCCCGACGCTGCGGAACTGGCCGAGATTGCAACGTCCGGCTGACTCCGCTTAGATACCTTTAAGTGGCAATCAGGTGGGGAGACCAAGGCCAATGAATCCAGTGAGTTTTGATTTCGGCAATGCGATGATGCATTTCCGTAAAACAGGTGGCCCCAAGGGCTTCCTGCTCAGCTATGGCGCGACCTACGTCTTGCTATATGTGATCCTCTCGGCGGTAAGCATCGGGCTGCAATGGCCCATTTACGGCGCCATGTTCGATCCTGCGGCGATGGAAGACCCCTTGGTCATGGAAGCCGCCATGATGCAGCACATGGGGCGCGTCCTGCTCGGTTACGCGGTCCTGATTCCGCTTGGCCTTGCCTTCTGGATGATCTTCGAAGGCGCAAACCAGCGTCGCTACATGCGGGCTGAAGGCTTCCGACTGCGGCTCGGCGGCGATGAATGGCGCCTCCTCGTGGTGGGGCTGATCTGGTTTGTCCTGTTAATCGGGCTGTATCTCGGCGGTATCATCGCATTTATCGTGCCTATGGCCATCGCGGCCGCAACCGGCACAGGCGAGGGCGCCATGATTGGCGGGCTGCTGACCTTCATCCTCGCGCTCGCCTACATGATTTTTGCGCTCTGGCTATGTGCCCGTTTTTCACCCGCCGCCGCGCTCACCGTGCGGGATCGCAGCATCCGGTTCGGACAGGCCTGGCGCGTGACGAAAGGCAAGGCATGGACCATTGTCGGCAGCTGGATCGTCCTCGGCCTGATCATGTCTGTCGTGTTCTTCGTGATCTACATGATCTTCGTGGTCGCCATCGTTGCCTCGCTTATGCCGATGATGAACGGAATGGAATCAGAGGATCCCTCGGCAATATTCCGCGCCATGCTCTCGCCCGCCGTCCTCATTCCCGGCGCCTTGCTGGTGGTCGGCATGGTCTTTTTGCAAGGCTGCGGCATGCACATCTTTTCCGGACCGGCAGCACTGGCGGCCCGCACCGATCCGGAATGGGCTGACCATCCGGCAATCGACGACACATTTGTCTAGGGGGTCGGCTGTAGCAGCAGCTGCGTATGGCAGGATCACGGGGTTGAAGCGGAGGGGACACTATGCCGACACGATTCTCATTTGACGGCGCGCTGTCAAACGCCTTCCGGGCGGCGCATATGCGCAGCTTTCCATGGCTCTTCGCGGCTGCCTTTGCGCTTGTCGTCACGATAGCCTCACTGATCCTGACATATCTCGCCAGGGACACGTTCATGGAGGTGATGTCCGGGTTTGAGTCCTTCGCCGAAACCGCGAGCGATGAGCCCGATCCGTACACCGTGTTCAGCTTCTTTTTCGGCATGATGGCCTCGCTTGTCCCGTGGGCTATTGCGGGCGGCCTCGGCTACTGGGTCATCCGGGCCGTATTCGAAGCGGCTTCCCAGCGGCGCTACATCCGCGACGAGCGCTTTTCCCTGCGCCTGGGGGCAGACGAGCTGCGCATGATGGTTGTGCTCCTCTTGTGGTGGCTACTCTACACGGTCACTTTCGGCTTGCCGGTCCTCTACATATTCAACGGCGTAATGGGCATTTTCGAGATCGGGATTGACGATATGTCGGAAGAGGAAATGGCGCGGAAAATGATCCCGCTTGTCTTTGGCGGGATGGGGCTGATGCTGCTTGTCATGCCCGTTTATGTATTCCTCGCGACGCGACTCGCGCCCTGTTTCGCGATGACGATCAAGGACCGCAAAATCGTCTTCCTCGATGCCTGGAACGTCTCGCGCGGCCGCTTCTGGCCCATTCTCGGCGCCTTTGTCATCCTGTCGGTTGGTGGCGGCATTGCCTCTTCCGTCATCAGCCAGGTGCTTCAGCTGATCATCCTGATGCCGTTCACGGGCAGCATGAACAACGTCCAGTCTGCCGAAGAAGCCTTCGGCGCAATCTTCTCGCCGTCATTCCTCGTGCCGATGGCTATTTATGGCTTCGCAACCTCGTTCATGTCCGGACTGCTGCTGCATTTCACAGGCGGACCGGCCGCGTTTGCCGCCCGCCACGATCCCCGCGGCGGGGTCGACGATGCGGCCCAGATGGCGGTGTTCGACTAGGCGCCTATTTCGCGGCGCTGGCCGATTTGGACTTTGTCTTCTTCGCCGGTGTCGCCGCCTTCGCCTTGGCGGCCGGTTTTGCCTTCGCAGCCTTCTTCGGCGCTTCAGCCTTGGCCGCAACTGATGGCGTCTTCGCCCGGTCGCGCTTGTTGCGCTGGGCGCGGCGTTCGTCCTGCCGACGGAAGGTCTCGGCCAGGAACTTGCCGGTCCAGCTTCCTTTCGTGGCCGCGATGTCTTCCGGCGTACCGGCCGCAATCAGCTGGCCCCCGCCATCGCCGCCCTCAGGGCCAATATCCAGCACCCAGTCGGCCGTTTTCACGACGTCCAGGTTATGCTCGATCACGACCACCGTATTCCCGGCATCGACCAGTTCATGCAGCACTTCCAGCAGCTTGCGCACGTCATCAAAGTGAAGGCCCGTGGTCGGCTCATCGAGAATATACAGCGTCCGCCCGGTCGCGCGTTTCGCCAGTTCCTTGGCCAGCTTCACACGCTGCGCCTCGCCGCCTGACAGCGTCGTTGCCTGCTGGCCGACCTGGACATAGCCCAGCCCCACCTGCACCAGCGTCTCCATCTTCGTCGCAATCGCCGGCACCGCCGAGAAGAATTTCGCGGCCTCTTCAACGGTCATGTCCAGCACGTCGGCAATCGACTTGCCCTTGAACGTCACTTCCAGCGTCTCGCGATTGTAGCGCTTGCCCTTGCAGGTCTCGCACGTGACATACACGTCCGGCAGGAAGTGCATCTCGATCTTGATGACGCCGTCGCCCTGGCAGGCCTCGCAGCGGCCGCCCTTCACGTTGAAGCTGAACCGTCCGGCCTTGTAGCCGCGCGCCTTGGATTCCGGCAGGCCGGTATACCAGTCGCGGATCGGCCCGAAGGCGCCCGTATAGGTTGCCGGGTTCGAACGCGGCGTGCGCCCGATCGGGCTCTGGTCGATGTCGATCACCTTGTCGAGATGCTGCAGGCCCTCGAGGCTGTCATAGGGCTGTGGCGGGCTCGACGCGCCGTTCAGCTTGCGCGCCAGTGCCTTGTAAAGCGTCTCGATGATCAGCGTGGACTTGCCGCCGCCCGACACGCCCGTGATGCAGGTGAAACTGCCGAGCGGGATCGTCGCGGTGACGTTCTTGAGGTTGTTGCCCGTCGCGCCCTTCAGCGTGATTTTGCGCTTCGTCTTCTCCACCGGGCGGCGCTTCGGGATCGGGATTTCCTTCTGCCCGTTCAGGTAATCTGCCGTCAGCGATTTCGGGTTCGCGAGCACCTCTTCAGGTGTCCCTTCAGCAATGATCTCGCCGCCATGGATGCCGGCTGCGGGGCCCATGTCGATCACATGGTCCGCCGTCAGGATGGCGTCCTCGTCATGCTCCACCACGATCACCGAATTGCCGAGATCGCGCAGCCGCTTCAGCGTCTCCAGCAGACGCGCATTATCCCGCTGGTGCAGGCCGATCGACGGCTCGTCGAGCACATAGAGCACGCCCGTCAGGCCCGAACCGATCTGGCTGGCGAGACGAATCCGCTGGCTCTCGCCACCCGACAGCGTGCCGGAGCCCCGGCTCAGCGTCAGGTATTCAAGGCCCACATCATTCAGGAAGTTCAGCCGGTCATTGATCTCTTTGAGAATGCGCGACGCGATCTCGTTCTGCTGCTTGGTCAGCGTCTTCGACACTTTGCCAAACCAGTCGCCGGCATCCTTGATCGAGAATTCGGCCGCCGATGAAATGTCCAGCGTCGCGATCTTTACCGCCAGCGCCTGCGGCTTCAGCCTTTTGCCGCCACAGGCCGGGCAGGGCGCTGCCGACTGGAACTTCGCCACTTCTTCGCGCACCCAGGCCGAGTCCGTCTCGCGATAGCGCCTCTCCAGGTTCGGGATCACGCCCTCGAACGTCTTCTTCACCTCATAGCGGCGCATGCCGTCATCATAGACGAACTTGATTTCCTGCTCGCCGGTGCCGTGCAGGATCATCTGGTGAATGTCTTCCGGCAGCTGGTTCCACGGCTTCTTCAGGTCAAACCGGTAATGCGTCGACAGGGCCTGCAGCGTCTGCGTCTGGTAGGGCGAGGTCGACTTGGCCCAGGGCGCAATCGCGCCATTCAGCATGTCGAGATCCTTGTCCGGCACGACGAGGTCGGCGTCCACTTTCAGCTGGTTGCCGAGGCCGTCACAGGTCGGGCAGGCGCCGAACGGGTTGTTGAACGAGAACAGGCGCGGCTCGATTTCCGAAATCGTGAAGCCCGAGACAGGGCAGGCGAAATTGGCGCTGTAGGTGATGCGCTTCGGCTCGGTCTCGCCCTCTTCAAGGTCGGCATATTCGGCCAGCGCAATGCCCTGCGCGAGGCCAAGCGCCGTCTCGAAACTCTCCGCGAGGCGCTGCTGCATGCCTTCGCGCACGACCACGCGGTCCACGACCACGTCGATGTCATGCTTGAACTTCTTGTCGAGCTTTGGCGGGTTTTCCAGCTCGTGGAATTCCCCGTCCACCTTCACGCGCTGGTAGCCATTCTTCAGCAGCTCGGCGAATTCCTTGCGATACTCGCCCTTGCGGCCGCGGATCATCGGCGCCAGCAGGTAGAGCCGTGTGCCCTCCGGCAGCTCCATCGTACGGTCGACCATCTGGGTCACCGTCTGGCTCTCGATCGGCAGGCCTGTCGCCGGCGAATAGGGCACGCCGACGCGCGCCCAGAGCAGGCGCATATAGTCGTAAATCTCGGTGACAGTGCCGACGGTCGAGCGCGGGTTCCGGCTCGTCGTCTTCTGCTCGATGGAGATCGCGGGCGACAGGCCCTCGATGCTTTCCACGTCCGGCTTCTGCATCAGCTCAAGGAACTGGCGCGCATAGGCCGACAGGCTTTCGACATAGCGCCGCTGCCCCTCGGCATAGATCGTGTCGAAGGCCAGCGAGGATTTGCCCGAGCCTGACAGGCCGGTCATCACCACAAGCTCACCGCGTGGAATGTCCACGTCGATATTCTTGAGGTTGTGTTCCTTGGCTCCGCGCACGCGGATGAAAGGCGATTCTAGTCGGGCCATGGGGGAAAGCTCGTTACGGTGGCGAAACAGGTATGGGAATGTTGCTAGGCTCTATGTGTGGCGTGAGTCCAGCTTGACCACAAGAACAAAGTGTGAACATTTGTCAGTCGCTGCTTTTTTCATCCCCGGCTGTGGAAATACGGCTGGGGAGGCGACAGGCGAGGCCGGTCGCGGTAGAAGAGAACAGATTCGATAATGAAACAAGCCTGAGCGGAGATGGATAGATGGCAGGATCAGTGAACAAGGTCATTCTTATTGGGAATGTCGGGCAGGATCCAGAGATCCGCCAGTTCCAGAATGGTGGCCAGGTCGCCAGCTTCACGCTGGCCACGTCGGAGACGTGGAAAGACAAGGCGACTGGCGAGCGCAAGGAAAAAACCGAGTGGCATCGCATCTCGATCCTCAGCGAAGGCCTCGTCCGCGTCGTCCAGAACTATGTGAAGAAGGGCTCCAAGCTCTACATCGAGGGCCAGCTGGAAACCCGCAAGTGGCAGGACAAGGACGGCCAGGACAAGTACACGACTGAAGTCGTCCTGCGCGGCTTTGGCGGCACGCTCACCATGCTGGACAGCGCGGGTGACCGTGCCGGTGGCGGTGCCCGTTCCGGCGGCAATGATTTCGGTTCCCAGCAGGGCGGCGCGCGCAAGATGAGCGGCCCGGCCGAGAGCTTCAGCCAGGACCTCGACGACGAGATCCCGTTCTAGGACCCACCGCATGCAGCGCCTGATCGCTCGCCCTTCGCACATCGCCGCCGGTCTCCTTATGGTCACTGTCGCTGCTGTGCTGGGGGCGTGCATGTCCATGGCGCCGCTACCCGAACTATCGGCAAGCGTGGCGGCAGAGGACGTTGATCCCGCTACATCCACGCTTGTCATCTACCGTCTGGAAGACGAACGGACCTGGATCAGCAATCCGGCCCGCGCGTCTGAGCGGTTCAGCCCGGCCTCCACATCGAAAATCCCGCACACGCTCATCGCCATTGAAACCGGCGCCGTTACCGGCCCGGACGAAGTGTTCAAATGGGACGGCCAGAAGCGTTTCATGGACAACTGGAACGAGGACCAGACCTTTGCGGATGCCTTCAAGCGGTCCACGGTCTGGATCTTCCAGACCGTGACACCGCGCATCGGGTCTGCAGTCCTTCACGACTGGCTGCAGCAGCTCAATTACGGCAATGCCGATGTCGGCCCGGCTGACAATGTCACGCAATACTGGCTGGCAGGCCCGCTGGCGATCTCTGCCGAGGAGCAGGTCGCCTTCCTGGCCCATCTCGCCCGCCGCACGCTGCCGCTCTCTGCGCGCACCTATGACCTCGCCGTGCCGGTCATGGTGGCCGATTCCGGCGCGGGCTGGACGCTTTACGGCAAGACAGGCTGGCACAGTGTCGATGGCGAGCCGGAGATCGGCTGGTATGTCGGCTGGCTCGAGCAGACCGGCGGCGAAGCGCCCGGCACCTATGCCTTTGCCTTCAACATGGACATGGCCGCCCCCGATGCCGACCTGCCGAAACGCAAGGGCGTGGTCCTGCGCGCGCTGTCCGATCTGCGGGCCCTCCCGGCCGCTAACTAGGCTGCGCGCGCGTTCGGGCTTTTTGGCCGCTATCCGGGCTGTTTCCGTAACGTATCCGGGCTTTTTACGGGCATGTATTCGTGCAGTTTTTTGCCCATTTCGTGGGTCGTCCGCCAACTGCTAAAACACCCCCGAAAGGGTGGCTTTCCACACCCCCGGCTGCTAGTGTTTTTCTCAGTGATTATGGGCGATTCGGGCCAATGCCCCGCCCTGTGAGACCGGACACGCAGAAAGCCCTTCCATGAGCGACGATACGACCCCGCCGGACGAGCCGGAAACCCCTGAGAATTCGGGCGAAAACCCCGCCCTCCCGGACGGAATCGAGCTGATTTCCATCGAATCCGAGCTGAAAAGCTCCTATCTCGACTATGCGATGAGCGTCATCGTCAGCCGGGCGCTGCCGGATGTGCGCGACGGCCTCAAACCCGTTCACCGCCGCATCCTTTACGGCATGCAGGTCGGCGGCAACACGCCGGACAAGCCCTACAAGAAATCTGCCAACATCGTCGGCGCCGTCATGGGTAACTTCCACCCCCATGGCGACAGCGCGATCTATGACGCCCTCGTGCGCCTGGCCCAGCCCTTCTCCATGGGCCTGCCAATGGTCGACGGGCAGGGCAATTTCGGTTCGATCGACAACGATCCCCCGGCCGCCATGCGTTACACCGAAAGCCGCATGACCAAGGCGGCGACCTACCTGCTCGCCGATATCGACAAGGACACGGTCAACTTCCAGGACACCTATGACGGCTCCCAACAGGAGCCGATGGTCCTGCCGGCCCAGTTCCCGAACCTGCTCGTCAATGGCGGCGGCGGCATCGCGGTCGGCATGGCCACCAACATTCCGCCGCACAATCTCGGCGAAGTCGTCGACGCCACGCTCGCGGTGATCGAAGATCCGACCATCGACGATGAGGCCCTGCTCGAAATCGTCCCGGGCCCAGATTTCCCGACAGGCGGCCTCATCATGGGCCACGCCGGCAGCCGCAAGGGCCTGACCACGGGCCGTGGCTCGGTCATCATGCGCGCCAAGACCGACATCGAAGAGGCCAAGAATGGCCGCCAAGCCATCATCGTCACCGAGATTCCCTATCAGGTGAACAAGGCCGCGATGATCACCAAGATCGCCGAACTCGTTCGTGAAAAGCGCGTCGAAGGCATCTCCGACCTGCGCGACGAATCCGACCGTAACGGCATCCGGGTCGTCATCGAGATGAAGAAGGATGCCAGCGCCGAAGTCGTGCTGAACCAGCTCTTCCGCTTCAGCCAGCTGCAGACCAGTTTCGGCGTCAACATGCTTGCCCTCAATGGCGGCCGCCCGGAACTGATGAACCTGCGCAAGGTGCTCGACTACTTCATCACCTTCCGTGAGGAAGTCATCGTCCGCCGCACCAAGTTCGAGCTCAACAAGGCCCGCGATCGTGCGCACGTCTTGGTCGGTCTCGCGCTCGCTGTCGCCAACATTGACGAAGTCATCCGCATCATCCGCCACGCGCCTGACCCGGCGACGGCGCGTGAGCAATTGCTCGCCAAGGCCTGGCCGATCATGGATATGGGGCCTCTGCTGGAACTCATCGCAGACCGGCGCACGCGCTGGTCCGGCGGCGACACGATCTACCTGTCGGACGAGCAGGCCCGCTCAATCCTCGACCTGCGCCTCCACCGCCTCACAGGCCTTGGACGCGACGAGATCGGCAATGAGGCCAAGGGTCTGTCGGAGAAGATCGCCGATCTCCTCGATATCCTGCGGTCGCGCCCGCGCATCCGCGAGATCATCAAGGCCGAACTGAACGAAGTGAAAGAGAAGTTCGCCGTGCCGCGTCGTTCGCAATTCGCGATGGGCGGTCTCGACATGGAAGACGAGGACCTCATCGAGGTCGAAGACATGGTCGTCACCGTCACTCATGGCGGCTACGTCAAGCGCACGCCGCTTTCGACTTACCGGACCCAGCATCGCGGCGGCAAGGGCCGTTCGGGCATGTCCATGAAGGACGAGGATTTCGTGGTCGAGCTGTTCTCGGCAACCACGCATACCGAAGTTCTGTTCTTCTCCTCGGCCGGCATGGTCTACAAGGAAAAGGTCTGGCGGCTTCCTGTCGGCGGGCCGAACTCGCGCGGCAAGGCGCTGGTCAACATCTTCCCGCTGGCGGCCGACGAACGTATCGAGAGTGTCATGCCGCTGCCGGACGACGAAGCCGCGCACGAAGTGATGGACCTCATGTTCGCCACCCGCTCCGGCACCGTCCGCCGCAACAAGCTGGCAGACTTCACGCGGGTCAATCGCAACGGCAAGATCGCCATGAAGCTGGATGACGGCGACGGCATTGTCTCGGTCAAGATCTGTACCGAGCGCGATGATATCCTGCTCACTACGGCGCTGGGCCAGTGTATCCGCTTCCCCGTCACCGACGTGCGCGTGTTCGCAGGTCGCAACTCGACCGGCGTGCGGGGCATCCGCCTTGGCGCCAGCGACGAAGTCATCTCCATGGGCATCCTGCGTCATGTCGCGGTCACGTCTGAGGAGGCACGCGCCTATATCAAGCACGCTGCGGCCATGCGCCGGGCTGCCACGGGCGAAGAAGAGGAAATCAGCGAGGACGAAGGCGAAGAGGTCGTCGACGAAGCCGCCCTCAGCACGGATCGTCTCGTCGAGCTTGGCGCGGCCGAGGAATTCATCCTCACCATCGCTGACGACGGCATGGGCAAGCGCTCGTCCGCCTATGATTACCGGGTCACCGGTCGCGGCGGCAAAGGCCTCGTGGCGCAGAATATCTGGGGCCGCGACAAGAAGAGCGGGCCGACCAAGAAAGTCGCCCAGTCCTTCCCTGTCGGCGATGGCGACCAGGTCATGCTCGTCACCGATGCCGGCCAGCTGATCCGCACCCCGGTCGACCAGATCCGCATCGCGGGACGTTCCACGGGCGGTGTCTGGGTGCTGCGTACGCACGAAGGCGAGCACGTTGTTTCTGTTGCACGGCTTGTAGAAGACGCTGAAACCGATATGGATGGGGAAAATGGTGGCCCAGCCGAGGCTGGATCACCGGAAATGCCTGAATAACAGGGCCGGAATACAGGGAAGGGGCACCAGTGCATCGTATCGGACTTTACCCGGGTACATTCGATCCTCCGACCAATGGTCATATCGATATTTTCGGTCGCGCCATGAAGCTGGTCGACACGCTTGTCATTGGCGTCGCCGTCAATGAGGCCAAGAAGCCTTTGTTTTCGTTGGAAGAACGCGTGCAAATGGTGAAAGCCGAGTGCGCGCGATTCAACGGCCCCGGCATGGCTGAAATCAAGGTCATGCCGATGCATGGCCTGCTCATGAAATTCGCCGAGGCTTGCGGCGCGCAGATGATTCTGCGCGGTTTGCGTGCCGTTCAGGACTTCGAATACGAATTCCAGATGACGGCGATGAATGAGCAACTGAATCCCGACATTGAAACAGTCTTCCTGATGGCCGATGTTAGGCACCAGGCGGTCGCGTCGCGGCTCGTGAAAGAAATTGCGAGTCTCGGTGGCGATATAGCGCCGTTTGTAAGCCCTGACGTGAAACGCGCCCTCATGGAGAAATATCAGAAATGAAGCTCGCACCCCTGGTAGTGGCCGCATCGACCCTGTCGCTGGGTCTTTTCGCGTTTGCGCAAACAAAAACGGAAGCGCCAGCTGAAAGCGCGACGCCTGCCGAAGCCGCTTCGCCCGCAGAAGAAGCGCCTGCTGAGGCCGCTACGACTGTCACCGTGGAAGAGGCCAAGGCCGATCCCGCCAACTGGCGTGCCGTCGATCCCGAACGTCTCTTCATTTTCGACACCAACAAGGGCCGCGTCCTGATCGAGGCCTTCCCGGAAGTTGCGCCCAAGCATTATGCGCAATTCTCGGCCATCATCCGCTCCGGCGACTTTGACGGCACCACCTTCCACCGCGTCATCAACGGCTTCATGGCACAGGGCGGCGACATCTTCGCACTCAAGGGCCGCGAATCGGGCCTGCCGGACATTCCGGGCGAGTTCACCTACCGCCGCGACCCGGCGACAATGCCGCTCAACTTCGCCATCGGCCCGGCCGACACAGCCAAGTATGGCTATGTGAATGGCTTCCCGATGATGACGCAGGCCTCCTTCTTCAGCGAAATGTCCAAGGATGGCCTGGTCGAAAGCTGGATCCCGCATTGCCGCGGTGTCGTCTCGACGGCGCGCACGTCAGACCCGGACTCGGCCAATTCGCAATTCTTCCTGATGCGCGACACGTCCCAGCATCTCGACAAGCAATACACGGCCTGGGGCCGCGTCGTTCAGGGCGAAGACGTTGTGCTGGCCATCAAGGCCGGCAAGGAATCCCTCAATGGCGAAGTCGCCCTGCCTGACATCCTGATGGGGGCCAAAGTGGCGGCTGACCTGCCGAAGGCCGAACGCCCGAACGTCTGGGTCGAGCGCACCGATGGTCCGATCTTCATGGCCGCAAATGCCGATGTCGACGAAGATCTGAACGTGTGTGACCTGCCATCCGTACCGGCCGTCGTCGAACGCTAGGTCGCGCTGCCTTCACGGGCCGATAATCCATGACGCCCATGAATCTCGCCGATTTCCATTTTGACCTTCCCGAGCGCCTCATCGCCTTGCGTCCGGCTGACCCGCAGGACTCTGCGCGTCTCCTCGTCGTGCATGGCGATGGGCGTCTGGAAGATGCGACCGTGCGTGACCTGCCGCGCTACCTGACGGCGGGCGATGTCCTCGTCTTCAACGACACGCGCGTGCTTCCTGCTGCGCTGAAGGGCGTGCGGCCCGCCCGCGACGAGATCGGGGCCGATGTGTCCTGCGACGTGAACCTGGTCGAGCGCATCGACGACCACACATGGCGCGCGCTGGCCCGGCCCGGCAAACGCCTCAAAGCTGGTGATCCGATCCATTTCGCCGAAGGCTTCCGCGCAACGATTACGCAGCGCCTTGATGGCGGCGAAATCGAGCTGGCCTTCGACCAGTCCGGTCCCGCGCTCGAACAGGCGCTTGATGCCCACGGCGGCATGCCGCTGCCGCCCTATATCGCCCGCCGCCGTCCGGCGGATGCGCGCGATCGCGAGACCTACCAGACCAGTTTCGCCGGGGATGACGCCGCCTCCGTCGCTGCGCCCACAGCAGGGCTTCATTTCACACCGCGCCTGCTCGCCGAGATTGATGCAGCTGGCCTCGCCCGTGAAACCGTGCGCCTGCATGTCGGGCTCGGCACGTTCAAGCCGCTCGAAGAGGCGCAGCTGGCGGCCAACCGCCTCCATGCCGAATGGCGCCGCCTGACGCCCGAAACCGCCACGCACCTCAATGCCGCGCGCGCCGCCGGTCACCGCTGCGTGCCGGTCGGCACCACCGCCATGCGCACGCTGGAAAGCTGCACCACGCCCGAGGGCACCCTCGCTCCCGCGACTGGCCCGACAGACATTTTCCTGAAACCCGGCGACGCCGTGCGCGCCACCGATGCGCTCGTCACCAATTTCCACCTGCCCGGTTCAAGCCTGTTCATGCTGGTCTGCGCACTGATGGGAACCGATGTGATGCAGGCGGCCTATGCCCATGCCATCGCGTCGGACTATCGCTTCTATTCCTATGGCGACGCCTGCCTGCTGCTTCCCTGAAAAAAATGCCCCCGCTCGTGAAACGAACAGGGGCGAGTATATAGCGGAGGTTCAGTCGCGCTATTTCAGGCGGGCCGAGACGCGCGTGGCGTCTGGCTCGAATTCTTTCCCGGCAGCATCAAAACAGAAAACTGTGTCCTGACGCGCCTTGGCATGGTTCACCCATGTGTACTGGAAGGCCTTGTAACAATCATAACCCTGGCGAGCGTCATCCCACGCATTGGCGCGAGTAACTTGCGCGACGGGATACCATTGGTTCGATTGATGGCCCTGATACGTAAATTCCGGGTGAACGTGGTTGGGGTCGTTACCAAGAACACGAACGCTGACGCCAATTGTTGTCTGGGAGGTGTTGGAAACCCCTGCTTCAGCAGATGCGGGCAGGGAAAATGCTGCGCTCATCAGGGCAATCGCCCCCAAGGCGGCAACATATTTCTGAATTGTCTTCATTCTGAATTCCGGTTTCGTTTGCCCGCCGGGATTTCGATCAATTCCTGTTCCGGATGAACAGGGATGAAGACCGGAACCCGGTGGAGAGATAAAAATGCAAACGATGGAATTAGAGGGGCGTTCTGCCCGCAACATAACTTGGCTCGTGTAGCATTGCGTTGATTATTTTACGCCCGAGCCGCGAAATGGTTCGGCGATTGCTGCAGACTGAATTGGATGGCTGCCATGCATTTTTGGGATGACCCTGCGTAAGCTGTGCGCAAAAAAATCCCCACGCCTGGGCGCAGGGATTTTTAATCGCGAGATCAATCACGGGTATCTAGTGAATGCGCACGCTCGCTCTCACGCCTTGCGGTTCATAACGGCGGTCATGGTCGTCATAGCAGAACGTCGTGTCATAGCGAACGCGCTCGCCATTCTCCCAGCCATACTGGAAGCTCTCATAGCAGTCATAGCCATTGTAGCGGGCATCATAGCGATGGGCGCGGCGAACTTCGTTGCGCGCGTACCAGCGGTCTGATTCATAGCCATCATAGGTATAATGGCCATGGGCATGGGCGCGCTCAGGCGGCGGGGCGCTCGTGCGGACGCCGACTTTGACATCCGTGTCCACGCCGACCCCAAGGCCCAGCTGGGCGGATGCGGGCAGTGTTGCAACGGCCGAACCGATCCCGAGGGCACCAATTACAGCGATGTATTTCAAGGACTTAATCATGGTCAGCTCCTGTGTAGCTTAACCAAAGAACGGCTCAGCCACAGGAGGGTTCCTCAGGAAAGGGCCTAGCCAGCCTCTCTCCAATCGAGCGTCAGGGAGTGCCCCGTCTTTAGGGACATCCAGGCTGCAGAAAAGTCAGACAGCCCGCTGCGCACCGTATCGACCCTCGTCTGATCGAGCGGGACAGAGGCGACGAAGGACTGGGCGAATCCGGCATCGGCGACGTCCTGCAATGTTTCGAGTTCAGCCGGGCCGCCCCAGATTTCGGCTTCGAAACATTCCACCAGCCGCTCCGCCTGCAGGAGCTCGACGATCTCCTCTTCAGGCATATGTGCCTTCGACGCGCTGGCATGCCCGGCGGCAGACGCAATGGCGCCAACATCATCGGGTGACACGCCACCTGCCACCATGCCCCAGAAACCTCTGCGGAACCCGAATGTACGCTCAACATAAAAATGCACGGCGTCGTGCGGAATGGGACCCTTCTTCGGAAACGTGCACCGGGCGACACTGCCATCATCGCGCGTGGCCGTGAGCGTATCTTCGCGAACCCCTTTCACAATTTCGATCTTCATGGATCAGTTCCCGGGACGCAGCTCTTCCATCGACCGGATGGCCTTCGCCGCCGTGATACGCGCCAGGTGGCGGCCTTTCTCATCACGCCAGTCGGCCTCAACGAGGCCCGTCGTGCGGCCCCGGCTGACCAGCCGCCCCTCGATCGTGATCAGGCCATGCGGCACCGGGCGCAGGATCCGCGTCTGCAATTCCATCGTCGTGAACCATTCGCCGTCTTCCAGCGCGCTCGCCATCGTCATCGACACGATATGGTCCGACAGGCCCGCGACCCATCCGCCGAACACGCGCTGGTCGCCAATGTCGCGGTCGCCCGTGTTTGGCCACTCATACAGCGTGTGGCCATACGAGACGTCCTTCAGCCAGAGATCAGGCCGGATACCGAGATTCCTGATGCCGGGGGGAAAGTCCCATGTGCCCGCTTTCAGGCGGCCAAAGAATTCGGTCTGCTGGGCAGACATTTCGGTACGGCTCATGCGAGGCGGGCTCCATTGGGCACCGGCAGGTCGGGCGAGAACATGACGATGGCGCCGTCGGCATCGGGAAACCCGAGCGTCAGCACTTCCGACATGAACTTGCCGATCTGGCGCGGTGGGAAATTGACGACAGCGGCAACCTGTTTGCCGATCAGTTTTTCAGGTTCGTAGTGCACCGTCACCTGCGCCGAACTCTTCTTCACGCCCACACCGGCGCCGAAATCGATCACCAGCCGCAGGGCAGGTTTGCGCGCACCCTCCAGCGGCGCCGCTTCCAGCACCGTGCCGACACGGATATCCACCTCGCGAAAAGTCGCAAAGTCAGTCTCCGCGCCGGGCGGTGAGTCAGGTTCGTCAGTCAGGTGCATGAATGCCTCAGCAGGTGGCGCCGCCATCGACGACCATCATCTGGCCCGTCATGTAGGCACCGGCCTTCGAGGCGAGATAGACAGCCGCGCCGGCAATCTCTTCCGGCTCGCCAATGCGGGCCATGGGCGTGCCGGAAAGGGCCGATTTCAAATTCTTCGGGTCTTCCCACAGGGCGCGGGCAAAGTCGGTGCGGATAAGGCCCGGGGCGATACAGTTCACGCGGATATTGTCCTTGCCGTATTCGGTGGCGAGGTTGCGCGCCAGCTGGAAGTCAGCCGCCTTGGAGATGTTGTACGCGCCAATGATGGGCGAGCCGCGCAGGCCGCCAATCGACGAGACGAGGATGATGGCGCCGTCCTTTCGCTCGCGCATCTGGGGCATGCACATCTGGATCAGCCAGTGGTTCGAGATGATATTGTTCTGCAGCACCTTCTCGAACTGGTCGTCCGAGATGCCTTCCATCGGCCCGTAATAAGGGTTGGCGGCCGCGTTGCACACGACAATGTCGACCTTGCCGAACGCCTTGTTCGTGGCGTCGACCATGGCCTGGAGTTCATCCTTCGACGAGATGTTCGCGGGCACGGCAATGGCTGTTCCGTCGCCATGCTTTTCATTGATGCCGGCGGCCACTTCCTGGCACGGGCCGGGCTTGCGCGACGAGATTGTCACCTTGGCGCCCGCGTCGGCCATGGCCTCGGCAATCGCCCGGCCGATGCCGCGCGACGATCCTGTGATGATGGCTGACTTTCCGGATAGATCAAACAGGCTCATGGCGCCGCTCCCTCATGTTTTATGTTGGCGCGACGGTAAGGGCTGATCAGCCTTCGGGCTAGGGGTATCCTTAGGAAAGGCGAGCCTTATCAGGGCAAATCCCATTCGGCGTTGAGAATCTCGGCCAGGCCCTCGGTCCGCTTGCGCACGACTTCCGGCGTCCAGGCGTCCTGCTCCACAAGGTCGCGGGTCAGGGCAAAGTCCGCCCCGCCGCCGCCATTGAAGTACACTTCCTTCTTGGCGCGATAGTCCAGCCGGTCAGCCTTCTGGTTCACCTTGTTGGTCAGCAGCACGAAATTGCCCAGCGTGTCGCATTGCTCGCGGCGCTTGGCAGGGTCTGGCCAGGTAATCATCCAGTGACTGTCTTCCTGCACGTTGCGGGGCAGGACGTGTTCAACCGTCGCATCGGATTCCGGTGGGATCGTGAAGCCGCCATCAAGCGCGGCGTTCAGGCGAAGGGCCATCGCGCGGCGTTGACCAAAAGTCGCAAAGCGCCCCAGCAGACGCTCACGCACCTTGCGGGCCTCATCCTTGGAAATGGCGAACGGGCCATTCTTGGCCATCAGCGTGCGCTCATTGGAAATGGCGTCGCTCACCTTGTTGAAGCGCTTGTTGCGCTGGTCCTTGTCATGGATGATCAGCTGGATCATGTAGCCAAGCCGTTCGAGGCGCGTGAAGAATTCCGGCGCGAGCGGCGAGTCGAGTCCGCGCTCCACCAGGAACTTCAGCGCCGGCGCGCGCCAGCTTTGCTGCTCAAGCGCACGCAGCTGGTTCAGCTTGTCAGAGACGAGTTTTGCATGCGGGCCGTCGTCCACTTTCGCCGTTGTGATCTGGCGGTATGCGGCCACGTAGCTCGGCAGCATGTCGTCAAGGAATTTGCGCGGGTCGATCTTGGAGAGAACCGCCTTCTGGAAACCGGCCACGAGATCGCCCTTGGGCGAGCGGTCATGGATGGCGCGGATCTGGCGCAGCAGGTCGTCGAACGCGCCGCCGCCCAGCACGGCCTCATGTTCCGCCCAGCGCTCGGCATAGGCATTGGCTTCCTTCACCGAGAACTTGGCCTTCTGGAACAGCTCCGTCTTGATGATGTCGTGGGCGTCCGGTTCCTTGCCGCGGGTGTTGAGAACGCGGAACACCTTGAAGCCCTGATCCTTGTCATTCACGACGACACGCACCAGTGCGCAGCCATTGACCACAGTGTCGGTCAGCGCGCGTCGCCGCTCGTCCGACACCTGTTTCAGTTCCTTCAGCATGGCCCTGGCATTCCCAACCATACGTTGCTGGCTGTCGCTCTCGCCGGGTTCGTTTTCGAGTGTGCGGGTCGCGCCGGGGCGTTGGATCGTGTCGCGGAAAAACGCGCCATCCATATAGTTCAAAGTCAGTCGCCAGCTGGCCGCTTCGCCCAGCATCGGGCGGTCCTCGTCGGCAATCATCGCGTGCAGTGCAGCGGACCGGTCCTTGTCGGTCTCAAGGTCGCGCAGAACGGCCAGGAGAATCGTCAGCGTCGTCAGCCGCTGCTGACCGTCGACAATCTCCACCATTCCGGACTCCGCGCCGTTCACGAGAACGACTGCGCCGATGAAGTGTGGGATGTCGCTGTCAGTCGCCTCGGCAAGGTCGCCGAGCAGGTCGAGCGCCTCGCGCTCTCCCCAGGAATAACTACGTTGGTAGGGCGGCATGCACAGGCGTTCTCCTTGTGCAAAAATACCGCTAAGCGAGCTCTCCTGAGCCCGTACGCCAAGGTCCATTACAATTCCCCTATACAGGCTTCTTCCCTAGCCCTTGCCAAACACCATCACAACGCGGGATGAACGGTTCTCAAGGTCTTTGGGCAAAAGTGTGACGGGAGAGTAACGGTATGCGTCTGGTGAGATTCAAACAGGGTGATGAAGTGCGTTTCGGCCACCTTCAAGCCGACTGTGTAGTGCCGCTTGCAGCGGACACATTCGTCGAAGCGCTGACGGCCAGCCCGCAGGGCGAATCCACACCTCTTGGCGAGGTCGCGCTGCTTTCCCCTGTGGAAAAGCCTGGCAAGATTCTTGGCATAGGCGTCAACTACGCGGCGCACGCGGCTGAGAGCGTCAGCTTCATCGACACCAAGAAGCCGGAAGTGCAAAAGTGGTTCAACAAACAGTCTACCGCCGTGAACGGGCCCTACGCCCAGGTCCACCTGCCCAAGGTCTCCGAACAGCTCGACTATGAAGGCGAGCTTGTCGTCATCATCGGCAAGCGCGGCCGCCATGTGCCCCGCGAGCGCGCCTTCGAGATCGTCGCCGGCCTGACTGTTGGCTGCGACTATTCGGTGCGCGACTGGCAGCGCGCCAGCCAGACCATGATCATGGGCAAGGGCTTCGACACGCATGCCGTCTTCGGCCCGGCCATGGTGACGATGGACGAGATCAACGACCTGCCAAATCTCGAACTGCGCACCTTCGTGAATGGCGAGCAGCGCCAGACCGGTTACATCCGCGACCAGATCCACGACATCTCCGCCCAGATCGCCCACCTCACGGCGGCCTTCACGCTGGAGCCGGGCGACGTCATCTTCACCGGCACACCCGCCGGCGTCGGGGCAGGGCACGAGCCACCGAAATGGCTGAAGGCCGGTGACAAGGTGCGCGTCGAAATCGACTGCCTCGGTTTCACTGAAAACGAAATCGTAAGGGAACCGGGCGACACCGTGATCGGGTAGACCGGAGCCTGAGGGGCATGCGCGCAAGAATACTGCTGGCTTTTCTGCTCGTTGCCGGGTGCAGCGCAGAGAAGGGTCCGGGAATGGTCCCGGAAGTCCCTCGGAAAGTCACCTCAGCGGACTTTGCACTCCTGCCATGCGGCCCCGGAACGGTCCCGCAAGCCTGCGTATTGGTCATGGCGGGCGGAAAGCGTGTCCTCTTTGGCACACCTTCCGGCACTGTTCAGGGGCTGACCGAGACGGACCTCCGAAATCTCGATGCCGTGATGCTCTTTTCCCTGCGCGGGGAAGACATTGAAGGCCTTGATGATATTCGCAATGCCAGCTGGCGCGCGGGCCATGAAACGCCGTTGCGCGTGTCCGGTCCGGTCGGCACCAGCGCCGTCCTCTCCGCCATCAACAAGGCATACGAAACCTCTGACGCTTTCACCTTTGTTGAACAGTCGCCACCCGGTGGTTTCAACGCCGCTGTCCTCCAGCCTTTGCCCGGCGAGAGGGACACCAAGACGCGCGTCTTCAACACCGGCGATCTCGTCGTCACGCACCTTGTGAATGACAAGGAGCAGGTCGGTTACTGGGTTGATTATAATGGTGTTCGCGTCGTGATCGAGCCATGCGGCATGACCCAGGCCTCGCACTTCTCAGACCCCGCAAGGCTGACACTTTCATGCGAAGGGGCAGACCTGTCCTGGCCCGTTACGGACGTGGTTTTTGTACCTCTGGTCGCGCCAAAGAAGGCCGCCGAATCACCATAAGACGACGGGGCCCCGCATCTCTGCAAGGCCCCGCTCTCCCCCGAGATTGCCCCCGCTCCGGCCAATAAAATGGCCACGGACCAGTGCACTCGGATAGGCTGTGGGTATCGGTGGGGTTAACCTTTGTCTAGTCGCTGAAGACGTGTCATGAGTGTGACTCAAAAGGTCTGTGACTTTGACGCAACGGTGGCTGGAGCGGGATTGTGGAAGGTGGCAAATTACGCCATTTCCACGCAATTCGTTAACCAATGGGGCCTATTTGTTAAGGTTGATGGAAAGAACTGGGTGCTGACCGAATGACTTTTGTCTTGTTCCTGCTCTACATCGCAATAGGCGGCGGCGTCGGCTATTGTGTAAATACGTTTGCAGGACTCGGCCTGCCTCTGTCGATCACGAGCGGCGCGATCACCACGGTGATTCTCGCGCAGATCCATGTTCTCGTCGCCAGCAGCCGTTCCCACCGCGAAATTGACGAACGCGTCGAACGTGTCGAGCGCACGACGCGCGACACGGCTGAGCGCGTCGACGTCATCGGCGCGCGTACAGAGGCTGTCGAGACCACCATTAAGCATGAACTGACCGAGCGCCGCGACGCCCTCGTCTCCGAGATGAAGCAGCTCGAAGGTCTGATCGACCGCCTCTCGCGCAGCTTCGAAGCCAAGCTCGCCGAACCGTCCGTCGTCTCCTCCGTGGCGCCGCAGGATGATGCCATCCTGCGCGATGTGCGCGATGCCCTGAAAGATGGCCGGGTCGACCTCCATCTCCAGCCCATCGTGTCGCTGCCGCAGCGCCGCGTGGCCTTCTATGAAGGCTTCACGCGCCTGCGCCGTCCGGATGGCTCACTGATTCTGCCTGCCGAATTCCTGGATGCGGCCCGCCGCGCCAACCTGATGGGCATCATCGACAATTTCACACTTTTCCGCTGCGTGCAGATCGTGCGCCGTCTGGCCGAGCGTGACCGCCGCGTTGGTGTGTTCTGCAACATCGCTGCGTCGTCGCTGGAAGACACCACATTCTTCCCGATGTTCCTGCAATTCATGACCGAGAATCGCGACCTCTCCGGCGCCGTGATTTTCGAGATCCGCGCTGACCGTTTCGAAACCAGCTCCGCCACGATGCGCGAGAACATGGCCAAGCTGACCGCGCTCGGTTTCCGCTTCTCGATCGACCATGCGTCCGACCTGTCACTGGACCTGCCGCGCCTTCAGGCGTCGAGCGTCCGCTTCGTGAAGATGAACGGCCACACGCTGATCGAACAGCTGCGCGACCCGCATGGCTCGCGTCCTGTCTCGTCGATCAACCGCCGCGTCGATGGCGCGGAAGTCACCGCCATACTCTCGCGCTATGGCGTGACCATGATCGCCGAGAAGATCGAAGACGAAGCCAGTGTCGTGGAAATCCTCGAATATGACATCCCGTATGGTCAGGGCCACATCTTCGGTGCACCCCGCCCAATCAAGGCGTCGCTGATGGAAGAAACGGCGCCCCCCAGCGAGCTGATGCAGCGTCTGTCGAATTTCGGCTGATCGCCTCCGGCATCATTTCGCCCCAATCGCTTCGCTAAATGGGCCCCGTACATGAGACGGGAGTGACCCATGCGCATTCTGGCTTTGCCTTTCCTTCTGTTCGCGGCGGGGCTTTCCGCATCGGCCCAGACTGCGCCCGAAGTGGTCAAGGTCGAGGCCATCCTGCCGGATCCGCAAGGCGACGAGATGGAGCCTGCACCCGCGCTTGAGCTGATCGAGGACCACTCGGTCGTCCTGCTCGACCTCACCATGTCCGTCGAAGCCTATCCCTCCTTCGAGAACGCAGATGGCACATACTCGACACTGGATGGCGATTGCGAATTCGGGCCGATGGAGGGCGTTCGCATGATGTCCGTGCCGACAGGTTCCAACCATCTCCTGCTGAACATCCGTCCCGGCGACCCCAGCCAATTCGCCGCCAACAGCGTGTCGTGCGATTACATGCCCAGCCTGCAGATCGGCGAGAATATCGGCCAGGTCGTGAAGGTGCGCGGCTGCTATCTAGCCAACTATCACTCGATCCCCACAGCGGCGATGTACGTGCTCAACCCGCTACCGGCGAGCGCCTGCGGCCTGACGCAATAATGCACCGCTGGATTGACCGGGGGTGCGGCGCGGCCTAGGTCGCGGCGCATGACACAGCTGCGTTTTCCCGAAGGCCTGTCCGCGATTGCGGGCGAATATGACTCGATCCTCTGCGATGTGTGGGGCGTGATCCACAATGGGCGCGCCATCTTCGCCGAGGCCTGCGAGGCGCTCGTGAAGTTCCGCGCACAGGGCGGCCACGTTTGCCTGATTACCAATGCGCCCGTGCCCAAGGCGCAGGCCATCCGCTATTTCGAACCACTGGGCGTGCCCAAGGATTCGTTCGATGATTGCGTGACCTCAGGCGATGCCACGCGCGCTGAACTCAAGCTGCGCAGCGGCCAGTCCATCTGGCGTCTTGGTGGCGACGAGGGCTGGGAGCATGACCGCTTCCTCTATGAGGGGCTCGACCTGAAATTCGAAGACAGCGCCAATGCCGACCTGCTGCTCTGCATCGGCCTGCGCGACATGTACAATGACCAGCCCGAGGAATACCGCGACGAGCTGAAAGAAGGGGTCGATCGCGGCCTGACGATGATCTGCGCCAATCCGGACAAGCAGGTACGTGTCGGCGGCAAGCTCTACTGGTGCGCTGGCGCGCTGGCCGACATCTACGAGGATTTGGGCGGCACCGTCGTCTATCCCGGCAAGCCGCATGCGGGCATCTATCGCCTCGCGCTGGAGCGGCTGAACGCGCTTGGCCACACGCCTTCGCGCATCCTCTGCATCGGCGACAGCCCCGCCACGGACATTCGCGGCGCCACCCGGCAGGGCTATGACAGCCTCTATGTCGGCACGGGCCTCAAGGAACACGGACCTGACTTCCAGCAGGAAGTCACCGACCTGCTCGCCGACTATGGCGAAAACGCCACTTACGCCATGTCGGGTCTAAGGTGGTGACGTGGGCATCTGCCCCGTGTATCGAACTTCTCGGACAATTATTGGAGATCCGGACGTATGAGTGAATTCACCGGCTTTAAGTATGAAGACCTGGAAATCGGCATGTCGCACGAAACCGTGCACACGATCTCCGAAAACGACATCCAGCGTTTCGCGGAAGTGTCGGGCGACTATAACCCGCTGCACATGAACGAGGAGTTCGCTGCCAAGACCGTGTTCGGTCGCCGCATTGCCCATGGCGCGCTGACCGCGAGCTATATCTCCGGCATCCTCGGCAACAATTTGCCGGGCCCTGGGGCGATCTTCATCGGTCTCTCCATGCGCTTCAAACGCCCTGTGCACATTGGCGATACGGTCACCGTGCGGGCCGAAGTGGCGGAGAAGCAGGACCGGGGCAACCGGGTGACCCTGAAAGTGGAATGCACGGTCGACGACAAGCGCGTCATCACCGGCGAAGCTGAAGTGGTTGCGCCGCGCCGAGACGCCTGATGGCTATCTTTGCAGACTATCGCGGGTTGCCCGCCAGCGCGCGCGGTGCGTCCGTGGCGCTGGGCAATTTCGATGGTCTGCATGCCGGGCATCGCGCGGTCATGGAAGCCGCGCGCAAGGCCGGCCAGGGCAAGCTGTCAGTGGCGACCTTCGAGCCGCCACCGCGCGCCTATTTCCGGCCCAACGACCCACCTTTCCGCATCCTGAGGCCCGAGCGTCGTAACAGGCTCATCCTCGCAGAAGGGGCCGATACGGTCTTCGAACTGCCTTTCAATGGCGAGATGGCGGCGATGACCGACGAGGCCTTCGTGCGTCAGGTCCTGGTCGAGGGGCTGGGCGTGTCGCACGTCTCTGTCGGTTTTGACTTCCGCTTTGGACGTGGCCGCATGGGCAATGTGGCCCGCCTGTCGAGCCTTGGCCGCGCCCTCGGCTTTGGTGTTTCCGTGGTCGAGGAAGTGCTGGAATTTGGCGCCAAGGCCTCCTCCACTGCCATCCGTCAGGCCCTGATGGCCGGCGAGCCTCAAGTGGCGGCTGAGATCCTTGGGGACTGGTGGATTGCTGACGGCATTGTCGAGTCCGGCGAGAAGAACGGCCGCACATTCGGCTTCCCGACGGCGAATATCCATCTCAACGACCTGATCCACCCACGCCACGGCGTCTATGCTGTCCGGGCCCGCGTCGAGGGCGAGCAGGACTGGCGCGACGGCGTCGCCAATTTCGGCCGCACGCCGACCACGGGCCTGCGTGATCCACTGCTGGAAACCTTTATTTTCGACTTCGATCAGGACCTATATGGCAAGTGGCTGGAGGTCCAACTGGTGGCCTATCTGCGGCCGGAACTGAAGTTCGACAGTGTCGATGACATGATCGCCCAGATGCACAAGGACGCCGCCGAATCACGCGTTCGCCTGAAAGCGGCTTCCTCACTGCCAAATTAGCGCCCGATTCACCCGGATAAGTGATAGTTGTTCCGGAACTTTGAAACCCCTCCGGTGTTGGGATTCATATGCAGAAAGCGCTCCTGTCACTATGTCTTTGCGCTGCGGTGCCGCTGGCTGCGGTTGCGCAGGCGCCGACTGTTGGCGTGCGCGCGCGCGATATGATCGTCGGCTCGGTGGGCACAGGTGACCTTCAACTGCTGCTGGATGATATGGGCGCGCATTACACGACGTCAGGCGTCAATGACCGTCAGGCCCCTTATGTGTTCGCCACCAGCAAGGACGGCATGTCGTTTGGGGTCTACACGGCCTGCGCCAATCCTGACGGGACGGACTGCCGGGGCATTGAATTCCTTGCCGTTTTCAAATCGGATCTCTCGGTTGAGCAGGTCAGCGCGATTGACCAGGCCTATGCGGCCGTTTCCATCTACAAGTCAGCTCCCGATACGGTGAACGTCTCGCGATACGTCATACTTGACCATGGCGTGACCTGGGCGAACCTTCTGGAAAATGGCGAGGTCTTTGAAGTTCTGTGCGAAAAACTGACAGAGGAACTGTCGGATACCTCTTCTGCACAGGTGGCGGATTCCGCCTATGGTGGCCTGCGATAGTGACAGGGCTTTCCCCGCCTGCTAGGCGGAAAAGCATGGCACGGATACACAGCATTCGAATTAGACGCCCGGCGGCGCACTGACCCGATTTGACGGGGCGGGCGAAGCCGGGAATTCATGCTGCTGAACCCATCCAGAAACCCGTGGTAAAACCATCGGAAACCCGTATCAAACCCCTATGATACCGCAAAAAGCCATACTGATCCCATGACCGATTCCCTGACTGACCGCGATTACCGCGACACGCTGTTCCTGCCGACAACCGAATTCCCGATGCGAGGCGGCCTGCCGCAGCGCGAACCGGAATGGATCAAGCGCTGGGACGAGATGAACCTCTACAAGTGGCTGCGCGCCGACGCGAAGTCGCGCGGGGCCAAGCCGTGGATCCTGCATGACGGCCCGCCCTATGCGAACGGCCACATCCACCTCGGCACGGCGATGAACAAGATCGTCAAGGACATCATCGTGCGTTCGCACCAGATGACGGGCCATGACGCGGCCTATCTGCCGGGCTGGGACTGCCATGGCCTGCCCATCGAGTGGAAGGTGGAAGAGGAATTCCGATCCAAAAACCGCGGCAAGGATGACGTGCCGGGCGACGAGTTTCGTGCCGCCTGCCGCGCCTATGCCGAAAAATGGGTCGAGATCCAGGGCAAGGAATTCCGCGCGCTTGGCATTGAGGGCGAATGGGACAATCCCTACCTCACCATGAAGTTCGAGAGCGAGGCGACCATCGTTGCCGAATTCCTGCGCATGGCCATGCAGGGCGCCCTCGTGCGCGGCGCCAAGCCGATCATGTGGAGCCCGGTCGAGCGTACAGCCCTCGCAGAAGCGGAAGTGGAATATTACGACCGTAAGGTGCCGGTGATCTGGGTGAAGTTTCCCGTTAAGGCGTACAAGCTTGGCATTGAGAAGCGGAACCCGGATGGAACAAGGGATACTCAACTTTCCGAGTTGCTGAATGATACGAGCGTTGTGATCTGGACGACCACACCTTGGACGATCCCAGCGAACCAAGCCGTGAGCTTTAGCTACGGTATTACCTACAATATCTACGAGGTATTGTCCGTTATGACCGAGGAAGAACTCGGTTTTGCGCCGTATGCGCGGGTGGGGGAAAAACTCATTATTGCGGAAAATTTGGCGGAAGACGTCAAAGAGGCAGCCAAGATCAAAGAATGGCGCGAATTGTCTGTTTTCAAGCCCGAAACCGTAGAAAGCCTTTCGCATCCGCTCTCTGAAATGGATCCCTTCTTCGACCACCCCATCCCGATGCTCGCTGGCGACCATGTCACCGCCGATGCCGGTACGGGCTTCGTGCACACGGCGCCGGCGCATGGTGAGGATGACTTCAACGTCTTCATGGCAAACGGCCACAAGGCCTCCGACATCCGCCAGATCGTCGATGCCGATGGCTGCTACACGCCGGACGTACCGCGCTTTGGCGGCATGGATATCATCCGCACCAGCGGCAAGAAGCGCGGCGACCCAGGTAAGGCCAATCAGGAAGTCATCGCGGCACTCGCCGAGAGTGGCAACCTGCTGGCGCGCGGCATCACCACAATCCGCGATGCGCACTCGTGGCGCTCCAAGGCGCCGGTTATCCGCCGGGCCACGCCGCAATGGTTCATCTCGATGGACAAGCCGGGCCCGAACGGCAAGTCGCTGCGCGAGAACGCGCTCGCCGCCATCGACGCGACCGAATTCTTCCCCGCCGTGGGCCGTAACCGCCTGCGCTCCATGGTCGAAGGGCGGCCCGATTGGCTGATCAGCCGTCAGCGCAACTGGGGGGTTCCGATCACCATCTTCGTCGACAAGAGCGGCCAGCCGCACACGGCCGCGCTTCCTGCCGATCAGGCGCAGGCCCTCAACGAGACGATCAAGGCGGCCATCGCGGCTGGCGGCGTCGAAGCCTGGTTCAGCACACCGAAGGAGGGTTTCCTCGGCGCGCACGGCCTGAATGCCGACGATTGGGACAAGGTGACGGACGTTCTCGACGTCTGGTTTGATAGCGGCACGACGCACGCCTTCGCCCTGCGCGAGCGCGGCATCATCGACGCCGAAACCGGCCAGGCCGACCTCTACATGGAAGGCTCTGACCAGCACCGCGGCTGGTTCCAGTCCTCACTGCTGGAATGCTGCGCAACGCGCGGAATGGCGCCTTACAAGCAGGTGCTGACGCACGGCTTCATCGTCGATTCCGAAGGCAAGAAAATGTCGAAATCGATCGGTAACACGATCGAGCCGGAACAGATCGCCAAGCAATACGGCATCGAGATCCTGCGCATCTGGACGGCCAGCGGTGACTATACAGAAGACCTGCGCATCTCCGACGAGATCATCAAGGGCTCGGTCGAATCCTACCGCAAGCTACGCAACACAGTGCGCTACATGCTTGGCGCCCTCGACGGCTGGACCGAGGCTGAGGCCATCGAAGCGCGCAAGATGCCCGGCCTTGAGCGCTGGGTGCTGCACCGCCTGTCTGAACTCGATGAACAGGTGCGCGCGGCCTATGATGTCTACGACTTCAAGAAGGTGATGAGCCTGCTCATCAATTTCTGCGGCGTCGACCTTTCGGCCGTCTATTTCGACGTACGCAAGGACAGCCTCTATTGCGATCCGCGTTTCGAGACAGAGGAAGTCTGGGACGGCGACACGGCCAATTTCGGCAATCGCCGCCGCGCGGCCCGCACCGTCATGGCCGCTGTGCTGGAGCGCCTGCTGACATGGCTCGCCCCCGTCATGCCGTTCACGATGGAAGAGGCCTTTCTCGAAAGCCACCTGAAGGGCAGTGTCGCCTCTGTCCACCTGCTGCAATTCCCCGACACGCCGGTCGGCTGGCGCGATGCCGACCTCGCCGCACGCTGGGAGAAGATCTTCACCGTTCGCCGCGTCGTCACCGGCGCGCTGGAAGTCGAACGCCGCGAGAAGCGTATCGGCGCCTCGCTCGAATCCACGCCGCGTGTGCTGATCGCCGACGAATCCCTCATCAAGGCCTTCGAAGGCGAGAATGCGGGCGACCTGTTCATCACGTCTGGCGCAGAGCTGGTGCATTCCTCGACCAGCGAAGGCGGCGGGTTCACGCTCGACGATACGCCGGGCGTTGTTGTGCATCCGGTCAAGGCGAGCGGCGTGAAGTGCCGCCGCAGCTGGAAATACTTCGATCCAGCCAAAGCTGACCCGGCTTTCCCGGACATCACGCCCCGTGATGCCCTGGCCGTGAAGGCCTGGGACGCGATGCACGACTGATCAGAGGAGCCCTCACCTCCCATCGCTTCGCGATGGGCCCCTCCTCTCCCAGAGGGAGAGGAGTTTGACGGCTCTGAACCACTTAACCCCTCTCCCGCTTGCGGGAGAGGAGGGGCCCGCTGCCGAAGGCAGTGGGAGGTGAGGGGTCCAAGTGTACAGAATCGCTTGATCGCCCGGGCGGGGTCTGCAATCTGCTCGGCATGAAGTTCAATCCGGCTAATATCTGGGCGCTGGCCCTGGTGCCCGTCGTCATTCTGGCTGACCAGGTGTCGAAGTGGCTGATCCTGTCCGAGCCGCAATTCAATGCGCTCGCCTGCCTTAACGCGCCTGTGCCGTGTGGCCGTATTCCGCTGCCGGGGCCGATCGACTTCAGCATGCTGTGGAACCGGGGCATGAGCTATGGCTTCCTGCAGTCCGAAGGCCTGATGCGCTGGGTGCTGAGCGCCGCCATGCTGTTGATTGCGCTGGGTTTTCTTGTCTGGCTGCTGCGCGCAGAGGGCCGCCTGCTGAAACTGTCGCTGGCCATGGTTGTCGGCGGGGCCTTCGGCAACCTGATCGACCGGGTGCGTTTCGGCGCTGTTGTCGACTTTATCGACGCCGGCGCACTGCATTTCCCGTGGGTCTTCAATGTGGCCGATGCTGCGATTAGTGTTGGTGCGGTCTTGCTGTTTGTCGATCAGTTCTTACTGTCGGGCCGAAAGCAGGCTAAGCCCGCAAATGAGAATTAAACCGATGCCAACCGGAGGCGAGGACGCCCTATCATGATGAAACCAGTTCTTTTGATTGCGGCCGGCGCGGCCCTTGCGGCCACCACGGCCTGCACATCCGGCGGTGGCGGCACGCGTACGCCTGACGAGTTTCGTGTGGTTACCAAGGCGCCACTGATCGTGCCGCCGGAATATGCACTGCGTCCGCCTCCAGCCGGTGGCTCGCTGCCCGCTGAAGTCGATACGGCCCGCGCCGAGGTGGCAACTACGTTCGGCACGACTGTCGGCAAAGATGCCAGCAAGTCTGAGCGCGCGCTCGTGGCTTCGGCTGGCGCCAATGCTGTGAACCCGATGGTTCGTGCGCAGGTCGACTATGAAGAGACCAAGACGATCCGCAAATCCACTGGCGTGGTCGACAAGATCCTCTTCTGGCGCAAGGACAATGTTGAAGACATCGAAGCCGTCAGCACCGACAATGCGACCGGCGGCGGCGATATCGAGATCGTCAAGGCCAAGCCAGGCGCTCGCCTGAAGCTGCCAGGAACCTGATCCAAGACTGATAGATGCGCGCAAGAGACGACCAGAGGGAGTAGCCCATGAAACGGATAATCACCGGAGGGCTGCTCGCGGTCGCTCTATTCTGCGGAGGCGCGTCGGCGGAAGACGCCGCCTGGACACCAGAGACCTTCACGCTCGACAATGGCATGCAGGTCGTGGTCGTGCCGGATCATCGCGCGCCCGTCGTCACGCACATGGTCTGGTACAAGGTCGGCGCCGTTGACGAGGAGCCGGGCAAATCGGGCCTCGCCCACCTGTTCGAGCACGTCATGTTCAAGGAGACCGAGAATCTCGGTCCCGAAGAGTTCACCACGATCGTCCAGCGCAATGGCGGACAGCTCAACGCCTTCACCAGCTGGGATTACACCGCCTATTTCGAGCGCGTGGCCAAGCCGCAGCTGAAAACCATGATGGAGCTTGAGGCCGAGCGTATGCGCAACCTCAAGATCAATGATGATCCCAAAGGCCCATTCATCTCCGAGCGTGATGTCGTCAAGGAAGAGCGCCGCCAGCGGATCGACAATGATCCGGGCTCCATCCTGCAGGAACAGGTCCTCTCCGAACTCTGGAAGGGCCACCCTTACGAGATCACCGTCATCGGCAAGATGGATGAAGTGGCAAAGCTCTCGCCCGCCGATGGCATGGCCTTTTACCACAAATACTATTCGCCCGAGAACGCGATCCTCGTCGTCGCCGGTGACGTGACGACAGATGAAGTCCGCACGCTTGCTGAGGAAACCTATGGTCAGATCGAGCCCACGGGCACGGTCGACGGCACCCGCAAATGGGCCCCAGTGCCGCTGCTGACCGAGAACAAGCTGCTCGTTCATTCCGACCCAAAAGTGCGCCAGCCAAGCTGGAGCCGCTATTACAGCGGCCTGTCGGAGTCGCGTCAGCGTCGCGAATCCTATGCGCTGGATGTAGGCCTGTCGGTGCTGGGCGGTGGCATGACCAGCAGGCTCTATCAGGCGCTGGTGGAGGACGAGCAGATCGCCATCAATGTCAGTACATTTGCCTGGACGACGTTGCACGATGAGGGCCCGGCAGTGATCAGCGCGAGCCCGGTCGACGGAGTTTCACTGGACGAACTTGACACGGCCGTGATGGCAGAAGTCCGCAAGGTACTCGCGGAAGGCTTCACCGATGAGGAAGTCGAGCGCGCCCGCAATTCGCTTGCCGCTGAAGCAATCTATGCCCGCGACAGCCAGTCCAACATGGCCAACACGTTTGGCTCCACGCTGGCACTGGGTGGCACGATCGATGACATCCTGAACTATCCCGACACGATCAAGTCGATCACGACCGAAGAGGCGCTGGCCGCCGTTCGCACCGTGTTTGGCGAGGATCGGCACTATATCGAAGCGGAACTCATTCCAGCCGAAGGAGACCAGTAAGATGACCTACCTTAAGCTGATGATGGGCGCCGCCAGTGCGCTCGTGCTCACCGCCTGCGCCTCTGCTCCTGTCACCGAGGCGGCCCCGGAAACACTGGTCGAGGCACCTGCTGCCGAACCGGCCATGAAGGTGGATGTCCACAAGGGCGACTTTGTCGAGATCCAGCAATTTGTGACGCCGGGCGGCGTATCCGTCTGGCTCGTCTCCGAGCCGTCCATTCCGATTGTCTCGGTCGAGATGGCGTGGAAGGGCGGCGAGACGTCTGATCCGGAAGGTCTTGAAGGCCTGTCCGATGCGGTCGTGTACAACATGAATGAAGGCGCGGGCGATCTTGATTCGCTCGGCTTCCAGACGCGGATGGAAGAGCTGAACATGAGCTTCGGCTGCTCCACCGGCAATGACTGGACAAGCTGTTCGGCGTCCATGCTGAAGGAAAATGCGCCAGAAGCGATGGGCCTGATCGCGACAGCCTTTGATGAGCCGCGTTTCGATGAGGGCCCGTTCGAGCGCTTCCAGCGCGAGAACCTCATCGGCATCAAGCAGCGCGAAACGAGCGCTGGCTGGCTGGCTCGCAAGGCCATGACCGACGCGCTCTATCCCGGCCATCCGTATGCCCGTCAGACCAGCGTCGAGAGTATTGCTGCCCTGACGCCGGAGCTGGCGCGCGAACAGATGCGCAAGCTGATGGTCAAGGACCGGCTCCTGGTAACCGCCGTGGGTGCGGTGACGCCGGAAGAACTCGCCCCGATGATCGACATGGCCCTTGGTGGCCTGCCGGAAACGAGCGAGCTGCCGCCTGTCGCCGATATCACGCTGCCCACACCACCGGCCGAGCCCATCGTTGTTGACCTGCCACAACCGCAAAGCCTCGTGATGTTTTCCGCGCCCGGCCTTGAGCGCCACGACCCGGATTTCTTCGCCGCCTATGTGCTGAACTACACAGTTGGCGGTGGTGGTTTCGAGAGCCGCCTGATGAAGACGCTGCGCGTCGACAAGGGCCTGACCTATGGTGTCAGCACGGGGCTTTCCACGTCAGACCATCTCGACACGTGGACTGGCGGTGGCCAGACCAAGAACGAGAGCGCGGGCGAATTCCTGGCAGGTATCCATGACGAGCTGAACCTTTTCGTCGCCGATGGCATGACGGAAGAGGAACTCTCTGACGCCAAGGCTTATCTCACTGGTTCATATGCGCTCGGCTTCGATTCCAATGCGAAGATTGCTGACCAGATCATGTCGGTGCGCCAGCAGGATCTCGGCATCGACTATTTCGATACGCGCAATGCGAACATGAATGCCGTGACGCTGGACGATGTGAACCGGGTGGCGAAGGAATATCTCTCCCCCGAGAACTTCATCTATGTCGTGGTCGGCGAGCCGGAAGGCGTGGAATAGTCAGTCCGGTGTCTTGCGCGGCGTCGCGAGGCCCGGGGCGGCGATGCCCCTGACATAGTCCCGGCGGAAAGCGTAAAGCTCCGCCGGGCGCCCGCCCGTTCCGGTCTCAAGACGGCCTGTGCCCTCAACCAGCCCGGTCTTGTCCAGCGCGCGGCGGAAGTTCTGCGTGTGCAGGGAGAGGCCAAGAATGCCTTCCACGGCGCGTTGCAGCGATGACAGCGTGAACCGCTCCGTCAGCAATTCAAACACGACAGGCCGATACTTGATCTTGCCCCGCAGGCGCGACAGAGCCGTGGCGAGGATGCGGTGATGGTCTGACGCCATCGGCGCGCCGAGTGTCACGGCTGGCTTCGACAGGCCGGCATCGCGTGCGCACTCGGCAACCAGCCCGGCTTCATAAAGCAGCTCGTAGCGTTCCAGCACGCGCTCTTCCACCCAGCGGGCCCCATCGAGGCCGAACGCGATACGGGCACGGTCCAGCCGCTTCGGATTGCCGGCAGCCCATGTGTAAAGATGCGGCGCAAGCTCGCCATCGATCATGGACGGGCGGCCATTGCGATGGTCTTCCCACGGGAAATAGCGATACCAGCCCTGCCAGCGCGCCTCGAACGCCGCGCCAGTAGGCGCTGCATCCGGCATCAGCGCGAGATAGCCGACGGAGATGACCCGCGCGGCGGGGGGCGCATCTGTCAGCGTCGCCTCGGGCGTGTCACGGTCCTTGTCGCCAAACGTATAGAGCTGTTCGACATAGCCGAGTTCAAAGCCGGTCTGCTCGCGCACCCAGCCGCGCAGCGACAGGTCGAACGTGCGGTGGCGTTCAGGATCGAACGGGCCGAAGGGCAGGGCGTCTTCGCCCGTCTCCCGGGTTGTGATCAGCACAAGTGGGTTGCCATCATCAATGGCGACCATGACCGCAGAAAGGCCGATCAGGACGGAAAGGGTCATCGGCGCTGGCTCATTTCAAAGTCATGATGCAACTGGTCGTAGCGCGCAAGGAAAGCTTCCTGCGCTTCGGGCACGGCGAGCGGCTTCAGTTTCAGGTGCATGCCTTCCGGCGGCTTGCCGAACAGCTTGTTTGATTCGTCCTCGGAGAAACCGGCGAGCTGGACCGCCTCGAACCAGGCGCAGATAAGGTCGGCGCGCTTGATCAGTTTCTTCAGGCGCTGCGGCGTTACAGGCACGAGTTCGAATCGGATGTGGATGGCTTCCTGCAGGCGCGCTTCGATGGATTTGTAGCTTTCGCCGAGCAGGGCCTTGAAGGGCGAGATCATGTCGCCGATCACGTATTCCGGGCTGTCATGCAAGAGGGCCGTCAGGCAGTCGCGCGGATTGAGGCCCGGGTTCAGCTCGCGGCAGATGCTTTCCACAATGACGGAATGCTCGGCCACGGAGAAGGCATGTCCGCCCTTTGTCTGACCGTTCCAGCGGGCAACACGGGCCAGGCCATGGGCAATGTCCTCGATTTCCACATCCACCGGCGAGGGGTGCGCAAGATCGAGTCGGCGGCCTGACAGCATGCGCTGCCAGACGCGGGGAGGCTTAACAGAACGCTTCACTGGTGTGCTCATCGGGGCCATCATTAAGCTATTGGTAGCAAGGGTAAAGAAACGGAGGCGATACGGTTACAAACTGACCCCATTTCCGCCTCGATCCAAGAATGCAGTGTTAAGGCCTTTCCGGCATAAGGGTTGCACCACACCGGACAGAGACCGCTCAGCCAGATGCGGCCAGACCTAGGACAAGACATGATCGACATGATGACACAGTTCGTTTCGGGCCAGACACTGCCATTCTGCGTGCTGCTTGGGGGCTGTATCATTATGGTTGTCGAAGCGGCTCGCGCCAGCCGCCGCGCCCTCTGGGGCGACATGTTCTCCGAAGACCTGGAAGAATAGTACGTCCGGGGCTTCGCGCCTCAGGCCGTCTTTTCCACCAATACAGTCCCTGCCGAATAGCCTGCGCCGAATGAGCAGATCAGGCCTTTCTCGCCTGCTTTGAAATCATCCGAATGCTTGTGGAAAGCGATGATCGATCCGGCCGACGACGTGTTGGCATAGGTGTCGAGCACGGTCGGGCTTTCATCATCGGTTGCTTCGCGACCCAGCACTTTTGACGAGATCAGCCGGTTCATGTTGGCATTCGCCTGATGCAGCCACATGCGGCGCAGGTCTGCGCCTGACATGTTCAACTCGCCGAGATGTTCGCCGATCATTGTCGCCACCATGGGCACGACTTCGCGGAAAACCTTGCGGCCTTCCTGCACGAACAGCTTGTCCGGCGAACCGACGCCTTCCGGCGCAGCGCGGTTCAGGAAGCCGAAATTGTTGCGAATATTGTTCGAGAACTCGGTCTTCAGTTTCGTGCCGAGGATTTTCCAGTAACCCGCCGGTGCGATGCTCTCTTCTTCCACGAGCACGGCTGTGGCGACGTCACCGAAGATGAAATGGCTGTCGCGGTCGGTGAAGTTGAGGTGGCCGGAACATATTTCCGGATTGACCATGAGCACTGATTTCGCGCTGCCGCTGCGGATGAAGTCAGCAGCTGTCTGGATGCCGAACGTGGCGGAGGAGCAGGCGACGTTCATGTCGAAGGCAAAGCCGCTGCAGCCAAGCGCGGCCTGGATTTCAACGGCCATGGCCGGATAGGCGCGCTGCATGTTTGAGGCGGCGCAGATGACGGCGTCGACATCTTCCGGCTTGCGGCCAGCGCGTTCGAGCGCTTGGCGGGCCGCATGAATGGCCATTTCGGCCATCACGGAAATCTGCTCGTTCGGGCGTTCCGGAATGCGGGGGGCCATGACGCCCGGATCCAGCACGCCTTCCTTGTCCATCACGTGGCGCGACTTGATGCCCGATGCCTTCTCGATGAACTCGACCGAGGAATGGGTCTTGGGCTCTACGGTGCCATCGGCGATGTCGGTGGCGTACGCGATGTTCCAGTTGTCGGCCCACGCGTTGTAGCTCGCGACCAGTTCTTCATTGGAAATCGATTCGGGGGGCGTCCAGAGACCTGTCGCCGATATAACTGCTGTCTTCATCTTGCCCTCAGCAAGGGCGCGGCGGAATCCGCGCCTCATGTATTTCGATGCACTTGCTGTAACGCGCGTTGCGCAGCTGGTCGAGAGAAGAGGTGCAGGTCGCTAGCGGGGCAGCTCGATGCCGGGATCGGACGATTCGCGGGCCATTTCAGGGGAAACGCCGCTGGCTACGCGATCGGCCTCGCGGTTTTCGTAGCTGCGCTGCCGCGCGGCGATGCTTTCGGCTTCGGCACGGGCTGCCGCTTCAAGCAGGGCAATCTGGGTCGTCACGCAGGACTTGCGGGCTTCAGGGCCCGGAGAGTTGGCGCAGCGTGACCAGGCAATCTGCTCACGTTCTTTTGCGATCTTGTCGGAGGCGCATGCACCAAGAAGCAGGGCGCCCGACAGGAGGGCAGTCAGGATGAGGGCGTTCTTCATGTTGGCTCCACGGTGTTGGGGTCACAGAGGCCGGGAATGGCCGCTCAGTTGTTGGGCGCAAGGTCCGTCGGATTGCTGTCGCTTGCGGCTTTGGCGTCTTTCGCCTTCGTCTTCTCATAGGCACGGCAGGCATCCTCGTCCGCCGGCGAATCGATCAGGCTGCAATCGGTGCTTTCCTGGCTCTGCGTCGCGTCTTCCGTGATGCAGGCCGAAAGCAGGAGTGCCGGAAGGATCAGGATAGCCAAACGCATTCTCAGGTCCTCTGTACAGCGCTGTGTCGGGGGCAATGTATCTCATGATCATTCACCATGCCAACGGCCTGTGCCCATGCGTAGACAATCGTTGGCCCGACGAATTTGAAGCCGCGCTTCTTGAGATCCTTGGACATGGCGGTTGACCAGTCGGTGAATGTCGGCGCCTTGCGGAAATCCTTCCAGCTGTTGACGATCGGCTCGCCGCCCACCCAGTCCCAGCAATAGGCGGAAAAGTCTTCGCCCGCTGTGGCCATGTCGAGATAGGCGCGGGCATTGCCAATCGTCGCCTCGATCTTTTTGGGGCTGCGGATGATGCCCGGATTTTGCAGCGCTTTTTCGATACGCTTAGGCGTCCAGCGCACGAGGCTTTCCGGATCGAACCCGTCAAATTCCTCACGGATCGACTCGCGCTTGCGCAGGATGGTGATCCACGAGAGGCCGGCCTGCATGCCGTCGAGTTGCAGCTTTTCCCAGAGGGCGCGGCTGTCGCGCTCCGGCACGCCCCATTCCTCGTCATGATAGTCGCGATAGAGTTTGTCGTTCAGCGGCGCCCAGCCGCAATAGGGTGCGTCAGTCATTGGCCGCCGTGAGTGCAATGAGTTCCATCTTGAGCCATTCGGGCCGGTCGATTGTGACCGGGCGGCCACCACAGGTGAAGGCCTTGCCGGCCGCATCGGCCTGAACCATGCGGTCGGTGCGGATCAGGGCAAGGCCCATTTCGCCGGATACGCTGGTGACATTGCCGATGGACGAGCCCGCAAGGATATCTGCGCCGCGCTTCAGGCCTTCGCCGCGCACAGGCAGCGTGCGCTTGCGCACCTTGGCCTTGCGCTTCATGCGGCTGGCGACTTCCTGGCCGACAAAGCAGCCCTTCTTGTAGTCGATACCGTTCATAATATCGAGGTTCACGTCGGTGGGAAACACTTCGGAGCCGCGATAGTCAGCGCCCCATTCGGGCACGCCTGCGGCGATGCGCGTCTTGTGCCATTCCTCGTAAGACATTTCGACACCGATCTCGGCAGCAGGCGAAATGGCGCGGTGCGGCAGCTGCGTGGAGCGCACGTCGACCCAGCTGCCTTCGGTGACAACGTCATCGGTCAGCTGCTCGATCTCGACTTCGGAGCGCAGGCGGAACAGCTTCAGGCGCTTTTCCAGCTCGTCGGCGGCGTGGCTGTGCACATCCAGATAAATATTCTCGAGCGACAGCATGGCCAGATAGTCGGCGATGATCTTGCCCTGCGGGGTGAGCAGCGCGCCATAGCGCATCTCGCCCGTGTTCCAGTTGTCGACCGAATGGGTGACGGTGCGCTCTAGCAAGGCGAGCATGTCCGGTCCGGACAGGCGAACGATGGAGCGATCAGGCAGGGCGCGTTTTGACATGTGGGTAATCTAGTGTGCCCGGCCCGCTTTGTCTGCGCCTTTCCATGCTGCGTAGAGACCCGTGGCGAGGCCGCTTTTCAGGACCGAGCCGATCAGGAAGGGCACAACGCCTGCAACGACAGCGGTTTCAGCGCCGACAAAGCCCGAAAGCCAGGCTGCGCCGAGGCCAAGCACGAGGCCATGAAGGCCAAGGAAACCAGCAAGGCGCAGGGCGTGGGCGCCGATCCGGTCGCCCTTGGGCAGGTAACCGGCCAGGAATGCGGCAATCGGGAAGGCGGCCAGATAGCCAGCCGTCGGGCCTGCAAAGGCCACGAGGCCGGACTTGCCGTCAGCCAGCACCGGCGCGCCGGTAAAGGAAAGCGCCAGCCACGAAAGAACCATGGCTGCGCCCATGCGTGGGCCGAACAGGGCGCCCAGCAGCAGCACCGTCATGGTCTGCAGCGTCACCGGAACCGGATACATGGGCACGGAAATATAGGAGGAGGCTGTCAGCGCCGCGACGCCGAGGGCACCGATTGCCAGCGGGCGCAGGGCGGGATGGGCGAAAGCGGCGGGCGCAGTGTGTTTCATGGGTGGTCCTGTAGCTGATAAGGGGCGGTTGTGCGGTGCAGCAGGGGCGAGGTCAAGCGCTGCGGCAGTGTCACGGGATGACAGGCCCGGCGCACGGGAGCATAAGGAGCCTATGAGCAAGACATATGACCTGATCCTGAAGAATGGCACCGTGGTGTCGCCCGGCGGCGAAGAGCGCGTGGATGTGGCGATCAATGGCGAGAAGATCGTCGCGATCGGCAAGTTCGACGCGTCGCAGGCCGGGGAAGTCTATGACGCGACCGGCCTGCACATATTGCCGGGCGTGATCGACAGCCAGGTTCACTTCCGTGAGCCGGGCCTCGAATACAAGGCCGACCTTGAAACCGAGGCGCGCTCTGCGGCGCTGGGCGGTGTGACGGCCGTGTTCGAAATGCCGAACACCAATCCGTCGACCATCACGCCGGCGGCGCTGACCGACAAGCTGAACCGCGCCAAGGGCCGCATGGATGTCGACCACGCCTTCTATGCCGGCGCGACGAATGACAATCCGCACCTGCTGGCCGAGATGGAGCAGATGCAGGGCTGTTGCGGCGTGAAGGTCTTCATGGGCGCCTCGACCGGCGACCTGCTGGTGAAGGATGACGAGGGCGTTGAAGCGGTGCTGCGCGCGATCAAGCGCCGGGCGGCTTTCCACTCGGAAGACGAATACCGCCTCGAAGAGCGCCGTTCTCTGGCCGTTCCGGGTGACTGGCAGAGCCATATCGTGGTGCGCGACGTGGAAGCGGCCGTCAGCTCGACGCGGCGCCTGCTGCGGCTGGCCCGCAAGACGGGCAAGCGCATCCATGTGCTGCATATCTCGACGGCGGAAGAGATGGAGCTGCTGCGCGATGCCAAGGACGTGGCCTCTGTCGAAGTGCTGCCCAACCACCTGACACTGGCGGCGCCTGATTGCTATGAACGGCTGAAGGGCTTTGCCCAGCAGAACCCGCCCGTGCGTGAACAGCGCCATCAGGATGCGCTCTGGCGCGCCCTCAATGCCGGGATCGTCGATGTGCTGGCGACCGATCACGCGCCGCACACGCGCGAAGAGAAAGAGCGGCCTTATCCGGCGTCGCCGTCTGGCATGCCGGGCGTACAGACGTTCGTGCCGCTGATGCTGACGCATGTGGCCAATGGCAAGCTCAGCCTGCAGCGCTTTGTCGAGCTGACCAGCGCCGGGCCGCAGCGCGTCTTCGGCATCGCCAACAAGGGCCGCATCGCGGAGGGCTATGACGCGGACTTCACGGTTGTCGACATGAAGCGCAAGGAAACCATCACGAATGAATGGGCCAAGGCCAAATGCGGCTGGACGCCCTATGACGGGATGGAAGCCACCGGCTGGCCCGTCGCGACGATCATCCGCGGCAAGTTCGTGATGCGCGACGGCGAGATCACGCAGAAGGGCGGCGGCAAACCCGTGCGCTTCAACGAGACGCTGGAGCCTGCGGGTTGATCCCACCTAGCGACCTTCTTGAGCCGCTCAAGACGCGCTACGCAGAGCCGCAGCGCCACTATCATATATGGGCGCATATCGAGGCTTTGCTGCGTCACTTCGAGCGACTGAAGCCGCACCTCAATCGGCCTGAGGCCGTGCTCTGGGCGCTCTACTGGCATGATGCGATCTATGACCCGATGGCCAAGGACAATGAGGACGAGAGCGCAGACCTGCTGCGGGCGGAGGCGGGCACACATCTTGCGCCGGATGACCTTGCGCTTGCGGACAAGATCATCCGGGCGACGGCCAAGCATGTCGTTCCGGAAGGACTGAGCCCGGAGGACGAAAGCGATCTCTGCTTCTTCCTCGATATGGACCTTTCGATCCTCGCGGCGCGCCCGGACGTGTTTGACCAATATGAGCGCGACGTACGCGCGGAATATGCTGCTGTTCCGGACATGGCGTTTCGGGCCGCACGGTCGATGATCCTGCAAGACTTCCTGAAGCGGGACCGACTCTATTTCACCGATACGTGCCGTGCGGAGTGGGAAGAGGCGGCGCGCGCGAATCTCGCACGGTCGGTGGCGGCGCTAGAGGCCTCCCTATGAGTGATCGCAAGGGGCTGAACCGGCAGCTGTTCTGGCTGTACGAAGGGCATGGAACGTGGCCGTTCATCTTCCGCTGGGCGATGCTGATCTTCGACATGGTCACGATCGTCTACTTCCTGTGGGCGCCGTTCGAGGCGCGGGGGCGGACGCATTTCATTGTCGACTACATCATCGGCGGGGTGATCCTGCTCGACCTGCTGTCGCGGCTCTATATCGCGCGGCACAAGCATCTCTTTTTCATGAAATGGATCAACTGGGCCGACATGATTGTCGTGGTGACCATGTTTGCGCCGCTTCTGGTGTCGAACTTTGCGTTCCTGCGGGTGCTGCGCGCGGTGCGCGCCGTGCGGGCCTTCACGTTCGTGAAGCGCATCCGCGTGCTGACGCCTTTCTTCCAGCGGCACGAGCGGATCATCGACAAGATAACGAACCTTGTCGTGTTCGTGTTCATCACGGCGGCGCTGGTCTATGCGCTGCAGGTGGGGCGTCCGGGCTCTGACGTGCACACCTATATCGACGCGCTCTATTTCACGGTGACCAGCCTGACCACGACTGGTTATGGCGATGTCATACTTGAGGGGCAGCTGGGCCGCTTTGTGGCCATTCTCGTGATGGTGCTGGGCCTTTCCATGTTCCTGCAATTGCTGCGGGCGATCATCGAGCCGAGTGACAAGGTGGAATGCGAATGCGAGGATTGCGGCCTGTTGCTGCATGACCGCGACGCCGTTCACTGCAAGCATTGCGGGCGCGTGATGCATATCGATACAAGAGGGCAAGTATGAGTACGTCTGGCATTCCGTTCCGCGAAGTTCCCTACCTGCCGCTGAAGCTGGACGTGGACCGCCGGCCGGACGGCACGATCTACCTGAACAATGGCCAGCCGCTGAAGGCGCACCCCCCGCACCTGCTGGCGCCGCTGGTGAAATGGGCCGCCGAAGCGCCCGAGCGGATCTGGCTGGCCGAGCGCGTGCCGGAAGACCCGGCCTCCGATGGCTGGCGCGAGATGACCTATGGCGACGGGCTGGAGCGGGTGCGCCGCCTGGCACAGGCCTTCGTCGAGGCAGGCGCTGGGCCCGATGCGCCGGTGATGATCCTGGCGTCGAACTCCATCGACAATGCGCTGATCATGTATGCCGCCATGTGGGCGGGCAGCCCTGTTGTGCCGGTGACGCCGGCCTATGCGCTGCTCAGCGAAGACTTCGCGCGCCTGAAATATATCGACCAGCTGACCGAGCCGAAGATCATCTATGTCGAGGATGGCGCGGCCTACCAGCGCGGGCTTGATGGCATGGGCGTGGGCGACCGGCTGGTGATCTATAGCCGCCGCGAGCCGAAGGGATGCGACTGCGTGAGCATAGGCCGCTTCGCCAAGGAGCCGACGCAGGCGGTGGATGACGCGTATGACGCGCTGGCGCCGGACACGGTCGCGAAATACATGCTGACGTCCGGTTCGACCGGCGAGCCGAAAGCGGTGATCAACCTGCATGGCATGGTGGCGGCGAATGCCAAGATGATCCGCTCCGTGTGGGATGAGGAGCGCCTCGACGCGATCTGCGGCGGGCCGCAGGTGATGTGCAACTTCCTGCCGTGGAGCCACACCTATGGCGCCCATTCCATCCTTCACAACATGCTCGACTGGGGCGGCACGCTCTATATCGACAATGGCGCGCCAACGCCTGCGCGCCTGCCGGAAATGATACGCAGCCTGACGGAAATCGCCACGACGCAGCACACGACCGTCCCCGCCGCCTGGGCGGCGTTGGCAACGGAGCTGGAGCGCAATGACGCGCTGGCTGAGACCTTCTTCAAGCGGCTCGTGTCGATGGCCTATGGCGGCGCAGCCATGGGGCAGGATATCTATGAGCGCATCCAGGCCGTGGCCGTGCGCGTGACCGGCGAGCGCATTTCGTTGTCGGCTGGCTATGGCGCGACGGAGACATCGCCGACCGCCTCGAACGTGCACTGGCCGAATGATGTTATGGGCCTGATCGGCCTGCCGCTGCCGGGCAATACGTTCAAGCTGGTGCCGAATGCGCAGAAGCTGGAATTGCGCGTGAAGGGCGTGAACGTGACGCCGGGCTATTTCCGCAATGCCGAGCGCACGCTTGAGGCGTTTGACGATGAGGGCTTCTACCGGCTTGGCGACGCGGTGCGCTTTGTCGATCCGGACCATCCCGAAAAGGGCCTCGCCTTTGACGGGCGCACGGCAGAGGAATTCAAGCTGGCGAGCGGGACATGGGTGTCAGCCGGCACGGTGCGCGTGCAGGCCGTGGCTGCCACCGGCGGGGCGCTGTCTGATGCGGTGGTGTGCGGCCTCAACGAGGATGCGATCTGCTTGCTCGGCTTCCTCAACGAGGCCTGGTGCCAGCGCTTTGTCGGCGAAGCGTTGCCGCTGGCCGAGCTGGCGCATCATCCCAAAGTCATCGCGGCGGTGAAGGAAGGCCTTCAGGCCTATAATGCCAAGAACCCGAAACCGTCGGCCCGGATTGCGCGCATTTTGCTGCAGGAAACGCCGCCGCAGGCTGATGCGGGCGAGATTACTGAAAAGGGCTACATGAACCAGTCGCGGACGCTGGACTTGCGAAAAGCCGATGTTTCGAAGCTGTATTCGCATTCTCTATTTGAGGGCGTAATAGATATAGGCGCCTGAAGACAGAAAATCGGTTATTTTCCTCTTTGGAGGCCGTCTTTTCTGTCGCAATTCATTTCATCTATACTTAGGCTGAGGCTGGAGCCGCTCGTCCACCCTTTGCGCGGCTCCAGCCAGATCCCCTTTGGCTGCGGGCGGGTCGCAAGACTACCAGGCTAACGCCAAGTCTGTCCGGTAGATTGCGGCCCGTCCCGCTTTGACCCCTCCCGTGAACACGCTAAACACATGCGCAAACACACAAGGGACGGATACGAATATGGCGAGTGAACCTGAACGCAACATGACTGGTGCGGAAGCCCTCGTCTCGACCCTGGCCGACCATGGCGTGAGCGCCTGTTTTGCCAATCCCGGCACATCGGAAATGCACCTCGTGACGGCGCTGGACCATGAGCCGCGGATCAACTCGGTGCTGTGCCTGTTCGAGGGCGTGGCGACGGGCGCAGCCGATGGTTATGCGCGGGTGTCGGGTGGCCCGGCGATGACGTTGCTGCACCTCGGTGCGGGTTACCTGAATGGCGGCGCGAACATCCATAATGCGCGCCGCGCGTGGACGCCGATGGTCAACGTGATCGGCGACCATGCCGTACCACACCAGCGCTATGACGCGCCGCTCGCGTCCGACATTCGCGGCATGGCGGGGCCGAACGCTGTCTGGATAAAATCGGCTGACACTGCGGCGTCGGCAGGTGAGCTGGCAGCGGAAGCGTGGGAGGCGAGTCTCTCGCCGATCTCCGGTCCAGCGGCGCTGATCCTGCCGGCGGATACGGCCTGGCTGGAAGGCGGCAAGCCCGGCAAGAAGCGCGCGCGGCCGTCGCTGCGGGCGCCGGATGCGGCGCGTGTCGAGGCGGCGGCGAAGGCCATCAAGGGCGCGTCAAAACCGATGATCCTGATCAATGGTACGGCGCTGACCGAGGCGGGCCTCGCGACAGCGGCGCGGCTGAAGGCGGCCGGTGTGCGCGTGGTGACAGACACGTTCTTCCCGCGTCAGGCGCGGGGTGCCGGACGGTTCATTCCGGACCGGATGCAGTATTTTGCCGAAGGCGCGATGACCGATCTTGAAGGCTGCGACCTGATGCTGGTGGCGGGCACGCAGGTGCCGGTGGCGTTCTTTGCCTATCCGGGCAAGCCGAGCGTGCTGGTGCCGGAAGGCTGTGCGCCGATGATCCTTGGCGGACCGGAGAGCGACAGTGCGGCGATCCTTGAGGCGCTGGCCGATGAACTCGGCGCGAAAGAGGCGGCGCCAATGGCGACGCTGGAGCAGCCAGGCCTGCCGAGCGGCGGGCTGAACGCGGTGGCCGTGGGCCAGTCGATTGCGCGGCACATGCCGGAAGGCACGTTTGTGTCGGATGATGCGGTGTCGAACGGCCTGCCGACCTTCCTGATGACGCAAAAGGCCAAGCCGCATGACTGGATGCAGCTGACCGGCGGGGCGATCGGGCAGGGCATGCCGCTGGCGCTCGGCGCGGCTGTGGCGGCGAAGGATCGGAAAGTGCTGTGCCTGACGGGCGACGGTGCGGCCATGTATACCAATCAGGCGCTGTGGAGCATGGCGCGCGAGGGCGCGAACGTGGTGACGGTCGTGTTCGTCAACCATTCCTACCGTATCCTGAATATCGAGCTGGCGCGCACCGGCGCGGGCAATCCCGGGCCGACGGCGAAGAGCATGCTGGAGCTGGACCAGCCGGAGATTGACTGGGTGGCGCTGTCAAAAAGCCTCGGTGTGCCGGCCGTGGCGGTCGATACGGCCGAAGCGTTCGACCAGGCGCTGGAGCGGGCTTTTGCGGCGGAAGGTCCGCAGTTGATCGCGGCGCATGTGCCTGCCCGATAAGGCATGCATAGTGCTATTGAATGATGTGGTTAATGGGGCCACATGGGAATCATGAGCACTTATCCATCTTCCGAATATGAACGCGACCACCTGATCCCGCAGAGGCCCGGCGTCGGCCAGATGGCTGGCCGCGTGGCGGTTGGCGCAACACGCAGTACGTTCAAGTTCGTCGCTTTTATCCTTAATTTCTTCGTTCCGGGACTGGGCACGATCTTTGTCGGCCGTATCGGAACAGCGATCATTCAGCTGATGCTGATCCCGGTGGGCGTGATTCTCATTCCGTTCAGCGGCTTCGGCTTCCTCGTCCTGATCGCCAACTGGGTCTGGTCGCTCACCACGGTTGTGCAGGCCTGGCGCCATCCCGGCGTGATTTACGTGCGCGAGCGTTCGCGCCGCTAGGGTTTTCCCTCTGTTAAGATTCCTCCGTTAGCTGTCTAAAGTGGCTGATAGAGGAGACGGGCCATGGAAGACATGAGCTGGGGCGTGATCGCCGTGATAGCCGTGGTGGCGATTGTTGTGCTGTCGATCATCTATAATTTTGCCAAGGGGCGCATCCATGCAAGCGGCAATGCGCCTATTACGGCGTCACCTCCCGATTCCCAGACTGCACCTGATCCTGTGACGGCAGCCATGCTGATGTCGAAAATCGTGACAGCTGCCAACACGCAGAACGCCTTCGACGATTATATCAAGGACCATACGCGCGATCAGCTGGATGACGTTCCGGTCTATACCGTTGCCCACATCATTACGGCGTCCATCCCCTCCCGATCCCGGAAGAAATGGCTGAGCGCCGTGGCGGCGGCCACTGTGCCGCGCGGGGCCGATCCTGAACTGGTCAACACGGCGGACTATTTTTGGGACGTGAACGAGAAATGGCTGTTCAGCGAGACGGCCTTTGCGGATTTCTGCAACCAATATCTTATCGCCTACGCGAATGAATGGCCGTCCGCCGTCCACGAACGGATTTTGCTCGCTGGATATACGGCGCTGGCATCGCGTGACTTGGCTGAAGCACCGGATTCGCCGGACATGACGCGGGTTGTTTCCGACTTTATGGCTGGGCTGGATAGTGTCGCGGAGGTCTATTTCGGTGCTGAGGCCGAGCCAATGCGGGCGCGTTTTCAGGCCGAGGCCGAGCGGTTGGCGCCTGCCGTGCGGGCGAACATGGGCTGATCCTGGAGCCTGCGCCAAAAGCCGGACTGGCGGGGCCATCCGGTTTTCCTGGACAAAAAGGGCGCGGGAGGAAAGCTCCGGGCGCGCGTTGTCAGTCTGTTGGTCAGGTAGGGTAGAAGGTGCGCACCTTCGGCCTGCCATCCCGCGCCAGTCGTGAACGAGCCACACGAGCTGGGAACTCGTGCAGCATGGCCATTATAGGCTGAGTGGGGACGGGTAGGAGAAGATGGGCGGGATGTGGTGCGCGGCTTGGGCTCTTTGTGTGGAAAGAGCGCTCAGGATGAGCCTTTGGAAGATTCAGTTTTCGCCGTCGCCTTCGGGGCCGCCCTCGAAACCCTGCCTTGGGCGGGCGACGCGGTCGCCGAGGTCTTCGAGGTCGATGAAATTGTCGGCTTCGCGACGCAGCTCGTCGCCGATCATCGGCGGATTGGAGGCGACAGTGGAGACAACCGAGACGCGCACACCCCGGGCTTTCACGGCTTCCACGGCCCGCCGGAAGTCGCCATTGCCGCTGAACAGCACGATATGATCCACATTGGCGGCCATTTCGAGCATGTCGATGGCCAGTTCCACATCCATGCTGCCCCGGACGCGCTTGCGGCCCTCCCGGTCGGTGAACTCACGGGCGGGCTTCTTGATGACATTGTAGCCATTATAGGCGAGCCAATCGACCAGCGGGCGGATGGGGCTGTATTCGTCGGTTTCGACCAAGGCGGTGTAGTAATTGGCGCGCAGGAGGCGGCCCTTGCCCTGAAATTCCTTCAAAAGCTTGCGAAAATCGATCTCCAGATCGACCGCGCGGGCCGCTGAATAGAGATTCGCGCCATCAATGAACAGCGCCAGGCGCTCGTCCTTGTAAAAGGCCATTGGCTTAATTCCTCAGGTAATATAGGGTATAGGCTAATAAAAACGCCGAAAATACTTATAGAACTGGCATACTCAGGCTGCGTTTCAGGCGCAAGGCCGGGTTGCGCCAGCTTGTTGCACTGCATATAAGGGTCGGCTTCAAGGAGATTGACTGCCCATGGCCCGCGTGACTGTCGAAGACTGCATCCAGAAAGTGCCGAACCGTTTCGAGCTCGTCCTGCTCGCTGCACATCGTGCCCGCATGATCCGTGAAGGTTCGCCGCTGACGGTGGACCGCGACAATGACAAAGACCCTGTCGTGTCGCTGCGCGAGATCGCTGAAGAGTCTGTCGACCTGAAAGTCGTCAAGGAAGCCATGATCTCCAACCTGCAGGAAGTGCGCCCGAGCGAGGAAAGCGAACGCGAAGCCGACCGTATCGCGCTCATGTCCGGCCCGGCTGCGACCGAAGACGACGTGATGCGTGCCTATCAGGCTGAAATCGAGTCCGGACGCGACGACCGACTCTAGGAGGCTCCATGGACGGCAGCGCCCTTTCCGCTGAGGACAAAGGGGCTGGCGACACGGCTGGCAAAGCCGTTTCGGCTGACGCTCCACTTGCATCTCCACATGTGCTTTCCCGCGAAGAATTGATCGCCAAGGTGCGGGCTTACCACCCGCGCGTGAAATCCGAGCTGCTGGGCGCGGCCTATGACTTCGCCAAGCTGCACCATGGCGAGCAGACGCGCGATTCCGGCGACGCCTATTATTCTCATCCCGTTGAGGTCGCGAGCCTTTTGGCCGATGTGCGCCTCGATGAAGTGACCATCGTGGCAGGCTTGCTGCACGATGTGGTCGAAGATACCGGCATCGACATTGGCGACATTGAAGTGCGCTTTGGCGCCGATGTGGCCGAACTGGTCGACGGGGTGACCAAGCTCGATGCGCTGGAATTCACGTCCAAGGAATCCGCGCAGGCCGAGAACTTCCAGAAATTCATCCTCGCGACGACCAGCGACCTGCGCGTGCTGCTGGTGAAGCTGGCCGACCGGCTGCACAACATGCGCACGCTGCATTACCGCAAGAAGGCCGAGAGCCGCCAGCGCACCGCCCGCGAGACGATGGACATCTATGCGCCGCTGGCCCGCCGCGTGGGCCTCTATACGCTTGCCGCCGAGATGGAAGACCTGGCCTTCCAGGAGCTGAACCCGGAAGCGCGCCGCGCCATCCTTTACCGGCAGGAAGAGCTGGCGCGCGAGAATGCTGATGACCTCGACCGGATAGATGGCGATCTGCGGCAGCTGATGGAAATGGCTGGCATCAAGGCCAAGATCAAAGGCCGTCGGAAACAGCCCTATTCGCTGTGGCGCAAGCTGGAGCGCAAATCGATCTCCTTCCTCGATGTGGCTGACCTCTTTGCCTTCCGCATCATCGTCGACGAGGTGGAGGAATGCTACCGCGTGCTGGGCGAGGTGCACACGCTGTGGGCGTGCATCCCTGACCGTTTCCGCGATTATATCTCGGTGCCGAAGCCAAACGGCTATGCCTCGCTGCACACGACCGTGCGCGCGGCTGGCAACCGCCGCGTTGAGCTGCAGATCCGCACACGGGCGATGGACCGCACGGCCGAGTTCGGCGTGGCAGCGCACTGGGGCTACAAGAACAAGTCCTATGGCTTCGATGTGGATTCAGCGCGGGCGGCGGGTCTTGATCCAGCGGCCAACCTCGAAGCCTTTGCCGAGCTGATACAGGATGGCGCTGAGCCGAGCGAATTCCTCGAGCATGCGAAGCTGGAAATGTACCGCGAGCACGTGTTCGCGTTCAGCCCCAAGGGCAAGCTGATCATCCTGCCTGCGGGCGCGATGCCGCTGGACTTTGCCTATGCCGTGCACTCGGCCGTGGGCGACACGACGATTGGCGCCAAGATCAATGGCGAGGTGAAGTCGCTGCGCCGACCGCTGAAGAATGGCGACGTGGTGGAAATTCTGCGCGGCAAGACACCCGCGCCGGTGATCGGCTGGGAAGCGATGACACTGACGGGCCGTGCGCGGTCTGCCATCCGCAAACTGGTGCGCGAGCGTGACCAGATCGAGTTCCGGCGCCTTGGCGTTGGCCTGATCAACATGGCGCTGCGCCGCGCAGGCATCGACCCGATTGATGTGAAGATGACGCACACGGCCCAGCTCGCCGGATTTGAAAACCGTGAGGAGATGGCCGAAGCCGTCGGGCGCGGACGCGTCTCCTCGGCTGACATTATGGAAGCGGCCTTCCCGGGCTATCGCGCGGAACGCTTTGATGCCGACAACAAGCTGCGCCTCGACAGCGAGCATGCGCCGCTGCTGGTGTCCGGCACGGACCTGACGCCGGGCGTGACCCTGCACCTCGGCCAGTGCTGCTGCCCGCTGCCGGGTGACCGCATCATGGGTGTGCAGGAGCCCGACGTGGGCCTCGTCGTGCATATCGCGAGCTGTCCGAAACTGGCCGAGTATGACGACCATCCGGAGCTTTGGGTGGACCTGAAATGGACCGAGCTGGCCAAAACCGGCGCGGTGGCCGTGGGGCGTATCCGTATCAATGCCGCGAACGAAAAAGGCGTGCTGGCCAAGCTCTGCACGGCGGTTGCCCAGTCCAATGGCAATATCATCCGGATCGCCACAAGCGAGCGCGGCACCGATTTTACCGAGCTGGTGATGGAGATCGAGGTTGAAGACCTGAAGCGCCTGACGCAGATACTTGCCGCACTGCGATCCCTGGCCGTTGTGGACCGGGCCGTGCGCGACCAGGAGCTAGAATATGACGAATGAAGACGTACTCGCGGTGTTTCGCGAGGCAGGTGCCCTCCTGGAGGGGCATTTTATCCTTTCCTCCGGACGGCGCAGCCCCGTCTTCCTGCAGAAGGCGCTCGTCTTTTCGCAGCCTGACCTGTCGGAAAAGCTGTGCAAGGCGCTGGCGTCTAAGCTGACGGCGGCCTTTGGCAAGATCGACGTGGTGGCCGGGCCGGCCGTTGGCGGCATCATTCCGGGCTATGAACTGGCGCGGCACCTGAAGGCGCGGGCGATCTTTGCCGAGCGAGTGGATGGCAAGCTTCAGTTCCGGCGCGGCTTTTCGATTGCCGAAGGCGAGCGCGTGCTGATCGCCGAGGATATCGTGACGACGGGCCTGTCGTTCCGCGAGACGGTCGAGGCGCTGGACAAGCTGCCGGGCGAAGTCGTCGGCGGGGCGTGCATCATTGATCGGTCGAACGGCAAGGCCGATGTCGGCTGCAAGCTGGTCTCGCTCGCGGCGGTGGACTTCCCGGATTATGCGGCAGACGACCTGCCGCCGGAACTCGCCGCAATGGAAGCGGTGAAGCCCGGTTCGCGGGGCCTTGCCTGATGGCGGAGCGGATACGCCTCGGCGTGAATATCGACCATGTGGCAACGATCCGGAATGCGCGCGGTGGCTCGCACCCTGACCCGATGCGCGCGGCGCTGATGGCGACGGAAGCCGGCGCTGACGGCATCACGCTGCACCTGCGCGAAGATCGCCGGCATATTCGCGATGGCGACCTGACGGAAATCCGCAACGCCACGGCGCTGCCGATCAATATGGAAATGGCGGCGACCGAGGAAATGCTCGAGATCGCGCTGAAGTTCAAACCCGAGACGGCGATGTTCGTGCCGGAAGAGCGCGCAGAGCTGACGACCGAAGGCGGCCTTGATGCGGCGCGGGCACACAACCATCTCGCGCACTTTGTCCGTCAGCTGAACAAGAATGGCAGCCGCGTCTCGTTCTTCATCGAGCCGGACATGGTGCAGCTGCATGCCGCCCATGCGCTGGGCGTGCAGATTACCGAGTTTCATACCGGGCGCTATGTCGAACTGGTGCATGCGGGCGAAGCCAAGCTGGCCGAGCTGGAGCTGGACCGGATCCGCAATTGCGCTGAAGAGGCCCATCGCATTGGCATCGAGCCGCAGGCCGGTCACGGGCTGACGTTTGATACGGTGAAGCCGATTGCGGCCATTCCGCAGATTACCGAGCTGAACATTGGCCACTTCCTTGTCGGCGAGGCGATCTTCATTGGCCTGCCGGCCGCGATTGGCGAGATGCGCCGCCTGATGGACGAGGCGCGCGCATGATCATCGGCATCGGCAACGACCTCTGCAATATCGAGCGGATCGAGAAGACGCTGGCCCGCTTTGGCGAGCGGTTCGAGAAGCGCGTCTTCACCGAGACCGAGATTGCGCTGGCCCGTCGCCGCAAGCTGACCGCCGAGACCTATGCCAAACGCTTTGCCGCGAAAGAGGCCTGCGCCAAGGCGCTGGGCACCGGCGTGCCGCGCCGCGGCGTGCACTGGCAACATATGGGCGTGGTCAATCTGCCGAGCGGCAAGCCGACCGTGGCGCTGACTGGCGGCGCGGCCGCGCGGCTCGCGGCGATGACGCCGGAGGGCCACACGGCCATTATCCACCTGACCATCACCGATGACCATCCGTGGGCGGAAGCCCAGGTGATTATCGAAGCCTTGCCGGCCGTCTGATGAAAGCCGCCCGCCCAAAACGCACCCGCCTGCGCGCTGCTGCGAAAGCGCATGTGCCGAGTCTGTCTGATGCGGACGTGAAGGCGATCCAGGAGCGGATCGGCTATAGTTTCAAGGACCGTGACCTGCTGGTGCGCGCACTGACCCATCCAAGCGCTGTGGCGTCGGCGGACTCTGTGCGCCTGTCGAACCAGCGACTGGAATTCCTCGGCGACCGCGTGTTGAACCTGACCATTGCCGAGCGCCTGATCGAGCGCCGCAAGACCGAGAGCGAGGGCGACCTTGCCCCCCGCCTTAACCGGTTCGTCAGGAAGGGTGCCTGCGCCGAGGCCGTGCGCCATTTCGGCCTGCAGGACTACATCATCCTGTCGGACGGCGAAGTGGCCTCAGGCGGACGCGACCGGGAATCGACCTTGGGCGATGCCTGCGAGGCCATGATTGGCGCGATCTATCAGGATGGCGGCCTCTCTGCCGCGCGCAAATTCATCGAGCGGGGCTGGGCACAGCAATTTGAGTCCGCCCCCGTGGAAACGCGCGATCCGAAGACGCTGTTGCAGGAATGGGCGCAGGGCCAAGGCCTTCCGCTGCCGAAATACAGCGTCGTCAGCCGTTCGGGCCCTGACCACGCCCCTGTTTATGAGATAGAAGTACAAGTGGCGCCCCATGGCGAGGCAATTGCCACCGGATCCTCCAAACGCGACGCCGAGCGCAATGCAGCCGCCTTGCTGCTGAACACCTTGACTGGAACACAATGACTGAAACTGAAATCACCCGCGCAGGCTTTGCCGCCATAATCGGCGCGCCGAATGCGGGCAAGTCCACGCTGACCAACCGCCTCGTCGGCGCCAAGGTCGCCATCGTGACGCACAAGGTGCAGACGACGCGCTTCCCCGTGCGGGGCGTGGCGCAGGTGGGCGATGCGCAGATCGTGCTGGTCGATACGCCCGGCATTTTCGTGGCCAAGCGCCGGCTCGACCGGGCCATGGTGAAAGCGGCCTGGAGCGGCGCGGCGGACGCGGATGCCATCGTGCACCTGATCGACAGTTCGGCCTGGGTGGCCGACAAGGCGGGCAATGCCACCGGCGCGCAAAAAATGTCGATTGCCGACGACCTGCGCGTGATCGAGCAACTGAAGCTGACCGAGAAGCGCGCCTTCCTTGCGCTCAACAAGATCGACCTTTTCCCGCATGATCAGGTGTTGCCGGTGATGGGCGAACTCAATGACACGGGCGTCTACGACGAGATCTTCATGATCTCGGCCGAGAATGGCGATGGCGTTGACCGGCTGTCAGCTGCGTTGGCCGATCGCATGCCTGCGGGCACGGCGCTCTATCCGCCGGATCAGACCGCCGACCTGCCAATGCGCCTGCTGGCTGCTGAAGTGACGCGCGAGAAGCTGTTGCTGCGCATGCACCAGGAATTGCCTTACCAGCTGATGGTGGAGACCGAGAGCTGGGAAGAGAAGAAGGACGGGTCTGTCCGTGTGCAGCAGGTCATCATTGTCGGGCGCGATGGCCACAAGGCCATGGTGCTGGGCAAGAATGGCGCGTCGATCAAGGAGATCGGCCGCATGGCCCGCAAGGAACTGATCGAGATGCTCGACCGGCCCGTGCACCTCTTCCTGTTCGTGAAAGTGGATGAGAAATGGCAGGAGCGCCGCGACAGCTATTCCGGTATCGGCCTGGAGTTTGATGTCTAGAAGCCCCTCTCCCTAGGGAGAGGGGTTGGGGTGAGGGGACACCGTGGTGCCCCCGGGAGCATGATTTGATGGATTGCCTGAATGATGCCGCTCGCCTCCGCAACCAGATGCCAATGGGCAAGCCTGTGACCCCTCACCCCCAACCCCCTCTCCCAGAGGGAGAGGGGGCTTCAGCATGAACTGGACCGATGAAGGCCTGATCCTTGGCGGTCGCCGGTTTGGTGAGGGCGGTCTCATCATTGATGTGCTGACGAAGACCAGGGGCCGCCGGTCGGGCCTTGTCTATGGCGGCGCCTCGCGGGCGCGTCGGGCGCAGTATGAGGCCGGGAATACCGTTTCATTATCGTGGACAGGCCGGCTGGAGGAACAGCTCGGACGCTTTGACGTGGCGGAGGCGAGCCGGGAGCGGGCCTCGCGCGTGCTGGACGATGCCGGTGCGCTGTCGGCCATATCGGCGGTGACGACGCTTCTGCGCGGTGCGCTGGACGAGGGCGATGCCGCCGGTTCGGCGCTCTACGAGGCAACCACCATCCTGCTCGACCAGATCGAGGCGCGCGAAGTTTGGCCCGCGCTCTACGTGCGCTGGGAGCTGGGCCTTCTGTCGGCTTTGGGCTTTGGGCTGGACCTTGATGAATGTGCGCTGAGCGGTGCGAACGATGGGCTCACCCATGTGTCGCCGAAGACGGGCCGAGCCGTGCGTGGCTCGGAGGCGGAAGAATATGTCAGCCGCCTTCTGCGTCTGCCGGGCTTCCTTGTGACGCCGGGCGCGCCGGTGGGTGTAGATGACATTGCCGACGGGCTGGCGCTGACGGGCTATTTCATCGAGGCGCGCGTGTTCAACGGCATGAACCGCGCCGTACCGGCCCAGAGGGCCCAGCTTGTGGCGCGGCTCCTGAAGCGGGTCTAGACGCTGGCGCTTGGCCGGGCGCCGACTTTCTCGAACCATGCGGTGAGATGCTGGAAGGCCGGGTTCAGCGGCTGGCCGACCTGGTTGCCGAAGGCGAGGAAGCAGAACAGCATGATGTCTGCGAAACTGAAGCTGTCACCGGCCACATAGGCGCGGCTGGCGAGTTGGCCGTCGAGGAATTTCAGCTTGTCCTGCGCGCGGGCTTTCAGGCCCGGTGCGGCGTCCGGCAGGCAGCGCGTGCGATCCTTGAACATGGCAAGGCCTTCGGAGAAGCGGAAGCCATTGGTCATGGGCTCGAGCACATTGAGGTCGACCCAGCGGGTCCAGCGGCGCGTCTGGGCGCGTTCCTCGGGATTGGCGCCGAACAGGCTGTCGCCGGTATGGGTCTCGTCGAGGTATTCGCAGATCGGCCAGATCTCGGTGATGATGGTGCCATCGTCCAGCTCCAGCGCGGGTGACTGGGCAGCCGGATTGACCGACAGATAGGGCTCGCCGAGGTTTTCGCCCTTCACGATATCCACGTCCTGCGTGGGCAGGGTGATGTCGCGCTCGGCCATGTACATGCGCACGACGTGCGGGTTGGGGCCGATGGATGTGTAGAGTTTCATGAGGCGCTTCCCTTTGGAATGATTGTTGTTTTCAGCTTGTGGCGAGGATGTAGATCGCCCGCCCGGCAAGCGGGAAGAGCATCAATGTCGAGGCGATGAAGAAGTAGAAGCGGATCATCACCTTGTTGGCCGTCGCCTGCCAGAGCGAGTGTCCTATCCGGATGATGACATAGGCCCACGCAAAGCCGACATCGATCATGCCAGCCGCGCCGCTGATGGCGAGGGCCAGCGCCAACGCATAGAAGATGGTCGGCTGTTCCATCAGGTGGTTGTAATTGTCGGCAACCTGCCGGACTTCCGACGGAAGGGCATTCCAGGCGTCGCCGCGTGTGTGCCTCGCTTTTTCAGGATGCATCCGGGCCTTGCCCATGGCTGGCACGCGCGTCGCGAGCATCCATATCCACATCACCAGTGACCAGGCCGCGAGGACCGCGACGGGCAGAAGCATGGCATGGGTCATTCGAAACTCCCTGATCTTCTTGTTTCTCAGGAGTGTAGCGAAGATTGCCGGGCGCAGAAGGGGCGACGCTGGGGCAAGGCTTTAGCGGCAGACGCGGCCCGGCCCCATGTCGAAGTGGAAATGGTCCTTGTGGGCGGCGTTATAGTCGGGCCCGAGGGTGACCGAGAAGATATCGCAGCCGCCATCATGGACGCGTTTCAGGAATTTCTCTTCCTTTCCGCCCTGTTTCCAATGGGTTTTCACGTCGATCAGGCGGCCATCCTCCAGCCGGAAGCCTGAAATATCGACCGCATTGGCATGGGCGTGCTGGGAGAGGCGGCTGCTGCCGGCGATGTTGCGGCAGGAAAAGCTGCCATAGGTCTCGATCCGGGCGATGGGAGAGCCGAAGATTTCCACAGCTGCGGGCCGGGCGACATGGCGCTCCCATGTATAAACGGCCGCGGTCTCTGCGCAGGTCATGCTGAGCGTGGCGGAATAGGGCGTTAGCGTGCGGTCAAGCGTCAAGGCATTGTAAAGGCCGCATTTTTCGCCCTTTTCCGCGTCTTCCAGCGGCGTGTAGAGCACGCCGGCATCGTCCAGGGCCTTGAAGCAGACTTCGCGCTGGTCGCGGGCCCGCTGCAGCTTGGCGTGGGTGGCGAGGCCGATGCGGTCGGTCAGGTCTATCGGCGCAAACGGGTTATGCCGGGGCGGGGCCAGCCATACCAGCATGGCCACCAGCAGGAGCGGTACGCCGAGAAGGAGGAGCCAGGCCCGAAACTCAGTCATGTACTTGCGATTTACCCATTTCTTAACCAAACCCCCGTCTTTGTTAATGCTGCACAGCGGCTCCGAGTCGGTATAGATTCGGTCCTGCACCAGAATGTGGCACGAGATGCAAAGAGGCCAGAATGTCCGACCTGCTAGATGACGGCCCGGAAGACCGGATCATAAACGAACCCATGAGCGAGGCGCTGTCGAAGCGCTATCTTGCCTATGCGCTCTCGACCATCACCTCCCGCGCCCTGCCGGATGTGCGCGACGGGCTGAAGCCTGTCCAGCGCCGTATCCTGTATGGCATGCGCGAACTGCGGCTGGATCCCGAAGGCGGCTTCCGCAAGTGCGCCAAGATCGTTGGCGATGTGATGGGTAACTGGCACCCGCATGGTGACAGCTCGATCTATGACACTCTGGTGCGCCTCGCGCAGGATTTCAACGTTCGCTACCCGCTGGTCGATGGCCAGGGCAACTTTGGTAACATCGATGGGGACAGCGCGGCTGCCTATCGTTACACCGAAGCGCGGATGACGCATGCGGCCGAGCTGCTGCTGGAAGGCCTCGACGAGAACGCGGTCGATTTCCGCGCCAACTATGCCGAGAATGACGAAGAGCCGGTCGTCCTGCCGGCGGGATTCCCGAACCTCCTCTGCAATGGTGCGACGGGCATCGCGGTCGGCATGGCGACCAGCATTCCGCCGCACAACGCGGCTGAAGTGATCGATGCCGCGCGCTTCCTGATCGAGACGCCGAAAGCGACGACTGAACAGCTGATGGGCTTCGTGAAGGGGCCTGACTTCCCGACCGGCGGCGTAATCGTCGAGACGCAGGAAGCCATGCTGGACGCCTATGAGACGGGCCGTGGCAGTTTCCGCATGCGCGCCAAGTGGGAAGTCGAAGACACCGGCCGGGGCACCTACCAGATCATCGTCACGCAGATTCCGTATCAGGTGCAGAAGTCGCGCCTGCTGGAGAAGCTGGGCGAACTGCTGGAGCAGAAGAAGCTGCCACTGCTGGACGATGTGCGCGACGAGAGCGCCGAGGATGTACGGCTTGTTCTGGTGCCGCGCGCCAAGACGGTTGAGCCTGATGTGCTGATGGAAAGCCTGTTCAAGTCGTGCGACCTGGAAACGCGTTTCAGCATGAACATGAACGTGCTGCACAAGGGTGCGCCGCAGGTCATGGGCCTCAAGGCCGTGCTGCAAGCCTATCTGGAGCATCGCCGCGAAGTGGTGGTGCGCCGGGCCGAGTTCCGCCTCGACAAGATCGAGAAGCGCCTGCACCTCCTCGATGGCTATCTGGTCGCCTACCTCAATATTGATGAAGTGATCCGCATCATCCGCGAGGAAGACGAGCCGAAACAGGTGATGATCGCCCGGTTCGGCATCACGGACATTCAGGCCGAAGCCATCCTCAACCTCCGCCTGCGTGCATTGCGCAAGCTGGAAGAGATGGAAATTCGCGGCGAGCACGCGAAGCTGGTCGAAGAGCGCGACGAGCTGGTCAAGCTGATCGGATCAACCGCGCGCCAGTGGACGACGGTTTCGAAACAGCTGAAAGCCGCCCGTGATACGCTTGGCCCGGATACCGAGCTTGGCCGCCGCCGCGCGCAGTTCGAGGACGCGCCGGACGTCGACCTCGCCGCCGCGCTGGAAGCCTCCAAGCCGAAGGAGCCGCTGACGGTGGTTCTCTCCGCGCAAGGCTGGATACGCGGCATGAAGGGGCACGGGCTCGACCCGGATTCGACCAAGTTCAAGGATGGCGACGAGCTGTACCTGACGGAAGAAGTGATGAGTACGGACAAGATCATCCTGATGGCGTCTGATGGCCGCGCGTTCACGCTGATGGCTGACAAGCTGCCGGGAGGACGCGGGCATGGCGAGCCGATCCGGCTGTCCATCGACCTGGAAGACAATGTCGATATCGTCGCGATGTTCCGCTACGAGGAAGGTCGCAAGCGCGTCATGGCCTCGACCGTGGGCTATGGTTTTGTGGTCGACGAGAAAGAGCTGGAATCCAACCGCAAGGCGGGCAAGCAGGCCGTGAACCCCGGCGAGGGCACACTGAACGTATGCATTCCGGTTGAAGGCGACATGCTGGCCGTGGTCGGCACGAACCGGAAGATGCTGATCTTCCCGCTCGACGAGCTGCCTGAAATGGCGCGCGGCAAGGGCAACAAGCTGCAGGCCTATCGCGGTAAGGATGCGATGGCCGACGTGATGACATTCGACAAGGAAGACGGCCTGATCGTGATGACCGGCGGTCGCCACCGCGCCTTCCCGGAATGGCAGGAATGGATCGGCAAACGCGCCCAGGCCGGCAAGACCGTGCCAAAAGGCTTCCCGAAGTCGGGCACGTTTAATGGGTAGACTGAGGATGACGTAATGGCCGTAGTCCTGTTCAACATTCAGGCGAACGGCTCATCCTGAGCGAAGTCGAAGGATCGCAACACGCCCCAGCTCGTCCTTCGACTTCGCTCAGGATGAGCGCGGCTCTGGTGGCAACTATAAAGGCGCACTGAACCTCTAACCTTCCTCAATGGCCCTGCCGACCCTAAATAGTCGCCAGTAGCATTGAAGAGGAGACAGCCATGTCCCAGCCCAAGCCCGTTTTGCGTATCCATCCTGCCGAGCGCGATGATATAGCCGATCTGGTAACGCGTCGGCCTGTGCCGGGGCGGGGCATCGATAATGTCGGCGCCTTCCTCTTCCTCAATCATCACGGGCCCCAGACCTACAAGCCGGGCAATCGCGGCCTGCCATTCGGGCCGCACCCGCATCGCGGGTTCGAGACGGTGACCTTCATCCTTGAGGGCAACCTCGCGCACCGCGACAGCGCCGGGCATGAAAGCATTATCAGCAAGGGCGGCGTGCAATGGATGACCGCCGGCAGCGGCCTCGTGCATGAAGAGGTCTCGCCGGAAGCGTTCAAGCGCAGCGGCGGGCCGATGGAAATATTGCAGCTATGGGTGAACCTGCCGTCCAAGCTGAAAATGGTCCAGCCGCGCTATATTGGCGTGCAGGCAGAGAAGATTCCGGTGGTGGAGACAGATGGTGTAAAGCTTCACCTCGTCTCGGGCGAATGGCAGGGCCAGACCGGCGCGATCGAGTCGCTGACGGGCGTGTTCATGACCTGGCTGGAGATGAAGGCGGGCAGCCGGATTGGGTTTGATTCGCTGGCGGGCCGCGATGTGTTTGCCTATGTCGCGCGCGGCGAGGTGGCGATCAACGGCACGTCGGTGAAGGGCTTCAATCTCGCCGAACTCGGCGCGGGCGACAGTGTGGAACTGGTCGCCAGTTCTGACGCCGTGGTCCTGTTCGGCCATGCCGAGCCGATTGACGAACCGATCGTTTCGCACGGCCCGTTCGTGATGAACACGGTCGCGGAAATCCACGAGGCCTATGCGGACTATCAGGCGGGCAAGTTCAGCGCGCCGGTGAATGTGGGTTAGGCCAACGGTTGCGGCAGGCTCATCCTGAGCGAAGTCGAAGGACGAGCCGGCGCGTGTTGCCATCCTTCGACTTCGCTCAGGATGAGTGCAGCTCTTGTGGAATCATAATGCCAGCTGCTCCACAACGTCGCTCATCAGCGGGCCGATCTCGGTGTGCAGCACAAGGTCTGCCATCTGGTCCTGATCGGTCGCCTCGCGGTTGACGATGACGAGTTTCGCGCCGTTGCGCTTGGCTTCGAGCGGTATGCCGGCGGCGGGGTAGACGACGAGAGATGAGCCAAGCACGAGGCAGAGGTCGCACAGCAGCGCCTCTTCGGCGGCATGGGCCATTTCGGCTTCCGGCATGGCTTGGCCAAACGAGATGGTCGCGGTCTTGATGAGGCCCTTGCAGAAGATGCAGGTGAGATCTTCGCCTGCCTCCCAGCGGGATTTGAGCTTTTCGATCTCGTAGCGCTTTCCGCAATTGAGGCAGCGGGCATAGGTGGCGTTGCCATGGATCTCGATTACCTGATCGGCTGGCACGCCGGAATCCTGATGCAAATTGTCGACATTCTGCGTCACCACCGCGCCGACCTTGCCAGTAGTGACGAGTTTCGCGATCGCATCATGGCCGGCATTGGGGCTGGCATCGGTCCAGCCGGCCGAGCGGTTGAAGACGCGGGTCCAGGACTCGTGGCGCTTCTCGGCGGAGGACACAAAGTCCTGGAAATAGATCGGCGCCATCTTGGACCACACGCCGCCGGGGCTGCGAAAATCCGGTATGCCGCTCTCTGTGGAAATGCCCGCACCCGTGAAAACCATCACGCGGGTGGCGGCGTCGATCATGCGCGCAAGGGTGGCAGCATCGGACATGGATATGATGCTACATGACTTATCGGCGAAGGCCAGACACTGATTTTCTGTTTTCCCTCACCTCCTACATTCTTCGGGTGCGGGTCCCCCCTCTCCCAGAGGGAGAGGGGTTGCCGCTCTGAGTGACTTAACCCCTCTCCCTCTGGGAGAGGAGGGGCCCATCGCATAGCGATGGGAGGTGAGGGGTTATTTATACATGCCCTCGCGCAGGTTGATGCCATGCTCGACATAAGCCTTCATGGCACAGAGCATCTGCATCCATCCCGAACAATTGCCATAGGAGGATTTCAGGCCGGACGGGGTTTCGCGCCAGCCTTCTTCGGCGATGGTGACAAGGGTGCGGCCGTCATCTGTGGGCTCGAAGCGCATCGTGACTGTGGTCTGATAGGGCGCGGAGGCCGCCGGATCGTGTGCGTCCCATTTGAGGATGATACGCTTGTCCTTTTCCACCTCGACGACATGGACCGGGAAGGCGCCGGGAAAGTCGCTGAAATCCCACGTCACAATGGCGCCTGTCTCGATACGCCCCTTCGCGCCGCCCGTGGTGAAATAGGCTGACAGTTTGTCCGGGTTCACGACAGCTTCGAACACTTCGGATACCGGGCGGTTGATACGGCCGCTGATTTCAAATTTCAGGTCCATCACATCACTCCTTGTCTTGGCCCCAATCATGTTATAAAAATATAACATGTCAAGTGATGATCAAACCGACCTCGTCTTCAAGGCCCTCGCGGCGGCCATAAGGCGCGACCTGATGGATGCCCTGAAGGACAATCCGCAGACCACCGGCGAGCTGTGCGCGCGCTTTGACAGGTTGAATCGCTGCACGGTGATGCAGCACCTTGGCGTGCTGGAGGAGGCGGGCCTCGTGATCGCCCGCAAGCAGGGGCGCCAGCGCTGGAACTATCTCAATGCCCTGCCGATCAAGCAGATCCATGACCGCTGGATTGGCGCCTATGCCTCCGGCGCTGTCGACCTGCTGGCGCGCATGAAGGACGACATGGAAAACCTCCCGGCCAACGAAGAGGCGTAAGCGTGCTTGCCACAGTGTCATTCAATCGATAAAATCGATTGATAATACAATTATACACCGTTGGAATGATTGTTCATGGCCCTGTATCTCAAAGGGATTCCCATGAAGGCCGAGATGATGCTGACCCTGTTCCACACACAAACCCATGCGCCAAAAACAGTCGTGCCCACTACGCCCGGCATCCTGCCGGGCCTGTTGCTGGCCTCGCTGATCGCGGCAGCGGCCTTTGCGCTGCGCATGCTGCCGGGCGTCCATGCACTGAGCCCGCTGATCCTCGCCATCCTGCTTGGCATGGCTTTCCACAACCTGATCGGAACACCGGCCAGCGCCAAAGCGGGCGTCAGGTTCAGCCTGAAGCGCGTGCTGCGCGCCGGGATTGTGCTGCTCGGACTGCAGCTGACGCTGTCGCAAGTCGTGGCTGTTGGCGGCACAGGTGTGCTGGTGATCGCGGTGACGCTCGTCTCGACCTTCGCCTTCACGGTCTGGCTGGGCCGCATGCTGAAAGTGGACGCGCGGCTGACAGAGCTGATCGCGGCGGGCACGTCAATCTGCGGCGCGTCGGCCGTGATCGCCACCAATACGGTGACGCGGGCGCGAGACGAGGATGTCGCCTATGCGGTGGCTTGCGTGACCGTTTTCGGGTCATTGTCCATGATGCTTTACCCCGTGCTGGGCGGCCTGATGGACCTCGGGCCTCACGCCTTTGGTCTTTGGGCCGGGGCATCAATCCACGAGGTCGCGCAAGTCGTGGCGGCGGCTTACCAGCGCGGCACGGAGGCCGGGGAATTCGGCACGATTGCCAAACTGACCCGCGTCATGATGCTGGCGCCCATGGTGCTCGGGCTCGGCATGCTGGCCGCGCGGCGCCTCAAGGCATCGGGCGGGGAGGCAAGCCGCACGGCGCCGCCGCTGCCATGGTTCGTGTTCGGCTTCATCGCCATGGTCGGCGTGGCGAGTCTGGGTGTTGTTCCGCACGCGGTGTTGCAGCCCGTCTCCACCGCCACGCAATTCCTGCTCGCCATTGCGCTTGCCGCCATGGGCCTTGAGACAGACGTAAGAAAGCTCGCGGCGGAGGGCTTTCGCCCGGCCCTTGTCGGTGCGGGCGGGTGGATATTCATTACATTGGTCAGCCTTGTGCTGATCCGGCTCACGACGGGATAAGCCTTCAATGACGCTCGAACAGCTCCGCATTTTCGTCGCCGTCGCCGAGCGGGAACACATGACCCGCGCGGCCGAGGCGCTGAACCTGACCCAGAGTGCGACAAGCGCGGCGATTGCTGCGCTGGAAGAGCGTCATGACGTGAAGCTGTTTGACCGGGTTGGGCGGCGCATCGTGCTGACGCAGACCGGGCATGCCTTCCTGGACGAGGCCCGCGCCGTTCTCGCCCGCGCGACACTGGCTGTGCAGGCGCTGGACGATCTGGCGGGCCTGCGCCGTGGGGTGTTGCGGCTTGGGGCCAGCCAGACGGTGGCGAACTATTGGCTGCCGCCGCTGATGCAGGCTTTCAGGCTGGCGCATCCCGGCGTGACGCTGGACCTGCAGATAGGCAATACGGAGCAGATCGCCGAAGCCGTTGCGGACCTGTCGGTCGATCTCGGCATCGTGGAGGGCAAACCACAGCGCAATGACCTGAAGCAAACGGCTGTGACCGGCGACCGGACAGCGCTTATCGTGCCGAAGGGCCATGAGTGGACCGGGAAGCCCCCGCGAACGGGCAAGGATTACCGCGCGGCGCGCTGGGTGCTCCGCGAGCCGGGCTCAGGCACGCGGGCGATGCTGCAAGACTTGCTGGCCGGCCATGGCCTCACCCTTGGTGATCTCGATGTGGCGCTCGAACTGCCCTCGAACGAGGCCGTGCGGTCCGCCGTGCAGGCGGGCGCAGGCGCAAGCCTGTTGTCGATGCTGGTGGCGGAGCCGTCGATCATGGCGGGGACATTGTGCGAAGTGGCGGTCGGCCTGCCGCCGCGCAGTTTCCACATCCTGCGCCACAAGGAACGCCATGAAACGGGGCTGGAACAGGCCTTTATCCGCCTCGCCGACGCGCAGGGTCCAGACGCGGAAGCCTGACATCCGAGGCGTCACTTGCCTCTGCGGCAGATGGCGGTTACGCCTGATATATCGTTTTTGTGGAGGGACGGCCCATGAGCCCCATTCTGATCGTACTTGCGATCGCAGTCGCCATCGTCGGCTTTATTATCCTTATCTACAACGGACTGGTGATGAAGCGCCAGCGGGTCAACCAGGCCTTTGCCGACGTGGATGTGCAGCTGAAGCAACGCCAGAACCTGATCCCGAACCTCGTCGAAACCGTGAAGGGCTATGCCAAGCACGAGCAGGAGACATTCCAGCAGGTGATCGCGGCGCGCGCAGCGGCCCAGTCGGCCTCGACACCGGCCGAAATGAGCCAGGCCGAAGGCATGCTGACCGGCGCATTGGGCAAGCTGTTCGCGCTGGCCGAGGCCTATCCTGACCTGAAAGCCAACCAGAACTTCATCCAGTTGCAGAACGAGCTGTCGACCATCGAAGACAAGCTGGCCGCCGCGCGCCGCTTCTACAACTCGGCCGTTCAGGACTACAACACGTCGCGCGAACAGTTCCCGGGGTCTGTCATCGCTGGCATGTTCAGCTTCGAGCCGCGTGACTTCTTCGACGTCGGCGTGGAAGGCCGCGAGGCGCTCTCGACGCCGCCGGAAGTTAAGTTCTAGTCAGAGCGTTTATCATGTAGGGTGCCTCCCATGCCTGTCGTGGGAGGACGCATGATGAAACCTTATCTATTTGTATCGGCCCTGTTTCTGGGCGCGTGCGTCAGTTCCGGCGCAAGCTGGAGCGCATCGACCTGGGACGGCCTCGTACCGCAGACGATTGCGACGCAGAATTATGCCTTCATGGCCGCGCCGATGGCGGGGCAGGGCTTCAAGCTGAAACTCTCAATCAAGACCGATGGCAGCTTTGGTGTCGCCAATGCGGGCCCGCCAACGGATGACCAGCTGACAGAGGCCGCCATCGTCGCGGCGCCGGATGGCTGCACGTTTGTGTCGCTCGAACGCACGCCGGATGGCGGGGCGGAAGCCGCTTACGATTGTAAATAGGTTGAGCCTCTAACTTCATCCGCAGTCCCGGCGAACGCCGGGACCTCAGGCAATTGAAGCAGGAAGCCAGCCGCAAGAGACCCCGGCGTACGCCGGGGATGCGGAGTTATTATAGGGATTGAGCCTCGCCGCGCGCCCTGAACCATGGCGTGATCCGCTCGAGCGCATCCTCCAGCTCCGGGGTTGAGACGGCGAACGAGAAGCGCATGAACTTGTGGCCGTTGACCGGGTCGAAATCGACGCCGGGGGCGGTGGCGACGCCAGTGTCTTTCAAGAGCTGCATGCAGAAGCCGAGGCTATCATCGGTGAAGCGCGAGATGTCCGCATAGATATAGAAGGCGCCGTCGGGTGGGGCGATGCGTTCGAGGCCGAGCGCGGGCAGGGCGGCCAGCATCAGGTCGCGGTTGCGGCGGTATGTGTCGAGGTGGCCTTCCAGCTCGTCGCGGCAATCCATGGCGACGAGGCCCGCGTGCTGGGAAAGCGATGGCGCGGTGAGGAACATGTTGCCGATATAGGCGGCCGTGCGGCTGGCCATGCTGTCGGGCGAAACGATCCAGCCGAGACGCCAGCCCGCCATGGAGAAGTATTTCGAGAATGAGTTGATGACGTAGGCGTCGTTCGTGTGTTCGAGGACGGACGCCGTGCGCGGGCCATAGGAAAGGCCGTGATAGATCTCGTCGGAGATGATGCGGATATTGCGCTCGGCGCAGACCTTGACGATTGCCGCGAGTTCCTCGGCGGGCAGGATGGTTCCGGTGGGGTTCGCGGGGCTGGCGATGATGAGGCCGGCGGGGGCGGGATCAAGCGCGGCGATCTGGGCGGCGCTGAGTTGGAAGCGCGTTTCCTCGCCGCATTCGATTTCGACGGGCACAAGCTTCAGCGCCTTCAGCGTGCCGCGATAGGCGACATAGCCGGGCCGGGCGAGCGCGACCTGATCGCCGGGGTTGAAGGCGGATGACAGGGCCAGCACGAGCGCGGGCGAGGCGCCGCAGGTGATGGCAAGGCGTCGGGGCGTGACTTCTACGCCGTACGTGTCGGCATAGTGCTGGCAGATGCGCGCCTTGAGCTGGGGGCTTTCCCAATAGCCCATGGATTCGGCATCGAGCACGGAATGCGCCGTTTCGACGGCGCGTTTCGGGGCGCCGGTCGAAGGTTGGCCGAATTCCATGTGGATGACAGAGCGCCCGGCCGCCTGCAGCTCATGCGCGAGACGGCTGACGGCGATGGCCTGGAACGGGGAGACGTCGCTACTCAATTGGCGGCGAGGCTCGGCAGCCATGTGGCGAGGGCAGGGACGAAACCGACGAGAATGATCATGGCGATCTGTAGCCCGATGAAGGGCACAGCGCCACGCCAGATGTCCATGGTTTTGATCTCGTCCGGGGCCGCGCCGCGCAGGTAGAAGAGGGCGAAGCCGAAGGGCGGCGTCAGGAAGCTGGTCTGCAGGTTGAGCGCCATCAGGATGGCCAGCCAGATGGGATCAAAGCCCAGCATGATGAGCGGCGGTGCGACGAGCGGGACGACGACGAAGACGATCTCGATGAAGTCGAGGAAGAAGCCGAGCACGAACATGACGAGCATGGTCATGGCAAGGGCGCCCCATTTGCCGCCGGGCGCCTGGTGCAGCATTGCGGCCACCATCTCGTCGCCGTCATAGCCGCGGAAGACGAGGCTGAAGAGCGAGGCGCCGATCAGGATGAGGAAGACCATGCTGGTAATGTGCGTGGCGCTGGTGAGCGCAGGCAGGAGCTGGCGCATCTTGCGCAGCACGAGGAGGCCCGCTGCGACGCCAGCGAAAAAGACCAGGCTGGCGAGCACGGTGAGGATGATGCCGATGGAGTTGGCGCCGCTGATACTGGCGACGCCCGCGCGCAGGTCCATCGTGTTGCGCAGGACGAGGATGGCGATGATGCTGCCGAGACCCGCGAGGATGAGCGGCGCGAGGCGGCTCTTGGCTTCGTCGGCAAGGCGGATGCCGGCGAGGAGGATGGCGCCCGCTGCGCCAATTGCGGCGGCTTCCGTGGGCGGGGCAACGCCGCCGAGGATGGCGCCGAGCACGGCGATGATCAGCAGGAGCGGCGCGCCAAGACCGAAGGCGACCTCTTTTACGGTCAGCGGCTCTGTGTCTTCCGCGAGTGTAACAGGTGGGCATGTGGCCGGCCGGAAGATGGCCATGGCTGCGATATAAAGCAGGTAGAACACGACGAGCAGGACACCGGGGATGAGCGCGCCGGCGAAGAGGTCTCCGACTGATACAACACCAGAGCCTGCGCCTTTGAGGCTGGCCTGGCTGGCGGCATTTGAGACAGCATCGGCGAGCAGGATCAGCACGATGGAGGGCGGAATGATCTGGCCGAGCGTGCCGGACGCGGCGATCGTGCCGGTGGCGAGCTTGGGGTCATAGCCCTGGCGCAGCATTGTGGGCAGGGCGATCAGCGTCATCGTGATGACGGTGGCACCCACAATGCCGGTGGAAGCAGCGAGCAGCGCGCCGACGAGGACGACGGCATAGCCGAGGCCGCCGCGTACACGCGCGAGCAGGCGGCTGGCAATGTGCAACAGGTCTTCTGCCACGCGGGAGCGTTCGAGGATCACGCCCATCAGCACAAAGAGGGGCACAGCCACCAGCGTCTGGCTCTGCATGATCGAGGCGCCCTGGATACGGCTCGGGAAGGCGATCAGGAAGGAGGGCGAAAAGGTGCCGGTGGCGATACCGAGCAGCGCAAACAGGAGCGCGACGCCGCCGAGTGTGAGCGCCACGGAATAGCCCGCCAGCAGGCCGAGAATGGCGCAGGCGAACATGGCGACGGCGAGGATGATCTCAAACTCCATCATGGCCTCCCCCGGTTTCGCCTTCGATGGGCGTGGCAGCGGGCGGCAGCTTGCCCGTGAGGCGCAAGGCGGCCTTCAGCGCGACCGAGAGACCGGCGGTCATCAAGAGGACCGCGAAGACCGGCACGAGTGTCTTGAACAGGAAGAGGATCGGCAGGCCGTCGGATTCGCGCGAGCCTTCGAGCAGGCTCCAAGAGCGCGTCAGGCCCTGCTCGCCATTGGTGATGAGGCGCAGGCAGATCGGGAAGAGGAAGAGGTAAGTGCCGACCAGTTCGATCCAGTTGCGGCCTGCTTCGCCGAAGCGGGGGCGCAGGATGTCGACGCGGACATGGGCGTCATCGCGCAGGGCAGCAGCGGAGCCGAGCATGAACATGGCGGCGAAGGCATAGATGACGATTTCGCTGAGCCAGGTGAAGGAGAGGCCAAAGGCATAGCGCAAGATGACGACCGCGAGCTGGGCGAGTACGAGGATCAGCGCGCTGGCAATGGCGAGGCCCAGCGCGCCGCCCGACAGCACGTCGAGGAAGGCGATCATGCGCTTGGCGAAACGGTCTATCAGGCCCGGAAAGGCCAGCGTGACAAGCGGGACGGCAAAGAGGGGCAGGCAGAGGATGCCGAGGACTTTCAGCCAGGCGCCGAGGTAGAGGTAAAACGTCGGATCCATGTTGCCCCCCAGCCAGCCTATTTGCCGAGTTCGCGGGCGGGATAATAGGCGCCGTCGGAGACCTTCGCCCAGCCGCGCATCAGTTTGAGGCTGGCCTCGAAGCTCTCATAGATGCGCTTCTCGATGCCGTCCTTGCCGCTGGCGGCGCGCACGTCATAGGCGGCCTCGGACATGGCCTTGACGACTTCCGGCGGGAAAGACCGCAGCTGCGTGCCATGCTCGCGGACGAGCAGGTCGAGGTAGACGGAGTTCTGGTAAGTGAACTCGCCAAGCGATGTGTGATTGGTGGATTCGCAAGCTGCCTTGATGATGGCCTGTTCGCCAGCGGTGAGGCTTTCCCAGACTTTCAGGTTCATGCCGACGGCGAGGCTGGCGCCGGGCTCGTGGAAGCCGGGGCCATAATAATAGGGGGCCTCGCGGTGGAAGCCGAGCGAGTAGTCGTTCCAAGGGCCGACCCATTCGGTCGCGTCGATGGAGCCGGTCTGCAGGGCCTGATAGATCTCGCCGCCAGAGAGCGCGATAGCCGAGCCGCCAAGCGCGCGCAGCACGTCGCCGCCTTGCCCCGGAATGCGCATCTTGAGGCCGACCAGATCGTCGAGGCTGTTGATCTCCTTGCGGAACCAGCCGCCCATCTGGTGGCCGGTATTGGCGCCCTGAATGGCTTTCACGCCGAACTGGCCGGAGAGTTCATCCCAGAGTTCCTGACCCCCGCCGAAATCGATCCAGCCCATGATTTCCTGCGCCGTCATGCCGAAGGGCACGGCGGTGAAGAAGGGGAAGGCGGGAGACTTGGCGGTCCAGTAATATTCGGCGCCATGATACATGTCGGCCGAGCCATTCGCGACGGCATCGAAGCTCTCAAAAGCAGGGACGAGTTCACCGGCCGCGAAGACCTTGATCTCCATCAGGCCGTCGGACATGGCGTAGACACGTTCCGACACGCGCTCGGCGGCGCGGCCGAGGCCGGGCAGGCCCTTGGGCCATGTCGTGACCATGTTGAACTTGCGGCGGTTGCGATTGATCTTGGCGGGCGCGAGGACCTGCGCGACTTCCGGATTGGCAAAGGCGGCGGCTGCGCCAGCTGCGCCGAGGAGGCCGGCGCCGACGATATTGCGTCGGTTGATCATCAGATGTCCTCCCAGAGAGCCCCGCCCTGCACTCCGTCAGGGTCTATTCGTCGTCTCTTAGCGTCCGCCACTGGTCGCCGTCCAGCACTTCGAGGGGCTTGTAGCGCCGTTTATAGTCCATTTTCGGACTGCCTTTGACCCAATAGCCGAGATAGACGTGCGGCAGGCCGCGATCCTGGGCGTGCTGGATATGGTCGAGGATCATGTAATGGCCGAGGCCGCGCGATTCCTGTTCGGGATCGAAGAAGGTGTAGACCATCGAGAAACCGTCGCGCAGCACGTCGGTGATCGAGACTGCCACAAGGGGCGAGTCTTCGTCAGGGCCGTCGCGGTATTCGAAGATCAGGCTCTGGACCGGGCTGCCGCCGACCATGGTGGCATAGTCGCGATAGGTCATCTCGGACATGCCGCCCTTGTCGTGGCGGGTCTGGACGTACGTTTTAAGCAGGCGGAATTGTTCGCGGGTCGCCTCGGCCTTGACCGGGGTGCGAATGAGGCCTGCATTGCGGGCGATGGCGCGGCGGTCATTGCGCGACTGGACGAACTCGCGCGTCGGCACGCGCACACTGCGGCAGGCATTGCAGCGCGGGCAGGCGGGCCGGTAGGCGATCGTCTGGCTGCGGCGGAAACCGGCCTGGCTGAGCGAATTGTGGATGGAATCGGACTCGGGCACCGAGAGATTGGTGAACGCCTTGCGCTCGCGCATTCCCGGCAGATACGGGCACGGCGCAGGGTTCGTCACGTAGAAACGGAGCGACCTTTCGAGCCCTGGAGGCAGTATCTGGGAGTCCATGAACTTCATGATGTGCGACGATACACTTACAGATCGAACCGCCAAGGGGCGAACAGCGTAAAGACACACCAAAGCAATAAAACGAGTGGCACGCCAAATTTCATGAAATCGCCGAACTTGTAGTGTCCGGGGCCCATGACGAGCATGTTTGTCTGGTAGGCGAAGGGCGTTGCGAAGCTGCAATTGGCCCCGTAGATGACTGCCAGAAGGAAGGGAAGCGGGTCGTGCACGCCGAGTTCCGTGGCCGCCGATAGGGCGATGGGCGAGAACAAGATGGCGGTGGCGGCATTGGTCAGCAGGTTGGTCAGGATGGCGACGCTGATGAACAGGGCCGACAGGACCGCGAGCGTACCATAGGGCGCCGCATAGTTGACCACAGCGTGCGCAATCGCAGCAGCTGCGCCGGTTTTCTCCAGCGCCATGCCCATCGCGAGGGCGGCGCCGATGACGAGGAAAATGCGCAGGTCGAGCGAGCGGCTGGCCTGACGGGTGTTGACGCAGCCGACGACGAGCATGGCCACGGCGGCCAGTACGGAGGCGTGCAGGATGGAGACAAGCCCTGTCGCGGCGAGGCCGACCATGGCGAGCGCGATGACGCGGGCAGCGACGGCGCGCGTGGTCAGCGGGATTTCGGTCTGGGACCATTCGAGCAGGATGATGTCGCGGCTGGAGCGCAGGTCGACAAAGGCATCGACCGGGCCGCAGAGGAGCAGCGTGTCGCCGGATTCGAGGCGGATTTCGCCGAGCTTGGTGCGAATCATCCGGCTGCGGCGCTGGATGCCGAGCGTCACGGCGCGGGTGAGACGGCGGAAACCGAGCATCTCGACCGTGCGGCCGACCATGCGCGAACCGGGGGCGATGACGGCTTCAGTCAGGGCGAGTGCACCGGATCGGCTGTTCTCTTCAAGGTCACCGCCGGCTGATTCCCAGACCTGCTGGAGGAAGTCCGGCTGGCGGGCGAGCACGTTTTGCAGGGCGGCGCGGGTGGCCGCGACGATGACAAGGTCGCCGGGCTGGAGCGTGATATCTTCATAGGGTGGCAGGAAGGCGCGCTCGCCGCGCTGGATCATGCGAACGGTCATGTCGGGCAAGTCGGCGAACATGCCCGCGACGGGCTTTTTGCCCTTCAGGAAGTGGCCGAAAGTAACCTCGATCTGGGCGACGAACTGTTTGCCGGAGGGCTGGGCCAGCTCGTCGCTGAGGCCGCGGCGGTTGGGCAGCAGGAATTTCGAGAAGATGGCGATGTAGACGAGGCCGGTGCCGGCGAGGATCAGGCCCATGGGCGTCTGGTCGAAGAAGCCGAGCGTGCGGCCGTCAATGCGCTGGAAGGCCTCGGCGGCGAGCAGGTTGGTCGAGGTGCCGATCAGCGTGGTCATGCCGGCGAAGATGGACGCGAAGCTGAGCGGCATCATCAGCTTGGACTGAGAGGCGTTCATCCGCTTGGCGATGGCGCTCATCACCGGCAGGAACATGATGACAATGGGCGTATTGTTGACGAAGGCGCTGGTGACAAAGACGGCAAGGAAAGCGAGCACGAGCGTTGTAACGGGGCGTTTCTCGTAGCCGCCGACAAGCGCCTTGGTCGGGCCATCGAGGGCGCCGGTCTGGAACAGGCCCTGACCCACCACGAGCAGCGCCATAATGGTGATCAGCGCCGGATTGCCGAAGCCCGAGAGAAGCTCAGCCGCGCTGACAGGCGTGCCATCAGCGCCATAGGCGCCGGGAATGGTGAACAGCAGGAGCAAAGCCGCAATGACGCCGACAGAGACAAGCTCCATCGGCCAGCGGTCCGACATGTAGAAACCAATTGCAGCAACAATAACCGCGAGGCTTGCCCACATGGGCCAGTGGGCCAGGAAATCAGCGATCATCAAGGCTCCGGTTCATCCGTCCGTCCTGATCCCTCTACAGGTTATCAGTCGTTTGTGTGAACCAATATGCTGACCCGGCGGTTCGCTGACAAGTGCGGCTGACCGGCATCAAGCGGGCGCGTATCGGCCAGACCCGTCACCGCACGGATGCGCGAGGCCTCAAGGCCGGCCCCAATCAGGGCGCGGCGGGCCTCGTTTGCCCGGTCTGCCGAGAGTTCCCAGTTGGAATAGGCACTGCTCGTGGCACTGAAGGCATCCGTATGGCCTTCAATGGAAAGGGTTTGGGAAAACGGGGAAAGTGCCTCGCCGGCGGCCGTCGCGAGGGCGAGGCCCTCGGCGGTGAAGGCGCCGCTGCCCGAATCAAACAGGGGGCGGCTTTCGCTATCGACGAGATCGATACGCACGCCATCAGCTTCACGGGTGAGGAGAACACTTTCACCCGCGTTCGCGAGGTCCGACTGGGCCTGAAGGGTGGACATCAGCTGGCTGGCGGTCGAATCGGGCAGAACGGCCGTCATCGTCAGCGTGGGGGCAGCTTTGTTGTGGAAAGTGGCGGCGATCTCTGCGCGGTCATCAGCGGACACGCCGCTGATCAGCCACATGATCAGGAAGAAGGCCATGAGCGCGGTCAGGAAGTCGGCATAGGCCATCTTCCATGTGCCCGTTTTACGGGCGGGCGCGACGGGCATTCTGCCCGCATATCGCCGAGAGTGAGTGGCAGTCGCCATGCGCTCGAAACCGATCCTTCTGATCAACACTCGCAGTCATAGCAGGGCTTGGTGAAGGTCGGGTCTAGGCGGAACGGCGGATTTCGATGAAATTTCAACGAATTCAGGGGCGGATTGATGGCCGGATTGGCGCGCTGGGCAGCTTGTCCACGCAGAACGCCTTGAAGTCATTCGGCTAAGGCGTCACTGATGGCAAAGACACAGGAGACTCATGTATGGCGCGGACGGCATTTCTTGGACTGGGCGTGATGGGCTTTCACATGGCGGGCCACCTCGCCCGGGCCGGCCATCAGGTCAGCGTGTGGAACCGGACAGGCGCCAAGGCCGCCAAGTGGAAGAAAGACCATAAGGGCGAAGTGGCGAAAGACCCGGCAACGGCGGCCTTTGGCGCCGAGTTCGTGTTCCTCTGCCTCGGCGACGACCCGGACGTGCGCACCGTGTTCGACGCGCTGGAGCCGAGCCTCGGCGCTGGCATGATCGTGGTGGATCATACGACGGCCTCGGCGGGCCTCGCGCGCGAACTGTACGAACGCTGCAAGGCCAAGGGCGCGCATTTCATCGATGCGCCGATCTCTGGCGGTGAAGCAGGCGCGATCAATGGCAAGCTGACCATCATGTGTGGTGGCGAGGCGAGCGCCTTCGCGGCGGCTGAGCCGGTTATGGCGGCCTTCGGCAAGAAGATGACGCTGATTGGCGAGAGTGGCGCGGGGCAACTGGCCAAGTCTGTCAACCAGATCTGCATCGCGGGCATCGTGCAGGGCCTCGCGGAAGGGCTTCACTTTGCCGAGAAGGCGGGACTGGACGCGGCCAAGGTGATCGAGGCGATCAGCGGCGGCGCGGCCCAGAGCTGGCAGATGGAAAATCGCTGGAAGACGATGGTCGAGGGGCATTTCGAACATGGCTTCGCGGTCGACTGGATGCGCAAGGATTTGCGGATCACACTGGAGGCGGCGCGCGACAATGGCGCGAGCCTGCCGACCACGGCAACAGTGGACCAGTATTATGCCGACGTGCAGGCCATGGGCGGCGCGCGCTGGGATACGAGCAGCCTGATCGCCCGCCTGACGCGGGAGACCTAGGCGCGTGCGGCGCCTGGACATCCACCTCGCAAAGGATGCCGCCTGCGATACGGTGATCAGCGCCATCAAGGCGGCGGACCCGATTGACTATGTCGTCATGGAGACCGAGCAAAAAGACCGCTGCATGATTGCGGTGTTCATGCGCGATGGCACCAACCAGACTCTGATGGACAATATCCAGATGGCGCTGGAGGGCCGCGATGACTGGCGCATTGCCGTGCTGCCGATCGAGGCGACAGCGCCGAAGCTGGAAGAGGCCAAGGGCGAGAAGGCGAAGAATGCCGATCAGTCGACCCGCGAGGAATTGTTCTCGGATATTTCCGACGGTGCGCGGATGGACCGGCATTTCGTCATCATGGTTATCCTGTCGACCATCGTGGCGGCGATAGGCCTGAACTCTGACGGGATCGCGGCTGTGATTGGCGCGATGGTGATTGCGCCGCTGCTGGGCCCGATCCTCGGCTTTTCGATGGGCGCGGCGCTTGGCGATTTCGACCTCTTGAAACGGGGCGGCACGACGCTGGCCGTGGGCATCGTCACGGCGCTGGCCGTCTCCTTCGCGATCTCGTTCATGTTGCCGCTGAACCTGCAGAGCCACGAGCTGATGTCGCGCGCCGAAGTGCGGGTGGACGGGCTGGCGCTGGCCATGGCGGCGGGTGGCGCGGCGGCGCTGTCGCTGACACGCGGGCAGGCCGAAGCGCTGGTTGGCGTGATGGTGGCCGCAGCCCTGTTGCCGCCGGGGGCGGCGCTGGGCCTGTTTGCAGGCGGTGGCGAGTATGACCTTGCCTTGCGCGCGGCCCTGCTGCTGGCGCTGAACGTGGCGAGCCTCATCCTGTCGGCGTTGATCGTGTTCCGGCTGCGCAAGATACGGCCGCGCAAGTGGATCGAGCAGAAGAATGCGACATGGGCGGTGTGGCTGAATGCGGGGCTTTCAGCATTTTTCCTGATCGTCGCGGCGACGCTGATCGTGCTGCTTGACCTCGGGGCCAAGGTCGAAATCGGCTAAGTGCAGGATATTTTGGACTTTTTGGGCCTGTGGCTGTAAGGTGACACAAACTTCCACTTCAAAGGACTGTGTCACACCCCCATGACGTTTGTAGAACCTGTTGCCGCTGCCTCCAAATCCCGTGTTGAACGCTATATTTCCAATCTCGATGACCCGCAGCGCAAGGCGGAATCGGAAGAGCTGCTGGCGCTTTTCGCCCGTGTAACGGACCTGCCAGCCATGATCTGGGGCACGCACAAGGTGGGCTATGGCCGTTATGCCTATACGCTGGACGGTGGCCGCAGCAGCGAGTTCATGATTGCCGGGTTCGAGCCTGCGAAGAAGCACATGATCGTCTACCTGTCGCCGGACTTCGAAGACTTCACCGCGCCGCTGGAAATTCTCGGCAAGCATGACAAGGGCAAGTCCTGCATCTTCATCAAGGCGCTGAAGGACGTGAACCTCGCCGCGCTGGAAGAACTCGTTCGCCTCGGAATGGCGTCGACCGAGAAGAATTACAAGACAAGCGAAACCTGAGCAGAAGCAGGCCTTGCCTGCCAATTCAGCATGTCGTCATGCCGCGCGCGGGTTTGCGCGCGGGGCATGGACGCCGCGCGTTTGATGGGGGAAGACAGGCTTGAACCTGTCAGTGGAACCAGCGAAATATGAGCGAGCCTTTTGTGTTCCGTCACCGCGTTGCGACGGAGGCCGATATCCCGGCCATCATGGATGTGATGAAGGCGTCGATTGCCGAGAACATGAAGGCCTTCCTGTCGCCTGAGGAAATCATCGCGGCGCAGGAGTCGATGGGCCTCGACCGCTCGCTGATCAATGACGGCACCTATTTCGTGATCGAGACCGACGTAGACGGCGAGACCGTCATGGCGGCGTGTGGCGGGTGGGGCAAACGACGCACGCTCTATGGCGGCGACCAGACGGCTGGCCGCGACGACTCGCTGGCGGACCCCGCGATCCATGCCGCGCGCATCCGGGCGATGTATACGCATCCGGACTGGACGCGGCGGGGCATTGGCTCGCTGCTGCTGGACCTGGGTGAAGGTGCGGCGCGCGCGGCGGGGTTCAAGACGATTGAGCTGGGCTCCACCGTGCCCGGCTATCCGCTTTACCTGGCGCGGGGCTATGAGCCGTTTCACCGCGAGGAACAGGTTGCGGCGAACGGTCAGGTGAAGACCGTCATCCACATGCGCAAGGCGCTTTAGAACGCGCCCATGGCGAGGCCGGCGCCGAGGGCCTGGCCGAGATTGGCGCAGCGTGTCAGGCTCGCCTCCGGAATGGTCTTTGGCGCGAGGATATCTTCCTGCGTCTTGGTATTCGTGCAGACGATGATCGGCGGCTGGGCTTCCTTGAGGCGCCAGCCCATGGCGATGCGGCGGATCTGGCGGGCGGCATTCTCGCCATCGGACCCGGCGCAGACCATCTGGGCATAGGGGCGCCCCTCGACCTGGCCGAGCATCGGATAATAACAGCGGTCGAAGAATTCCTTCATCTCGCCGGAGAGGCCTGCAAGGTTTTCCGGCGCGGCGAAAAGGAAGCCGCTAGCGGCGAACATGTCGAACGGGGTCGTGTCCTCGGCGCGCTTGAGGACGGTCTCTGTTTCGGCGCGCGCGGCTTCGGCGGCCGCCTCTGCCATTTGCAGGGTGCCACCAGTGCGTGAGTGCCAGACGATGAGAAGCTGCGCCATCTCCGCGTCATAAAACGAAACGTGCGGGATAGGCAATCCGGCCAATGGCGAGAATGTACAATCCCCCCGCACCTTGTGGGCGCAGCATGGCGTCAAAGAAACCATGACGGGGAAACGCACGATGTCGCAGGCCTGGAAATCGATTCTTCAAACACTTGGTGCGGCGATCACCTTGATGGCACTGGCGCCATCGGCAATGGCGGAATCGACGGATGCCACGGTCAAGGCGGACATGGCGGCTTGCAAGCAGGCGAACGACAACAAGGCGTGCGAGCAGGCCTATGATTTCTACGCCGCCCGGCTGGATGATGCGAAGGGCAAGAAGGCGGCCGGTTACCTCGCTGACATGGTCGTGCTGGCGGATACGGGATGTGCTGCGGGCAATGGCTGGCTGTGCACGGAAATCGGTGACTCGCATGAGGACGGCATCAAGGGCCGGGCCGAGGACCTTGTGCTGGCGCTGCAGTATCACATGCAGGCTTGTGAACTCGGCAACGGCCTCGGATGCGCCCGCGTCGGCATGGTGCATCAGCGGGGCAAGGGAGTCCCGAAAGACGCAGCAGAGGCGACGCGGTACTATCTGAAGGCCTGCGCCATGGGGGGAACTGACGGCTGCCAGTATCAGGCCTATCTCGTGCTGCTGCAGTATCTGGAGGAGATACCCTATTCCGAGGATTCCATTGAAACCCTGAAGAGCCGGTGCGCCGATACCGGCCTCGACGGGCGGGCATGTGTCGAACTGGGCAATGCGTCCTTCTTCGGTGCCTATGACATGCCAGAGGATGAAAAGCAGGCGCGGATTTACTGGGGCAAGGGATGCGCGCGCGCCGTCTATGCGCAAGGGTGCACGTTGCGCGGGCTATTGGTGATGAGTGATACGGACATGAGCGATCCGCATTCGCCCGACAATCTGAGCGGTATACAGAGCCTGTATCGCGGCTGCCTGCTGGGCGACCTGCCGGCCTGCGAATTCATGGTCGTTGCGGGGCAGGAATATGCTTGGAACGATCAGGACGTGATTGCGCAGGGCATGTATGGCCGCTGCCTGGCGAAGCCGTCGGTCGAAGACTGCACGATGTCGGGCAAGGCGTTCAGGGACTACAGATTTCCGGAGCATCCGCTGAAGGGTGAGTTGGCGAGCGACAAGTCGATGCGAGCCCTGACGACGGCCTGCAGGGAATTCACTATCGCATGCGTCGATGTCGCCAATTCCTATCTGGAAGATCAGAAGTTTACCATGGGGTCCGCCAACCTCGCCATCGGCGTGCTGGAATCTGCCTGCGAAAAAGGCGACGCAGCGGCCTGTGCACGCAAGGATGAAGTGGTCGCGGAAACCGGCGGCGTCACGGGCAGTTATATCGACCCGATGCTGGACGATGATGAGCGTTTCCTGCTCGCGCGGTTCGACATCGAAAGCGGTGAGACACAGCGGGGCCGGGAGACGATGCAATGGCTGGCCTTCATGGGCCACACGCACGCCCAGCTCTACCTCGCCTATGCCTATGAGAATGGCCTGAGCGTGGCGCAAAAGGATGCCAACGGAAACCTGCCGGACCTGCCCTATACGGTCAGCGACAAGGCGAAAATGATCTACGAGTTGTTCGATGCGGCAGCGAAGAAGGGCGTGCCTGATGCGGCCATGAAGGTCGCTGTGACCAAGTATTACGAGAATGATCACGAGGGTAGTGACAGCTATGAGTTTGCCATTGGCCGGGCGCAGTATCTGGGGGCGGAGGGTGCCAACGAGTTTTACGCGGCGGTCGTGGCACAGGACAAGGCGCGGACCGATGCGCGCATCGCGAACATTCAGGCGATGCACCGCCAGAACATCGAGTCGCGCGACAACATGGACCGCCAGACGGTGCAGAGCGCGTGGGACCAGTATTACAAGCGCCAGGAAGAGCGGAAAGAAGCCGAGGGCGGCGAGGTCTGTGGCACGGTCTATGGCGAAGGCAACTCGACCTACCGGACCTGCATGTCGCGGGCGACGGCGATGAAACATTATCGCGGGAATTTCTGAAAATGGAGATGCGCATGATCCGGATGATTGGGGCAATGTGGATGGCGCTCGTAGTGGGCGTATTCGCAACGGCGCTTGCGCAGGAACCTGTTGCGCCTTCCGAAACCGCAGCGACGCTTGATCCCGGTGTGGCATTGAAAGCGCCGAAGAGTGGTACATTGAGCGCCCTGTCACCAATCCCCAAAATGCTGGTCGGGTGGGAAGCGAAGAAGAAGTGGGGGCTGGAGCGCGGCGACGCGGTGCCCTTCCATTATGCGCGCTACACGATGAGCGCCGATACCAAGGTCAAGAAGGGCACAGCCCGTGCCGGGACCGACCTCTACGGAATCTATTACAACAGCGCGAACGGCGCGGCGAAGAAGGATGGCGACTGGGTCGTCAAACCGGAATGGTCTGGGGTTTTCCCGATCAATACCGACCAGATGCTGGTGCGGGCACCTGGGACTGAGACCTGGTATGTCCTGCGCCTGTCGAACGGCAAGCTCAAGAAGCTCGGCGACGGGCAGATCGGCATGACCCATGTCGTGGATGAGGAGGTGACAGACCTCGTCAATCTCTATGGAGATGAACTCTATTATCTTATCACCGCCGATGATGGCACGCGCCAGACGATCCACCTGCTCAGCTGGAATTCGTTCGCGCAGGAATACTCGCTACGCCCCGCAATCGACAATGTCGTGCCGGCCGCGACGCTTGGAGAGTCTCCGGTCAAGGTGACGCTCAAACAGGATTTCTTTGTGCGCCGCTACAAGGTGGACGGCTCGGTCTATGATCTCGTGGTTGAGAAGGATCCAGCTGTAAAGTCTACGCCCCAACCGGGTACCGTCTCCACGCTGGAAGTGACCTACCCGTTCAAGCAGGCGATGTATGTGCTGGATGCGGAAAAGCAGCTCTATGTTCCGGTTGAGGACAACTGGTCCGCCAGATCAATGGGCGGCGTCCAGGGCGAAGATCCTGGCTATCTCGGCGTGCGGCCCGTTGGTCGCGGCGTCACGACCGGCCTCAAGGAACACCCGCTGGAAGCTTACGCCGATGGCTTCATGGTCGCCGTGTGGAACACGTCGAATGGCCTGCGCCTTGCGCCGATAAAGCCTGACTGGAAAAGCTATATGTATTCGATCGATACCTGGGGCATTACGTATTACCCGGACAGATCGAATTACTATTTCAATTACCTGATGCCGCATCATGCGGTGGGATCGAAAGCGGCGGCCGCCTTCACCGAAATCTATCCGGTCTACATACCGGAAGACGTCCGTAATGACCCTAATCCAGAAACTGCCGTGTACAATGGCATTTACTGCGTGTTCCCTGATGGAACGGTCGATGTGAACGTCACACAGGTTGGTTACAATGAGGGCTGGTACTTTCGCGCCAATCCGGAACGGCTGGCTGACATGGACGCCGCGCGCGAATTCGTGACGGAGTCCATGACGGTTGAGGGGCGCCGGGCGATCCATGCCCACCTCAACAAACTCATTGCTGACAATGAGGCCCGAAAGGCAGCGTCGGAACTCCGGAAGAAAGAAGCTGAACAGGCGGCGATCGTGGCGCGCCGGGAAGCGGAAGAACAGGCTCTCGAAGCCAAGCATGACCAAGTAAGAAGGAAACTCGCAGTGGGTGACTATTACGGCGCGCTGGACCTCGCCTATAGCGGCGACACGCGCTTCCTGCCCGAAGCCATCGTGACGGTCATGAAGGCCGGGTATGGGGACATGGTCACCCTCGGCATGGCCGAATCCTGCATGTCCTGGGCCGATACCTGGCAGCAGTCCTATTGCGGCAATCGGATATGGACGCTGAAACCTGCACCAAATCGCACGGTTCAGTACGGACCCGCCTATTCAGGTTCGTCCGGCAGCTCGGCGGCATCGGCAGATACCAGCCAGTATGACATCATGGAGGCGGCTCGCCAGAGCTCCCGCGACGCTTATAATAGCGGCAATACTGGCAGCTATATGTGCGGTTCGGGCCAATCTTGCAAATAGGGCTGCGCTAGTCGTCAAAGCCTCTGAACACGGCGGCCTCGTCGACGGATTTGCGGGTGGAGACGACGGCGTTGGCGGGGAAGCTGTCATCGGGCCAGCCCATGGCGACGCAGGTCTGGATGACTTGGTCGTCGGGGATGCCGGCATGTTCGCGCACGACGGGGCTCTGCATGATGCCTTGTGAGTTGATGACGCAGCCGAGGCCCTTGGACCATGCGGCGTTGACGAGGCAGTTGACCACACCGCCGCAATCGAAGGGGGCGATGTCGCTGCCTTGAATCGACTTGTCATAGGTGATGACGATGGAGACCGGCGCGTCGAACTGGCGGAAGCCACGCAGGATCCAGTCCTGCCGGGCTTCCTTGTCGTGGCGTTCGATGCCCATGGCTTCGAAGAGCTGGATGGCGATGCCGATCTGGCGTTCGCGGTGGGCGCCTGCATAATCAGGGCCGAGCCGGAATTCGCGACTGTGCGGAACACCGGCGAGATTGCGTTCGACATTGCCTGCGCGGATCTTGTCGAGGACTTCACCGGCGACGACGTAGAAGTTCCAGGGCTGGGTGTTCAGCGAGGTGGGCGCGCGCATGGCGAGCTGAAGGATCTCGCGGATCAGGGCCTTTGGGACAGGTTTCTTCTGGTAGCCGCGAATGCTGCGCCGGCCCATGATCACGTCATCGAATTCCATGTGAAACCTCCCTTGTTTTTCTTGCGCCTGTTTAGGCATATCGCGGCGGGCTCGCCACCCTGCCGTTGGGACAATCAGCGGGCCATCTGCCGCGAGACCTTGTCGGCGATCATGATGGTGGGCGTGTTCGTGTTGCCGGAGGTGATGGTCGGCATGACCGAGGCATCGATGACGCGCAGGCCCGTGGTACCGATGACGTGCAGGTCGCTGTCGGTGACGGCGAGCGGGTCATCGGTGCGGCCCATGCGGGCGGTGCCGACGGGGTGGAAGATGGTGGTGCCGATGTCGCCAGCGGCGCGAGCGAGGGCGGCGTCGTCATCGCCGACACTGGGGCCGGGCAGGATTTCGGACGGGCCATAGGGCGCGAGCGAGGGCTGGGCCATGAGACGGCGGGTGACGCGGATGGCGTCGGCGGCGACGAGGCGGTCGGCTTCGGTGGCGAGATAGTTCGGGGCGATGACGGGTTTGGCGTGAGGGTCAGCGGAGGGGACGCGGACCTCGCCGCGCGAACTGGGGCGCAGGTTGCAGGCGCTGACCGTGATGGCGGGTGTGCGGTGGAGGGGCGAACCGAAGGTGTCGAGCGAGAGGGGCTGGACGTGGAATTCGAGATTGGCGCGGGTCTGTGAGGGATCAGACCGTGTGAAGATGCCGAGCTGTGACGGGGCCATGGTGAGCGGGCCGCGCTGGCGCAGGGCATAGTCGAGGCCCATCGCGGCGCGGCGGGGCAGGGAGTGATAGGTCTCGTTGAGGGTACGAGCGCCGGTGACGGCGTAGATGGCGCGCTGCTGGAGGTGGTCCTGCAGGTTGCGGCCAACGCCGGGGCGGTCGATGCGGGTCTCGATGCCTGCGGACTGGAGCGCCGCGCCGGGGCCGATGCCGGAGCGATGGAGGATCTGGACTGAACCAATGGCGCCGGATGAGAGGATGACCTCTGCGCGGCATCGGGCGGTGTGGCGGGCGCCGTTCTGGATATAGTCCACGCCGACGGCGCGGGTGCCATCCATGACGAGGCGGTCGGCGAGGCAGCCGGTCTCGACGCGGAGGTTCGGCCGTTTGCGGGCGGGGCGCAGGAAGCCGCGCGCGGCGGACCAGCGCAGGCCCCGCTTCTGGTTCACGTGGAAATAGGAGGAGCCTTCATTGTCGCCTGTGTTGAAGTCAGGCACCGCAGGTACGCCCATGTCGCTGGCGGCGCTGCGGACGGCGTCGAGGATGGGCCATGTGACGCGGGGCGCCTCGACGCGCCATTCGCCGCCGGTGGCGTGGTGGTCGCTGTCGCCCAGGAAATGATCCTCGATGCGGCGGAAGACGGGCAGGACATCGGACCAGCTCCAGCCGGGCAGGCCGAGGCTCGCCCAGTGGTCATAGTCGGCAGCCTGACCGCGCATGGAGATCATGGCGTTGATCGCGGACGAACCGCCGAGCACCTTGCCACGGGGGTAGGCGAGGGCGCGGCCATTCAGGCCGGGCTCGGCCACGGTTTCGAACATCCAGTCGGCGCGGGGATTGCCGATGGCGAAGAGGTAGCCGACGGGAATGTGGAACCAGATCCAGTTGTCGGCGCCGCCCGCCTCCAGCAGGAGGACGCTATGCTTGCCGGTTGCTGAGAGGCGATTGGCGACGACGCAGCCGGCTGAGCCCGCGCCGACGATGATGTAATCGTATTCGGTTTGCACTGCTGGGCCTGCCTTACCCGACGAGACTGAAGGGGGATTCGTGGGCGATCTGGAGGCGTTCCTTCAGGGTCTGGCGGACGAGCAAGTGGGCGCCCTTGATGAACTCGCTGGGCGTGCGTCCGTTGAAATGCTTGAACTCGCGGATGAAATGCGACTGGTCGAAATAGGCCGTGGTGGCGATGTCGCGCCAGTCTGTCAGCTCCTGCCAGGTCAGGCGGTTGGCGGAGTGGAGGGCGCGGAACTTGCGGTGGAGGCGCTTGGGCGCGCTGCCGAAATAGTGCTTGCACAGACGCTCGACCTGCCGGGCCGAAATGTCGGTGGCGGCGAGGAGGTCTTCCAGTTCGTTGGGCTCGGGATCGGTGATCCAGCGCGTGGCGAGGGCGAGGAAATCGTCGTGGACGCGGCGCTCGGGATCGTCCAGCGCGGCGAAGAGTGTGTCTGCGGCAGCGGCGCGGCTGGCGGCGTCCGTGGCGTCGAAGATGGGCTGGATTTGTAGCGCGCATTCCGGTGGCACATGGTCGGCGAATGGCACAGTGCGGTCGGCCAGCGTGTTCGCGGGAATGCCCAGCATGCGGGCCCAGCCAAGCGGCGTGATCGCCGCGCCGAAGATGAGCGTGTCATCGTCAAAGCCGACACTGCACCATTTATAGGTCGGACCACAGAGCAGGGCCGAGCCGACCGGAAACGTCTCCTCCTTGCCGTTCATGTTTGTGCGGACGGCACCCCGGATGACGAAACGGGCATTGGCTATTTCGGCGCGCATGACATCGTCGAAGCCGACGGGGATGGTGGTGTCATAATAGCTGCCGACAAGGGCGCGGATATCGGCGCGGGGGAGGACATATTCGAACTGCATCATGGCTTTCCGCTCCCCGTTGCAGGCCTCATGCCCGTCTTCGTTCTGATGCAAGTTGGACAGGATGGCGAATTTATACAATCCCGGATTCGGATTTGCGGAAATAATCCGGGATCGCCATTCCGGTTCCGGTGGCCGTCAAGGCCCGGCTGGACAGGCGTTTCGCAAGGGGGATTCCTTGCTCCAGAACGCCCGGGGATAGGCGAAGTGGAGGCGCGAGTGAGCGCCGAACGGAATGAGCTGGGTGAAGGGGACGCACCGCTGTGGACTGGGCCAACGCGCCTGCGCCACAGTCTCCGCTGCGATGATACGCGGCGGTCAGCTCGCTTCGTTCGCTTTCAAGCGCACATGATCAGCAGCACGTGCGGCCGGCATGGCGAGGCCATCCGGTTGCGTGGAGTCTAGTTTTGGCAGGCATGGTGGCGTCAGGACGTGTCCGGCACATCAGGCGCCGAAATCAGGTGCAATTCGCGCAGAGGCAGGACGGCCCCAGGTCGCACGGGGCGGGCCGTGGCCGCGAGAGTTTCCGGCATGTCGGATGCGAGGCCGGGCGCGGCCCATGCGGGCACGGACGGGGCCTCGTACGTGTAGCGCGAGGGATCGCGCGGCGCGTCGCTGATGAAGTCCACATAGAGATTTCCGTAGCGATCCACGCGGAAGAGCACGTCGCGCTTGTTTGACTGGATCCACGCTCCAAGGCGCCATAGCTGGAACCAGAGCCATGGCCAGCAGACCGGATGCACGAAGGCATAGAGATGGGCGCGGGCGGGAAGATCCATGCGCACATTCTAGGTCAGCCGCGGTAGGGGGCGGACAAGTATTCAGGCAGGCCTGTGGTTGTTGCAGGATACGGGCCTGGACCTGTGGGAAAGCGTACGGATCACACCGCTGCGGATCAATTGCGGTGCCGAAAATCGCGCTGCGAGCCGCCACAAGAAAGAAACATCTCCTTTGAATACAAGGCCGTCATATTTCCGTCAGATGGAAATCAGGCGGACCTCCGGACAAGGATTTACGGATGCGTGAGATTGGCGGGACAGCAAACGAGCTGTCCAGACGCACTCAGGAAACTTGTCTCATGTCCAGTCTCTTCAAAGCATTGGTCGCCGCTTCCGCCCTTGTCGCCCTGACAGGCGCGGCCGCAGCAGACGACTCATTCATTGCCGATTTTGAATTCTCACCCGACGCACCCGTTGATGTCACTTATGCGAACTTCGAGAAAAGGGCGAAGAAAGCCTGCCGCGTCGAAAGCCGCATGGTGGGCGGTGTCGCAGCCCGTGTGCAGATCGAGAAACTCTGCCGCGAGCAGCTGATGACCGACGCGGTTGCCGCCACGAAGATGGACGCGCTGATCGCCCATCACGAGGGGCGCACCCTGCCAGAAACAAAACTTGAGCTCGCAAGCCGGAACTAGGGTTCTCCAACCCGACCTCAATTGTTCCGGCCCGAAAAGAAGGGGCGCTCGCAAGGGCGCCCCTTCGATACATTTCAGGCGCTGGCAAACCAGACGGCGCTGACGGCCCCGAAGGCGAGCGCGGCAGAGATAAGGACGCGGAGCCAGGAAGCGCCGGCGTCAGCGGGGGTGGGGGCTGCGAAGTCTGCCTCGCTGCGTCGGCCGGTGAGCATGGGGCGGACGAGATTGTCACGGAAGACAAGGTAGTAGGCCGCGATCGCCACGATGTGGAGCGCGATCAGGGCGAGCAGGACGTTAAAGCTGGTCTCGTGGATTTCGGCAAAGAAGCGGCCGGTTTCGAAGGAGACCTTGGTGGCGAGCGGGCCGGATTCCAGACCGTCCACATCGACCGAGAAGAGGCCGGTGGTGACCTGCGTGGCAAGGGCCAGCAGCATGGCGATAACGCTGAGCGAACCGACGGGATTGTGTCCCGCATGCGGGGTGTGGCGCCGGGCGAGCAGGTCACGCACATAGGTCATGAGTGACCGCGGAGAGGGCACGAGGCGGTAAAGCCGGGCCGTTCCCGGACCAATCAGGCCCCAGACAAGGCGATAGGTGAGGAGGCCGAGCAGGACGAGGCCGACCCGCCTGTGCCAATCCATCATGCCCTGTTCGGCCGTCCACCACATGGTGGCGACGCCAAGCACGATGAGCCAGTGGAACAGACGGATCGTCCAGTCCCAGACAAGGACGTGCTTTTGCGGTTCCGGCATCAGGATCTAGTCGTCTGCGCGATAGGTTTCGTGGCAGGATTTGCAGGTGGCGCCGGTGGCCTTGAAGGCCTCGCTGATGGCGGCGATGTCGCCAGCTTCGGCGGTGGAGGCGAGCGTGGCGGCGGCGGCCTGGAAATCAGCGATCTTGGAATCGAAGTCCGCCTTGTTTTCCCAGATGGCGGGGAGGGCATCTGTCTTCACGCCGGAGGCCGGGCCGGAGCCATCGGGGAACCAGTCGCCCATGTCGGCGGTCTCGGTGGGCACGCTGGCGGCGGCAGCCTGTATGGCGGCCATGTCAGGCTCGCCGGCCTTGAGATTGTCGCTGATCGTCTTGAAAGCCTTGCCGACGGCTTTGAGGTGGGTCTGGCGCGCATCGACCACTTCGGTGACGGTCATGCCATTATCGAGAACGGTGGCGGTTTCGGAAGCCTCAGGCGCAGCCGGGGCATCGCCGGAGCCGCAGGCGCCGAGCAAAGCGAGGCCGGCGAGGGCAGCAAGGGTGAAGCGGGTCTGGCGAATCGTCATGAGGCTCTCCGTTCTTGGTCTGGAGCCAGTCGTAGGCAATCCGTGTGACAGGCGCAATCTCTGCCGCGCGAGGCGGTGGCCGAAAGCACGATGCGCGCGAAATACGTGCAGGGGACGCTAGTCGGCCGGGCGATGTACAGGGAGGGTCAAAGGAAAGTAATCGCACGCAATACAGGCGGCAGCGCGGTTTTTATTAAAAATACCGGTCGGAATTATTTGCTCATGGGTGGATGAGATCCGTATTTTCTTCCCTGACCGGACGGATGTGTGACCGTTTCCTGCCCTTGAGTTGAGCAATTCTGCAAAGGAGTGTTTTGGTTGCATCGCCTGCAACCACAGGAACGGGTGGCCTCCGGCGCTCGAAAGTGCGTACATGCAGGTTCGGGATAATTCTCCCTCAAAAAAAGTCCGGGGGGACGCTCAATTGGAAGATCCGTCGCTCGCAAATCTGGGACTGGCCCCTTTCCTGATCGGTGACGTCACCGTCACGCCGTCAGCCTTGCGCCTGTCCGGGCCGAAGGGGACATGCCAGGTCGAGCCGAAGGTCATGACCCTGCTGGTGGTCATGGCGCGGCGGCCGGGCGAGCTGTGGCTGCGGTCTGACCTGATCGACAATGTATGGCCGGGCGACCTGGGCAGCGACCAGAGCCTGTCGCGGGCTGCCTCGCACCTTCGCAAGGCACTCATCGCGCCGCATGGCATGAGCGACGCGATCGCGACCGTGCCGAAGCTCGGCTACCGGCTGGATGCGAAGATTGCAACGCAGCCGGGGCAGACGCGGGTGGCCGTATTGCCATTCCGGTCGCTGTCGAAGGACGGTGACCAGGAATATTTCGCTGATGGTCTTGTGGATGAGCTGATCGCACGGCTGGTGCAGGTGCCCGAACTGATGGTGGCAGGGCGCACCTCGTCGTTCCAGTTCCGCAATTCCGAACTGATCCTGCCGGATATCGCCGCGCGCTTGCGGGTCGATCACCTGATCGAAGGCAGCGTGCAGCATCAGGACGAGCATGTGCGCATCGATATCTGCCTGATTGACGGCAAGACCGGGTTCGAGACGTGGAGCTACCGCTTTGCCGGCAAGGTGGGCGACATGTTCGTGTCACGCGATGAAGTGGCGGCCGCCGTGACGGCTGGCCTGAGCGAAACGCTGAACGTGGCCCAGCCCGCGCTGAAGCCGCGTCCGATGACCGACAATAGGCTGGCCTATGGCCTGTACCTGCAAGGGCGGGCATTGACGAACCGTGCTTTCGGGGAGGGTCTGCTGGCCAAGGCGATCGATCTGCTGGAGCAGGCGCTGGCGCTGGACCCGGACTTTGCCGAATGCTGGACGGCGCTGGCCGAAGCGCATGTGAATAGCGTGGTCTTTACGCCCTGTCTGGACCGGCTGGGCGAGACCGAGATCATGGCCCAGTGTGCCCGCCGCGCGATCGCGCTGGACCCGTCGCAGGGCCATGCGCGCTCCATGCTGGCGCTGCAGCGATGGACGCAGAATGATGCGGTCGGTGCGCTGGACCTTGCCTATGAGGCCTACCGGCTGGAGCCCGAGAACCCGGATGTGATTATCCGGCTGGGTTCGTTCCTGCTGTATTGCGGGCGGACGCAGGAGGCCTTGCCGCTGATCGAGGCTGCGATTGATCGCGACCCTGTGCATGGCCGCAACTATGCCATGCTGTGCGTCGCGCATCTCAACCTTGGGCATGCAGAGGAAAGCATCGCGGCCGGGCAGCGCATGGTGGACCTGGGCTTTCCGTCCATGCTGCTGGCTGCGGCGACGGCCACGGCGGGCGAGCGCGAACTGGCGGTGCAGCAATACTGGCAAACGCGCCTCTTGATGAACACAGTGATCTTCCCGCCCGTGGGCAGTGCCCCGCTGGATGCGGACGGGCTGGACGCCTATTGGCTGATGGCGGCGAAGGGCGTTTGCAGCGGGCAGGAAGAAGACCGCAACGTGTATTGCCAGCTTCTGGAAATGCTGCATGTGACGCTGCATGATCCGTTCGACCCCAGCATCGTCATGCCGGCGGTGTGGATGGGCAATGCGCCGATGGTGTTCAAGACGCTGGGTAAGCAGATTACGCCTGCCAACATGATCAGCCTGATGCTGATCTGGGCGGATGTCGACCCGATCCGGAGCGTGTGGCAGCACCCCGATTTCATGCACTTTGCGACGCATATCGGCCTGGTGGCGGCATGGGACAAATATGGCTGGCCGGACCTCCTGCCGCGGCCGAAGGAGGGGCGCGAACCTTCCGAAACGCGCGGCCAAGGTGACCGGGCAGAGCCCGCACGCCGTCGGGAGCCGCAAGTGGCGTTAGGCGCTATCCGCGGCGAGCCAGGGCCGCAGTGGCCCTGACCGGTGCCTATTCGGCAGCGACCAGGGTGAACTCTTCTTTCCACTGCGCCATGACATCGCGATTGTCATGGTCCCATGGGTGGAAGCCGGGCTTGAACCAGGACAGCCAGACTTTCCAGCCCTTGCCGAACAGGGCGGGTTTCTTCCAGAGGAAGGCCTTCACTTCGCGCAGCGCTAATTCATAGCTGTAGCCATCGGCAACCAGCAGCCGGGCGGCATGATCGGCCACATGGCTGGTGAAGTGGTGCGTGATGATGACCATCGACATGCAGCGGCGGAAATAGCGCCGGAAGGGCGGCCAGTCTTTCGTGACTTCGAGGAAGACGTCATAGGCGACGGCCTTGTGCTCGGTCTCTTCCATGGCGTGCCAGCGCCAGAGGCGCTCCAGCGCGGGATCCGTCTTGCTGAACAGGGGCGCGCCGTCGATTTCGAGGCCTGTCATCAGGTCGGCCATCATGGACGTGAAATGCTCGAGGCAGATCGTCGCCATCAGCATACGGATAGGACCGCCCGAGCGGCCGAAGGCAATGCGCTCGCGGATTTCGGCCTCGATCTCGTCAACCGGATATTTGACGCGGTCGATCTTGTTGTTGAGGAGGTGGTGCTCGCGCGAATGGATCGCTTCCTGGGAGATGAAGTCCTTCACGTCCTGCGCGAGCTTGCCGCTGACCCGGCCGCGATAGGCCTTTACCGCATCGATGAACAGGCGCTCGCCGTCCGGGAAGGTGAGCGACATGGCGTTGAATATGGCGGTGGCCACCGGGTCGCCGTCCAGCCAGGGGCCGTTGTCGGCGCCGTCCATGCTGAAATGGAGATCGCGGGGGAGAATCGTCACATCTTCGGGTGTGCGCTTGTTCGTCATCGTGATTAGTGCCTTTTTAGAGCGGGCCTGTTACTGAACATGCAGGCAAGATGGATACTACTGACAAAAATGTCAATAAAGAATAAACCGTCCCCGCGTGTGCGCCGCTCTCCCGAGGAGTCGCGCAGCAATATCCTGTCGGCGGCGGAATCGCTGTTGGTGGAACAGGGCCCGCAATCGCTGCGGCTGGCCGATGTGGCCAAGGCCGCAGGCGTGGCCAATGCGACCGTGCTGCACCATTTCGGCTCGATCGATGCGGTGCAGAAGGCGCTGATGGAGCGGATGATCGGCGACCTGGTGGATGCGATCATGGCCATTGAAGTGCCTGCCGATGCCCCTGCAGCGGCGCGGGCGGCAGGGCTGAAGACGCTGTTCGATGCGTTCGAGACGCGCGGCGCGGCGCGGCTGGCGGCGTGGCTGGAGCTGACCGACGAGACGAGCCGGCTGACGCTGGTGCGCGAGGCGGTGCAGGAAGTGGCGCAGAAGAAGATTGCCAATACGGGCGTGCCGACGGAGATGGCCGAAGAGCTGATCCTGCTGAGCGTGACACTGGCGGTGGGCGTCGGCCTGTTCGGGCCATCACTCAGCACGCTGATCGGCAAGCCGCCGGAGCGGGCGCGCGAGCTGACGCTGGCGATGTTGCTGGCTTATTTGCAGAGCCTGTCGGCTTAGGCGCCCGCGCGATCAGGCTTTGGTTGCACAATTTCGTATTCTCCCTAGATTACTTTAAAAAAAGGGGAGACGTCATGTTGCGTATCGTGAAAATTCTGCTGATCCTGAGTGTGGCCGCATGGGCGCTGATTGGTGCGCTTGGCAATATTATCGACTGGGGCGGAACAACCGGAGCGGTGGCGGCGGCAACGTCCATGTCGACATTTGATACTGTGCCGGCGAGCGCGCGGGCGACATCGAACCCGGCAGTGATACTGATTGGTGCACTGCTGATTACAACCTTCAAGATTGGTGCCGGCGCCCTCTGCCTTTTGGGGGCGTGGCACATGTGGGATGCGCGACGCGGTGATGCAGCGGATTTTGCCAAGGCGAAGTCGCTGGCGCTGACCGGCTGCGGTGTTGCCATGTTCATGCTGTTCGCGGGATGGATCGTGATTGCGGAAACGTGGTTCGAGCTGTGGCGCTCACCGGTCCTGCTGGATCCTGTGCTGGGATCGGCCTTCCGGTATGGCGGCTTTATCGCGGTGATCGCGCTGTTTGTCGGGGCGCGGGAGGAGTAGGCGCCCCCGCGCGCTATTCCATCGGCAGTTCGAGGAAGTCGAGCGAGCGCTCCATGACGACGGTGCCGAGGTGTTCGCCGTAGACGCGCATGGCGTATTCGAACATGGGCGAGCCGACCTCGTTGAAGCCGACGCCGCAATTGCCCGCGGCGCTGAGGCCGGCCGTCATCATCAGCGAGCCGAGCACGCCGGTGGCCTCCTGCTTCTTCTCCTGCAGGGCCAGCAGCATCAGCTGTTTCATCTGGGCGATGTCGGCCTCTGTCGCATTGGCGACCATGCAGGCGGCGACCTCATCGGCGCGGTCCTCGGCAAGGGCCGGGGCGGCGGAAAGGCTGGTGACGGCAAGCGCAAGGCAAAGCGTGCGGATCATGGGAGGACTCCTGGATTTGACCGCCGAGGGATAGGCGCGGATCGTGGCAGGAATGGGGTGGCGCTGCGCGGGGGAGGTTACGGTTGCGTTAGGAGGGGGAGGCGGCGCGGCGTAGTATGCATTAGACGTAGCGCAATGCATCCTATGCTTACTACGTGCGTCGTTTATAGACGACATAGCTGTCGATAATATGTCTCTGGAATTCATCGGGATATGCGCGAACAAAATGAAGATTGGCGAGTAACGCATCAGTCGTGTTCGTAAAAAATGGGTCAGCCCTGCTTGGCCAGACTTCGAATACGGTCGCTTGCTCCGAATCATGCGGCGAAAGGAAGTACACAGCGTCAAATGCTGGTGCTTGCAGACTTAACCTCCGACGGATCAATTCTTGTACAGGTGGAGCAATGAAAAACTGCTCATGAGTCTTGTAAAGAAGTAGCAGCCGAAAAGGTCCACCTTGTCGTTTGGATTTCTTCTCGATAAGCGCACAGGTCAAGTCGGCCATGTCTCCGATACCTAACTGGCGAGGCGCATCATCATATGAGACGTGCAATTCTTGAAGGGGTGCAAATTCTGCCAACTCCAGCAGTCTTCTTTGGCCATCGCTGCAAACAACTGAGAAGTCGAGATCGTTCTCCTCATTGCTGATGAGCTCTGAAAAAGGAGCTAATGCGATCGGCATTCGACCGGCGTTGCCGACGAAAAGTGTGGCAATCATATCTTCAATTGCTGTTTTGGTTTCTGGAAATTGAACCGGATGGTGAGTAATTCCCTGAGGCCCAACGCTGAACGGCCCGGTCACCCCGGTAGGCTTTTTCGGGCTGCGTTTAGCTTTTTTTGCCATTCGAAAATAACCTAATCTGCCTAGAGCCAACCATGTGCTTCGGACTGGTACAAGTCCGATACAGATAGAAACCTGCAGCTTGTTAGACAAGAGCCGCAAAATTTCGATATGCGAATGGGTCTGTGATTCGTAGGTATGCTGAGGTACTGTCGATCAAGCTTGATTAGCCCAGTTTATCCGCCGCCTCTTCCGCGAAGTACGTGATGATGCCGCTGGCGCCCGCGCGTTTGAAGCACATGAGGGACTCCATCATGACGCGGTCGCCGTCGATCCAGCCGTTCATGGCGGCGGCCTTGATCTGGGCGTATTCGCCGGAGACCTGGTAGGCGAGGGTGGGGACGCCGAATGTGGTGGATACGCGGTGGACAATGTCCAGATACGGAAGACCCGGTTTGACCATGACCATGTCGGCGCCCTCGGCGAGGTCCAGCGCGACTTCGCGCAGGGCTTCCTCGCTGTTGGCGGGATCCTGCTGATAGGTTTTCTTGTCGCCCTTGAGGGACTTGGCCGAGCCGATGGCGTCGCGATAGGGGCCGTAGAAGCCGCTCGCATATTTGGCGGCATAGGCGAGGATCATCATGTTGGTGAAGCCCTCGTCGTCGAAGGCCTGGCGGATGGCGCCGATGCGGCCATCCATCATGTCTGACGGGGCGACAATGTCGGCGCCGGCAGCGGCATGGGCGAGGGCCTGCTGGACGAGCTTTTCCACGGTGGCATCATTCGGGATGGTGCCGTCGGCATCGAGCAGGCCGTCATGGCCGTGGGTGGTGTAGGCGTCCAGCGCGACATCGGTGATGAGGCCGATCTCGGGGGCGGCCTCCTTCATGGCGCGCAGGGCGCGAGGGACGAGGCCGTCGGGGTTGAGGGCGCCGGAGCCTGTCTCGTCTTTCCCCTCGGGGCCGATATAGGGGAAGAGGGCGATGGCGGGGATGCCCAGCTCGCTGGCGCGTTTGGCCGTGAGGGCGGCTTCCTTGACGCTGAGGCGGTCGATGCCCGGAAGGCTGCCGACGGGCACGCGGCCCTCGCCATCATGCACGAAAATGGCCCAGACGAGGTCGGCGGGCGTCAGCGTGTTTTCGGCGACAAGGCCGCGAATCCAGGGGGACTGGCGCAGGCGGCGCATGCGGGTGGCGGGGAAGGATTGGGGAAACTGGGTCATAAGCGGATAGATGCGGCAGATCGGGGCGATCTACAACCAGCCAATGCGACGCATCATGAAGCAGCGCTTGGAGAGGTCGAGACTGGTGGCCTGGACCTTTTCAAGATCGATCATCCAGTCGGCCTTCTTTGTGGCGGCAATTTCGCGGAAGCCGAGGCGGCGATAGAAAGGGCCGTTCCAGGCGAGATCGCGGAAGGTGGACAGCGTAATGCATTTCAGCTTGCGGGCCTTGGCCTCGCTGGCGAGACGGGCGATCAGGGCGCGGCCGAGGCCCTTGCGGCCATGATCGGGATGCACGCTGATCTGGTCGAGATAGAGTGTGCCGCCGCGCTGGGACGTGAGCGCGAATCCGACCGCGCGGCCTTTATGGTCTCGCGCGACGAGGAGGTCATCATTGGCGATGGCCTGCTCGAAAACCTCTTGCGGCACATGGTCATTCAGGGCCTCTGCCGAGAGGAGGCCGGTTTCGGCAAATAGCGTGCTGGCCGCCAGATCGACGCGGATCAGGGCAGGTATCTCATCGCGAGCGGCGCGCGTGATCGAATAATCGTCGGGTAAACGGCGCATTGACTCTCGTGGCGGCAGTTTGTCATTGCTGGCGAGTGTAATGAATAAGGGACAAAATGCCAATGAGCGCCATGTTTACAGACGAGCAGGTCATGATCCGCGATATGGCGCAGAAGTTTGCCGTGGAGCAGCTGCTGCCGCATTCGGAGAAATGGGATCAGGAGAGCCATTTTCCGGTCGATGTGATCAAGCGCACGGCGGAACTGGGCTTTGCGGGCATCTATGTGAAGGACGATGTCGGCGGATCGGGCCTGACGCGGACCGACGCGGCGCTGATCTTCGAGCAGCTCTCCTATGGCGACGTGTCGACGGCGGCGTTCATCTCCATCCACAACATGGCGAGCTGGATGATCGACACGTTCGGGTCAGAGGAGCAGCGCCAGGCTTGGGTGCCGCGGCTGACCTCAATGGAGCTGATCGCGAGCTATTGCCTGACCGAGCCGGGCGCGGGATCGGATGCGGCGAGCCTGAAGACGAAGGCCGTGAAGGATGGCGACGACTATGTCATCACCGGCACGAAACAGTTCATCTCGGGCGCGGGCACATCGGACGTTTACGTGCTGATGGCGCGCACGTCTGACGATGGGGCCAAGGGCGTGTCGGCCTTCATCATCGAGAAGGGCACGCCGGGCCTCAGCTTTGGCGCGAACGAACGCAAGATGGGCTGGAAGAGCCAGCCGACGGCGCAGGTGATTCTCGATGGCGTGCGCGTGCCGGCGGCGAACAGGATTGGCGAAGAGGGGCATGGCTTCCGCTTTGCGATGGCGGGGCTGGACGGCGGACGACTGAACATTGCGGCCTGTGCCCTCGGCGGCGCGCAGCTGGCGCTGGACAAGGCGGTGGCCTACGCCAAGGAGCGGATGCAGTTCGGCAAGGCGCTGGCGGAATTCCAGTCGATGCAGTTCAAGCTGGCCGACATGGAGACCGAGCTGCAGGCGGCGCGCGTGATGCTGTACGAAGCGGCCGGGCGGCTGGACGGCAAGACGCCGGACGCGACGCGCTGGTGCGCGATGGCGAAACGGTTCGTGACGGACACGGCGTTCAAAGTGGCCAATGACGCGCTGCAGGTGCATGGCGGCTATGGCTATCTCGCGGACTATGGCGTGGAGCGCATCGTGCGCGACCTGCGCGTGCACCAGATACTCGAGGGCACGAACGAGATCATGCGGGTGATCATCTCGCGGGACATGCTGAAGGGGTAGGGGCTAGCGCTACGGGGCAAACCAAAAGTGTGGGGCAGGAAATGGTTGGGTTAGATGATCTGTTGATCGCGCTTCAAAGACGCCGTGCTATTTGTGTAGATGTTGCCAAGAGGCCGCTTCGTCGGGACGCCCCATATTCAGGAAGTTATTTTGGTGGATTGCCCCTTCTGCCATCTGATATTTTATGGCCGAAAGTTGACGTTAATGGTGATGGCTCTGACATCCGTAGTCAAACTTTTCTCGGACAGATAGATCTGGCTGATTTGCCAATTCAGGCGAGGAAAATGTTGCCCCGATCTGGCTTGCTCCTGTTCTTTGCGGATACGCGGGATGAGGTGCGCGACGTGCAATGCGACGTCATTTACGTCGACAAGAAAGATCTTCCCGACGTCCCCCGAATGGCCCCGGACGATTTAATGCAGATGAATTACGATGTGGAGCCGGATGAGTGGCTTGATGACACTGATCTACTCAGGAAGGTGGATTTTCGATATAGTGTTCATTTCGCGCCATTTAGTAGCATTTCGGACTCGGAAGACGGGGCGGCGACTTGGGGATGGAAAACTGGTTCGGCATATGAGCAGCGGCATATGCAATACATGCTTGAACAAGCGGCTGCACTTCGGCGGCGTCTGCTGTCCGCTTCAGGGCTGAGTGAATTTGACCGAGCTCCCGCAGAAATAAGGATCAATGAACCGGGAATCCTAAGGGACTTCTGGGGAGGGCCATACACGTGGGCAGATGTAAGGCTTTGGGTCCGGGCGATGGATATCCGGCAAAGATTGTACCTTGAGCCGCCAGAGCAATATCGCACATGCCAGAAGCCTTCCGTCTTGTTCGCCCTGATAGACGAAGTGCGGCCGCATTTCGAAGAGGTCGTACAGATCAAGGAAGAGCTTCGGCAAGTGTCACTAAGCCATGATGAATGGACCCCTGTGCCGGCCGACTTCAAACTTAATATTCTCGAACGGCTTAATGGAAATGCACTGTCAGGGCGCGGATTTAGTGAATCCTGGAAAGCTGTGGACGCTGCCATTTCCGAGGAGAACCGCAATGCCAGAGAAGCGGGAAGGGCTCCTGAATTCGATAGTGGGCTCATATATTATACAACTCCGAGGTCTTTGAACGAAGTAGTCATGAAATACTCCAACGGAATTATACCTTTCAATGTGAGGCGAGCCTTTCATGAAGGGGTCGATGCTGAAAGCTTATATCCAAAAGCTGTTGTGGATACTTTTGCAAGATCGCGGTCTGTTGGTCAGAAGATACGCCAAGACATTGATCCGTCTAATCCCTTCTTCACTGCTCCTGCTTTAAACCAAATGTTTGGTTATGGAACTTCAGTCCAATCGGCACCTTACGAATTCAGCGACAAGGTGCTTCTCCTGCAGTTGTTTGGAGGTCATTTCCGTTGGCTTAGGGGGGTGTCATGTGTATTCCAGATCTGGATATCGCCTTCAGATTTGAAGCGGCGTCGTTTTGACAAAGTTTTTGCGACACGGGAATGTAACTAGCGAGGCGGACTATGGCGTGGAGCGCATTGTGCGCGACCTGCGCGTGCACCAGATACTTGAGGGCACGAACGAGATCATGCGGGTGATCATTTCGCGGGATATGCTGAAGGGCTAGGGGCTAGCGCCAAAGTTTAGACCAACAGAAGTAATTCCCAGAAGTAGCATTGCGATCTTGTCCGGATTTCGTAATCTGCCCCCAATAAAAATTGGAAAGTCTTATCCTGGGCGCGGGAATCCTCCCCGTTGTGGAAGATAATTCCAATCAACAAGGGTAGGGAAAATAATGAATAGATTTGCCAGCGCGGGCAGTGTGCTCGCGATTCTGGGTGCAGTGGCGTTTCCGGGCGTTGCCGCCGCAGATTGCACGAGGGTAGGTGCCCCCGCCGCAACCGAGATCATCGTTTTTGGCAACGCTGAATGCACAGGTCCGAAAGAGACATACAAGTTGGGACGCCATGCGCGTCTCGAGGGCTGGAGCGACGAGATATCGTCGATGAAGGTCGGCCGCAACGTGAAGGTCACAATCTACATTGACCGTGACCTGGGGCCAAAGGCTGATTCCGCGACGCTATGGGGCGGGAATTATCCGCACATGCAATGGTTCGGCGATGCGATCAGCTCGCTTGAGATTTCTGCGGCCGGAGATGGCCCGACTATTACCATGTATGAGCATCCGCAGACTGAGAATACCAAGCCGAACCAGACGATTCACACTGTTGGCCTTGGCAACTATAATCAGAGCCCGAAAAAGCATGAGCTGCTACTGGCCGACCTTATGTCTTCCATCCGTATTCCGGCGGGCGTGAAGGTTACGCTTTATGACGGTCACAATTTCGAAAGCCAGAATGAGGTCTTTGATGGCGGTAGCAATGGCCTTGATCTGAACTTGCTGAAGGAGGGCTGGGATGACCGGGTATCGAGCCTGAAAGTCGAACGCCTGGGCTATGAGATGTACAAGGTGGATACCTGGAAAGAAGCCGAGACGAACGCAGGCTCTGACAAGGAAATGATCGGCGGTTCGAACGTCTGCAAAAACGATGTGAACGCAACGAACCCAATTACGTGTACCCTCGAGATTTCGTATTCAGAAACGAAGAGCAGCTCCTTTTCATGGAACCAGAATACGTCGGTGACCGTGGGCGTTTCGCTGGCCTCCAGCGCATCCGTCGAAGTGCCGGGTGTCGGTGCCGCCGGTAGCGAGCTGACAGTGAGTACTGAATTGGCGCAGTCCTTTGGTACCGATTCCAGCAAGGGTGAAGAGACGTCCAAGGCGATCACCGCATCCCAGGAAGTGACGGTTCTGCCGGGTGAGGAAATCAAGGCCTCGGTTATGGGGCGCAAGAACACAAAGACATTTTACCCGCGCTATCACTACCGCCCCGAAGGCAGTAAAACGGAAGCGAATGCCTACACACGCAACGGTACAATCACCGTCGATATGTTCGCTGAGGTCGAGACTGATACGAAGGTGATCAAGAACGCCGTGACGCGCAACAGTGCGGCGATCCCGTCCATCACGCGCGGTTCGGCGTTGGAGGTCAACAAGAAGTATTTCACGAAGGCCAAGAATTACTACGTGGTGCTGCAGGATGACGGAAACCTCGTTGTTTATGACAAGGGTGATGCGTTCGTATGGGGAAGCCATAATGACGCGCAGGCGCCTCTCAACGGCAAGAGCGCCGAGCTTCAGATGTCCGGCAATTTTGTTCTTCTGGATGCGCGGGATAATATCATTTGGCAAACCGGTGTCGAGAATCCGCAAGCCGTTCTTGCGATCGAGAACCGCCAGCTGAAGGTGCTTGACCAGAGCAACCAGACGCTCTGGCCGAAACAATAGAACCAGAGGGCCGATCCGTGCCTGTTACATGATTGGGGCGCATCGAGGCCATTGGCCATGATGCGCCCCTTTTTAATTTCAGAGGTTGGCGGCGCTTGTGGTGCGCTGATTTTCCCACATTACAGATCAGTATACATTACGAAAAATTGTGGCTGGTTTGCGCGTATAGTGATGATTTCGTGCTGTTCGCGCCTCGACATTGGGGCGTCGATGCGGTGAGCTGTGCGTCCTTGTAGCGCGTGATGATGGAGGACCCGCGATGAATGTGGTCCGGAATATATGTGTGGCGGCGATGGTGTTGGGTCTTGGGGCCTGTGCGAGCGCACCGCGAAGCCTCAATGACAATCTGATTGTGCCGGGTGAGCGGGTTGGCGATGTCAAATTGGGGATGACGCTGTTCGAGCTGTTCGCGGCGAAGGGCAATCCGCGCAAGACGACGCCGATACCGAATACGCGGGCGACGACCTATTTCTATGACGGGCTGACAGTAGCGGCCGACGACAATGTGTACTGGATCATCGCGGATGATCCGAGCTATCGCACCGATGTTGGCGTTGGGCCCGGCGCCGAGCAGATCCTGGCGCGCGGTGCCTATGGCAAGCCGAAATGCGTGGTGACGCAGGAAGATGTCACGCTCTATGGCTATGGCGACATCTATTTCGACGTGGATAATGTGTCGGGCAAGGTGAAGGATGTGGGCATTCAGCGGGATTCGCAGGCTTGCGACGGGTGAACGCGCAAGGATAGCGCGACGGGTGGTGGGTATCGCTTCGCTCAACCCACCCTACCGTTTTTAAGACCTATTGGGGCGAAAGGGTTTGAACTCCTTCGGGGGATGCGGCAGCTTGCGGGCAGCCAGACATTACCGGAGTTGCCCTATGCGCCTTGTTGCCGCCCTCGCCATTGCTGCCCTTTCATTCCTGCCACCTGCCTGTGCGGCGCAGCCGAAAGCGTCTGTGGCGGCTGAGGCGCCGGCGTCGGGAGACTGGGGCGTGGCGACCAAGGGGCTGAAGCAGAGCGAGGGCTTTCTTGATCTCTATGTCGACGCCAAGGGCGGTCGCGTGCTGGCGGCGTTTCCAGCGCCGGATGGGGACGGGCTGTCGCTGCGGGCGATCCATTCGGCAGGGCTGACGGCGGGGCTCGGCTCCAATCCCATCGGGCTGAACCGGGGCTATTTCGACGAGGGCGGCATTCTTGCGTTCCGACGTGTCGGCAAGAAGCTGGTCGCGGAGAAAGAGAACTGGACCTACCGGGCGAGCGCGGACAATCCGCTGGAGCGCAAGGCGGTGCGGGAATCCTTTGCGCGGTCTTTCCTCTGGTCGGGCGATATCATTGCGGAAGGTGCGGACGGCGCGCTGCTGGTGGACCTGTCGGGCTTCCTGACGCGGGACGCGCTGGACGTGCGCGGGGCGCTGCAGGCGAATGAGGAAGGCGGCAGCTTTGCGATTGCCGAAGACCGCACGATGCCGGACACGGGCGCGGCCTTTGCCTTTCCGGACAATGTGGAATTCGATGCCTTCCTGACGCTGACAAGCGACGAGCCAAAATCGCAGGTGCGGGCGACCGCAGCGGATGCGCGGGCCTTCACGCTGGTGCAGCACCAGTCGCTGGTGCGCCTGCCGGACGATGGTTATACGCCGCGCGCGTTTGATCCGCGCAGCGGAGCGATTGATGTGGGCTTCTATGATTTCTCGGCGCCGCTTTCGGGGCAGGTGCGCCAGTCTTTCGCCCGGCGTTTCCGGCTGGAGAAGCAGGACCCGACAGCGGCGAGCAGCCCGGCGAAGACGCCGCTGGTATTCTATGTGGATTCCGGCGCGCCGGAGGAGATCCGCAACGCGCTGATGGAGGGCACGTCCTGGTGGGCGGATGCCTTTGCGGCGGCGGGCTTTCCGGATTCATTCGAGGTGAAGGTTCTGCCGGAGGGCGCGCATCCGCTGGACGTGCGTTACAATGTGATCCAGTGGACGCACCGGCAGACGCGAGGCTGGAGCTATGGCGGCGGTGTGTATGATCCGCGTACAGGCGAGATGCTGAAGGCGAATGTCATTCTCGGCAGCCAGCGCGTGCGGCAGGACCGGATGATTTTTGAAGGCCTCGGCGGCACGGCGAAGACGGGCACGGGCGAGGCGGACGATCCGGTGGAGCTGGCGCTTGACCGTATTCGCCAGCTGGCCGCGCATGAAGTAGGCCACACGCTGGGCTTTGCGCATAATTTTGCGGCCTCGGCGAATGACCGGGCCTCTGTGATGGATTATCCGGCGCCGCTGGTGACGGCGAAGGCGGATGGGACGCTGGACTTCTCACAGGCCTATGCCGAGGGCATTGGCGCGTGGGACAAGGTGGCGGCGCGCTGGCTGTATGGGCAGTACGCACCGGGCAGCGATGCGGGCGCCGAAGGCAGCAAGGTGCTGAGCGCGGCCTATGCGAGTGGGCTGCGCTTCGTGGATGATCCGCAGGCGCGGGGCACGGGCACGAGCCACCCCTATGCGAGCGTGTGGGACAATGGAAACGATCCGATTGCGGCGCTGGGCGAGACGATGCGTGTGCGGAAAATAGCGCTCGCGAAATTCGGGTTGGGCGACATTCGGCCGGGCCAGCCGACGTTTGACCTGCGCGCGGTGCTGGTGCCGGTTTATCTTTATCACCGGTATGAAGTGGCGGCAGCGGCGAAGTCCGTTGGCGGGTATGACTTCCAGTATGCGGTGAATGGGGATGGCGGCGGACGCGGCATGCCGGTGCCTGCTGATCGGCAACGCGAGGCCCTGGCTGCGCTGGTAGCGACGCTGGACCCGGCTGCGCTCGACCTGCCAGATGCGACATTGAACCTGTTGAACACGCCGCTCGATTCCTTCTTCGGGACGGATAGCGGCGCGGAATATTTCAACGGGGAGACGGGCGCGATGTTCGACCTGCTGGCGGCGGCGGATACGGCGGCGTCAACGACGCTGGGCGCGCTGCTGCATCCGGCGCGGGCGGCGCGGCTGGTGGAGACGGCGCGGCGTGAGCCCGGCGCGCTGACCTATGGCAAGGTGCTGGGCGCAATTGAAGGCGCGGTGTTCATGGCGCCGGGAGCGCCGCGGCAGGCCACGATCCTGCACCGCGAGCAGGTGCGCTATGTGTCGACGCTGATAGATCTGGCGGCGGGCGGCAAGGCGACGCCGGAAGTGGTGGCCGAGACGAATGGCTATCTGATGGCGCTGGGCCAGAAGCTGGAGAAGCCGGTGGCGGGAACGGATACGGCGACGCGGACCGATCTGGTGCGGCGGATTGCGGCGCATCTGGCGCGGCCAGCCGAGGCCTATATGCCGGGCGCGAAAGGCACGAATGTGCCGCCGGGCAGCCCGATTGGCGGTGGCAGCGCGGAAGAATGCTGGCACTGCGATACGGCGCTGCTGGCGGCGGGCCGGTAGGCGAATTGTGCGCTTGCCTGCTGCCGCGTCTGGAGTAGGCTGATCCCGCAAGACCGGGTGAAGCCGGCGGATCGGGAGAGACCTATGCATATCGAGACATTGCCCGGCGTGGGCGCGGAGATTACGGGCGTGGACCTGCGCAAGGTGACGGACGGGGAGTTTGATGCGCTCCGGCAGGCCTATGCCGATCATGGCGTGATCTTCTTCCGCGACCAGGACCTAAGCGAGGAAGACCATATCGCCTTTGCCGAGCGCTGGGCGCCGATCAATGTGAACCGGTTCTTCGCGGCGCATCCAAAGTATCCGCAGATCGCCATGGTGGCCAAGGAGGCCGACCAGAAGGACAATATTGGCGGTGGCTGGCATACCGACCATTCCTATGACGAGATCCCGGCGATGGGATCGATCCTTGTGGCGCGCGTGTTGCCGGAGAGCGGCGGCGATACGTTCTTTGCCAGCATGTACCGCGCCTATGAAACTCTGGACGATGAGACCAAGGCCGAGATCGAGGGCCGGCGCGCCGTGCATTCGGCCAAGCAGATTTTCGGGTCGCAGGGGCAGACGTATTACAACAAGACAGATGCAGGCGGCGAGCGGATCGGCAATGCGGCGGCGGCTGACGTGCTGGACGATGTGGTGCACCCGATGGTCATCACGCACCCGTTGAGTGGCAAGAAGGCACTTTATGTGAACCCGGCTTTTACGGTGGGCATTGCGGGGCGGACGCAGGAGGCGGCGATGCCATTGCTGGCGAAACTGTATGCGCATGCGATGAATATGGAGAATGCGTACCGGTTCAGCTGGAAGCCGGGATCGGTGGCTTTCTGGGACAACCGCTCAACCTGGCACTGGGCGCTGAATGATTATCACGGCCAGCGGCGCATCATGCACCGCATCACGCTGGAAGGCTGCGCGCTGAACTAGTCTTCTATGGGGACGGCGTTGGCGAACTCGACCCCGGTCTCGCTGCCGCTCTGCCAGCGGCGAATGCAGGTGCGGGGGGTCTTGAAATGCGGCATGCGCATGGTGAAGCGTTCGGGCAGGTCAGCGCCTTCGGGCGTGACGATGCGGGCGCCGCCGGGCGAGACATCGCGGATTTCGCAACTCAGGCGCTTGAACAGGCCTAGTTTGATGACGCCGGTTCCGGTAATCGGCTTTCGGCCGCCCCTGCGATTTGGTGTCGTATCCATGACGGCTCCTCGGGGACGCCGCGTGCCTGTATTGGTGCGTCCACAAGTATATATGCCAGAAACTGGTAAACAGATTGTCCTGTATTGATGGTCGTTTTAAAGCATTCGCATAAGAGAAGAAAAAGGAAAGCCAGATGACTGAAGACGTCAGGATCGAAGTTCACAAAGGCTTGGGCCGTATTACACTGACCCGGCCATCTGCGCTGCACGCGCTGAATGCGCCCATGTGCGAGACCATCCTGTCGGCGCTGGAGCGCTGGGCGGAGGATCCCACGGTTCATCTGGTCATGGTGGAGCATGAAGAGGGCACGCGCGGCTTCTGCGCCGGCGGCGACATACGCATGCTTGCGGAAAGCGGCGCGGGGGATGCCAGCGAGGCGCGTGCCTTTTTCAATGTCGAGTACCGGATGAATGCCGCGCTGAAGACATTCCCGAAGCCTGTGCTGGCGATCATGGACGGCGTGACAATGGGCGGGGGCGTGGGCCTTTCGGTGCACGGCTCGCACCGGGTGGCGACGGAGCGGACGCTGTTCGCCATGCCGGAGACGGGGATTGGCCTGTTCCCGGATGTGGGCGGTGGCTGGTTCCTGCCGCGCCTCAGCGGGGCGCTCGGCACATGGCTGGCGCTGACAGGCGCGCGGCTGAAGGGCAGTGACGTCGCAGCGGCGCGGGTGGCGACGCATTTCATACCGTCAGAACTGATCGGCAATTTGAGGAAGCAGATTGAAGGCGCTGACTTCTCGGTGGACGCAGCGAACCTGCTGAACGAGATCCTGCGGACGCTGACGCATGCCGTGACGGACGCGACCTATGGCCCGCATGTCGACGTGATGGATCGCTGCTTTGCGCTGGATACAGTGGAGGCGATCGTGGCAGCGCTGGAGGCCGATGGAGGCGAGTGGGCGCGCGAGCAGCTGGCTGTGATGAAGACCAAGTCGCCCGAGACCATGAAAGTGGCCCTGCGCCAGCTGCGTGAGGGCGCTGCGGCGGAGACGTTCGAGGACAATATGCGGATGGAATACCGCATTGGCTGGCGCAAGGTGCAGAGCGCCGACTTCCTTGAGGGCGTGCGGGCGGTGATCGTGGACAAGGATAATGCGCCCAAATGGTCGCCCGCGCGTCTGGAGGATGTCGGCGTGGCGGATGTGGCGCGCTATTTCGAGCCGCTTGGGGCGGACGAACTCGAATTCGACTGATCGAGCGGTTTGGGGTGGACAACCGGCTGCTCCCTCGGTCAAGAACGACGCGGCAGCTGATGGAGCGATTCAATGCGTGGTGAGGTTTTGAAGGCAGATAGCCCTGACGGGGCAGGCTTGATCCTGGGTGAGGATGGGCAGCGTTACCAGTTCTCGCAGGTTCAGGTGCGCAATGGCTCGGTGCTGCAGGCGGGCCAAACCGTCGATTTCGTCAGCATGGGCGAGGAGGCGCGGGACATCTATGCGCTGGGCGCTGCGCCCGCGGCCGCACAAGCGGCGGCGGCGGCGCCTTATCCGGCGGCTCCAAGCATGCCGGCGCCTGCCTATGCTGCACCTGTTCCGCAGCCGAGCGACGGCCTGTGGACCTATTTCATAAGGGCGTTGACGAAGAACTTTGCCCAGTTCAATGGCCGGGCCCGCCGAGCGGAATACTGGGGCTATTTCCTGTTCGTGCTGATCACCTACTTCGTCGTCTTTATTATTGATGTCGTTCTGAGCCTGTCATTCTATGGAACGAGTGAATATGGCGACCCGAACATCGTTCCGGTCCTGACCATCCTGTTCTGGCTCTATAATATACTTCCAGGCCTATCGATCAGCGTGAGGCGGTTGCATGACCAGGACCTGAGCGGCTGGCTCGTCCTGCTCAACCTCGTGCCCTATGTCGGTGGGTTCATTCTTCTGGTCTTCATGTTCATGGACAGCAAGCCGGCCACCAACAAGCATGGGCCGAGCCCGAAGTATGCTGGTGCCATGACAGCCGATACATTCGCCTGACGCTGTATAAGTCTGCTTAACCAAGTATTGATGATGAATAGATGGCCGCCTCCTTCGGGACGCGGCCATTTTTTCGCGTGATGCGGGAGTTTTAGGGGTGTTTTGGGGCAAAAAGCCGTTTCGTCGCAGTAACGGTTAATGCATTCGGCCAAATGTTAACTCTCTTCACTTGAAAAAGACCTATGCTTATCAATTCATTAGGAATGCCAGCGTAAATATACTCAAACTACAACAAAAGTTGAGTGATGGTGATACTAATGATGATTTCTGAAATGCAGGAAACTGCACCCCTTTCCGTCGGCGAGTCTTTCCTCAAGTCTCTCTCCCTTCTTGAACAGGCGCACCGTCGTCTTCACAATGTCGTCAAGGACGATCTCGAGCGCGGTGGTGAACGGTCGCTGACCGGCGTCCAGGCTCTGCTGATCTATGAGATTGGCGATGACGAAGCTCCGGCTTCGGTCCTGCGGGCCCGTGGCGCCTTTGCCGGCACCAGCCTGTCGTACAACGTCAAGAAACTCCAGGAAGGCGGCTACCTGATCCAGACGCGTTCCGAGGATGACAAGCGTACGGTGACCTTGCGTCTGACCGAGCGTGGCCTGAAAGTGCGTGACCGCGTGGCTAACCTGTTCGAGAAGCAGGCTACCGCTCTTGAACCAACGGCGAGCGTGCGTCATGACGATCTCTCGCAGCTGAACAAGACCATTTCGCGCCTTGAGCGCTTCTGGTCCGACCAGATCCGCTTCCGCCTCTAGGCGAACGCCGCAATCTGCGTCTCCAAGTAAAAGCCCCTGCCGCATGGCGGGGGCTTTTTGCTGTGAGGGGCAGTTAGGTTATTGACCTCAACCTTGGTTGAGGTCCGACAAGGCCATGTTTGAAACCACTGGAGAACAGACATGACCCTTGAGCACGCGACGATCCGTATTGCCCGTCCGACGGATGACCTGGACGCCTTGCTTCCATTTTACCGGGACGGGCTGGGCTTCAGCGTTCTTTATGAATTCCGCGACCATGATGATTTTGATGGCGTGATGCTGGGGCATCCCGGCGCGCCCTATCATATGGAGTTCACAACCGCGCACGGCCATGCTGCGGGGCGTGCGCCGACCGAAGACAACCTGCTTGTGTTCTACCTGCCGGAAGCGGATCGGTTCGCGGCGGCCGTGGAGCGTATGCGCGCGGCGGGGTTCAGTCCGGTTAAGGCATTCAATGCCTATTGGGACGCGAAAGGCGTGACGTTCGAGGATCCTGACGGTTATCGTGTTGTGTTGCAGAATACGTCCTGGGGTGCCTGATAAAGGCTGGATACGGGGCGCCATTTTTTGCTGGGCGGCGCTGCGTTTTTCCATTAACCTTTGCAACCATGCGGGGATGGGGTGCAGTTCTTCTCGGTGCGATTGTCGCCGTAGGTCCGGCTGAGGCGGGCCCTTGGGCGCGTGATCTGGGCGGCTTTTACCTGCGCGGCCTCGTCTCCAGCGAGACGCTCGAGGGGATCAACGGCTACCGGGCGGATGTCTATGGCGAGTATGGTCTGACCGACCGCTGGACGCTGACGGGCAAGAGCGAAGCGGTGGCCTACCAAGACAGTATTGGCAGCATTGACCGCCAGTCATATCGGCTGACAGCGCGGCGTCAGCTCTGGTCGCGTAAGGGGTTCACGTTCGGCGTTGAGGGTGGTCCGGTATATGGCAGCGCGATTGCGGGCACTTATGGCTGCGACGAGTGGGGCGCTGAGGCGCGGCTTAGCAGCGGCTATTCAGGCGTGCGGCGCAGCCTTGGTTATTACCTGTTCGCCGATGTCGCCGCGATCAGCCACCAGGACGGTTGTGTTCGCGAGCGGGCGGAGTTCGGTTATGGCGCCGATATCAGCGACCGCATCTTCGTGACTCAGCAGGTGTGGCTGGAACGCAGCAATGACAGCGCGGACTCGAACAAGTACGAGTCGCAGATCGGCTATCACTTCGGGCATGTCGATGTGGCGGTTGGCTATCGCGAGGAATTTGGCGGCGCGTATGAGGAGAGCGCCTGGCTGGTGGCGCTCACCACACGGCGCTAAGGCTGAGGCGCTTACTCGTTCGGGGCGTCGCCTTCAGCTGACGTGTAGCCGGTCTCAAGCATCAGGTAGGCGATGAGGGCATCGCGGTCTGCCGGCTTGCGGACGCCGGCAAAACTCATGCGGTTACCCGGGAGGTAGGCGCGCGGATTGGTCAGCCATTCGTCGAGATGGTGAGGCTCCCAGATGAAATCGGCATTAGTCAGCGCATCGGAATAGGCAAAGCCTGGAAGCGAACCGACCTCGCGGCCAAAAAGGCCGTGCAGGTTGGGGCCGACGAGATTGCCGGCACCCTCAGCCGTGAGGTGGCATGACTGGCAGAGTTTGAACGTGCGCTTGCCGATCGCGTAGTTGGCCGCGTTGTAGGGGGCGGGGAGGCTCGCGAATTCAGGGCTGGGTTCGCCGGGCGCTACAGCAACAGGTGCGGGGGCCGGGGTTGACGCTGCGACCGGCGCCGGGGTTGCGGCAGGCGCTGCGGTGACTTCAGGCGGGGTGGATTCGTCGGCGCCAGAGCCGCCACATGCGGCAATCATGGCAAGGGCGGCGATTGCGGCAACGGGCTTCAGCATGGTCTTTGTATCCTCTTGAGACAGTCGAGGGGCAATGTGAGCCGAAGCGTTGCGGGTTGCAACCGCCTGAAACGCGACACTTCGCGCTGACAGGCATGGCCTGATGCGGGACCGCGACAAAACCCACCTGCTGGGTTAGGGTCTGCGCATGCCTGATTCCGTTCGTCCCCAGCCGCAAATACGCAAACTGCCCCATGATGTGGTCAACCGCATCGCGGCGGGTGAAGTGGTCGAGCGACCCGCCGCCGCCGTCAAGGAACTGGCGGAGAATGCACTGGATGCGGGGGCGACCCGCATCAACATTGCCATCGAGGATGGCGGCCTGAAGCGGATGACGATTGAGGATGACGGCTGTGGCATGTCATCGGATGACCTGCTGCTGGCGCTGGAACGCCATGCGACATCCAAACTGGCGCCGGGCGCTGATGGACGGGTAGACCTCCTGAACATCCACACGATGGGTTTTCGCGGTGAGGCACTGCCGTCGATTGGCTCGGTCAGCCGGATGACCATCACGTCGCGCGCGACTGGTGAGGACGCGGCGGACGTGTTTGTCGAGGCTGGACGGATCGAGGGGCCAAGACCGGCGGCATTTACCGGGCGCGGCGAGACGGGCACACGCATTGAAGTGCGCGACCTGTTCCATGCGACGCCGGCCCGATTGAAATTCATGAAGGGCGAACGGTCCGAGACGATGGCCGTGTCGGATGTGGTCAAGCGGCTCGCCATGGCGAACCCGACCGTGGCGTTCAGCCTGGAAAGCAATGGGCGCAGCCTGTTCCGACACGCGGCAGAACCGGAAGGCGAGGATGGCCAGCTGTCGCGCCTTGGCGCCATCATGGGGCGGGACTTCCGCGATAATGCGGTGGCGATCGATGCGGAGCGGGAAGGCGTGCGGCTGACCGGCTTTGCAGGCCTGCCGACGCTCAATCGCGGCAATGCGCAGATGCAGTTCATGTTCGTCAACGGACGGCCCGTGAAGGACCGGATGCTCAATGGCGTGATCCGCGCGGCCTATCAGGACTTCCTGGCGCGCGATCGCCACCCGATGGCGGCGCTGTTTGTCGAGCTGGACCCGGAATATGTCGATGTAAACGTGCACCCGGCAAAGACGGAAGTGCGCTTCCGCGATGCGGGCAATGTGCGGGGGCTGATGATTGGTGCGCTGCGGCACTCACTGGCGGCGGCGGGGCACCGGGCCTCGACGACGGGGGCGGGGTTTGCGTTGGGCAAGGCGAAGGCCGAGGCGCCGATGCCGAGCGGGGCGCTGTTTGCGTCGCGGCCCGCCTATGGTGCGAATGACGGTTACGGCGCGGCCAGGCCTCCGGCGGATGCTTACCAGCCGGGCGTATTCGCGGAGCCGCCAAGACAGCCTTATGATGCAGAGAATGCACCGACGGCGCGCATAGAGCCGGTGCCAGCGCCTGCACAGGTGGATTTCCCACTCGGCGTGGCACGGGCCCAGCTGCACGAGACCTATATCGTGTCGCAGACGGCGGATGGCATTGTGATTGTTGACCAGCATGCGGCGCATGAGCGCCTGGTCTATGAGGACATGAAGCGCCAGATGGCGGCGGGCGGCGTGAAGCGACAGGCGCTACTCATTCCTGACGTGGTGGAGCTGACCGAGGACGAGGCAGCGCGCGTGCTGGAGCGGGCGGGTGAGCTGGCCGAGCTGGGGCTGGAGATCGAGGCATTTGGGGCGGGCGCAGTGTGCGTGCGGGCGACGCCGGCGCTGTTCGGCGAGATGGACGCGATCGGCCTGATCCGCGACCTGGCGGATGATTTTGCAGAGTATGAAGCAGGGTTGGCGCTAAAGGAGCGGTTCGAGGAAGTCATGGGAAATATGGCCTGTCGCGGATCTGTGCGTGCGGGCCGGCGGCTGAATGGCGATGAGATGAACGCGCTGCTGCGGCAGATGGAGGCGACGCCCCATTCCGGCCAATGCAATCATGGTCGACCGACCTATGTCGAGCTGAAGCTCGCCGATGTAGAGCGCCTGTTCGGGCGGCGCTAGCCATCGGCTTTCAGCGCCGACGCGTTCACATGCGGACACATCGTGAGCTATGACATTCGCATGGAAATCGGCTTGCCTTCAGGGCGTATTTTCTGTGGCATTGACGTTGCGCAAGCGCCCTTTCGTGTGATTGCGCGCGGGGTAAATCCTGCCTAGTGTCCCGCCCATGAGCCGGGTTTCACAAGCGATCAATATCAGTGACTTGCGCGCGCTGGCGAAGCGTCGCCTGCCGCGCATGGTGTTTGATTATATCGATGGCGGGGCCGAGGACGAAGTGACCTTGCGGCATTCCGTCGACCGGTTTGCCGATTATGGCTGGCAATGGAATTCGCTGGTCGATAGTTCGCAAATCGATACCAGCACCACTGTGCTGGGCGAGACGATTGCCCAGCCATTCTTCATTTCGCCCACCGCCGCCTCGCGCCTGTTCCACCCGCGCAAGGGCGAGCTGGCGGTTGCTGCGGCGGCACAGAAGGCGGGTATTGCCTATTCGGTATCGACGCTTGGCAGTCAGACGCTGGAGGATATTGCGGCGGTCGCGCCCGACGTGCCGAAATTCATCCAGATCTATGTCTGGAAAGACCGGGGTATCGTGCGCGACTTCATGGCACGGGCGAAGGAAGCTGGCTATACCGGATGTATACTGACGGTTGATGCGACGGTTGCAGGCCTGCGTGAGCGTGACCCGCGCAATGGATTCTCGATTCCGCCGAGCATCAACGCGAAGACGGCGACGCAGGCGATGGCGAAGCCCGGCTACCTGTTTGACATGTTCACGTCATCGCCCATCGGGCCGGCCAATTTCGAGAGTGTCGATACGGGCGGGCGCGATGTGATGGCCGTGATCAACGACCTTTTCGACCGGACCATGTGCTGGAAAGACCTTGAATGGTTCGTCAATGAATGGGGCGGGCCGTTTGCCGTGAAAGGACTCAGCACGGCGGCGGATGCGCGCCGGGCAGTGGATAGCGGTGCAAGTGCCGTCTGGGTGTCGAACCATGGCGGGCGGCAGATTGATACATCCGTGCCAGTGATCGACCTGTTGCCGGAAATCCGCGCGGCAGTCGGTGCGGGTGTTGAGATTATTGCAGACGGCGGCGTGCGCCGGGGCGCGCATGTGCTGAAGCTGCTGGCGCGCGGGGCCAATAGCGTGGCGCTGGGACGCGCTTACCTCTTCGGCCTGGCGGCCGGCGGCGAAGCCGGTGTGACGCGGGCGCTCGACATACTCGCAACCGATGTCACGCGCGGCCTGTCGCTGCTGGGTGTGCCGAAAGTGGCGGACCTGGACGGCACATTGCTGAGACTGTGCCGCCCCTGATGCGCCCTATGTGAGGAAGCCGAGATTTTTCTCGGTGAAGTTCGACAGGTTGGGCAAGGCGGCAGAGAGTTCGCCAGAGTCGAGCCCGAACCATGAACCGAGCGTTGCCGCATATTGCTCCACCGAGACTTTCGGGATGAGGCGTCCGTGCGTCGACGTGAACGTATCGGAATCAAGATCCGGCGTGGGGATGTCGCCATAGATTTTCTGACCGACGACAGAGCCGCCCGCGACGAAGTGGTGTCCGCCCCAGCCATGGTCGGTGCCGTCGCCATTGTCGATCGTCGTGCGGCCGAATTCCGACATGGTGAACAGGGTGACATCGTTCCAGACGCCCTGGTTGATCATCTCTGTGCGGAAGGCGGAAACGGCCTCGGAGAGCTCGGTGTGTCGCGAAGGTATCTGACCGGCTTGTCCGCTGTGCGTGTCGAAATCACCCATGAAGACATAGAAGACCTGACGCTTTACGTTGAGGGCATCACGGATGCTGATGGTTCGGGCCACGCTGGCCAGCTGGTTGGCAGTATAGCTCGCCGGGAACGTGGCCGTGAGCCCCGGCTTGCCGCTGAGGGCGGCGTCATAGGCATTGTTGTTGATGACCGCATTGCCGGACTGACTGATATAGTCGCGGGCATAGAGATTGTCTTCGGAGAAGCTGGCCTTGGCGACATAGTCGTCGAGCGCGCGCCGCGCGGCATCATACTTGGACTCGCCGCCGAGCGTGTAGATGTCGTCGACAAGCTTTACCTGCTGTGCCCCGGCAAAAGAGGTTGTGAACTGGCTGGCTTCCGTGCCCGAAAGGAACACGTCATTGGGGCCTGCCGAGACCATCGCATAGAGCGGGTTCATCGTGGAATTGGACCGGATGGCGGCATCGGCAAAGGCGCCGCCCCAGCCATACTGCGCGCCTTCCACACCAAGCGACATCCATGTGGATTGCTGGTCGTTGTGCGAGAAAAGGCGTGGCGGCAGGCTGAAGGTTGCCTTCTCGAGATCGGGGCGGGTCGTCGGTTGTATCAATGGGCCGACATTGCCGACGATGGCCATTTCGCCCGCTTCAAACATGGATTGGAAGCCTGCCAATTGCGACGGCAATCCATACTGGCGCGAGCCGAAATTGGCGGCGTTGGTTGGGTTGATGGGCAGGAGGTTGCTGCGGTCGCGAGAACCGCCCGATCCATAGGCGCCGAACAAGCCAGGCCGGGCCTTGGCCAGCAGGTCGTAGGAGGCCACATCGCGCGGGAAGACTGTATCCGCATGATCCATGCCGCCTTTGAGGAAGATGCAGACGAGCGCCTTGTATCCGGACGTGCTGGCAGCAAAGGCCTTGCCGCTGGTCAGCGTGCTGAGGACGCCGGTGCCGGCAAGAAAGCCTGTCGCGGCTCCGGCCTGGAGAAAGTGGCGGCGATTCATTTTAGCCATTCTGGTTATCCCTGAATCTGGAGCTATCGCTGGATGGCGTAAGCGGATGAGGTGATCGTCATGAAGGCGGCGAGCTTGGCACGTTTCTCGCGGTCGGAATCAGACGCAACGGGTATGGAGGAGACGGCATCAACGATGTCGGCCTTTGCCGCATCCGTCATCGTGTTGCCGGTGAGCAGGAGGTCGAGATAGTCGGTTAGCGCCTGAGCATCGTCGGCAATAGCGATTTCCGGGCTGTAATCCGGGATGAAATTGTCGGCAGGTCCGCTGGTGTCGAAGATGAACGCCGTCATGAAGTTCATGAAGCTGACGATTGAGCCCTGGTTCACCACCTGGAACTCCGGCGCGGTCAGTCCCTGTGCACCTGTCTCTGTTCCCGGGGCGACATAGCCGGGCCGGTAGAAGTTGAACACGGATGGAGACCGCATGGGCTGCTGGCCAAGGCCTGTGGATGGCGATGACGTATCATCGAGCATGCCTTCACGAGACGAATCTATGTTTCTGACATCAAAGGCGCGGGCCCAGTTGACGAACTTCAGGACAGGCTCGCGGATCTTGCCTTCGCTCTCATAATTGTTGGCGTCATTGACGCTCGGGTCGAGCAGGATGGCTGCCACTGTGGCTTCGAGGTCGCCGCGCTTGCCGGTGCCGAAGACGCGTCCGTTGAGGGCGGTGAACGTACCGGCGTCAAATACGTCCGCGACGCGTTTGACATATTCCGGGCTGGGCGAACTTGCGGTGAAGCGCTGGATCAGCTGGCGGGAGACGAAAGGCGCCGTGTTCGGATGCTCGAAGATCGTGTCGAGGGCAATCTTGATGCTCTCGTCGCCACCCGTGTTCGGAGGAATGACCACGCCAAGAAAACGCTTCTCTTCAGACGAATGCATGTAATCGAACATGACGAGTCGCTTGTACTGCGAGTTTGCGTCTTCCTGATAGAAATTGGGGCCGGCCCAGCTGAGGCCGGTAAAGACTTTTGCGAGGCCTTCGACATCGTCATTGGTGAAGGTTTCGACCTGCTTGCCATTGACCAGTTTCGGTGTGCCATCCTGATTCAGTTCGACAACGCCGATGGTGAAGAGCTGCATGACTTCGCGGGCATAGTTCTCGTCCGGCATGCGGCCGGTTATCGGATCGCCCTTTTCGTTGCGCCAGTAGGTGAGGTAGCGCGCCATGGCGCTGGAATAGGTCACTTCCTCCAGGAGGTCACGGAAGTTGCCGAAGGCATTCTTCGACAGCACGTCCATGTAATAGGCAATTTGCGGCGTTGCGTTGTAGGCGGTGTCATCCGAGACGACGAACAGTTGGGACAGGGCAAACAGCATGCGGGTGCGCAGCTGGTCATTGCCGGCAATCATGTTGTCCCAGAGTATATCGCGATGCTTGTAACCGTCGATATTCTCGCCACTATCCCGGCGGGCGAGCAGGTCACTCAGGTAGAGCGACGCCGGCTTGTCGATTTCAGCCTGCAGCCAGTCTTCCGCATCAGTACCGACGAGCGACACGATGCTTGAAAAGTCACCACCAAAGGTTGCCCGTCCCAGCCATTGCTGGGCCTCGACCCTGTTGTCGATCCGCGTGTCATATGTCCCGGTCGGCGTCGGGCCCGTGGTGGGCGGAGGAGGTGGCGACGGGGGGGGAGGTGGCGGAGGAGGAGGGGGAGGCGGCGAGCCCGGCGTGGTGGGCGGGTTCGGCGTATCTATGCCGCCGCCTGTGCCACCGTCACTGCCACCACCGCCGCAGCTCGCGACGAGGCTCGCAAACACGAAGCTTGCGGCGACTGTCTGCACATATTTGCGCGACCGCTGTTTCATTGAAAATCCCTCTACACTTGCTCAACGTGTATTGCGGCTTCTCCGGCATTCGTGAACTGAAGGATTGGTTAGAATCCGCTGTCCCCATTGGGCTTTCGTGACATTCTGTCCATGCCCGGAGTTGAACTGATGGGCTCATTGCCTCATCCCCGACAAGAAGCGCAATAGTTAATGTCATCAAAATCTGAGGAATATCAGGGGGCCGCAGGCAAAGCCTCGAAATTGGTCGCCTAATGACTGCTGCAGCCATTGGGATTCGCACGGGCTCCCGCTCGCAACAAGGTAGAAACATTAATTATTTATAGGGTTGAAATTAAAGCAGTCTTGCGCGGATTTCAGGCTAGCTTTTCGGCTTTGGCGCGGGCTTCGACGCCTTGCTTTTTTCCGCCTTGCGTTGGTTCTTGCGCTCGCGTTTGAACGCGTCCGCCTTACCCGATGCGACCCACCAGAAAATGCGCCACGCCTCGCCGAGCGTCATATGAGGGGCAGGCGCGATCGTGCCGACCTTCTCTTTCGCCGCGATACGGGGGGCCTTTCGTTTGCGCGACCGGCGCTTGCCGACGGGCTCTGCGGGTTCGGGTGGCGACGTGATCGTCTCCACCTCCTCCGCATCCGTATATTCCACTTGGGCCGGCACATCGCCCTTCTCGAATTGCGGTTCGAGATTGTGCAGGAGATGTTCGTCCGAGAAGTCGATGGCCAGTTCGACCCACAGGGGCAGGTGATCTGACATCTGCCAGGTCAGCCAGCGTTTGGAGTAATAGTCCTTGTCTTTGTTGCGATCCTTGGGCGAGCCATCGGCATTGAGGTCGCGGTGGCGCGTCGGCAGAACCGGTGCGTAATGGTCATAGTGCTCAGGGGTGAACAGCGTTTTGGTGAAGTTGAAGACGCCTGCTGACAGGAACGTGACTTCGTCCTTGCGCGTGCGGAATGCGATCTGATCGTAATACTTCGTGCCGAGAATGTTGGAGGGGAAGAGGTCTGGCGGCAGCTGGAACCCGGCCTTTGTCAGCGCCTGCATGGTCTCGTCGACAGTGTTCTTGATATTGAAGTCGCCCAGAAGGATGAAGTTCTCGTTCTCGCGTTCGGCGCGGCCCGCCATTTCCTTGGCGATATATTCGATTTCCTTGACGCGGCGCTGGTAGCCTTCGCTCTCCTTGCCATCGTCACCAAAATAGATGTGCACGGTACAGAGGGAAAACTTGAACCAGCCAGCCTGGAACGACACCATGAAGGGCGTTCGAGCGAATTGCTGTTCGTCCGGCAACAATGCGTGCTTGGGCAGAACGATCTCGCCAGCGATGTTGCGGAAGCGCACCTTCCGGCTGTCATAGACGAAGGCCATGCGCTCACGGTTGCCGGATGGGCCAACGGTGACATCAGTGGCGATGAAGTCCCAGCCGGGCCCCATGAGGCGGATGACATCCTTGATGGGCGAGAGGTCTTCGTTGACTTCCTGAATCGCGCAGATGTCGAATGCCGACAGGATCTCTGCAATGTAGAACAGGCTTTCGCGGCGGCGGGGGCCGTGGCGGAACTTGTTATTGTCAAAGTCGCGCAGGTTCCAGGTGCCGATAATGATCGAGGCATCCTTGGTCTTGCGGGGGACGCCATCAGGCAGGGCCGACTTCAGGCGGGCGCGCAGATCAAGCAGGCGCCGGGATGTCCAGTCGCGCTCGGAGGGCGAGAACAGGCGTGTGTCCCGAAGGTCGGTATACCAGGCCATGCCCCGTCAACTCCGCATTCTGCGATGGTTAGCATCTCGGCAAGTTTGGTTACTGAAGAGTTAAACCGAGACCACCCGCCCCGGATTCATGATGCCGAGGGGGTCGATGGCGCGTTTGATGGCGCGCATGGTTTCGGTGGCGGCAAGGGGGCGGAGGTTGGCGAGTTCGTCGCGCTTGAGGCGGCCAACGCCGTGTTCTGCGCTGATCGACCCGTCATGAGCCATCGTCTGGTCATAGATGATGCGTGTGACGGCAGGCGTGTGACCCTTGAGGACGGGCGCATTGGCGCCAGCCGGTTCGCAGACCGAATAGTGAAGGTTGCCATCGCCGACATGACCGAAGATGACGAATTCTGCGCTGGGCACGACCTCGAGGACGGCTGCATTGCAGCTCTCGATGAAGGCCGGGATGCGGCTGACGGGAACGGCGATGTCCTGATTGATCGATGTGCCATAGGCGCGCTTGGAGAGCGGGATCGTCTCGCGGATGTGCCAGAAGCTCTGGGCTTGCGCCTTGCTGGCGGCGACGACGCCGTCTTTCACGAGATCCTGTTCGAAGGCGGCTTCGAGGGCTTTCTCTAGTGCATCACGGGCATGGGCTTCGTCGACCATGGAGACTTCCATGAGTACGCGCCATGGCAGGTCTGAGGGCAGCGGGTCGCGGGTGCCGGGCACGTCTTCCAGCACCATGGCGATGGCGCCGGACGGGATGATCTCGAAACTCGTAACCGTGTCGCCGGCATGCTGGCGCACGAGCGCGAGGAGGGAGACAACGTCTTCCGTGCTGGAGCAGCAGACCCAGGCGCTGGCGCGCTGGACCTGCGGGAACAGCTTGAGCGTCGCGGCGGTGATCAGGCCGAGCGTGCCCTCGGCGCCAGCGAACAGGTGTTTCAGGTCATAGCCTGTATTGTTCTTGCGCAAGCCCGACAGGCCATTCCAGATTTCGCCGGAGGGCAGGACAACTTCGAGGCCGAGGATCAGGTCACGCATCATGCCATAGCGCAGCACGGCGACGCCGCCGGCATTGGTCGAGATCAGGCCTCCGATCGTGGCTGTGCCTTCGGAGCCGAGGGAAAGGGGGAAAAGGCGGCCTGCGTCTTCGGCCGCCTGTTGCGCGGTGACGAGCGGCGCACCTGCTTCAATGACGAGGGAATTGTTGAACTGGTCGACGCTGCGGATTGCATGCATGCGGGTCATGGAGACGACGATCTCGCCATGCGGCGTGCCGGCATCGACGAGGCCCGTATTGCCGCCCTGCGGCGTGAGGGCGACGTGGTGGGCAGCGCAGAGTTTCACGAGTGCCGCAGCTTCCGGCGTGCTGGCAGGCCGGGCGAGGAAAGGGGTTTCGCCTGTAAAGGAGCCGCGCCACGGCGTTGCGACCTTGCCCAGCTGTTCGGGATCTTCGCTCCAGCCCTTTGGGCCGAGCAGGTCCTTGGCAGCGGCGAGGAAGGCGGCGGGTGGTTTTGTCATGATGTGTGTTTTCGCATTTCTTCGGCGATGGCGATACCGCCCTCGTGGGTGGACAGGCCGGCGATCACACCCGCGCGTGCCTCTGCGGGCTTGTTCTGGCCAAGCTTGGTTGTGCCTTCGAAACGCTCGGGCACAAGGATAAAGGCGCGGATGCCGCGCAGCATGGCCTCGAAACGTCCGGGCGTCATCTTGTGGCGCGTCCATTCGGGCTTGGGCGCGAGCGGAGCTTCATGGAGGTGCGAGAGATCGTCGAGGACCTGCGTTGCGCCTGCATCGTCCAAGAGCGTGACGGGGCCCTCGGCCTCGACTGACAGGTAGTTCCAGGTCGGCACCTGATCGTCCATGCCATACCAGTCGGGCGAGATGTAGGCATCGGGGCCTGTAAACACGATCAGGGCGCGGCTGCCGGACTGCAGCGCGGCCGTGACGGCATTATTGGCCGAGAGATGGAAGCGCAGGGCGACCTTGCCGTCTTCCTGGTCGATCAGGACGGGGGCATGCGCAGCCATGACGCGGCCATCCTGTGTGGCGCAGACAAGGGCGAACGAATAGGCGCGGGCCCGCGCGACGAGCGTGGCGATATCGGTCTCGTGGAAGGGGCGGGCTGGGTGCATGCGTGTGACTTAGCAGGAGTGGTGTGACGGCGCGAGAGGATCAGTCGCGATGGGCAGCGCGGGCGAGGCGGTCATTGATGGCCTCGCCGAGGCCCGTTCGCGGAATGGGGGCGACGGCGATACGCTCATAGCGCAGGTCGAAAGCGCGCAGCATGGCGAACAGGTTGGCGGCGGCTTCAGCCAGGTTGCCACTGGGCGAGAGATTGCCCTCCAACGGGCAGTGGTCGCCAAAGCCGAGATAGCCTTCGCCGGACATGGGGGTCGCGGCGTCGAGGCGCAGCGTGGCGCGGGGCGCATAATGGCTTTTCAACTGGCCGGGCGCGGTGATGCCGGAGCCGCCGCCGGGACGGGCCAGCGTGAGGCCAAGCACGGCTTCGATCTCGGCGGTTTCGAGGGCGCCGGCGCGCAGCAGCATGGGCGTTTCGCCCGTGAAGGCGACGATGGTGGACTCGATGCCGCGCGCGCAGGGACCGCCATCGAGAATGTAGGCAACCTTGTCGGCGAGATCGCTGCGGACGTGTTCCGGCGTGGTCGGGCTGACATGGCCGGACCGGTTCGCGGACGGTGCCACGAGCGGACCACCAAACGCATCAAGCAGGGCCTGCGCAACCGGGTGGGCCGGACGGCGCAGGGCAATCGTATCGAGGCCGGAGCGGGCGAGATCGCAGGTCTGGCCAGTGGCAGCGACGGCGAGGACCATGGTGAGCGGGCCTGGCCAGAAGGCCTCCGCCGCCTTGCGCGCGAGGGGGGTGAACACGGCTTCGCGCTCCGCCATGGCCTGTGAGGCGACATGGGCGATCAACGGGTTGAAGTGCGGGCGCCCCTTGGCCTCATAAAGGCCTGCGACAGCTTCCGGATTGGCCGCGTCACAGGCGAGGCCATAGACAGTCTCGGTCGGCATGGCGACGAGCCCGCCCGTTCGCAGCACGTCTGCGGCACGGGCCAGCACGTCTGGCGTCGGAGTTACGATCTTCGCGGTCATGCGCGCGGCCATAGCATTGCGGTGCGAGCGGCGGAACCTATTTGCGTGTTGCCTTGCCGGTGACCGTCACCTTGACCGCATCCTTCACCCATTGGGCATTCGGATCGGACGTCTGGCCAAGATCGAGTTCCTTGCGGTCGAACGTTGCTTCGCCGTTAAGCGTCGCCACATCGCCATCGATATCGAGCGTGAAGGCGAGAGGCGTGCTGACGCTGCGCTGTTTGAGCTCCAATGTGGCAGTCGCGGTATAGCCCGTATCGGTCTTGGCGAAGTCTGACAGGCGGACCGTGGCGGCGGGATAGGTCTTCACGTCAAACCATTCCGGGGCACGCAGGCTGTCATTATAGAGCTTCTTGGGCGTAGAAGCCGTTCCCGTCTGGACCGTGACAAGGACGGCAGAATTGGCCAGATCGTCGGGATAGAAGGCCACATCGGCTGTCCAGTCCTTGAACGTGCCGGTGAAGTCATTGCCGTCATGGACGCCAGCAAAACTGATTTCGGAGGCGTCGTAGTCGACAGTCCAGTTCGCCTCGATTGCGGCAGGCGCTGCGGCTTGTGCTTCACCTTCCGCAGCAGGCGGTTGTGGCGCCGGGGAAGTACCGGAGGATCGGCCAATCAGCGGCGCAGCGGCAATCAGCGCGAACAGGAGCGCCGAGCCACCGAAGGCAACAAGGAAACCGCGCGCTGGCGGTTGCGGCGGGGCCGTTCTACCGAACAGGCCGGGGATCATGCGCTTCAGAACGCCTTCCTCGCCGGAGAATTCATGCTTGATCGCGCCAGCTACGTGCAGGACGAGCAGGCCGATAATAACCCATGCGCCTTTTGAGTGGAGGGTTTCGAGTATCGCGTGGACGATTTCGTTGCCACGCAGGCCACCGAGGAAAGGAATGTTGGGCCAGCTGACCGTGCCGAAGAGAACGGTCGGAACCTGGAATTTCGAGGTCGAGACCAGGGCCCAGCCGAGCAGGGGCATGGCGATTATCAGGACATAGAGGCCCATGTGAACATAGTGCGATGCCGTCTTCTCGAGTGGCTTCATGTCCGCCGGGAGGGGCGGCGGCGGATTCATCACGCGCCATGCCACACGCGCAACGGAGAGGATGAGGATCGAGATCCCGATCGACTTATGCAGCTGGTAGCGTGTTTCATTCTCTTCCATGTTCCAGCCGAGCCAGATCATGAAGAGGATGAGTATCGCGATCGCCCAGTGAAGGGCGATCGCGACGGCTGTGTAACGTGATGTATTTGTAGCGGACATGAAGTCGGGTTGTTCCTTATTCGGCCGGAGCGCCGACTTCGGCGAACTCGGCTTCGATGACGATTTCGACTTCGTCGCCGACATAAGGCGTGCCAGCCGACAGGCCGAATTCCGAGCGTGTCAGTGTGCCCGTGGCGGAGAAGCCGATATGGTCTTCTTCAGGCGCCCAAGGGAAGTTGGCGACGCCGTTGTACTTCACGTCGAGTGTCACGGGCTTGGTCACGCCGAGGAAGGTCAGGTCGCCGGTCACGGTGCCGGTGTCAGGGCCTGTTGTGGTGATATCGGTGGACTTGAACGTGATCTCCGGGAACGCGCCGGCATTGTAATAGTCAGGGCTCTGGCTGAGTTCTTCGTCGAACGAGTTGTACGGGCTGTCGGGGTGACCGGCCTTGAAGTCGCCAGGATAATCGGTTTCGACAGATGTCGGGTCGATCGTGGCGGTCAGCGACGTGGCAGACGCATCATCGGAATTGAAATCCAGCGTGGCGTCAAAATTCGTGAAGCGGGCTGTGTAGTTCGACAGACCCATGTGCTTCACGCGCCAGGTCAGAGATGCGTGTGTGGGGTCGAGCTTGTAGGTGGCTGTTTTGCCGTATTTCACTTCGGCAGCGGGTGCCTCGGCTGGTGCAGCGGTTGGTGTCGCTTCGACGGGAGCGGCGGCAGGTGTTTCAGCCGTTTCGGCTGGGGTCGAGGCTGGGCCGCTGCACGCAACGAGCGCGATGGCGGATACGGAGGCTAGAAAAAGGCGCATGGGGATAACTCCTGATGGCTGAAAATTGCAGAACGGTAATTCTGGACTGCACTTGGACCTTGGCCGTAGGCGCGGTAACTGCTTATCGCGAATAACATCTATTCACAATCCGGAGACACCCCAGATGGCCTATGATGCGCCTCTCGACGAAATGGCTTTCACCCTTGAAGCTGTTGCAGGCTTGAAGCGCCTAGAGGGCCTTGCCGGGCTGGAGGCCTATGACCCGGAACTGCTTGCGCCAATCCTGGACGAAGCAGCCAAACTCGCGCGCGACGTGCTGGCACCGCTGAACCAGACTGGCGATTCGCAAGGCGCGACGCTCACAGAGGACGGCGTAAAGTCGGCGCCGGGCTTTGCCGAGGCGTATGCGGCGTTTCGCGATGGCGGCTGGATGGGCCTGACTGCGCCGGAAGAATGGGGCGGGCAAGGCCTGCCAAAAGCCCTATCGCTGGCGGTGATGGAGATGTTCCACGGCGCGAACATGGCGTTCGGCCTTTGCCCGCTGTTGAGCTTTGGCGCGATCGAGGCGCTGCTGGCGCATGGGACGGATGAGTTGAAAGCGGCCTATTTGCCAAATCTCGTCTCCGGCACATGGACCGGCACGATGAACCTGACCGAGCCACAGGCGGGCAGCGATGTCGGCGCCCTGAAGACGAAGGCCGCGCCGCAGGACGATGGCAGCTATGCGATCAGCGGCCAGAAAATCTACATCACGTGGGGCGACCATGACGTGGCCGAGAATATCGTCCACCTCGTTCTGGCGCGCCTGCCGGATGCACCTGCGGGATCGCGCGGCGTCTCTCTATTCCTCGTGCCCAAGTTCCTGCTCAAGGAAGATGGTACGCCGGGCACGCGCAATGGCGTCAAATGTATCGGCCTTGAGAAGAAGATGGGCATCCATGCCTCGCCGACCTGCGTTATGGAATACGACAATGCCAAGGGCTGGCTGATTGGCGAGGAAAACAAGGGGCTCGCTTGCATGTTCACGATGATGAACGCGGCGCGCCTGAATGTCGGCCTGCAGGGCGTGGCGGTGGGCGAAGCGGCCTACCAGACGGCCTTCGCCTACGCGCAGGAGCGCAAGCAGGGCATGATCAAGGGCGTCGATGGCCCGGTGCCGATCCTGCATCATGCCGATGTGCGCCGCACGCTGACCACGATGCGCGCCCACGTCGCGGCGGCGCGGTCCATCTGTTATGCCTGCGCAGTGGCGGCGGACCTTGCCGAATCTGCGGCAGACGCGGAAACGCGTCACGCTGCCAAGCTGCGCGAAGACCTGCTGACGCCGATTGCCAAGGCGTGGTCATCCGACATGGGTGTCGAAGTGGCCAGCATGGGCGTGCAGGTGCATGGCGGCATGGGCTTCATGAACGAGACGCTCGCGGCGCAGCTTTACCGCGATGCGCGGATTGCGCCGATCTATGAAGGCACGAACGGCATTCAGGCAATTGACCTTGTCGGGCGCAAGCTGAGCGGGACGAATGGCGAGTCGATGCGAGTGATGCTGGGCGAGGTCGAGGCTTCGGCAGCAGCGGCGCGGGCGACGAATGACCCGCAGCTTGTGCAGATCGCTGACCGGCTGAAGGCGGGCGCCGATGCGCTGCGCACGGCCAGCGACTGGATGCTGGAGCAGATGAAGAGCCGCGATCAGGACAAGGCGCTGGCCGGTGCGACGGCCTATCTGGAACTCGCAGGCGATGTGATCGGCGGGCACTTCCTGACCAAGGCGGCCGTGGCAGCCCGCACCAGCGACGGCGCAGCGCGGGCGCGGCGACTGGCACTGGCGGGCTTCTTTGCCGAGACAGCGCTGGCAGCGGCGCCCGGCAAGGTGGCCAGCATTACCGAAGGTGGCAGCCGCTTCCTGGAGAATAGCGAAGCGCTGTTCGGGGTCTGATTGCCGGCTCAGGCCTTCAGTTTCGGCAGGACAGCAAGGCAGAGCAGCGAGCCGCACGATACGGCGGCGGCAATCGCGGCGAGCGGCGTAATGCCGAGCGTCACGAAGGGCGCCGCAGCGGCGGTGCCAATGGCGGTCGTCATCAGGATTGCCAGAAGGACAAGCGCGGCGCCACGGGCGTCATCGCCGCCGGATGCAACAATCGCGCGGTAGAATCCGGGCGGCCCCCGAAAGCCGAGCCCGGCGTTGACGGGCGCAAACAGGATGGCGAGCGCGATTGGGTCGCTGCCGCCGAGCAGGCCATAGACCAGCAGTGATACAACGCCCGCTGCCGATAGGGCCGTGCCGAACCAGATCATTGGTTCAGCGCCGAACCTGTCGACGAGGCGACCGGAAAGGTTTGAGGCGATGATGAAGACCGCAATGCCTGCGACCTGCATGATGATGAAATCATTCAGCGTGCCGCCGAGACCTTTCGTGATCATGGCCGGTGCCCCGAACACGAAGATGAGCAGGCCGCCGAGCGTGAAGGCCTGGCTGAGAGCATAGCGCAGGAACACGGGGTTCACGGCGAGGCGGAGATAGCCGCCAGCGCCCGGCGTCGGGTCTGGCGCGGGCAGGCGGTGACGCAGGACGCCGACCAAAGCTGCGACGACGACGCTGAGGACGCCGATCACGATGAACGAGCTTTTCCAGCCAAAGGCGACGAGCAGCCAGACGCCGACCACTGGCGCGAGCGCCGGGACGAGGGATTCGACGCTGCCCATGAAGCCGAGGGCCCGGACGGCGCGCGCCTCGCTGAACATGGCGCGGATCATGCCCGGCGCGAAGACTGCTGCGGCCGAGCCTGTGAGCCCTTGAAGGAAGCGCAAGCCCACCAGAACGGTCAGGGAATGGGCAAGGATGCACCCCAGCGAGATCAGGGCGTAGGCCATGAACGACCAGACAAGCAGGTTACGCTGGTCGAAATGCGCACCGAGTTCGCCGTAAAGGATGAGCCCGACGCAGCCGCCCGCCACGAAAGCGGCCAGCACCAGCTGGGCCATGGCCTGGCTGCCGCCGAGCGTATCGGGAAGCGTTGGGATTGCCGGCAGGATAAGGTCTGTTCCGGCAATGCCGAGCGTCGTGCCCAGAATGAGCAGCGCAAACGCCAAGGCAGGCGCGGACGGGGGGGCGGGCGTTTGAGACATGGGAGCGGGCATATGGCCGGAATCGCCCAGCGTGTCGACATCAGGTTGCGAGGGGCCGGGCCTGCCTATATGACGGGCGAAACCGCCGCAGGAGGCATCATTCGGCCATGGCGTGGACCAAGACATATTCCGGCAGTGAGCCGATGCGCGTCAACAAGTGGCTGGCGACCGAGGGCGTATGCTCGCGGCGCGAGGCCGATGCGCTGATCGAGAAGGGCCTCGTCAAGATCAATGGCGAAGTACTGACCGAGGCTGGCTACAAGATCGAGGACGGGCAGACGCTCAGCCTGACTGAGAAGGCGGCGCGGCGGCTGGATAACCAGCTGTCGCTGATGTTCCACAAGCCGATCGGCATTGTGTCGGGCACGCCTGAGCCGGGTGAGATACCCGCTGTACGCCTAATCAATGAGCAAAGCCTGTCGGGCCGGGCACATGCCATTCCCGGGCGCAACAACAAGCTGGCGCCGCTGGGCCGTCTGGACAAGGATTCGCGCGGCCTGCTGATCATGTCCGAAGATGGCGTGCTGGCGAAGGCGCTGATCGGTCCGGAAAGCAAGCTGGAGAAGGAATACCACGTCAAAGTGCGCGGAGACGTGACGGAGGAAAAGCTGAAGCTGCTGCGCCACGGGTTGGAGCTGGATGGACGCCAATTGCGACCGGCAGCGGTCACGGTCATCAAGGGCAATGAGCTGAAATTCCTGCTACGCGAGGGCCGTAATCGGCAAATCCGACGGATGTGCGACCTGGTGGACCTGCGCGTGCTGGACCTTATGCGGGTGCGGATCGGGCCGCTATCGCTCGCCGGGCTACCGGAGGGCAAGTGGCGCCCGATCAGTGCGCGGGAACGCGATGAGCTGCTGCGCTGGGAAGCCAAGGGCTTTTCGGCTGAGCCGACGGCGCCCGTGATCGCTGAACCGGTGCGGCGCCCGGCGCCGGCTGGCAAGCGACCACCCGCCGGGGGCAAACGTCCGGCCGGACCCGGCAAGAAGCCGCTGGGCAAGCCGCGTAGCGATGCGCCGCCCTCGTCCAAGCCGAAGCCCAATGAGCCGAAGTTCAAGCGGACGAAACTGACGCCTCGCAAACGGACGCCGATAAAATGAGAGACCTCGTCATCGTGATGGGTGTCGCAGGCAGCGGCAAGACCACGGTGGGCGCCGGACTGGCAGAGGCGGCAGGTTGGCCCTTTGTCGAGGCGGATGCGTTTCACCCGGATGCCAATCGTGAGAAGATGGCGTCGGGGACACCGCTGACAGATGAAGACCGCGCCGGCTGGATCAGCGCTATCACTGCACATGTGGCGCAGAGCGACGCGCCGCGCATGGTGCTGGCCTGTTCAGCGCTGACGCGGTTCGTGCAGGCGCGCCTGGTGCGCGATAGCGGGCGTGTATGCCGCTTTGTCTGGCTGGATGTGCCAGCGGACGCCTTGCGGGCGCGCATGGCGTCGCGGGCAGGGCATTTCATGCCGGTGAGCCTGCTGGATAGCCAGCTGGCGGCGCTGGATGTGCCTGATAGCGCAGAGCGGATAAATGCCATGCGCCCGGTGAGCGAGCTAGTTCAGATGCTACAGGAAGCCTTGCCGTCGCCTGACCCAGCGTGATGGCTCGACGCATGGCAAGCTTGGCATATGCTGGGTCATGGACGGATTTCAGACAAAAACACCGAAGCGGCCCAATCTCGACTATCCGCACGGCGATGTGCGGCCCGGGCTGGCCGAAGCGATTAAAGTCGCGCCGGGGATTGAATGGGTCAGCATGCCGCTGCCTTTTTCGCTCAAATTCATCAACCTTTGGCTGATCGATGATGGCGACAGCTGGACGATTGTCGACACAGGCATGCCGCTGAAGGAAACGCGCGATGCGTGGAAGGCTCTGCTCGATACGCGCGTTACACCGGAGAAGCCGCTTAAGCGTGTGATGGTAACCCATATGCACCCGGACCATGTCGGTTGTGCGGGCTGGCTCTGCTATAAATATGGCGCCGAGCTGTGGATGAGCCGGCTGGAATATACGACGTGCCGCATGCTGGTGTCGGACACGGGGCGCGAGGCACCGCAGGCGGGAATCGACTTCTATCGCCGGGCGGGCTGGAACGATGCCCAGATTGACAATTACAAGGAACGGTTCGGCGGCTTTGGCCGCGGTGTCAGCCAGATGCCTGATTCCTTTCGTAGGCTGGCGGATGGCGACACGTTGCAGATGGCCGGCGAGACGTGGGAAGTGGTCATGGGAAATGGCCACTCACCGGAGCATTCGTGTCTGTATTCCCCGGCGCTGAGCGTGGTGATCTCGGGCGACCAGCTGCTGCCGCGCATATCATCCAATGTGTCAGTGCACCCGACGGAGCCGGAGGCCGATCCGCTGCTGGACTGGATGATGAGCTGCGAGAAGCTGCTGGCGCACTTGCCGGAGAATGTGCTGGTTCTGCCAGCGCACAATGAGCCTTTCCGGGGCGCGCATGCGCGGTTGCGCCACTTGATTGACGGGCATGAGACGGCGCTCTCGCGCCTTAAGGGCCGGATGCATAAGGGGCCTTTGACCGTGATGGACACGTTCACGAGTCTTTTCGGCCGGGCCATACAGCCTGACGAAGTTGGCATGGCGAGCGGCGAGGCCATTGCCCACCTGAACTGCATGATTCATCGCGGCGAAGTTGTCCGGATTGCTGGCGAAGACGGCGTTGATCGCTACGCCCTAGCCTGACACCTGCTGCTGAAGCCCTTGTCATGACGGGCAATTTGCAGTGCCGGAACAGTTTACACCTTCGCAAGAGAAGCGTGTTTCGTCTAAGTAGATTCCTGAGAGACACAGATCAGGTGAGGCCTCAATGGCAGACGACGGCGAAAAGGCCCACTCCGTGGATGAGGACGAATCCCTAACTTTCGGCCAGAAGGTTAAGCGGGAACTCCACGAATGGGCGGTCACGCTCGCAGTCTTCATTCCGGTCTTCATGATTTTCTCGGGCCTGCTGTATGAGCAACGGGTTATCCCGTCCGAGAGCATGGTGCCGACGCTGCAGGTCAGTGACCGCGTGGCCGTGTCCAAGTTTGCCTATGGCTATGACCGGTACTCATTGCCGTTCAGCCTTGGCCGTTACCTGCCTATTCCAGAGGGGCGGATTTTTGCCCGTACGCCCAAACGCGGCGATGTCGTGGTGTTCGAACACCCGCATACGGCGCGTGTGATGATAAAGCGCGTGATCGGCCTGCCGGGCGATCGGATCCAGATGATCGGCGAGACCGTCTACATCAACGGCAATCCCATCGACAGCGAGTTTATTCGCACTGTGCGCTATGTGCCCCATGGACGGAGCCGTGCCGTGACCGCGTATGAATGGCGCGAGACGGCGGAAGATGGAACGTCCTGGCTGACGCACCGTCAGGAAAAGGGTGATCGGGGCGACAATACGGTCCTGTTCGTTGTTCCGGAGGGGCACCTGTTCCTGATGGGCGACAACCGGGACAATTCGCTCGATAGCCGGTTCCTGTCGGGCCATTGTCCACCGATTGATGGCGTAGTGGACCGTGTTGGCTGTCCGCTCAGCGTTGAATCTGACCAGGCATCCGTTGGTTTCGTGCCGATGGACCACTTGGTCGGACGGGCCGAAACGGTGATCATGTCGCTTTATCGCTGCAAGTTCGAAGACAGCGAGCCTTGCAAGAAACGCGTGTGGCGCGGGCTGTAGGCTTGCATTCATCAACAGGTTGCCGCGCGAGCGGGCGATTGACGCCTTGCCGCATGCCGCCACCACCGCTAGTGGCAATTCCTAGACCGGGCTCGCGGGGCCCTGAGCAGGTTTGAAGACAGGCTGATTGGCGATGCCAGATACGACATCGACAGAAACCCGGCGCGGCCCGATCGTGGTCTCGCGCCATGGCCGGCCACAGCTTGACCGGACAGCTGGCCCGCGTCTTGGATGGCGCGATTACAAGGATTGGTGGGCTCGCTACGAGGAAAGCCCTCTGCGCGACGACCAGAATGCGCCGGAAGTCCTGAAAGGCCTTGTTGCCGATTCCACACTCGTGTTTGCATCGGCGCGTATCCGGGCACAGCAGACGGCTGAACGCGCGGCGCCTCATATGGCGGCTGTGCATGACCCGGTTTTCAATGAGGCGCCATTGCCGCCGCCGCGCCTTGTGGGCGTGAAATACCTTCCCAAGACATGGAATATCCTTGCGCGCGCAGCCTGGCTGAGCGGCCATGCGCTGGATGGCGAGAGCGTTTCGGAAGCGCGTGTGCGGGCGGCTGAAGCCGCCGCGAAACTGCATGCTGCGTCTGAAGGGCAAAAAGTCTACCTGGCCGCGCATGGCTGGTTCAATCGCATGCTGCGGCCGGAGTTGAAGAAGCTCGGCTGGCGCTGTGTGCACGATGGCGGTGACAGTTACTGGAGCCATCGCATCTACGAATACACCGGCAAGTAACCGCTTAGGTGGTTGTGGAGCCCATGTGAGCGCTCTAGAGTCACCCAATATGACCAACGGGCAGAACACTATGGCTGATGCAAAAGACAAATCCGTCGAGAAGATGAGCTTTGAGGACGCACTCGCCGAGCTGGAAGGTATTGTCAAACAGCTGGAAGCCGGTGAAGTCGAGCTGGAAAAATCCATCGCTATTTATGAGCGCGGTGCGGCGCTGAAGGCGCATTGCGAATCGCGCCTCAAATCGGCCGAGCTTAAAGTTGAGCAGATCGTCCAGGGCGCAGGCGGCGTTACGACCGAGCCTGCAAGCTTTGACTAGGGCCGATGCACCTATGGGGGATGAGGCTGACTTCGAGCTGCGCCTGAAGGAGGTTGCCGACAAGGTGACCGTCGCGCTTGACCAGCTGATCCCGCCTGCCAGCGGACCGGAAGCGGACCTTATGCGAGCCATGCGCCATGCCGCGCTCGCCAATGGCAAGCGGATGCGCCCCTTCTTCCTGCTGGAAACCGGCGCCATGTTTGAAGCGCCGGAAAAGACCCTGCTGCGCACAGCTGCCGCGCTTGAGTGCATCCATACATATTCGCTGGTGCATGATGACCTGCCCTGCATGGACAATGATGATTTCCGGCGGGGGCAGCCGACAGTGCACAAGGCCTTCAACGAGGCGACTGCTGTGCTGGCCGGTGATGGCCTGCTGACGCTGGCTTTCAAGATTCTGGCGTCTGCCGAAACCCACGATGATGCCTCTGTTCGCGTGATGCTGATCGAAAGGCTTGCGGATGCCGCAGGCGCGCGGGGTATGGTGGGCGGCCAGATGATCGACATGCTGGAAGAAGACAGCCCGCGCGACCTGAATACGATTACGCGGATGCAGCGGCTGAAAACGGGTGCGCTTATCTCCTACGCCACGGAAGCGGCGGGGATTATCGGTCGGGCACGGGAACTGGAGCGCAACGCGCTGGCCGGATTCTCGAATGATCTTGGTCTCGCCTACCAGATTGCAGATGATTTGCTGGATGCGACGGGCGATGAAACCGCCGTTGGCAAGCCGCTTCGGACCGACGAAATTGCCGGAAAAGCGAATTTTGTGACCCTTCTGGGGGTGGACGGCGCCCGACAGAGAGTGCGGCTACTCGCCGCTCAAGCGAAGGAACACCTCGCAATATTTCGTAATAAGGCCGATATTCTGCTGCAATCCGTTGATTTTGTACTGGATAGAACACGTTAAGTAAGGCGTGCCATAGTATAAACACTTACAATACGTCTTAAGACAGACTGCGACTATTCAAGGGTCCACAGAAAGATGACCGAACTCAGCCCGAACCGGCTTCTCGACGCGATCAATTCGCCCGACGACCTGAAAGGCCGGTCGCGGGCGGAACTGAAGCAGATTGCGCAAGAGGTCCGTGAGGAAGTCATTGATGTTGTGTCGGTGACGGGTGGGCACCTTGGGTCCGGGCTTGGCGTGGTTGAGCTGACCGTGGCGATCCATGCCGTGTTCGATGCGCCAGACGACAAGCTGATCTTCGATGTTGGTCACCAGTGCTACCCCCACAAGATCCTGACGGGACGGCGCGACCGTATGCGCTCACTGCGTCAGGGCGGTGGTCTCTCCGGTTTCACCAAACGCGACGAGAGCGAGTATGACCCGTTCGGCGCGGCGCATGCTTCGACCTCGATTTCGGCGGGCTTCGGCTTTGCCAAGGCGCGCGACCTGCAAGGCAAGGACAATGACGTCATCTGTGTGATTGGCGACGGCGCCATGACCGCCGGCATGGCTTATGAAGCGATGAACAATGCCGGCGCCGACAAGTCGCGCCTGATCGTGATTCTCAACGATAATGACATGTCGATTGCCCCGCCGGTTGGCGCGATGAGCAATTACCTGTCGAAGCTGGTTTCGTCGCGGCCTTATCGGGGCCTGCGCAAGATCGCGAAGAAGATGGTGAGCCCAATGGGGCTGGAGTCGCCGGCGCGACGCGCAGAGGAATACCTGCGCGGCTTTGCCATGGGCGGCACCATGTTCGAGGAACTGGGCTTCTATTATATTGGGCCGATTGATGGGCATGACCTCGATACGCTGATCCCGATTCTCGAGAACGTGAAGGCGATGCGCGAGGGGCCGATCCTGATCCATGCAGTCACGCAGAAGGGCAAGGGCTATAGCCATGCCGAGAAGTCGGCCGACAAGTATCATGGCGTGTCGAAGTTTTCGGTCATTACGGGCGAACAGGCCAAGGCCAAGCCAAAGGCGCCAGCCTATCAGAAAGTGTTTGGCCAGACGCTGACCAAACTGGCCGAGACCGATCCCAAGATTTGCACCATTACGGCGGCGATGCCTTCGGGCACCAGCACGGATATTTTCGAGAAGTCGTTCCCTGAGCGCAGCTTCGATGTGGGCATTGCCGAGCAGCACGCGGTGACATTTGCCGCTGGCCTTGCGGCGGATGGAATGCGCCCGTTCTGCGCGATCTATTCGACCTTCCTGCAGCGCGGCTATGACCAGGTGGTCCACGATGTGGCGATCCAGCGTTTGCCGGTCCGCTTTGCGATCGACCGCGCTGGCCTTGTCGGCGCTGACGGCCCTACGCATGCGGGCAGTTTCGATATAGGCTTTATGGGCGCCCTGCCTGGCATGGTCTGCATGGCCGCCGCTGATGAGGCTGAGCTTGCGCGTATGGTCGTGACAGCTGCGCAGATTGATGATCGACCGAGCGCTTTCCGCTACCCACGCGGCGAGGGTACGGGTGTTGCGATCCCGGACATGCTTCTGCCGCTGGAAATTGGCAAAGGGCGTATCCTGCGCGAAGGCACGACGATTGCGCTGCTTTCCTATGGTACGCGTCTGCAGGAAGCACTCAAGGCGGCCGAAATGCTTTCGGCGCAGGGCTTGTCCGTGACGGTTGCGGATGCACGCTTTGCCAAGCCTCTGGATACTGACCTTGTCGAGCGGCTTGCGAAGAATCATGAAGTGCTGATTACGCTGGAAGAGGGCTCGACGGGTGGCTTTGGCAGCTTCGTTCTGGAGCACCTGGCCCGCGTTGGCGCGCTGGATCGTGGTCTGCGCATTCGGCCGATGACGCTGCCGGATGAATTCCAGAACCATGATACGCCTGACGCCATGTACGAGGAAGCAGGCCTGACGGCGCGTCATATCGCGGCCCGTGCCATCGAAGCGCTGGGACGCGGAGACCTTGCAGAAATAGACCGTCTCGCTCGCGCTTAGCAGACATGACGGAAATGCAATTTGTTCGGCGAGTCTGACCCGGAGTAGGGTGCCTGCATGACTCCCAAACTGATTCCTCTTCGCGCACTTGTTGTGGCTGTCTTCCTGGCAGGCTGTGCCACTGCGCCTCCCGCTGACATGGGCCCGGCCTTTGATGTCGCAATGTCGGAAGCTAAATCCGACTCAAATCCCTATGAGGCCGACAAGACGCTGACCACCCTTCTGGAGCGTAGTGACCTTTCGACTGATCAGCGCGCCCGCGCGCTTTATGCCCGCGGTAGCCTTCGTCGGCAGGCAAGCGATGACCGCCCCGGTGCGGTGAAGGATTTCGAGGCGATGCTGAAGCTGGCGCCTGATCATCCGCTGGCACCGAATGCGAAAGAAGAACTGGCTTTTGCCGAAGCTGATGTCGAGACGGTCGAGGCCGGACTCAAGCGCATGCTGACCCTGTCCCAGTGGTTCGACAGCAAATGGGTGCTCGGCGAACATGACGAGGCGGCAGCGCGCTATCGCAAATCTGGGATCAGCCCGAATGAAGCGCAGGTTAGCAAGCTGAAAGCCGCCGGCTATCTTTGCGAAGATGAGGATGGCGGCGCGCCCGTCTACACGGTGGGCGATACGCGACCGGATCTTGAAAACACGTATTGGTGTGGTAGCGGGGCGCCTGAAAAATCGGCGCAATCGTAAGAAACACACTTTCTCCACAATGCCGCCCTGTCTCCGCTCGCCTTGGGCGGTTAGGGAAGGTCATCACACGCCAACAGACTGTCCCCATGGAGCCCGACACATGATCCGTATTTCCCTCCTCGCCGCAGCTTCGGCTCTCATGCTGGCGGGTTGCGCTTCGGCCCCCGAAACGGCGAAGGTGCCCGGCGGCATCGACGTAGAAGCATCCAGCACGGCGCCTGATAGCGCTTTTGAACTCGCCATGCAGACGGTCGAGAACCTCGTTGATGCCGGCAACACCCAGGCTGCAGTGGACCGTCTCACCCAACTGCTGGGCAGCCCGACGCTGACGAAGGATGAATATGCCGAGGCGCTGTTCCGTCGCGGTGAGATCCGTTTTGGGCCGGGAGGCTATGACGCTGTCGGTGCGGTCGAGGATTTCGAAGAGATTGTTGATTCCTATAGCGATACGGAATGGTACACGGCGGCTGTTCCGATGCTGGATTCCGCGCGCGGCAAGGTGACGACGCTGGAAACCCAGCTTGCCCAGCCCGAGACAAGCAAGATGCAGAAGTTCAATTTCCTGATGGAACTTGGCATGCATCAGGATGCGATTGACCTTATGATCGCGAATGACCTGCTGCCGAGCAATGAAGCCCTGATCGCCATGTATGACATCGGCTATCTCTGTGAGGGAGACGAACTCACGGGCCGGAGTTATGAAGCTGTGGAGGCTGATGGCACGACACGCGAATTGCGGTTCTGCGACTTCGGCAAATAAGTTCTGGCGACAATATTGCCGAAAATACCCTGCAGCAGACGCTGCGGGGTATTTTTTTGCCCGGAAAGCGGCGTTTCCACACATGGGGTACTTTAAACCCCTGAAGCGGCGTGGTTTCTGTGTTTCAGAGAAGAAATCACCGGAGGATACCGAATGCCTGCAGATAGCGCTGCGCCAGCCTGGCCTGTCATGTCGATAGCGGATGCCAATGCCGCGCTTGGCGGGCCGGGTTCGCCCCTCGAGATCAAGGATGGCGAAGTCGATGGCGTGAAGCTGAAGGTTTATGTCAACGCGCCCCCGACAATCCGCTCCATCCTTGAAATGGCCGCCGCCACATGGCCCGAGCGCGATTATATCGTCTACGAAGACGAGCGCGTGACTTTCAAGGCGTTAATGCGGGCGGTTCAGCATTTCGCGAAAGTGCTGCGTGAGACCTATGGCATCCAGAAGGGCGACCGGGTTGCCATCATCATGCGCAACTATCCGCAATGGCCGGTAGCCTTCTTTGCGGCTTGCAGCATCGGCGCCATCGCGACACCGATGAACTCATGGTGGACGGGCGACGAGCTGGAGTACGGCCTCTCCTTTGCGGGCGTGAAGCTCGCCGTTGTCGACGGCCAGATCTATGAGCGCATGCGCGAGCATATGAAGAAGCTGCCGGAACTGGAGCATGTCATTATCGCCCGGGACAAGGGTGAGGATCATGCCGATCCGCGTGTGAAAGGTCTTGAGACTTATATTGGCGACGCCAATAGCTGGAGCGTGCTGGACGATATCGGCCTGCCTGCTGTCGAGATCGGTCCGGAAGACGATGCAACGATCATGTATACGTCGGGCACCACCGGAAAGCCGAAGGGCGCGTTGGCGACAAACCGTGCTGTCATTTCCAACATGTTCAATTCATCGACCTGTCAGGCGCGCATGCTGTTGCGTCGTGGCGAGGCCATTCCGGAGCCAGACCCCAACGAGCAGAAGGCGACACTTCTGGCCATTCCGTTCTTCCATGCGACCGGGTCGTTCGCGATCCTGATCCCGTCCATGCTGCGTGGTGACAAGATTGTTGCCATGTATAAGTGGGATGCTGGTGAGGCGCTGCCGATCATCGAGCGCGAGAAGATCACGGCGGTGGGCGGTGTGCCTGCCATCGCATGGCAGCTGCTGGAGCATCCTGATCGGGACAAGTTTGACTTGTCATCCATTCAGGCGATTTCCTATGGCGGTGCTCCGTCTGCGCCGGAACTGGTCAGCACGATCAAGAAGCGCTTTCCTGATGCGGCCCCCGGCAATGGCTGGGGCATGACCGAGACGTGCGCCACGGCAACGCTGAATATCGGCGAGGATTATGTGAACCGTCCTTCGAGCGCCGGCGCGCCTCCCGGCGCTGTCGAGCTCAAGATCTGTGATCCGGATGGCAACACGATGCCAGCTGGCGAGGTTGGCGAGCTATGGTGCAAGAGTCCCTCGAACTGCAAGCGCTACTGGAACCGGCCTGAAGCCACTGCGGAGACGTTCCGCGAAGGCTGGGTCGTGACGGGTGACCTGGCGCGCATTGATGAAGAGGGTTTCCTCTTCCTCGTTGACCGCGCCAAGGACATGCTGATCCGAGGTGGCGAGAACATCTATTGTATCGAGGTCGAGAGCGCACTCTATGACCATCCGGCAGTGATGGACGCGGCTGTGGTCGGCATTCCGCACAAGGTGCTGGGAGAGGAAGTTGGCGCGGTGGTGCAGCTGAAGCCGGGCAAGACGGTGACGCAGGATGAGCTGCGGGCGCATGTGGCCGGAATATTGGCGGCGTTTAAAGTGCCGGTCGAGATCCAGTTCCAGGACGAGCCGCTGCCGCGCAATGCCAATGGCAAGATCCTGAAGCCCGAACTGCGTAGCCGGTTCACGGCCCGCGCGTGAGCGAGACGCCGCCCAAGCCGGTCGCGCTCGAAGCGCGCGAGGCCGGCGAGGACGGGCGGCGCTTTTCGCCCTCGGTGGCGCGTAATCGGGAGCCGATCCGGGGCGTGTTTGCCAAGCATGTCGCGCGCGAAGGGCGTGTGCTGGAGGTTGCTTCCGGCACGGGCGAACATGGCGCCTTTCTTACCGATGAATTGACTGGTCTTGAGTGGACATATTCGGACGTGGATGCGGATAGCCGGGGGAGCCAGGCCGCGTGGGTGGCTGCGGCAACGCATGACCGGCTGCACGGGCCACTGGTGCTGGATGCAAGCCTTGCTGACTGGGGCGAGGCGGAGGCTGAGCGACCATGGGACGTCGTCGTCTCTATCAACATGGTGCACATTGCGCCGATGAGCGCCGTAGAAGGCTTGTTTGCAGGCGCGGGACGGCTGTTGAAGCCCAGCGGGAAGCTGTTCCTTTATGGGCCGTTTGGGCGCGATGGAATCATGGCGCCCTCCAATGCGCGTTTTAGCGAAGACCTCAAGCGGCGTGACCTGGAATGGGGTGTGCGAGATCTCGACATGGAGCTGTTGCCGCTCGCCTCGTTGGCTGATCTGATCCTGCAGGACATTGTGGAAATGCCCGCCAACAATCTGGCTGTTGTGTTCGAGCGGACCTGACTGAACTCTGCTGCGCTGATTGACAGGCACGGCGGCGCGGAACTTACATGAGCGACACCAGACAGACAGGTAAGCTGACATGACTTTTTCGAGACGGAATGTTCTTGGCGTCGGGGCAGGGTTATCTGCCGTCGGCCTTCTCGGCGCCTGTGCGGGTCGCGGACCTCAGTCAGGTGCGCCAGTCGAACAGCGTCGCTTGATGATCAATGGCAACATGGTCATTCCGGGCAATTCCGATGAGCCGCTGAGCGATGAGGACAAGGCGCTCATACGCGCTACGGACATTTCAGCGCTCAAGATTACGGCTGGCGGCAGCCAGGGTACATATGAAGAGACGCTGGAAGAGCTGGCGTCCTACGCGAAGGTCTTCGCGAATAATCCCGACATGTTCATGAGCATCGACTCTGTAGCGGATATCGAGACCGCGTTTGCGATGCAGCGTGTTGGCATCACTCTCGGTTTTGAGGCCTCCACGATGCATGACGGCAAGACCGAGCGAATTGCAGAGTTTGCAGGGCTCGGCGTACGTGTGATGCAGCTTTCCTATAATGTGGCTTCTCCCTTCGGTACGGGGGTGATGGTGACGGAAGTTCCAAAGGGGCTGACCGAACTTGGCCGTGAAGCAATTGCCGTCATGGAAGCAAACAGGGTGCTACTCGATCTCAGCCACTCGGACCGCGAGACGACGCTGGAAGCCATAAAGATTTCAACCCACGCTCCAGCGATCACGCATGCGGGCTGTGCTGCCGTGAATGCGCATCCGCGCAACAAGACGGATGATGTTCTTCGCGCACTTGCCGACAAAGGTGGCGTGGTTGGGCTTTATGAGCTGAGCTACCTCACACCCGAGCTGACGCAGACACCCCTCTCGGCCTATATGGCGCACCTGGAGCATGCGCTGAATACGTGCGGGGAGGACCATGTCGGGATTGGCAGCGATGCGCTGATGCTGGCGTTCGATACGAGTCCTGAGAGCAAGGCGGCGTGGGACGAGTCCATTGTTGCGCGTCGTGAAGCAGGGGTTGCGGCGCCCGGGGAGGGGCCGATGCCCTTCGTGGACGGGCTGAACGGCCCGCAGCGCATGTCTGTGATTGCCGATAAGCTCGCACTACTGGGCTATAAGTCCGGTGTGGTCGACAAGGTGATGGGGCGGAATTTCGAGCGCGTCATGAAGCAGGCGTGGGCGACAATCTAGCGGGTGGACTTTCCGGCAATCCCGTTTGAAATATGCGCCATGAAACAGATCATGAGTGTTGCTTTCGTTGCGTTGCTGGCGGCCTGCCAGACGGCGCCCGTTCAAACGCCTGCCGCTGCTGGCGCGCCTGTCGAGGCTGCCGCAGTGGTGAAGCCTTCAGCGGGCCAGCAATGGCTGTTCGGCTCCGCCGAGGCGAGCGTTATCGTGCGCCAGACATGGGAAACTATTGCGGATTATGTTGAGTCCAAGGCTGCGGAGGCGCCGACTTATGGTGTTGTGCTTACGCCAGACAGTTCGCCCGTACAGCCGGGTTTCCTCGCGTGCGAGGGCAGGCCGCTCGCGGCGGTGTTTGATGCGGATGAGACGCTGATATGGAACCTCGGCTCCATGGCGGCTTTCGAGCGCATGGGCATCGGTTTTGATCCGGCCATCTGGGACGAGTGGGAAAAGACAGGCGCAGGCAAGGCGGTGGCCATTCCCGGCGCTTTGGAGGCGCTGGCGCGCATCCGCGAGGCTGGTGTTACGGTGATCGTGAATACGAACCGTGCGGCTGAGAATGCCGCCGGGACGGAAGCGACATTGGAGGCCGCCGGCATTGGCGAGTTCTCGCACGGCTCGACGCTGTTCCTGCGTGGCGACGCGCCGGACGGGACCGGCAAGGATGGGCGTCGCATGATGATCTCGGAGAATTACTGCGTGATCGCGCTGGTCGGTGACCAGCTGGGCGATATCGCGGATCCCTTCAATGCGAAGAACCTGGGTGTGTTGGACCGGAAAGTGCTGACAGAGGCACCTGCAATTTCAGGCCTCTGGGGCAATGGCTGGTTCGTGTTGCCAAACCCGGTCTACGGTCCGTCGATCCGGGGCGACTTCGACGACATCTATCCTGAGGCAACGCACTGGGCGCCATCAGCGGCGAGCGAACTGCCCGCCGCCAACTAAGGCTTAGTTGCCGCCGCCGAACTGCTCGGTCCATGCGGCGACCTGCTCGTCCTCGATTTTTTGGAAGAGCACGTCTGGTGGCGTGATCGGCATGCCGTGGGGCAGGGCGTCCAGCAGCTTCGCGAAATCCGTATTCGGTTTGGCGCCCGGCAGGTTGCGGTGCTCTTCCGGGATGCCTAGGGCATCGAGGATTTTCTTACCAGCATCCGGGATGATCGGCAGGGCTATAATGCCGAACAGGGCCGCGAGGTTCAGGCCTGCGCGCACGCCCACGGCTGCTGCATCGACATCATTCTTGTATTTCACCCACGGCTCGGCCTTGGTGAGATATTCGTTGCCCGCAGCCCAGATGGCGCGCGTCTCGGCGGCGGCCTTGCGGAACTCCATGGCTTCATAATGTTCGATGAGGCGGGGCAGGCGTTCGGCGAGTTCAGCGGTCATCCACGCCTCGGCATCGCCCGGCTCGCCCGTAGCGGGCACCTGACCGTCGAACTTGCTTGCGGCATATTTGGTGATGCGGTTGATGAAGTTGCCAAGCACGTTAGCCAGGTCGGAGTTTACCGCCGCCTGGAAGCCTTCCCATGTGAAGGCCGCGTCGGAGCCTTCCGGTGAGTTGGCGATCAGGTACCAGCGCCAATAGTCTGACGGGAGCAGCTCCAGCGCCTGGTCCATGAAGACGCCGCGCTTGTTGCTGGTCGAGAACTTGCCGCCATACCAGGTGACCCAGTTGAACGCCTTGAGTTTGTCGACCGTCTTCCACGGCTCGCCGCTACCGAGCAGCGTGACGGGGAAACTGACCGTGTGGAAGGCGACATTGTCCTTGCCCATGAACTGGACGTATTCGGTTTCGTCGGCGCCCTTATCGGTGCGCCAGAGGGCTTCCCAGTCGCCGCCGGTGGCTTCGGCCCATTCCTGCGTGGCGGCGATATATTCGATCGGTGCATCGAACCAGACATAGAAGACCTTGTCCTCATAGCCGGGGCGAGGCGCACCGTCTTGGCCCAGCACCTTGATGCCCCACGACAGGTCGCGCGTGATTGAACGGTCGATGAGTCCTTCATCCAGCCATTTGTTGGCAATCGAGACGGCAAGGCTCGGCCAGTTGGCGCCCTTTTTGTTCACCCATGCGCGGATTTCGTCCTGCGACTTTTCCTGCAGCAGGTAGAGGTGATTGGTGTCGCGGATCTCGATATTCGTACCACCTGAGACGGCGGAATAAGGATTAATCAGGTCGACGGGGTCGAGCAGGTTTCCGCAATTGTCGCACTGGTCGCCACGCGCTTTTTCGAAGCCGCAATGGGGGCAGGTGCCTTCGACGTAGCGGTCTGGCAGGAAGCGGCCATCATCGACCGAATAGACCTGTTTCGATGTGCGTTCTTCCATCAGGCCTCGAGCCTCAATCGCCTGCGCGAAATGCTGTGTCAGGGCGTGATTGGCCGGACGGGAGGAGCGGCCGAACCAGTCAAAGGACAGGTTGAAGCCTTCCCCCGCCTTGCGCTGGATTTCGAATTGTTCGTCGCAATAGGCTTGCACGCTCATGCCCGCGGCTTGGGCGGCCAGTTCGGCGGGCGTGCCATGTTCGTCGGTGGCGCAGATATAGGTCACTTCGTGGCCCATCAGGCGCATCACGCGGGCATAGACATCTGCCGGCAGCATGGAGCCAGCGAGGTTGCCGAGGTGCTTGATGCCGTTGATATAAGGCAGGGCGGACGTAATCAGGATGCGCCGGGGTCGCGACATGAAGGTATTTCTTTCCGGTTTTGCCTTCGGGGAGGCGTGATTCGGGCTGTTTGCCCGCTGGAACGGGACTTTTAGCGCGATGGGCCGGAAAAGAAAGAAACTTGGGCGGAATTGGACAGTTGCCACTGTCGGGAATGTCGCCAATTCCAAAAAAGCCCCGGAAGGTCGTGGGACCAGTCCGGGGCAGTGTTTGGACGGAGGGGAGCGGTGAACCACCCTCCGTGCCAGCCAAATGAATGGGTATTAGAGGCCGTAGCCTGGCTGAGCCGTCAGCACGATATCTACACGTCGGGCCAGCGGTGCGTTGGTGCCGACAGGCATGGCGACATCTACCTTGGGCGAAATATCGGTGTGAACTTCACGTGCCTGGATCCCGTGGGCGTTGAACGCTTCGAGAACGGCCGCTGCGCGGGCTTGGGACAAGTCTGCGAGATCTTCGTCGTCATGGGCTTCCTCAGAGACCACTTCCGCGTTGATTTCGGTCACAGCGCACCCAGCAAGGCGCTCACTGGCCGCATTCACGGCGCGCATCGAATACGAGGACAGCATGGATTCATAGGCCGAAAAATAAACGGACATGCTGACATCTTCGCAGGACTTGGCGTGTGCTATGTCAGCCGGTTGGCTCGGCGGGGCAGCGGGCACCTCGGCAAAGGCCGGGGCCTGCATAACGGTGGCGACAGTCAAACCGGCGAGGGCGATCATCGAGCGTTTCATGGTGTATTCCTTCATGCACTCATAGTTGTTGATACTGGACCTACGCATGAAATGAGGCTGAAAGGTGCAAGCCGTTGGGCGAATGGGGCGGTTGCAAGGTGATTGCGAGAATTTGCATTCGTCAAAAAATGATAGCGCAAACAAAAATATTGGTCAGACTGCCGCAGGCCCATTGCTTTCTTTTGCTGCGGTGCAACATATGGCGCATGGACAACCGTGCGATCTACACGAGCCTCAAGACGGGCAAGCGCATTTACCTGAGGCCTATTCGGCCTCAGGACAGTCTGCGCATACGCGAAACAATCGCGAACTTGTCGGAGCGGTCACGCTATTATCGTTTCTTTTCAGGGATGAAGAAGGTGCCTGAGCCAGTGCTGGAGCGCCTGGTGGCTGTCGATGGCGTCAATCATCTTGCCTGGGGTGCGCTCGATCTTGGCGAGCATGACCTGCCCGCCATCGGTGTGATTCGTGTCGTGCGCGACCCCAAATCGGGCGTTGCGGAGCTTGCCATCGCCACCCTGGATGCGTTTCACAATACTGGCTTGGCGCGTATCCTGATGGCCGTCATCATCTGCGATTGCTTGCAGGCGGGGATTGAGACGATGCAAGCGAATGTGCTCGCGGAGAACAAGAAGGCGCGTGCGCTGTTCAAGACATTTGGGGGTGTCTGCACCCATTCAGACGGTGCTTACCTGACCTATACGCTTGATGTCGCCAAGATGGATGAGCTGATCCACGGCGTCGACATTCCCGAAGCCGTGAACGATGTTTTCCACGCTTTTGACCGTTTCAATGCCTACAAGTCTCGTTTGGCGGGCTAAGTCAGCGCGTCGCACAAACCTGACTTGCGCCCGCGCGCTGATCGAAGTAGTGAGACCCGTTCCAGCCGCCGGTTTAGCTCAGCTGGTAGAGCATCTGATTTGTAATCAGAGGGTCGGGAGTTCGAGTCTCTCAACCGGCACCACTGGACACGTTGCGGTAGGGTTACCAATGCGGTCCTTTTGGGCCGCTTTTTTTATTTGCTGTAACGAAGAGTCAAATTCCAGCGATCGGGGCGGACTGCGAAGCGCGACGTCTGTTTATGATCTCGATCCGTGGCGAAGGCGCGACAGATATTGTTCCACGTCTGGGGACGAAACTCCGCAAGATGTATGCGTTCTCACACATGCTGGCGACCAGATTATGCGCGATCAGGCGATCGGGGTGGGTAATGGATTAGCGCTTGCGTTCGTCTGCTGCGAGGCTGCACGATATTAGAGACCTGCGGGAGAATTGAATGCCCCTTCCACTTAGAGCAAGCCAGCGTCAACGCGCCCGTCGGGTGCCTCATAATTTCATTCTGGCTGGAGCAAGCCTCTTAGCTGCATGTCAGGCGCCGATGGATGCAGTTGTGCCCGAAGATACTGATGTATCGCCTAGCTTCACAATGACGCTTCATCCGACAGTCAACGCTGATGGCGAAGTGGATGCAATCGAGGTCGAGGCTGTGGTTACCGGAGGTCTGGAGCCGGGTGACGAGTCGTTCAAGCTGATGGCCCCGGTTGTCTACGTTAATGTCCAGAACATTGCTAATCGTGTTACAGACCTAAAGGTCACCGATGTTGAGGGAGATGTCTCATTTACAATAGAGGATGATGAACCGGTCCCCGGTGGATATCCGTATTTCCGTCATTGGACAGCGGAGCGTCCCGTCGAATTTCCGGTCCAGATCAGCTATCGCGCGCTTGTGCAGCCAGAAGGTGGTCCGCGCGGACCTGCCTTTGGCATTCGTCCTTCAGCAGGCGGTATCAGTGGTGCGGGGGCCGGGTTCATGCTCGTGCCGGAAAATGCCGCGTCTCAAAATTCTACGCTCGACTGGGACCTGACAGCATTCGAGAAGCCCTCAGTTGGCGTGACGACGTTTGGGGAAGGAGCGGTGAAGGTGCCGGGCCCCCCCTATAATGTCATGCAGGGGTGGATAATGGCCGGCCCCGCCGAACATTATCCTCGGGTCGACACCGACAGTAAATTTCACGCCTATTGGCTCGGTGATTTCCCGTTCGATGAGCGTGCCGCAATGGCCTTCACCAGCGAGATGTACTCCTACTTTGATACCTATTTCGATCATCTGGATCCTGCGCCTGATTATCGCGTTTTCATGCGCTTGCTGGATACACCGCCTTATGGTGGCGGGACTGCACTCGCAAATTCCTTCATGCTGTCGCGAGGTCCTCTCGGAAAGGATGAGGTGTATGGTGAAAGCCCCAAGAGCACCTTTGTGCATGAGCTTCTACACCAATGGACCGGGTCGCTCAGCGGTGGTCCGATTGATACAAACTGGTTCTCTGAAGGGCTCACTACGTATTTCGAGTATACGCTCCCATTCAGGGCGGGACATATTTCGGTTGAGGAATATGTGGATGGCCTGAATGAGCTGAGCCGCAAATACTACACAGGTAGAGCGCGAGACTGGCCAATTAGCGACATAAAGAAAGTGGGATTCGGAGATGATGACATCCGTCATGTGCCGTACCAGCGCGGGGCGCTTTATTTTGCTGATCTTGATTCCCGGTTGCGCAAGGGGTCGGGAAGCCAATACGGCCTGCATCATTTTCTGAGCCCCCTTCTTAAGGCGCGCGAGTCTGGCGAACTGGACTTGACGACAGAGGCCTGGAGCAAAGCCGTTTCCGACGTACTCGGGGATGACGAGTTGGCATTCGTTCGATCACTTCATACTGACGGCGAGACGTTTTTCCCAGCACCGGACAGCTTCGGTCGCTGCGTCATAGGCGAGCGAACCGTGCTCGAACGCAACGGCGAGAGCTTTGAAGGTATGCGTTGGGTTCCAGTGCCGGGCATGGCGCCGGAATCCTGCTTTCATGACGACTAAAGCCAGAGCTATCCTGCGCCAATGTTTGTCGCCAGCTTAGCCATAGCAAGATCATTTATGCGCGTACTGGGGGCTGGGCACCCGGCTTTGCATAAATTTTCTCTGGGCCGGACCTATTGTCAGATCGAACGACCCTGAGAGGGCGTCTGTTTACGACCTTGAATTGGTGGGTCGCAGTATAAGGTCAGTAGCTTTGAGCGGAATCAACAACACCTTCGCTGAGGGCACCCAGATAAGCTATGCTCACTGGGTGCGCGATGCGATTACGCTGATGCGTTCCGGTAAGCCGGGACAAGTCAGCTTGTTTGAAAGTTCGGTTCCGGAGCCATCGACCATGCTGGCCGAAACGACGCTGCGCGCCTTCCGCTCAGGTCCGCCCGTGAGCTTCACCAGTGTATTCATGCGCAGCCATCCCGATATCGTCTCTCACCTTGCCGCTAGATACCAGGTACGTGCGGGAAACATTCGTTGCACAACCGGCGCTACGACGGCCGTCTCGCTGGCATATGGCGCGTTGCTGTCGTCCGGCGACATGGTGCTGATTGAGCAGCCTGGGTTTGATATATTTGCAAATTGTGCACGGGATGCCGGTCTGGAGTTTGACTTTTTCCAGCGGCGAGCACCTCGCTTCGAGGTCATTATCAATGACGTCCTTGAAGCGCTGACGCCCAAGACGCGTATGGTTGTGCTCAGCAACTTACATAATCCAAGTGGCGTGCTCGTCGACATGGAGGTTCTGGCGGCATTGGCAGAAGCCCTGGACGACAGGAACGTCTTGCTCCTGATAGATGAGGTATATCAGGATTATGCTGGCATAGGTGCTGCGGGGCTGGATGTTGAGCGCTATCCCAATGTTATTCGTATTGGTAGCATGACGAAGACGTTCGGCCTGAATGCGTTGCGATGCGGCTGGATGTTCGCCAGCGGCGACGTCATGAGCCGCCTCAGAGCCCATTGCGACCGTGTGGATTTTGGCGTTTCAAAGCTTGCCCACTGTGTCGCTGCAGAAGTACTGGCAAACGCGCATGAATATGACACATGGCGCGATTCCATTATGGAAGCCTCGTTGCCGGTTGCCGAAGTAGAATTGCAGGGCATGGTTGATCGCGGGCTCCTAGAGCTTGAGCTTCCCTTGACAGGGTGCACATGTTTTCCGCGGGTCGTCGGCGTGCAGGATACACGTGCGCTGTCGCGTTGGCTGATCGCGCGCCATGGGGTTGTCGTCGTTCCTGGCGAATGCTTTGGAATGGCTGGGCATATACGTATCGGAGTCGCGCTTAACGCCGACAAACTGAAGAATGGACTTGAGCGCCTGGCTGCCGGCTTGCAGGAATACGGCGAGCACATTGAAGCCGCAGAAGGACCTGTCGGGCAAACCATAAATGCCAAATAACGAACCGCCAAAAGACGGGCTTCGGCGTGATATCGGTGTAACTGGTATTGTCGCTCTGGGGCTGGGAACAGCTGTCGGGGTATCGGTGTATTCCGTGCTCGCGCCCGCAACGCAGCTTGCTGGCGTGGCGATGATTGTTTCCATGCTGCTCGCCATGGTTCCTATGCTGGTCTACGCCATAATCTATGCTTTCATGGGGGCGGCGGTGCCCGTCACGGGGGCGTCCTACGAATGGCCACGCCGCTTCGTTCACCCTTTTCTGGGCTTTATCATTAGCTGGCTTCGCATAGCTGGCAGTACCTCAGCTGTCATTGTGCTGACCATGGTCCTTGTTTCCTATGTTGGCACATTCGTGGCCTTGCCCCTGAAGCTGACCATGTTCGGCCTTCTGGTTTTTGTTCTCATCGTAAACTTGCTTGGGGTATCTGCAGCGGCAAAGAGCCAAGGCGTGATGCTCGCGATCCTTTTGGGTACATGCGCCTTGTTTGTGTTTGGCAGTATGCCTTCCATTGAGGCATCCAAATTTACCCCTTTCGCAACTCATGGCATAGCGGGGATCTTTGCGGCGGTGCCATTGCTTATTTCCTTGTTCCTGGGAATCGAAAGCGCTACGGAAGTGGGCGGCGAGGTCAAAAATCCGGCCAGGTCCATTCCCCTTGGCATCTCGATTTCTATCGTCCTGACGGCGGTGGTCTATCTGGCTGTCGCGATGGCTGCGCTGGGTGTGCTGGGGCCGGAAAAGCTGGGCGCATCGTCTGCGCCGCTGCTCGACGCGGGTGTGGCTGCTTTCGGGCCTGCGGGGCGCTACCTGATTGTGGCGAGCGCGGTCGTCGCGATCGGTAGTTCGATCAACGCCACCTTCATTATCATGTCGCGCTTTCTTTATGCCATGGCGAGAGAGGGGATGCTGCCCTCAGCCCTTGGAAAGGTTTCCGGCAAACATGATGTGCCGTTAGCGGCAATCCTCTGCGCTTTCGTGATGTGCTGTGTAGGACTGTTTCTGCCGAGTAACCTGGTTTTCCTTTTTCTCGCCGTGAATATCCCAACCATCCTCAAATATTGCGCAACTTGCGCTGCAGCGGTCGGATTGGTGAGGATGCGTCCTGATCTTTACGAGGCGGCTGGTTTTCGTCCTTCAAGGAGGGTGATTTATGCCTTGGCGATGGCTGGCGTAGGTCTGGGCATATTGATCATCATTGCTGGCTGGACAGCCGATTGGCGTCCTTATGCCTTGTTAGGCGCTTGGGCGACTGTTGGTTGTCTCTATTACTTGGTGATGCGCCGCCGCTGACAGAAGAAAGCCGCGCAGACAGCATAAATGGCGGGTGGATGATATATTCTCCGGGGATTGTCTGGAGAATAATTGTTGCTGTGTTCCCGATGGGACGGTCTCAAATAGGATAAAAAATCCGTCACACTCTTCCTAGCGTGTTGTCAGTCTGGAAGTTGGCGAACGCGCGGGTGCAGGGCCGATGGACATTTGAACATAAGGGGTTCGAGATGAAGAATGATTTGCTGTTGAAAAGCTTGCTTGGCACATGCGCGATGGTAGCGCTCGTCCCAGCGATTGCCTCGGCGCCTGCCTATGCTCAGGAGCAGGACGCAGAAACTGTGTCGGCACCTGTCGCCGAAGACGAAACGGCCACATTGCAAACTGTCGTGATTACCGGTTCGAGGATTCGTCGCGAAGTAGCGTCGACTTCGGCGCCGGTCACGACGTTGAGCAATGATGTCTTTGCCGAGCGTGGTCTAACTAGCGCAGCAGACGCCCTGAACCAGATCACGTCCCTCGTTCCCCAATTCAACCAAGCTGCTGGCGATGGCACAAGCAGCGGCGACGGACAGCAATATGCAGAACTGTTCGGTCTGGGCGCCGGGCGCACACTGACGCTCGTCAATGGCCGCCGCTTTGTTACGACCTCCAGTGGCCTGGGTGATGCGCAGGTTGATGCAAACATCATCCCAACCGGATTGATTGACCGCATCGAAGTTGTGCAGGCCGGGGGCGCGGCCGTGTATGGCTCGGATGCGATTGCCGGTGTGGTAAACTATATCCTCAAGGATGATTTCGAAGGTGTCGAACTCGACCTGCAATATGGGGACACCGAGCAAAGCAACTATGAGCAGACATCCTGGCGCCTCACAGCCGGGAGCAATTTCGACAATGATCGCGGCAACGTAGCGGTGAACGTCGAAGGCTCCAGCTCGCCCATCGCGCGTTTCTCCGATTTCCCAGCTTCTAACCGGTCGCGCATCACATCGGGAAATCCTGATGATACCGGACCGGATGATGGCATTCCGTCGCTTACCGAAGTCATGCCGGCCTATTTTTGGAATTTCAACGGTAACGGTACTATCTACAACGCGCCCGCCCCGCCGCCTTTCCTCCAGACGACGCTTAATGGCTCGCCGATTCAGTTTTCACCTGACGGGTCGATCATTCCGTACAATCCGGGCAACATTATCGGCATTCCTTTTGCCGAAGGTGGTGACGGCACGCGCTATAGCGATCTGGCCGGCCTGCGAACAGGTGTTGATCGCCTTAGCGCGAATGTCATCGGTCACTATGATCTTGCGCCGAACCTTAGACTAAATGCAGAGCTGCTCTACTCGAACACTGAAGCGGAGAGCATTCCGCAAGGCTACGCGCGTACCGTGCTGAACCAGACAGATCCAGCTCTGGGTGCGATCATGTTCACGGCGAGCAATCCATACCTGACCGACGACGCTATCGCGTCGCTCTCCGCCGCCAATCCCGGCTTCGCTTTCGGTGCGCCGCTCTGGCTGTCACGTCACTTCTATGACGACCTGTTCCCAAGCAACATTCAGAAAAACGAGACAGAAACCTGGCGTGCCCAGCTCGGTCTCGATGGCAATTTCGACGCCGCTGACCGTAATTTCTACTGGTCCGTCTCCGGCAGCTATGCCGAGGTCAGCGGCTCCCAGCGCGTGTGGGATGCCAACGTCTCCAAATTCAACGCAGCGGTCCGTGCTGTGGATGATGGTACTGGCAATATCGTTTGCGCCATCAACGCTGATGCGGATGCAACCAATGATGACCCGTCCTGCGCTCCCCTGAATCCGTTTGGTGCTGGCAACATCAGTGAGGCTGCGTCACAATATGTTTCAGTTATGTCTGGTCAGGATTATGAGAACACCCAGTTCGATTTCCTGGCAACGATTGGCACAGAAGTGTACCAACTGCCTGCTGGTGCTATCGACATGGTGCTTGCCTATGAGACGCGTCGTGAAGAGGCGAGCTTCACCCCACTCGAAGCCAATCAGCTGGGTCTGATTGGTACGGGAACTCTGGAAGTGCCGACTTCAGGCGATTATGACACGAACGAATTCTCGGCCGAGGTTCTCGTGCCGATCTTCGGCGGCGAGGTCACGCTTCCATTCGTACAGGAATTCGACATCAACGGTACTTACCGCTTTGTCGATAATTCAATCGCCGGTGAAGAAACGGTCTGGAGCCTGGGCAGCCGCTGGGAAGTTGTTGATGGTGTCACTCTGCGTGCAACGCAAAGCCGGAATTTCCGTGCACCAACGCTGAACCAGTTGTTTGCGCCGTCGACCACTGTTGTTGGCAATTCAGGTTTTGACCCATGTGATGCTGACCGTATCGATGCCGGTCCAAACCCTGCTGTGCGGCGTGCAAATTGTGAGGCCGAATGGGCCGCCAATCCTCAATATGGCGCCCTTGCTGGCTTCCAGGACCCGGCTGAGAACTTCTCTGTCACTACGATTGAGACAGGTGGTAATGCGAACCTCCGGAACGAAGTATCCGATACGACCACTTATGGTGTTGTGTTTGACAACTTCGTCGTGCCTGGCCTCACGGTTTCGGTTGACCGGATCGAGATTGAGCTGACCGATGGTCTGTCAGCCTTTACGACGGAAGACTTCATGGCTGCCTGCTACGACAGCGCCTCGCCTTCGGATGCTGTTTGCTCTGCCTTCACACGCCTTCAGACAGCCGACGGAACCAACCCTGCGGGTACTGTGGCGACGGGTCGTACAACGACCTTCAACGCGGGACAGATCAACTTCAAGGGTGAAGTCTACTACGCCAACTACGGCTTCGATCTCAAAGATGTCGCAGCTGCGTTGACGGGTGACATTACTCTTGGCTTCGAAGCTACCCACGTTTCGGAACTCAGCACATCCGTCACGGGCACCACATTCAATCGTACAGATGACACGGTCGAGAGTCCTGATTGTGTTCCCCGTCAGCGACCATGAGACAGATCG
>NZ_ARYL01000004.1 GCF_000685295.1 Hyphomonas oceanitis SCH89
GGGAGGTGGCTGGCCGCAAAGCGGCCAGACGAAGGGGCCCCTTATCCAACCCCAAACCACCCCGGCGTATAATACGCCCGATGTCGGACTACAGCCTCTTCCGCCCCATGCAGGGCTTGCCATGGTACCTCGTACTGATCTGGCCGGTGATCTATTTCAGAATCCAGCGCCTGATGGACTGGTTCCAAATCAATGGCGCCCCGGGCTCGCAAATGTTCTGGGGCCTCAGCAAAACAGGCCACGCCGTCCTGATCCGTGCATCCGACGATCTATCCGGGCATCGTTCGGGCTGTTTTCTGGCTCCGGTCTCGCCTCGGCTGAGACTCGCCCTAACCGACGAAACAATCAGCCCGTGTCCCCTGCGCAGGCAGGGGCGCGGGCGTGCGCCTGGCCGGAATTCGCCGCCCCTGCCTGCGCAGGGGACACGGGCTTACTTGCTGCCGCTGCCGCATACCTGACCCGGAACTAGCTCCCGAAAAACAGCCACCACCCCGCAAGCGCCCTCACAGGCGCCGCACGCGCAGCGACTTAAGCCGCCACGACCCGCTCATCTGCCGGTATGGCCTTCAGGATGAACCCGCCGCCGAGGATTTGTGTCCCGCCCGTCGGATCATAAAGAACCGCCGCCTGACCGCGCGCCACGCCTTCTTCCGGCTCATCAAACCAGATCACCGGAATATCGCCCTGCCAGCCAAGCCTGCCCATCACGGGCGGCCGCGTTGACCGCACACGCACCAATACGGGCGCGCCGGCATCTGCCGCAGATTCCAAGCTTCCGGCGCCAAGCCAGTTCAGTTCTTCCAGCAACAGGCCGGAGGTCATCAGCGCCTCGCGTGGCCCGACAACAACCCGCCGGTTCGGCGCATCAATCTTGACCACGAACAAGGGCTCACCCACGGCCACGTTCAGTCCGCGCCGCTGACCGATCGTGTAATGAATAACGCCCTCGTGCTGTCCAAGCACGCGGCCATCAAGGTGCACGATATCGCCGCCGCGTCCCGAGCCGGGCCGCAGCTTCTCCACCACTTTCGCGTAGGAGCCTTCCGGCACGAAACAAATGTCCTGGCTGTCGGGCTTGGCCGCGACCGGCAGGTTGAACGCGTCGGCCAGTTCGCGCACTTCCGTCTTCGGCAGGCCGCCGAGCGGGAAGCGGATATAGTCCAGCTGCTCGCGCGTCGTGGCGAACAGGAAGTATGACTGGTCACGGCTCGCGTCTGCTGCGCGGTGCAGCTCCGGCCCGGCTTCGCCATCCGTACGCCGAATATAGTGGCCCGTTGCAAGGCAATCAGCGCCAAGCTCCTTCGCGGTGCGAAGCAGGTCCGAGAACTTGACGGTCTGGTTACAACGGATGCACGGGATCGGCGTCGACCCGGCAAGATAGGTGTCGGCGAAATCTTCCATCACCTGCTCGCGGAAACGGCTTTCATAATCCAGCACATAGTGCGGAATACCGATCTGGTCGGCCACATTGCGCGCGTCATGGATATCCTGGCCCGCGCAGCAGGCGCCCTTCTTCTCTATGGCGGCGCCATGATCGTAGAGCTGTAGCGTGATACCGATCACGTCATAACCCTCGGCCTTCAGCATCGCAGCCACAACAGAGCTGTCGACCCCGCCCGACATGGCGGCGACAACCCGCGTATCAGCGGGGCTTTTCGCAAATCCGAGAGAGTTCACGCCGCCCGTCCAGGCAGCGGTTTTGGTATCTGTCATCTCATACTCCCACCGGGTTCAAGGCCCGGAGCAGCTTCAGGAACGGCGCATATAGCGCGGGATCGCGGAAATTGCGAGGGCTGACCTCAGAACCAGGCCCGGACACCCGCCACGAAGACTGCGCGATCAGTGTCCTCGCCTGCCGCCTCAAGATAGTCTGCCGTCCCGCCAAAGCTGCCCTGCCATTCAACGCCGACATAGGGCGCAAACTCGCGAATGAATTCATAGCGCAGGCGCAAACCCGCATTGAAGCTGGTCAGACCCGAGCCGGTTTCGAGTTCAGGAATTTCCTGAGCCGAAAGCTCCGCTTCCACGCGCGGCTGAAGGATCAGGCGCTGGGTGAGGCGGAATTCATACTCCGCCTCCATGCGCGCCGTCACGTCGCCCTCGCTGCTCAGGAAAGCTGCGGCATCCACTTCAAACCAGTAGGGCGCGAGACCCTGAATGCCGAGCACGGCATGCGTGCGCCCCTTCGGCTCAAGATCGTAACGCACGCCGCCCTGAAAATCGAAATAGGGTGAGATGGCCCGCGACCAGAGTGCCTGAACCTCAGCCTCTTCAAGCTCGTCACTCTCCAGAGAATAGTCGCCCTCACTCTTGATCCAGAGCTTGTTCACGTCGCCGCCATACCAGGCATTTCCTTCCCAGACGAGCGTGTCGCCTTCGTCAGATGATTGCACTTCCAGCCTGTCAGCCATGACATAGAACTGGCGCGTATCGCCATGATGGTCGAGCACATGATGGCGCGCGTGAGCCATTTCATCGGCATCGAAATACTGATCTGCCATGGACCAGGGCGGCGAGGACTCTTCAGCGAAGACAGGTGCCGACGCTGAAACAGCAAAGATAAAAAGCGCCAGAGTACGGATCATCGCTTCATGTCCTCTTCGCTCATGGCATCATGATCCATTTTGGAGTGGTCCATCTTCGAATGATCCACCTCACCCTGAGGCATGGATGAATGATCCATGGTGGAATGATCCACCATCTCATGCCCCTGATGATCCGCCATCGGCATCGCCTCTGCCGGCAGGATGGTCACGACCTGCATCATCCCCGCTGCCATGTGGTAAAGCAGGTGGCAGTGGAACGCCCAGTCGCCGACATGTTCGGCAGTGATATCCACAGACACCTTGTCCGCCGGCTTCACGATCACGGTATGCTTGCGTGGCAAGCGGCCGCTCGTTTCAGCGCCGGGTATGACGAGGTCGAAGAACATGCCGTGCAGGTGGATCGGGTGAGGCATCATCGTGTCATTGATCAGGGTCAGCCGCACACGCTCGCCCTCATGAAAGCGGATGGCCTCCGTCACTTCGGAAAACTTCACGCCGTCAAACGACCACATGTAGCGCTCCATATTGCTCGTGAGGTGCACGACAATCTCACGTCCCGGCGCGCGCGTATCGGGGTTCGGCTCAAGGCTGCGCAACTGGCTATAGGTCATCGTCCGGTGGCCGACATCGTCAAGGCCAATGCCGGGCTCGTCCAGCCGGCTCATGGGCATGGCCGCAATATTCGCAACGCCCGGACCCGTTTCGATATCGGCCTCCATCGACACCATCTGTACGGCGGGGCCGTGCGGGTCAGGCATCACGTGGCCCATCGCAGCGTGGTCCATCTTGCTGTGATCCATGGTGACATGATCCATCGCCGCGGGTTCTTCTGCGCCCATCTCCATCTGCCCATGGCCCATGGCCGCATGGTCCATGCCCATGTCCTTCATCGAGAGCGTTGGCACGGCACGCAGCTGAGGCACAGCGGCCCGCATGCCCGGCTTCGGCCCGAGTGTCGCAACCGCCTGCCCCGACCGGTCAATCGACTCGGCGACGAACGCGAAGGCCTCGGCGACCTGCGGCGTCACGATGACATCATAAGTCTCCGCCACGCCCATCTGGAACTCGTCCACTTCGAGCGGCTTCACGTGCTGGCCGTCTGCCTGAACGATTGTCATAGGCAGGCCCGGCATGCGCACATTGAACAGGGTCATGGCCGAGCCATTGATGATCCTCAGGCGCACGCGCTCCCCCGGATTGAATACCATGTTGAAATTGTCCGCCGTCGAGCGACCATTGATCAGGTAGGTATAGGTCGGCGCGCCAACGTCGGCGATATCGCGCGGCGACATGCGCATGGCGCCCCACATGGCCCGGTCGTCCAGCGCTTTGCCGAGCCCTTCTGCCGATACGTCGTGCAGGAAGTCACCCACGGTGCGCTGCTGGAAATTCTGGCTGTCCGAGTGCTTCTTCAGTTTGGCAAACAAGCGCTCCGGCGCGCCATAGGTCCAGTCGCCCAACACGAGTACGTACTCGCGGTCATAGTCGACGGGGTCCGCGCCCTTAGGGTCAATGATGATCGGCCCGTAATGGCCGCTCTGCTCCTGCAAGCCCGAATGGGAATGGTACCAATAGGTGCCGTTCTGCGGCACGGCATATTTATAGCTGAACGTCTCGCCCGGCCTGATGCCAGGGAAGGACACACCCGGTACACCGTCCATCTGGAAGGGCACGAGCAGGCCGTGCCAGTGGATTGATGTGTCCACATCCAGCGTGTTGGACACGTTGAGCTTAATCTCGTCGCCCTCACGGAAGCGCAACAGCGGTCCCGGCACAGAGCCGTTGACGCCGGTTGCTTCCGTCGCGCGCCCATTGATGCGGACAGGAAACTTGCCGACCGTCAGGTCGAACTGGTTGCCTCGCAGCATGGGAATGCCGAAATTGCCTTCACCGGACGTGCGCGCCCAGGCGGGGGCTGCAATGGCGCCAGTGGCCATTCCGGCAGCAGTGTATTGCAGAAAACGGCGTCGATTGAACATGGGCAGCCTCGAGCGGTCAGGAATCGGGATTCCCTCCCATATAGAGTGATTACCCGTGACCGGCAAAGATACCCTGCAGGGGTATTTGGTCACATAGCAGTGATCAGTGGCCGCCGCCAAAGACGCCGGTCCGGACATTGTAGTCCACCGCCAGCGCATAGTCCGGATCATCGTCTTCCTCGATCATCAGCTGGCCGGCCCGTTTTAGCAACTTGTGACAGTCATGGCTGAGGTGGCGCAGCCGCAGGGTCTTGCCCTCGGCCTGATAACGGGCTGCGAGATCCTCGATGGCCTGTAGGGCGGACTGGTCGACCACCCGGCTGCGCCGGAAGTCGACGATCACGACATCCGGGTCGGTTGCCGGGTGGAAGAGATCAGCGAAGCTGTCTGTCGAGCCGAAGAAGAGTGGGCCTTCGATCTCGTAGACATGTGCGCCGGGCGTCCGGACACTGTCGCGTTCGATGACATGGATGCGCCGGGCATTGTTCCAGGCATAAGCCAGTGCCGAGACGATGACGCCGACCACGACGGCTGTCGCGAGATCATAGGCAACGGTCACACCGGTCACGAGCACGATGACGAACGCATCCATCAGCGGGATACGCGTCATGATGCGAAGGCTCTGCCAGGCGAAGGTGCCGATCACGACCATGAACATCACGCCGACCAAGGCTGCGAGCGGGATGCGCTCGATCAGGCTGGAGCCGACCAGGATGAAGGCGAGCAGGAAGAGCGCAGCGGAAACACCCGATAGGCGCGTACGCCCACCAGATTTCACGTTGATCATCGACTGGCCGATCATCGCGCAGCCGCCCATCCCGCCGAAAAAGCCGGTGACGACATTGGCCGTGCCCTGCGCCAGGCATTCCTGCGAGGCGCCGCCGCGCTTGCCGGTAATCTCGCCGACAAGGTTTAGCGTCAGCAGGCTCTCGATCAGGCCGATGGCGGCGAGGATCAGCGCATACGGGAAGATAATTTCAAGTGTCTCGAACGTCAGCGGCACAGTGGGAACAGCAAAAGGCGGCAGGCCGCCCTGCACGGAGGCAAGGTCGCCTACGGTGGGCACATTGAGACCAAAGCCGATGACGATGCCCGCGACAATGCCGATACCGGCAAGCGGCGCCGGAATGATCTTGGTCAGTTTCGGCATGCCCCATATGATCGCCATGGTCAGTGCGGTGAGACCCAGCATGATAACCAGCGGCGCGCCGTTCATCCATTGTCCCCCGGCAAAGCCGTGACCCGCCGCCTCGCCCGTTCCCGGCACCTTGAACTGGCCAAGCTGGGCCAGGAAGATCACGATGGCGAGCCCGTTGACGAAACCAAGCATGACCGGATGCGGCACGAGGCGCATGAACTTGCCGAGCTTGAAGATGCCAGCGAGCAATTGAAGCACGCCCATCAGAACGACGGTCGCGAACAGGTATTGCGCACCCATGTCGCCCACGCGCGGATCGTGCACCAACCCGACCATGACGACCGCCAGTGCGCCGGTTGCGCCGGAGATCATCCCCGGACGACCGCCGAAAAGTGCCGTAATCAAGCCGACGATAAACGCAGCATACAGGCCAACCAGCGGCGCAACGCCTGCCACGAAGGCGAAGGCCACGGCCTCTGGCACGAGTGCCAAGGCGACGGTCAGGCCAGCCAGAAGTTCGGTCTTTACGCGCATGGGTGTCATGGCCGACAGGCCATTGCCTGCCCAGTCGGCACGCGAGATGCGATCGGCAAATGCCGCGAATGTCGATTTCACCATGTCTGGGGCCTGCCTGTGTGTTTCAGCCGTAAGGAGGTGTGCCCCTCATACAGGCATCATGTGGCATTGCAACGATGGGGCTGAGGGCAGTTCAGGCCGCTGAAGCGGCTGCGTTGGCTGTTCCCGCAGCGACCCAGGCGCCGCGGAAGTCCCTTGCCGGCTCAAGCTTTTCGGTCAAACCGATCAGGCCTTCGCCCTGCCCCAGCAGAATGAGACCGCCCGGCATGAGCTGGTGGGCGAGGTTGTCGATAACGGAAACCCGCGCCGAACGCGCCATCCCCGACAACACGTTACGGCAGATGATGACGTCGAACTTGCCGAGGCCGGCAGCACTTTCCAGCAGGTTGTGCTGGCGGAAGCTGACATGACCCCGGAGGGCTTCACTGGCTTCCCACTGCCCGGTCTCAAGACGGGTGAAATGCTTGGTCAGGCGGTGTATCGAGAGGCCCTTCTGGATGTCATAATGGCCGTAGCGGCTGATCCGGGCTTTCTCCGTCGAGACTTTGCAAATGTCAGTCGAGAGGATTTCGATCTTGGCGCCGCGAAGGGCCGCCGGCAGTTCGTCTTCCAGCAGGATGGACAGCGAATAGGCTTCCTGACCGGTCGAGCCGCCTGCAAACCAGATTTTCAGGCGTCCAGTGTTCGAGGCCTTCAGGCGCGCAGGCAGCACCTCGGCGAGTACACGCTGCAGCGTTTCGCGCTCGCGAAAGAAGCGCGTGTCCTTCGACACAAGGGCGGCGGCAATTTCAGAGATGAAGGCGGGATTGGCGCGGGATTTTATGCAATGGACCAGATCTTCCATCGATCCGAAGCCTTCGCGGCGCGCGATCGGCGCCAGACGGGCCTCGATAAGGTAGGCCTTGGATTTAGGAATCGACGTGCCGGCCCCCTTCAGGGCCAGATCCGCCAATTCGTTAAACACCTCGTCCTGCATATCCCGCTCCGCAACCGGGCTTTTCTAACCCTTAATCCTTACCAATATCGGCGCTTTTATTAAGAAATCTTTCAAATAAGGCCGACTTCTGCAAACTTGCTTTCAAGAATATCAGCGTCGAACGGCTTCATGATGAACTCATCTGCGCCCGACCGGATCGCTTCATTGATGTGTTCGGCGTCATTCTCAATAGAGCAAAACACCACGAGCGGTTTCTTGCCGCCCTCTTCCCGGCGCAGGGCACGCAGGAAATCAAGACCGTTCATGACCGGCATGTTCCAGTCCAGCAGCACGGCATCAGGCATGCTCTCGCGGCAGGCTTTCAGCGCCTCTGCGCCATCACCCGCTTCCCGAACATCGAATTTCAGGTCCTGGATGATACGGGCGGCGACTTTCCGGACGACGCGTGAGTCATCAACGATCAGGCAGGATTTCATGGTCTGTCTCCAAAGGCGGGCGAACGCGTCAGGTTAACAGGTGCCCCATGAGCGTTAATAAATCGCTGCCGGCGGCTGATAAACCCGGATATCCCGTATTCACCCCTCCGCCCGTATCTGTGTGGCCATGATGATCGCCACGTCGTCGCCTTGCTTGGCGGTGATTTCACCTTCCAGGCTGTCGCAGATCATCTTGGCAAAAAGTGGCTGGATATTGTCGGGCTTCCAACCGTCTTCCGGTTCAATGCCCTGAACAGACCGGGCAGCCTCATCCTTGAGCTTCACCCGTTCACCGCGGCTCGAAACCGTCATGGTCATGCCCGCAGCCTCGTTTCGCACGCGTGCGTTGATAACACCGCCCCGTGGCAGCGTGTCGATGGCCATCATGATCAGGTTCATCAGTAGCCGCGCATGGGAATAGCTGAGGTGGTCGGTCGCAATATCCCACTCAATGCTGGGCTTCAGGCCGTGGAGGAAGTTCTCCGTGATCTTCTTGAAGTCGTGCATGTCGGCTGTGCCGGCCTGGAGGCCGAGTGAACCATAGGCGTAGCGCAGGAACTGGATCGTCGCCGCCGCTTTTCTGGCACTGCTGCGGAGCAATTCCTCGAACTGCTCGTCCATTTCGGAATCGCCCGGTTCATCCAGCATCTCGAGGGCGCTGGTGACGCCTGAGACGGGAGACACGAGGTCATGGCAGATACGCGACGCGATGAAGGCTGAAAGCCGTGCAGGATCGATCATGGAAGGTCCAGCCCGTTGTTTGAATGCGAATGTCCGCAAAATCGAGTGAGCCGCGCCTCGTGTCAATCAATCGGGTATGAAAGTCTTGCAACAGGCTGCATCAATCCTCGGGCGTGTCAGGTCGATCGATATCGTCATAGCCATGCTTCGCACTGTGGAAAGATAACAGAAAGAGGCCCGCCGAGAGCGCCAGCGTGAACACACCGCCAGCGATATAGGCGCCCCAGCCAAGGCCAGTGACTTCGACGCCCATACCCTGCCAGAAAAAGGTCAGCCCCCACAGCACGGCTGCGAGGGCTGCAAAGGCTATGATGATAACCAAGACCAGCTTGCGGGACATCGGGTTTTCTCCTGTCCCGCCGCCGGGCAAGGGCTACACTATTTCTGTTTCCAGGCGCCGGATTCGTCCATGTAATACTGGCCAGCCGCCGTCTTGGCGATCTGCTTTTCGCCCGTCACACGGGCAACTTGAGCAACCGTTGTGCCCGTTTGCTGGGACAATTGCTCATACAAAGCGCGTCGCTTGTTGTTGATTTCCTGGACCTTACGGACCACGGCGGGGTCAGCCGAGCCAACAACACCCAGGTAGCCGTCAATACGCTCACCCACCTGGCCTGCGGAAATGGCGGCCTCAAGTTGGGGGTCAGCCGCGTGGGCCGCAGGCGCACTGACAATGGCCAGCGAGGCGATGCTCAATGCGATAAAGAGATTTTTGATCATGTTCATGACTATATCCTTCCGTCGCTATTCAGGAAACAGGTCAGGGTTATTGGAGATCAGGTCTTCGACTTCCTTGTCGAGCTTGATGCGCACTTCCTGATCGATCTTGACGTTAAGATTGATGGTAATCGGCTTGTCGGATGGTTCGATGCGGATCGTCGGCGTGCAGGCCGACGCAAGGGCTACGCATCCAACCAGAAGAATTGTCTTTGGCGGGGTCATCAGAAGGGGGACTCCTTTCATTCACGCGCGAACATGACACGGTTCGCCTTAACGTCAATCGATCAGACGGTTGCCTGTCATTCAGCTTCAGTCTCCGGCTTGGACTTGGCCAGATCGACAATGATGTCCACGAACTTGTCCTGCTGGGTCGCATAGGATCCGCTTTTCACAAGTTCTCCGAGCTGGGAATCCAGTGTGAGATTGAACTCGAATGCCTGACCCTTTGGCATGGTGAGCTTCTTCCCGAACGCCAGCGGGCGCGTATTCTTACCCAACAGATGAACGCTCGCCACGGTCCGGTCCATCAGGTTGCCGGTCAAGCCGACCTCGAGAACCGAGAATTGTAGGTCTTTGAGCGCGTCAAAGGCCAGTTTCGCATTTGGGTCGCTCGCAGCCGCAGAGTCCACCGCGTCGCCCGTATAGGCAATCCGGCCACCATTTGCGTCAGCGGACAGCCGCGCATCGCGCACCTGAACCTCATTATTGACGAAATCGACCGGGAAGCGACCACTGACCGTCCCCGTTGCCTGCACATCCGGAAGTTTGAGAACCGCAACGAGATCACTCAATTCAATGGCGTCGGCTGTGACCTCCACGCGCTGGTCGTCGCCCCCGAGCGTCCACTCAAGTGGCGAAAGCGCGACGCGTCCACCTGCGAAGGGGAAGTAGGCTTTCTCGATACCGATAATCTTGCCGTCGATCAGATGGAACTCGATATGCCCATCTGTCAGTGGGACGCCAATATTCATCGATCCAACCGTGACGACCTGTCCCCTGTCCGTCGTCAGCGCGAGAAGGTCGCTGAAGCGGATATGGCCATCGATTCCCGTAACCCGACCGAGGCGCGTCGTCTGGAAGCCGAAACTGCTAACCGTGACTTCCCCCGTTCCTGACAATTTCCCGGAATTGATGTCGATATCCGCTAGGGCAGACATGTCGCCTTCCGCGAAGGTGAACACGCCGCGCAGGCGCTCCGACAGCATGACGGGTTGCAGCCCGCCCGTGCGGAACTGGAGTGGTTTGGAACGGATCGCCGCCTTACCGGTCAGCTTTATGATGTCCATGTTCAGCGTCGTGTCCGCCACTGTTGCGCCACCTGCCTTGAGGCGTAGCGGGCCCGTCATCAAAAGCTGGCCGTCTGTAAGCGTAGCACTCAGATCCGATATAAGCGGCTGGTAGAGCGGATCATCGCGATAATCCTTGATCAGGACGCTATTGGCCTTCAGTGAACCAGAAAGACCGCCTTTCCCACTGTTCCCGTCAAAGGAAAAACTGTCAGCGGATACATTCGCGGGCACCAGCGTGCCGCCAAAACGAGTTGCCCCAAGACGCGCCGAAAGCTTTGGCGCGCCCTTTCCAGTCGCAATCCCCATGCGCAAGGCATCGCCTTCTATCGTCAACGTGCGATCACCTATCGTGAGCGGCAGGTCGAGCGCCTTCGCCAGGACTGTCATTGCAAGCCCGCCCTTGGCGGACCAGTCTACAGTGGCGCTTGAAAGCCCCAGCGTTCCGGACGTTGATCCGGTCGTGAACGGAAGATGCACATTTCCGAGCGTCACGGCGCCTTCGGGATCAGAGACGTTCTCGCGAATAAAGCCTTTGCCCTGCGGGCATATGTCGAGACTGACCGGATCGGCCTTGATACTGCCAAACACGAAGCCCTCGCTCGATGCCTTGACGCATTTCGTGCCCTCCGGGGTCACCTGCCAACCAGCCTCGCCACGTGTGACATGGATGCCCGCATTGATGTCCGTGTTTTTGAGATCAACGCCCGACACCAAGCCGGCGAGCGAGAGCCGCCCGCGCGTGCGCAGGTCAAATGCATCTGCCGCACTCGATAGGCTGAACGTCGAAAGGTCGGCTGACACGGTTTTACCGCCTGCCGCCCATGGCTTCAGCAGCAAGTCATGAGCCTTGATGTCGAAGCCAGCCGCGCCCTGCTGCAGCTCATCAAGGCCCAGCTGGATCGTCGGGGCACCGCCGCCTGCAAGGCTGATATCCCCGCTCACCAACACTTCCTGACCGCGCACCGAAAGCCACGGACCATCCGCCCCCGGCACAATACCCAGCCGCATGCCAGATTTTGTCGTCAGAACGGTCTCACCGCGGCTTGAGACAGATATGAGGTTGGCGCGGCGACCCGCGCTAAAATTCATTGTGAGATCGAAGTCGGCGAGAGCACGATCAATTGTCGACCGCAAAGCGGCGCCATGATCCGAGAAGACGCCCGGGAGAGTGACCGGCTTGGTGACCTTGCCGCGCGTTTCCGGCGAAAGCTGCGTCGCCTTTGTGGCGACGCTGCCTGTATATAGCAATGTACCCTCGGCAGACCGGCTAAGAACGCCGCTGGCAGAGACGTCTCCCGCCTTGCCTTGTGGCGCGACGGCCTGCCTGGCCTCGACAGCCACAGGGCCACCGATATTGCCGCCGTCACCTTTCAGGTCTGCTTCGATGCTGAGAGAGTCTGCCCCATAACCGCCGTAACTCGCCTTCTCGGATTCCACCACGATGCTCGCCCGCGTGAGGGCTGCCATGACAGCCTCAGCTGACAGGCTGGGGAGTTCCGTGAAAGCTGCAGCCCCATTCGTTTGCGTTGCGCGCAGCTCGCCACCTGGGAAGGCCGCCTCCGCGACAGAGCCCGTCCAGTTCATCTCCATCGGGCCTTCGCCGACATCAGCAGCGTCAATGGTCATTTCGAGAAGGGCATCCTTGACCGAGATGCCCTTTAGATTTGCCTGCTCCAGAGCGACATTCGCCCCGCCGGAAATCCGTCCCTTGTCAGCAGAAAGCGTCACCACGCCCTCAGACCACTGAAATTCGGAATCTCGCGTTTTCAACGACACCGGGTCCACGACAAGATCGAGCTTGCCGCTTTGCGGGAAAGTCCCACTCATCGATACGGAGGCCGAGAGCTCACCCGCGTCGGTGGCGAGAAAGATACGTCCGTCTGTTATGTCGATGGCGGGCAGCTTGAGTTCGCTATTTTCCTTTTCACCGGACGAACCGGCAAGTTTTTCGAGCCCGTAGAATTTCACGCCCTTGTCGTTCAAGATGCCGCGTACGATTGGGCGGTCTATGGTAACGCCTGTCAGCTCCGGGCTGAAAAGATGCGGCCAACCAAGCCGCGCGCTCGCTTCCTGCGCCTCAAGTGGAACGTTGCCGCCTGCGCCTATCTTCAGCGCGCGGATTGTCGCTCCGCCAAAGCCCAGCTGCGTGAATTTCCCTTCACACACGAGATTTCGGGCTTCGCACCAGCCGGCAAAGACTCTGTTAGCCATAGGCTTGCGCATCACCCATCCGGCCGCGAGCACGCCAACAAGCAGGACGATGACCGCCAGAACCGCCCAACGCCCCCACCGAACAGGCTCCAGCGGCGTTTCATCGACCGATTTGCCTACATTTTTGTCATCTGGTGTATTCACTGTGAGATCCGGCTTGCATCTTGCTAGTCCTGAAACCTAAAGTCCTAATAAGGCAAGAAGGCCAAATTTAGCGTGTTCTGGTTTCTTTAACACGCAAATGACAGAATGGATGCTTGTTCAGCCGCACCTGCTATAATGCGGGCGGAGGAACTCGGGAGAGACGGGACGTTACGCGTGGAAAAAAACACGGAAAATGAACCCCCAAAAGTACCGCATTCCAAGCGGAACTTGTCACAGGGGCTCAAAAGCCTGGCGGTCCTGTTTGTGCTGGGGTCTGCCTCAGCTGTCGCCGGGCTATTCATGGTCGATTCCTCGGGCCAGCCCACGCATGGCACTGCGGACGCCGCAACGCCCCTACCCCTGGCGGTTACGCTGCTCAGCGCGAGAGACCTGGCCCAACCGAAAATTCTTGAACACGAAACCGGCACCTTGAAGCCGCGGGAGACGCTGACAGAACTAGTCGTCAGCCTCGGCGCCAACCACCAAGACGCCAATGGCGCACTGCAGACATTGTATTCAGGTGACCTGCTTGATGCCCGTCGTCTCCGGCCAGGCCTGAAAGCCGAAACTTATCTCGATGGCGACAGACTGACGGCGCTTTCGATCCGCGCCGAATCTGACCGCAGCCTGCTGATCACGCGTGACCAGGACGGATCCTGGGAAGCCACCGCCCTCAATGCCCGCCTGACACCCAGCTACAAGCGCGTCGCCGCATCAATCAATACTTCGATCTATGAGACGGCCCGCAGTCTTGGCGCCGGTGACCAGCAGGTCGTCGATTTTGCTGATGCTTTCGCCTATGACGTGGACTTCCAGCGTGAAATACATCCTGGCGACAAGTTTGAGATTGTCTACGAGACCTATGTCGACGAGCGCGGCAATCCCGTGAAAACCGGCAATGTGGTCTTCGCCTCGCTCAATGGTAAGGCCCTGAGCCGCGACTTTTATCGCTTCACGCCCAGCGACGACCAGACGCCGGACTATTACGATAGCAATGGCGAAAGCGCGACCAAGTTCCTGATGAAGACGCCCATTAATGGCGCAAGGCTCTCATCCTCCTTTGGCACGCGTCGTCACCCGATTTCCGGCTACACGCGCCTCCACAAGGGCACCGACTTTGCGGCGCCTTCAGGCACCCCGGTTTTCGCCGCAGGCAATGGCGTCGTCGTCCGTGCCAATCGCTATGGCACCTACGGAAATTTCGTAAAAATCAAGCACGCAAACGGCTATGAAACGGCCTATGCGCACCTCTCCCGCTTTGGCAAAGGCATCAAGGCTGGCACCCGCGTGCGTCAGGGCGACATCATCGCCTATGTCGGCTCGACAGGCGCGTCGACTGGTCCGCATCTGCACTATGAAGTGTACATCAAGGGTACTGCGGTCAACGCCATGGCGCTGAAGCTGCCTACCGGCCGAAAACTCGCAGAATCCCCTGAAATTCTTGCGGAATTTGCCGAGAGGAAGGCCGACATAGACCATATCCGGGCTGAAAGCGGCGCTGAGTTCAATCAGGCCCTACTGGTATCGGCGACCACCCACCAACCCTGATTCCCCGTCAGATGCAGTTCCACCCCTGAAAACGCCGCGCATGGCGTATTTCTTGCTTTTTGTGACCTGAAAAACTTCGCGCGGCCCTCCTTAAGGCCCGTCAGGGATATCAGGCATGAAACATCAAATACAAAGACCGGCACACGTCGACCGGTCGCTCCGCCCACATTACGTGGCAGAATGGGTGGTTGCAGGCCTTGTCGTCCTGGGCATGCTGATGCTCTTCGTCTTCGTGCGGCCGCAACAGCCGGGAAGCCTGACCAGCGCAGATGCGGCGCAAGCCATGCTCGATTTCCGCGATAACATGCCATCAGGCTCGACAGCCGAACGTATCGGCCAAGTCACGTCCGGTGCTGCCGCGGCTGACGTGCTGGAAGTGCTGGGCGCCAGCGCGACAGATGCCGCTTCTGCCGTCTCAGCGCTCCGCCAGACAGGCCTGGTTGATCGTAAACGCATGCGCCCCGGCACGGCCCTAACCGCTTATTTCGACGAGAGTGCGATGGATGGCGAAACGAGCCGCCTGATTGCCGTATCGATCAAACCGAATGCCAAGAACACGTTGCTCGCGACGCGACAGGCCGATGACAGCTTTTTCGTGAGCGTCCTGACAGCCCGTCTGGTCACGTCGCACCGCCGGGCAGCCGGCATTATCGAAACAGACCTGCAGACAGCTCTCGTAGCAGGTGGCGGCACACCAGCACATGCGGCAAGCCTTGCCGCCCTTTTTCCCGATGACACCGTCCTGGCGACTGGCGGCGAGCCTGGAGACCGTTTTGATACTGTGTTCGAGGTCGCCGAAGACGAACGTGGAAATTTCATCGAGAACGGTGATCTCGTCTTTGCCGCCTTCAACGGCGAGACCAGTAGCGGAAGCTGGTACCGCTATACACCGGTAGACACAGGCCGAACCGAGTTCTTCGACGCGAATGGTGTCGCTGCGCAGCCATTCCTGACGCGCTATCCCATCGGGCGTGTGGCGATCAATTCAGGTTTCGGCCAGCGTTATCACCCTCTAACGGGACAGCTCCACCTGCACACCGGCATCGACTTTCGCGCCCCTGCCGGCACGCCAATACAAGTGGCCGGTGATGGCATAGTGGAATTCATGGGCTTCAGCGAAGGCTACGGTCGCCATATCCGGGTGCGTCACAAGCGCGGCTATGAAACGCTCTACGCCCATATGTCGGGCTTCGCTGGGGTGGCATTGGGTCAAATGGCCAAGGCGGGCGACGTTATCGGCTATGTCGGCGATTCAGGATCGGCAACAGGCCAACACCTTCACTATGAAATCCGGCGGGACGGCCGATGGGTCAACCCGATGACCCTTGAACTGCCCTCGGGCCGCAATCTGGCTTCAGATCCTGCCGAACTCGCCGCGTTCATGAAACAGAAGGGGGAGATCGACGTCCTCAGAGGCGCGACCGAAGGAGTGGCACTGGCAACCGCCTCCACCTTTTTGCCTGTCATCCAACCCAACAGCCCATAAAAAAAGCCGCCGCACCTGCCGGAGCAGATGCGGCGGCCATGATAAAATGCCAGGCGATCAGTTGAGGACGGCACGCCCCTTGGCGAAATCGTTCGGCACGCCATTGATCGAAAGCATGTCACCTTCAACCCCGACATGGATCGTCTCACCGTCGGCAATACGACCTTCGAGGAGCAGGCGCGCGAGCGGATCCTGCAACTCTTTCTGGATCACACGCTTCAATGGCCGGGCGCCGTACACAGGATCATAGCCGCGAGCGGCCAACCAGTTGCGGGCATCAAGGCTTAGGTCGAGTTTCATCTTGCGCGCCGACAGCAGCTTTTCGAGATGAACCATCTGGATGTCGACGATATGGTCGATCTCACCACGGCCGAGACGTTTGAAGAAGACGATCTCATCAATGCGGTTGATGAACTCCGGCCGGAAATGCATCCGGATAGCAGACATCACGCTCTCGCGCGCCGACTCCGACACCTCGCCTTCGTCGCCACTTGCAAGCGCATCAGCGCCGAGGTTCGACGTCATGATGATGATCGTATTCTTGAAGTCTACCGTGCGGCCCTGGCCATCGGTCAGACGACCGTCGTCCAGCACTTGCAGCAGCGTGTTGAAGAGGTCCGGGTGGGCCTTCTCGACTTCATCGAACAGGATGACCTGATAGGGACGCCGCCGGACAGCTTCCGTCAGAGCACCGCCTTCATCATAGCCGACATAGCCCGGAGGCGCGCCGATTAGGCGGGCCACCGAGTGCTTCTCGGAATATTCCGACATGTCGAGACGCAGGATCGCCGTGTCGTCGTCGAACATGAACTCGGCGAGCGCCTTGGTCAGCTCGGTCTTGCCGACGCCGGTGGGGCCGACAAACAGGAAGGAACCGATCGGACGGTTCGGATCCTGAAGCCCGGCGCGGGCGCGGCGGACGGCATTCGAGACCGCTTCAAGGGCCGCGTCCTGACCGACCACGCGGGCCCGCAGGGCATCCTCCATATGGAGCAACTTCTCGCGTTCGCCTTCCATCATCTTGTCGACAGGAATGCCGGTCCACTTGGAAACGACACCCGCAATATGCTCAGGACGAACGACTTCAGAGACGAGGCCATCTTCGTCATCCTCGGCGCCTTCGACATCCTTGATCTGCTTTTCAAGCGCAGGGATGGTTGAGAATTTCAGCTCCGAGGCACGCGTTAGGTCACCCGTCCGCTGCGCTTCCGCCATATCGGCATAGGCACGGTCAAGCAGGTCCTTGGCATTGGCCGTGCCCTTCAGCTTGTTCTTCTCAGCCGACCACGCGGAGGTCAGCTCGTCCGACTTGGCCTGCAGGTCAGCGATATCGCCTTCGATCGTTTTCAGACGATCAATCGATGCGGTATCCTTCTCCTTTTTCAGCGCTTCGGCTTCGATCTTCAGCTGTAGGAGTCGACGATCAATCTCGTCCAGCGCTTCCGGCTTGGAGTCGACCTGCATACGAAGGCGCGAGGCAGCTTCGTCCATCAGGTCGATGGCCTTGTCTGGCAGGAAGCGGTCTGTAATGTAACGGTTGGACAGCGTCGCCGCTGACACAATCGCCGCATCCGAAACACGCACACCATGGTGCGCCTCGTACCGGGCTTTCAGCCCACGGAGAATGGAGATCGTATCATCGACAGTTGGCTCATCGACAAATACAGCCATGAAGCGACGGGCCAGAGCCGGATCGCCTTCCACATATTTGCGATACTCATCCAGCGTCGTCGCGCCGATACAGTGGAGCTCACCGCGCGCAAGGGCCGGCTTCAACAGGTTTGAAGCATCCATTGCGCCGTCGGATTTTCCGGCGCCAACAAGCGTGTGCATCTCGTCAATGAACAAGATGACGCCGCCAGCTGCCTGCTGAACCTCGTTGAGCACGGCCTTCAGCCGCTCTTCGAATTCGCCGCGAAATTTAGCGCCGGCAATCAGCGCGCCCATGTCGAGCGCAAGCAGGCGCTTACCCTTCAGGCTTTCGGGCACATCGCCATTGATTATGCGCAGCGCAAGGCCTTCGGCAATCGCCGTCTTGCCAACGCCGGGCTCACCGATGAGAACGGGATTGTTCTTCGACCGGCGGGACAGGACCTGCATTGTACGGCGTATTTCCTCGTCACGGCCAATCACCGGGTCGAGCTTTCCATCGCGCGCATCCTTAGTCAGGTCACGCGCATATTTCTTGAGTGCCTCATAGCCTTCTTCGGCATTGGCGCTATCCGCCGTGCGCCCCTGGCGCAATTCGGTGATGGCAGCGTCCAATGATTTCGTCGTTACGCCGGAGCTTTTCAGGACTTCAGCTGCAGGGTCACCAGCCAAGCCGGCGATAGCGAGCAACAGACGCTCGGTTGTGACAAAGGAATCGCCCGTCTTCTTTGCGCTGGCTTCAGCGTCCTGGAACAGTTTGGCAGACGCCTGCTCAAGCCGCAGGCCATTATTGGCGCCAGTCACCTTGGGCAGCTTGCCCAACGCCGCGTCGACACCTTGAACAACCAGTTCGGGGCGGCCACCGGCCGCACGAATCAGGTTCACGGCCAACTGGTCGCGATCCTCCATCATGGTCTTCAGGATATGCGCTGGCGTCAGCGTCTGGTGCCCGCTCGCCAAAGCGGAAGTCTGGGCGCTCTGAACAATCGCGCGAGCGCGTTCGGTATATTGTTCAATATTCATTGTTATCCCCTCTCAAAGGCAGATTCGGTTTGGTTGAGGCCCCGCTCAGCAGCGGCCTGCAGTGATGAATTGGATTTGGGGAGTGATGCCGGGCCATACAAGACGCGCGACATACGACAGGATCAATCGCGTCTCAGGATATATTCCCGGTCCACTTGTTCGCCGACGGGAAAGTTATATTCGCCCACTTTGCGAAATCCGTAACGGGCGTAGAATCGCTGCGCGCCCTCATTGCCGGACCATACGCCGAGATACAGGGGTGGTCGGCCGGATATGTCCACCCATTCGAGCACGCGCGTCATCAGCGCGCCGCCTATGCCGGAGGACAGCGTTCCCGGACGCACATAGAGCCGATGCAATTGGAGGGCCCCTTCAGGGATAGGATCGACGGGCAACTCGCAAGGACTGGCCTGCGCATAGCCAGCCAAATGACCGTCCGGCGCCTCAGCCAACCAGATCGGGCGACCTGGCGCACCAATCTGGCACTTCCAGCTTTGGAGCGCATAGTTTTCGGCCAGATAGATCTGCAGATCGACCGCGCTATAGAGATGCCCGAAAGCCGCAACGAATGAGGAGATGCCGAGGTCCCTGAGGGCCTCTGCATCCTTCAGTGTTGCAAGACGTATCAATGTCTCAGAGCCGCATGAGGGCGATCCCGCCCATCTCAGTCTGCAGTTGTCTCGGCCGAATCGTCTGCGCGCGCTTGCTCATCCGTTTCGGACGATGCTGATTTGCGGCGACCACGCGACAAGGTCTTCATCACGCCATCCGTCACGGCTTCAGGCTCTTCAGACGCATCCTTGGCGCGATAAGGCTTCCGGCGAGACTTCGGGCGATCGCCGTCGGCCTTGGGCTTCGAACGGCTCTCTTTGGGTGCCTCTGCCTTGCTGGAATCTGAATCGTCGCTGGCGTCGATGACCTTCAGCGAATCCGGCTTGCCATTGTCATTGTCCGTATCGCGGGCATTGTCACGATCATCCTGGTTATCGTCCGGACGCGAACGCGATGTCACCTGAACGGTGGCTTCCTCGTTGCTGTCGTCGGAGTTTGAATCATCGTCTGACGAATCATTACGATTATCGCGGTCATCACGGCGATTGTCGCGATCATCTCGGCCGTTGCGCTGTTGCGGCTGCTGGCGATCCTTGGCTTCCATCTGTTTCGCAACGATGCGTTGGTAATGCTCGGCGAACTGGAAATAGGCCTCAGACAATACGCGGTCGCCGCTCGTTTGGGCGTCCCGGGCATATTGCTGGTACTTTTCCAGCACCTGCTGAGCAGATCCACGGATCTTCACGTCCGGACCAACACTTTCATAGTGCCGGTTCGGATTGTTGTGATTGTTGTTATTATTGTTACCGCCTGAGCGACGATTGCGCCCGCGTGAGCGTTTCATGAATGTATATCCCGTTTCATGCGCCTGCTTTTTGTCCTGCAGGCAGTTCCCAGCGCAATTGCCGAAGGAAGTGCTGTGGCCGAGCCCCGTTTTGCGAGAGTCTGGCGAGGGTGGAGCAGACTTGCCATACGCGGCTTCCAGCACCTCACGCATAGCTTCTAGCCTGTATTATTCACTCCGCCAAGCAAAAATATGCGTATTAACCTATGGGCTGCCGGGCCCATACAACCCGGTCATTCCCGCCTAGATCCTTTGCACTGCCGATGTCGGTCAACCCGGCGGCCGCCAGAATCGCCCGCACATCCCCCTGCTGATCATAACCGATCTCGAAAACAACCGGCGTTCCGGGCTTCAGGCGGGCCTGGGAAAGCCCTGCCAGTTCCCGATAGGCATCCAGACCATCCGCCCCACCGTCGAGGGCCGCGTCCGGGTCGTAAAGGCGCACTTCCGGGTCGAGAGAGGCAACGACCTCGGTACGAATATAAGGCGGGTTGGAGATGAGAAGGTCCACTGATCCCCAGCCGGACCATTCGGACCATGGCTGAACCGCAAGCTTTGCACGGATTTCCAGCCCATGCTGCGCGATATTCTCTGCCGCCAGCGAGGCCGCCGCCCCATCTGCCTCAACGCCTGTTCCTGATATATCCGGCCGCGTCACGAGCAGCGCTATCAGAAGGCACCCGGAACCGGTTCCAAGGTCAGCAATTTCCAGCCCGGGACTATCCGGCAAAAGGCGGAGCGCCGCCTCAACCACAGCCTCGCTATCGGCGCGCGGCACCAAAGCCCGCGCATCCGAAATGAAGTCCAGGCCAAAAAAGGAAGTTGTTCCGGCAATATGCTGGAAGGGCACGCGTGCCTCGCGCTGGCCGACCATGCGATCGAATGTCTCCCTCACATCGTCTGGCGTCGCCATATGGCCCCTGAGGATGAGCTGGGATGTCGTCAGGCCAGACGCCAGCGACATTAGCAGGCGGGCTTCCCGTTGCGGGGATTCGATGCCAGCCTGCCGGAAGCATCCGGCGGCCCCAGCCATCAGATCCGTATAGGTCGGGCGGCTCAGTTCTCGTTCTCCATGGCCGCCAGCTTGCGGGCCTGGTCTTCCGTGATGAGGGCTTCGACCACATCATTCAGCTTGTCGCCCGTAATGATCCGGTCGAGCGAATAGAGTGTCAGGCCGATACGGTGATCGGTCATCCGATTTTCCGGGAAGTTATAGGTCCGCACCTTCTGGCTGCGGTCGCCTGAGCCGATCTGGCTTGCCCGCGCTTCGGCGCGTTCGGCATCCTTGGCCGACCGCTCGCGCTCATAGAGGCGGATCTTCAGCTGATCCATCGCCTTTTCGCGGTTCACGTGCTGGGATTTTTCGGAGCTGGTCGCAACTAGGCCGGTGGGCAAGTGCGTGATGCGAACGGCCGAGTCGGTCGTGTTGACGTGCTGGCCGCCTGCGCCAGACGACCGCATCGTATCGATGCGGATATCTTCAGGACGAATATCGATCTCGACATTCTCCGGCGCCGGGAGGACGGCTACAGTGGCCGCAGACGTATGGATACGCCCTTGCGTTTCCGTCGCCGGGACGCGCTGCACCCGATGCACGCCGCTTTCCCATTTCATGTGTCCGAACACACCGTCACCAGACACGTTGGCAATCAGTTCCTTGTAGCCGCCCGCATCACCTTCTGAGGCATCAACGATATCGACCTTCCAGCCCATGATCTGGAAATAGCGCGAATACATGCGGAACAGGTCGCCTGCGAACAGGGCCGCCTCATCGCCGCCGGTGCCGGCGCGCAATTCGATCACGATATCGGCCTTGTCATCGACATCCTTGGGCAGGAGCAGGACCTGAACTTCCTGCTCAAGGGCCGGCAAACGGTCCTTGAGTTCCTCGACTTCATCGCGCGCGAGTTCCGCCATGTCCGCGTCGCCGCTGGCGACAAGCGCTTCAGCTTCTTTGAGCTCCTTGCGGGCCGACATCAGCTCGCGCGCCTTGTCGACCACCGGCTTCAGGTCGGAGTGTTCTTTGGACAGGGCGATGATTTCAGCGGTTTCGGTGGTCGCGCCCATGCGGGCTTCGACCTGTTCGAACCGGTCGATCACCTGCTGTAGTCTGGAAGGAGAAATAGTGGCCATAGCGGCCCTTTAGAGCGGTTTTGAGGGCGCGTGAAGCGCCCTCGCTGCCACATCTGCAAGCTAGAGCAGAATTCGCACGACCTCATGCCCGGCGATAATGAACAATGTGATCGAGGCCAGGGCGAAGACCATGAACCGCACCGCCACTTTGGGCGACAGGATCTGGACGAAGGAATGGACAATCCGCAGGCCCACATAGATCCAAGCCATCAACTCCATGAAGTTGCCCTGCCCGCCCGTCAGCGCAGCGAAGAACATCAAAGCGTAGAAGATGGTCGGCTGCTCATGCAGGTGGTTGTAGTTGTCGGCCACGGAACGGACATTGGCGGGCATACGATCCCCATAAGTGCCCGGATGGCGGGCCGCATCGGGATCGATCTGGGCCTTCTGCATCGCCGGAATGCGTGTGGCATACATCCAGAGCCACATTACGAGCGTCCAGCAGATCAGCGCGAGCACGGGCAATAGAAGTTCAACAATTACAGACATTTATAGCTCCCTCAGCTTTTCTTTTACGGGAGATTAGGGATCAATTCGCCATTTGAACAGCAGTTTCAGGAGGCGCAGCCTTATCTAAATGCGCTGCCAGAAAGGCCGTGAAGGCATCAATATCCCTGGGCACGATGCTATGCCCGCCGGGGCGCAGCCAATAGGCGAGATTCGATTCAGGGTCGAATGCCTGCATGCCCGCGTCCGAAAGCCCCTCCGCCGCATCCGCCGCGTAAACGGCAGAGGCAGCCTCAGCGGCGCGATACGTGGAATTGGGATCAGACCAGACATCCCTCCGGCCATTGCCCAGAAGCACGGGCGTTGGCGCTAACAGGGCCAGCAATTCGTGCTGATCCACTGGCAGACTGGGAAGATCCGTCAGATAGGCCTGCACACGTGGCGACAGCCAGTGCGGATAGGATTTGGCCATGCGCGCAAGGCCCTCGCCCGTTTCAGACCGCGACAGCGCCGCCCCTGCAAAACCGGACTGATGGGCGATCACAGCCGCGATACGGCGATCCCACACGCCCGCCATCAAGGCAGATTTGCCATGCCGCGAATGCCCCATCACCGCCATGCGTTTGCTATCAATGCGGGGGTCTGCTTCCAACACGTCCAGCGCCGCCGAGAAGCCATAGGACCATGCCATCAGCGCACTCGTCGGACTGATCGGGCCGCCCATTCTGGCCATCACGGCCTGCGCCTCGCCATTCTTGTCCGGCACGAGTTCACTGGCGTAGAAGCTGGCATAGGCCAGGCCCGCATCGAAATAGCGCGAGACCGGCACCTCAGCTATGTAGCGGCCGAAAATCTGGGTCACCACCTTTCCCATGATGCCATCCATTTCCGATCCGTCACAGAAAGACATGTCAGCGGCGGTGACGGGCTCCCCGGGAAATGAGGCGCAGTTGGTCGAGAATGTCTGGCTGACGACGACAGGCAAGGACCGATCTGACTTTGGAAAGGCCGCAACGAGATGGAAGAGGCGCGCGCCCTCGCCTGAGCCTATCGTAACTGCCGATTCCTCAAGCGTGCCCCGGCCATCCAGATAATCAGGATCGACAACACGCCACGGGCTGAAGGCGACAGCCATGCCTGTTGGCCAGGGGCCATAAAGCGTGTCCTCGAATGCCTGCTTTAGGTCCTCACGCACCGCTGGATTGCCAGTGATTGCCTGCACATCAAGGGGCGGTTGGGGAAGCGCCTTGTTACTTGTTTCGAGGCTCGCATAATTCATGCCGAGCATGGTGCAATTGGACATCACCAGAACCGTTATCCCTAACGCGATCAGCAGCGGCATCCGCTTCAGAAACCAGATCATGCGGGCAAACCTCTTTGCTTGGGACACGTAGCACCCAACTCATACCGCCATTTGTCGATTTGGGCAGGCCCTTCACGAAAACGTGGCTGTCCCATGGTCTTCTTTAAAACAAGGCCTCTGTGCTGATCAGTCCGCAACAAATTTCGCACTTGCAGGGTCAATCTCGGTCTGCACTATGATCTGATGAAATGGATCGCCCTTGTTATTGGTTGTGTCTTCGGCCTCGCTGCTGGCACAGCGTCTGCGCTTGCTGCGGCAGGTATAGTTGGCCCCGGCATGCGTTTGGGCGGCGTCATCGACGCTAATGGTTGGCTGAGCGACTGGACCGTCGGATCCCCAAGCGCCAATCCTTGGACACGGGCATATATTGCCCGCCGCGGCCTCCTCGCCCTTACCAAGGAAGAAGCCGTCTACTTCACCCGCGCAAAAGACGATACCGGCCGGCCCCTCACAGAGGATTGCACCTATCGCGTCAGCGGCGAGACGATGCCCGCCCTTTGGTGGTCGGTTACGCTGTACGACGCGAAGAACTACCTGCCCCCCAACACTGATCGGGCGCTCGCCTACGATCTGACCAAAGCCACTAATGCCGGTCAGGCCGAGAATTGGTCTTTCCTCGTTGCGCCTGTGCGACCGGCAGAAGGCAATTGGGTGTCCAGCCGTTCTGCCGACAACTTTGACCTGACCTTGCGCCTCTACAAACCCGATGCCGCGCTGCTCGACGATCCGGAATCAGTTCTGACCCCGCCGTCGATTGAACGCCTGTCGTGCGGAGGCCAATCCTGATGCGCAGCTTCCTGACAGGTCTCGTCGCGTTTCTCGTTACCTTTGCCTTGGCGCATTTTATTGTGCTGAACGCCGTGCCTGGCAAGATCATGTCCAAGGTGCGTGAGCGGATGATGGCTGGCGGCCTGCCCACACAACACTGGCAGATGACACCTCGCGTCTCCCCGGAGAACCAGCGGGTCGTTCGCCCCGCGCCAGATCTTGCCTACGCCATCTGCGTGATAGACTTGGCGGACGGCCCTGTCGAACTCGATGTTCCGGCCTGGAACGCCTATGGTTCACTATCGGTATTTTCTGCGCGGACAGACAACGTATATGCAGGCTCGCTAGACGCCCGTGCGGCCGGAACGCCGCATATGCGACGCATCGTTGTGGCGACAAGCAAGCAGGACGTACCGGCGGCAGGGGACGCTGAAGTCGTGCGGGTTGAGAAACCGGAAGCGCTGGCCCTCATTCGCCGCCTCGCTCCGACGCAGGAGGCTTATGAAGCAGCCGCCGCCCTCATTCCTGAAAGCCAGTGCAAGCCGCTCTAGCGCCTATTCCGCAGCCACTTCCGCCTGTTCGCGTTCAGCACGAAGACGTTCAGCCTTCTGCTCGACGAGACCGACGATATGCTCGATCATGTCGGCGTTCGACACGTTGTGATCGGCACGGCCAGCCACAAACATCTTGCCACTTTCCTTGCCGCCGCCCGTAAAGCCAAGATCCGTCATCGCCGCTTCACCGGGGCCGTTGACGACACAGCCGATGATGGACAGCGAGATCGGTTCTGAAATGTGGGCAAGGCGCTTCTCGAGCGTCTCGACAGTTGTGATCACGTCAAAGCCCTGCCGCGCGCAGGACGGGCACGCAATGATGTTGACGCCGCGCGTGCGCAGGCCGAGCGACTTCAGCATCTCGAAGCCGACTTTCACTTCCTCAACCGGGTCTGCCGAAAGCGACACGCGGATCGTGTCGCCAATACCGGCCCAGAGCAGGTTGCCCATGCCGATGGACGACTTCACCGTGCCGGTGCGCAGGCCGCCCGCTTCGGTGATGCCGAGATGGAGGGGCGCGTCCGTGGCTTCGGCAAGCTGGTGGTAGGCAGCAGCCGTCATGAACATGTCAGACGCTTTCACGCTGATCTTGTACTCATGGAAGCCGAGATCATCGAGAATGCGCGCATGATCCAGCGCGCTCTCAACCATCGCATCAGGGCAAGGTTCACCGTATTTCTCGAGCAGGTGTCGCTCCAGCGAGCCGCCATTGACGCCGATCCGGATGGAGCAGCCATTGGCCCGCGCGGCATTCACGACTTCCTTCACACGCGCCTGAGACCCGATATTGCCCGGATTGATGCGCAGGCAGGCAGCGCCAGCTTCTGCGGCCTCTATGGCGCGCTTGTAGTGAAAATGGATGTCCGCAACGATCGGAACAGGGGAGGCCTTGCAGATCGCCTTCATGGCCGCTGTTGAATCTTCTGTCGGGCAGGAGACGCGCACGATATCGGCGCCGGCCTCAGCTGCACGCTCAATTTGCGCAATGGTGGCGGCAGCGTCTTCAGTCGGCGTGTTGGTCATTGTCTGGACAGCAATCGGTGCATCACCGCCAATTTCGACAGACCCAACGCGGATCTTGCGCGAGACGCGCCGGTCAATATTGCGCCAAGGCCGGATCGGATTGTGGCTCATGAGACGTGGGTCTCCCTGCGGCTGATTGCTGGGCCTGATGTGGCGCTTGCAGGCCCTTGCGTAAAGGCCTCACCGCACATTGTCGCGCTATCGTGTAGCTTTGCCGGCGCCGTTCGCGGCGACGGTGGGCGCAGCCATTTCGGCGGCTTCAGCGAGTTTCTGGTCGACACTTACCGAGAATACAGCCGCACCCTCAGGACCAAGCGGACCAATCACCACGTCACCGACACGCCATTGGAAAGCACCGCCGTCCTTGGCTGACACGGTCCAGCCTGCATCAAGACGCGGGAAATAGTTCTCGCCGGCTGCCATCACGCGGCTACGGAAAATCGTGCCGTCGGCGCCGCGAATTTCCAGCCAGCCCTGGCGAACCGCCACGAGTTCTAGCTGTAGGTTCGTCGGCAATGGCCGCTCAGCTTCGCTCGCATCCTCAAACAGGCTGTGACGCGCGCCGTTGACTGCAACAATGGCAGGGGCCGGTGCCAGCTCAGGCGCGGGTTTCACGATCTGCGTCACGCCAATGGCAACACCGGCAAAGAGGGTCATCACTGCAGCTGTGGCCACCATTAGGGGCCATTTCGGCTTGGGCGGCGCGATATCACCAATTTTCGGCACAGGCGCAGAGTGTCTGACTTCCGACACGGCACCGCACTCAAGCGTATATTGAGCGATGACTTCACTGTCAGGCAGGCCCAGTTCAACGCAGTAGGCGCGCAGGTAGGGTGTAAGGTAGCCTTTGGGGATCTGGCCGATCTCCATGCGCTCAATCCACATCAGGAAATCCTGACGCAGCAGCGACTTGCGCGACACATCTGCGATTTCAAGGCCGAGCGTCTCGCGTACACGGCGCAGGACCTGCCCCATGCGCAGGCTCTCTCCATTAAACTTGCGGCTTTTGAAAATATCCATCGCCCGCTCGCGCGGGGTCATTTCCAGGATTGGCTCGGAGACGGATTCAGACACATGCGAATCCTCAACGGAACGGTCCGTTCCGCCATCAGCGGAGCGCACATCGTCCAGAGACTCAGGGCCTTGTGTGTTGAAGGTTTCGTCGTGTCCCATATTCTTCCAATCCAGCCGTCCGTCGGGATGTTCGCCAAAAGACGAGCAAGTTCTGGTCCAGAAACATGGTGATTTTTGGACCAGCGACCTTAACCGTCGGACAATTCCACCCCATGATCGGCCGCCAAGGCTAATACTTGGTTACGGAACGCATCGTCCGGCGCATCCAGCACCTTGAGAAAGTCCTCCCGAAATGCCCCAAGGTTAACAGATCTTACCATGCGTTTGACCGGACCGATAGCGCCGGCGGGCATGGAAAGGGCGTGGAATCCCAATGACAGAAAGCAAAGGGCCGAGAGGGGAGAGGCCGTCGCCTCGCCGCAAGCCGACATGCGGATCGAATGGTCGGCGCAGGTCTCCGACACCTGCTTGAGGAACCTCAGGGCCGCAGGGCTCACCAGATCATATCGATCTGATACAGATGGCGTCATACGGTCCGCCGCAAAGAAGAATTGCATCAGGTCATTTGTGCCGACAGACAGGAAGTCCGCTTGGCCTGCAAGCTCCGACAGGCTGAAAGCAAGCGCTGGAGTCTCCAGCATCACGCCCACCTCAAGCTTGGATGGCTTCTTGCCCGTCTGGTCCTCGCTCCAGGCCACTTCCTTCATCAGCAGATCGCGTGCCTCGAAGAATTCACTGGGAACGGTGACCATGGGAAACATGACGGTTAGCGGACCTGTACCGGCCGCGCGGACAAGCGCCCTCAACTGGCGCCGGAAGAGGCCTTTGTGATCGAGTGCGAAACGGATCGAGCGCCAGCCAAGCGCGGGATTTTCTTCCCGCTTCAGGTTCAGGGCAGGTAACACCTTGTCCCCGCCAAGATCGACCGTGCGGAAGATAACGCGCTTGCCATCGGCCTTTTCCAGCACGCGCTTGTAGAGCGCGACCTGGTCATTGAGGCGGGGAAGCGTTTCCGAAACAAGGAACTGGAATTCGGTGCGGAAGAGGCCCACGCCGTCGGCGCCCGCCTGATCCAGCATGTCGAGATCAAGATCCAGACCGGCATTCAGATACAGCGATACGTGCGTTCCATCCTTGGTTTTCGCTGGCAGGCCGCGCAAGGCCGCATAAGTCGCCTGGCGCTCGGACCGCAGCGCCACCCGGCCCTTGTACGCATCGTAGAGCGTATCATCCGGGCGGATGTGGAGGACGCCCTTTTCAGCATCCACGATCACCCAGTCGCCTTGGTCGACGCGGGTGGTCAGCCCCTCAATACCGCCCAGCGTGGGAATGCCCAACGCCCGCGCAACAATTGCCGCGTGCGAAGATACAGCAGCCTCTTCCATCAGGATCGCCCGAAGCCCCGCATTCGCATAGTCGAGCAGTTCCGCCGGACCCAAGCGGCGCGCAACCAGTACGCTGCGTTCTTCACTGATCTGCGGCTTGCCATCGTCACCCGCCAGAACGCGCAGCAGGCGGTTGTCCAGGTCTTCAAGATCATTCAGCCGTTCGCGCAGATAGGGGTCGCGCGCGCTTTGCAGCCGGGCCCTGTGTTCTCGGCGCGCACGGTCAACGGAGGCTTCGGCGGAGAGGCCTGACCGGACACCCTCGCGTAGCTTCTCCGCCCATGACGGATCATGCGCGAGGAGGCGATAGGTCTCCATCACGTCCCGCGGGTCATCGCCCAGCGCAGCGCCATCCAGCGCCATCATCTGGTCGATGGAATCCTTCAGGCCACGCAGGGCGTCTTTCAGGCGCTGAGCTTCAAGATTCTGGTCCGCCGCAAAGAATTTCGCCGCCGGAACGACAGGATCGTGCAGCACGGCGCGGCCGTAGCCAAGGCCTTCACACAGGACGCGGCCACTAAGGGAGGCAAGGTTGCGCTCCTTCTTTGTGCCGTCGCCATTGGACATGTGCTCCGGATCCATCCGATCAACAATCTCGGCCAGCACCATGGCAATGGTCTGCAGCGTATCGATCTCATCGTCGCCATAGGCCCGCTCGGTCCGGTTCTGGACCGTCAGGACACCCAGAACGCGGCCGCCACGCAGGATGGGCATGCCGAGGAAGGCGTGGAACGGGTCCTCGCCGGTTTCCGGGCGATACGAGAAGGAGGGATGGCGCGGTGCATCCTGGATGGCCATCGGCTCTGCCCGCCGGGCAACGAGGCCGACAAGGCCCTCATTTGAGCCAAGCCGCGTGGCCGAAACGGCTTCCGGCTTCAGGCCTTCCGTTGCGATTAGCAGCAAGGCCCCATCTGTCAGGCGCAGATAGATCGAGCAGACGTCCGCCACCATGGTGGACGCAATGATGCGCACCACCTGATCCAACCGGAAACGCGTATCGCCGTCTTCCGCCATCACCTGGCGGAGGCGGTTCATCAGGAGACGCGTGGCCGGCAGATTATAAGGCATGGTTCTCCTGAGTTTCGCAGTCGGGTTTACACTGCGTCAAGTCCGAACGCCGTGTGGAGCGCACGAACGGCCAATTCGGTATAAGGCGCAGCAATCAGAACCGAGATCTTGATCTCGGAGGTAGAAATGACGTCAATGTTGATGCCTTTCTCATAGAGCGCCGTGAACATGGTTTCGGCAACACCGGTATGGCTTTTCATGCCGACGCCGATGATCGAGATCTTGGACACATCGCGCGTCACTTCAAGTTGCTCGTACCCAATATCTGCCGCCATGCTCTCAAGCGTCTGCTTGGCGATCGGGCTGTCCCGGTCGGTACAGGTGAAGACCATGTTGGCCCGCTCCGGGCCACGTGCGTTGGCCTGCACGATCATGTCGACATTCACACCCGCACGCGCTAGCGCCGAGAAGATCTTGGCGGAAACGCCGGGCTTGTCGGCCACGCCATACAATGTGACTTTTGCTTCGTCCCGCGAATATGCAACACCGCTGACAACCTGTTTTTCCACGATTTCTTCCTCTGAGCAGACAAGGGTTCCGGGGTTCGGCTCACCTGGTTTCAGGAAGCTGGAGAGCACGCGCACCGGCACATTATGGTTCATTGCGAGTTCTACAGACCGCGTCTGCAGGACTTTCGCGCCGAGGGACGCCATTTCAAGCATCTCCTCATACGAGATTTTGGGGATCCTCCGGGCCTTGGGCACCATGCGCGGATCGGTCGTGTAGACGCCATCGACGTCGGTATAGATGTCACAGACGGTGGCGTTGAGGGCCGCTGCCACAGCGACGGCGCTGGTATCGGAACCGCCGCGCCCAAGCGTGGCAACCCGGTCGTCATCTGTCACGCCCTGGAAACCCGCAACAACGGCAATCTCGCCGCTGTCCACCGAGTCCGGCAGGCCGCTGTTCTCAAAGCCAAGAATACGGGCCCGGCCATGAGCCTCATCCGTCTTCAGGCGCAATTGCCAGCCCAGCCAGCTGCGGGCCTTGAGCCCGCGTCGTCGCAGCGCCAATGCCAGGAGGCCAGCGGTCACCTGCTCGCCGGACGCCACAATCACGTCATACTCGTCATGGAACAGGTCGCGCCCCAGATCCTGCCCTGCAGCACCCTCGGCAAGCGCAACCAGCTTGTTGGTTTCGCCTGCCATGGCCGACACCACGACTGCCATCAATTCGCCGCGCGCTGCACGGTCCGCTACGATATCCGCCACATTGGCGATCCGTTCGAGGTCGCCAACTGACGTCCCGCCGAATTTGAGAACTGTACGCGCCATTTCGCCCCATATCCTGTGAAGTGAAGGGTTTGCCCTTTATATGCGCCCTCATAGGGTTAAGTTCGACGCTGATCAAACGGGAACGCCACAAGATGGTAAAAACAATCGAAGGTTCGCGCGCTGCGCCCCGTACGCCCAGCATCGATGCCGATGAGGTGGCCAAGTTTTCGGCCATGGCAGCCGACTGGTGGAACCCCACCGGCAAGTTCAAACCGCTGCACCGGTTCAACCCTGTCCGCCTGAAATTCATTCGTGAAACAGCCGAACGCCATTTTGACATCGCGGCAGGCGCCGTGAAGCCGCTCGACGGCCTGCGCCTCCTCGACATCGGGTGCGGCGGCGGCCTTGTCAGCGAGCCCATGTGCCGCCTCGGTGCCAGTGTCACAGGCGTGGATGCCTCTGAAGCCAACATCAAGACAGCCCTGACCCATGCCTCTGAACAGGGGCTCGACATCGACTATCGCGCCGGAACCGCTGAAGGCCTGATCGACGCTGGCGAAGCGCCGTTCGACATTGTGCTGAACCTGGAAGTGGTGGAGCATGTTGCAGATGCCCACCAGTTCCTGAAGGATACGGCCAGCCTCGTGCGGCCCGGCGGCCTGATGATCGTCGCCAGCCTCAACCGCACAGCCAAGGCCCTCGCAACCGCCGTGATCGGCGCCGAATACGTGCTCGGCTGGCTGCCGCGCGGGACGCATGATTGGTCGAAATTTGTGACGCCGAACGAGGTCCGCACGGCTTTGCTGGCGGCCGGCATGACGCCTGAGCCCGCAACCGGCGTGGTCTTCAAGCCACTATCAGGCGCATGGATCCTCTCAGACGATACCGCCGTCAATTTCATGGTCGTTGCCCGGAGACCTGAAGCATGAGCGCACTGCCCACCCCAAAAGACATTCTCGACTTCTGGATCGGCGATGCCAGCCAGTCAGGCAAAGCAGCAGGCGAGAAGAACAAGATGTGGTTCGCCAAGTCGCCTGAACTCGATACCGAGATAAGCGAGCGCTTCCTGCCCTTGCTGGAGACCCTCGCCGCTGGACCGCTGGCGCAGGAATGGGCCGCGCAGGGCGCGTGCGACCGACTGGCTGCCATTATCGTACTGGATCAGTTCAGCCGAAATATATTCCGCGGCAGCCCGCGCTCCTTCTCACAGGATATGCTGGCGCTGCGCCTCTGCAAGGAAGGCCTCGCCCTGCGCGAAGACCTCTCCCTCAGCGAAGCGGAGAGGATCTTCTTCTACCTGCCACTCGAGCATTCCGAAGACGCGGGCGACCAGTCGCGCTCGGTTGAAATGTTCACCGCCCTGCGCCGCGACGCACGCGAAGAATTCGGGAAACTGACCGAAAGCGTGCTTGAATATGCCTATGCGCACCAATCGGTGATCGACCGGTTCGGCCATTTCCCGCATCGCAATGACGTCGTCGCCCGTAAATCCACGCCCGAGGAAGAAGCCTATCTCGCCAAACCCGGCAGCGGCTTCTAGTCGAGCGTCTGAGGTCCGCGTGGATCAAGGCTGCGCGCAACATCCTGCTGCATCGCCCGCGAGAGGGGATAGGTCCAGGAAGCAATCGACGCCGCGAGGTATAGTCCTGCGGGAAGCAGGCAAAAGATCATGAGTAGCCCATTGATCGCCTCTGGCGAATTGTCCTGCCCGGGGCGGAAGCCCGCCAGCTGTGCCACCATCAGATAGCCCACTCCGAAAGCCAGGCTTGATCCGACCTTGTAGGCGCTTGTAAGCAGCGCGTAGTAGATTCCAGCCCTGTTCTCGCCACTGCGGGCCGCCTGCCATTCAACGACATCCGCCGTCATTGATCGCGTCAGAACGATGGGCGCGCTGAAGGCGACGCCATTGATGATTGCTCCGATGAACAAGGGCCAGAAGCCGCCAACCTGTCCCATGAAAAAGTACAGGAGATAGCTCACCGCCGCGAACAGTGTGGCCGTGCGAAAGGCAATGTTCTTCTCCGTACGACGCGCCAGCAGGAACCAGAGCGGCATCGCCGATACCGACACGATGAAAAAGACCATCAGGATCAGGCTGGCTTGCGTATTATTGAGCTTGAAAACGTATTCGGCGACGAAAAGATAGTTGGAAGCCGTCACCGCGATGGCTGTACCCGCGAAGAGTTCCATGGCCAGAACGCGCCCCAGCATCTGGTTTTTTACGGCAGCCAGAAGTGGCTTCAGCTCGAATTTCAGGGCGTTTCCGGCGTCGCCCGGGATGGGCGGGTCAGGCACGAAGAACACCGCCAGCGCGCCAGACAGGGGCAGCGAGACCAGTAGAACGGCGCCCATGACGGCCACCTGGCCAAATCGGTCAAGTTCGAATCCGAGCACTGGCAAAATCGCCGGCAGGGCGAGGAGCGTCAACATCGCCACGATACTCACGACCTCGGGCCATACGAAGAGGCGCGAGCGTTCATCATATGTCGTGGCAATCGCTGGCACCCAGGCCGAGCGCGATGTCTGAAGCAGGGTGAAGCCCACATAGAACAGCAGCATCCATCCGACAAAATAGCCCGGGCCGACGCCCGTTCGCGGCGGCATGTAGACGAAATAGGTGGCAACCGCGAGGAGCGGCACACTTAACAGTATCCAGTGCCTGACGCGTCCGAGTGGACTGCGATACCGGTCCACCAGATACCCCATCACCGGATCGGTGAAGATGTCCCAAAACCTCAGCAGCATGAAAAGAAGACCGGTCAACTCCAGCCCCAGTCCCACTTCGTGGGCATAGAGCGGCGAGAGGTATACGGCCAATGGAAGGCCCACCCCCGCGAGCGGAATACTCAGCGTCGAGAATGCGAGAACGCGCGGTAGGGAAAGGCGTTGAGCGGGCGTTGATGTCATATCCACAGACTGCGCATGCAATTCGTGACGGCCAAGTCATTTTTATGCTGCACTGCGGCTTGACGGCTGGGCCTTTAGTCGTGAGTTTCCGGCCAAATTCAAAGTAAGGGCTGACTGATAATGCTGAAAAAACTGATGCTTGGCGTGCTTGGACTTGTCGTCCTGGTGGTCGGAATCATACTCGTGCGAACCTTCACTTATGGCGGCTCACCCGTCGGTGGCCGCGTTGAGCTGCCTGCCGCACCCGAGATTTCCGCAGAATCAGCCGCAGAGCATCTCGCCGAAGCCATCCGGTTCAAAACCGTCACGCTGTCCGGCGGAGACCCGCGCCCCGGTCAGGAAGGGGCATGGTTGTCCCTGCAGGACTGGCTGGTGGACACCTATCCTGCCGCGCACGCCGCGATGACTCGCGAGACCGTGCCCGGCACGCTTACCTTGCTCTACACGTGGAAGGGCAGCGACCCGTCGCTGAAACCGCTCCTCCTCATGGCCCACCAGGATGTTGTGCCAGTGAACATCGGCACCGAGGACGACTGGACTGGCGCGCCTTTTGCCGGAGAGATCATCGACGGCTACGTCTACGGACGCGGCGCGATTGACGACAAGGGCAACCTGATTGGCCTTATGGAAGCTGCCGAAGGGCTCGCAGCTTCAGGCTACCAGCCCAAGCGGACCGTGATGTTCATGTTCGGCCATGACGAGGAAGTACTCGGGTCGGGTGCACAGGCTGGCATAGCCCTGCTGAAGTCACGCGGCGTTGAACCGGAAATGGCCCTCGACGAAGGCTTCATGGTGATCGATCCGTCGCCGATCACGGGCAAGTCGATGGCCTTTGTCGGCGTCTCCGAGAAAGGCTATATCACGCTCAAGCTGACCGTCGTCGCCGCTGGCGGACATTCGTCGCAACCGCCGCGCAACTCGGCCGACGTGGCCCTTTCGCGCGCCATTGTCGCTCTCGATGAAAACCAGATGCCGGCCGATTTCTCCAAGCCCCCGGTTTCCGAACTCTTCCTGGCTTCTGGCCAGGACATGCCTTTCATGCAGCGCATGGCTCTAGCGAACCTCTGGCTGTTCCAGGGCGCTGTAGAATCCTCGATGGCCAAAGTACCGGCAGGCAATGCCATGATCCGTACCACGACTGCACCGACCATGCTGAGCGGTTCGGCCAAGGAAAACGTTCTGCCGCAGCGGGCAATGGCCATGGTCAATTTCCGGATCCACCCGAATGACACGCCAGAATCTGTCATGGCGCACGTCAAGGAAGTCACGAAGGATATTGAAGGCCTCGAGATCGAAATCGGAGGCGACGGTATCAGCAGCCCGGCATCGCCGGTCTCACCGACTGACAACCGCGCCTATGCAGTACTCGCAAGCGTGGCCGCTGAAGTCGGCAATGGAGCCCCAGTTGCGCCAGCGCTCGTTATCGGCGCGACAGACTCCCGCTACGCAGCGGCGATCACGCAGAACATCTACCGCTTTGCGCCCGCCCTGATGTCCCCGGAAGACCTCACAGGCTTTCACGGCACGAATGAGCGGATCTCGGTGGAAAACATGGCGCGCCTGTCGAAAGGCTATGCACAAGTCATTCTCGGCATGGACGGCCCGGATTCCTGAGGCCTTATCTCCCAAACCACAACCCTGACGTCCCGGCCGTTCCCCTAAAGGAGCGGCCGGGCTTGTTTCAGGCCTAGCTGACCGGGTCGGTCACCTTTTCAATCGGGATCGTGTAGTGCCGGGCGCAGAACTGGCAATCGATGGCCAGCGTGCCATCGGGCTCGACCATTTCGCGCAGGGCATTGTCCGGCATGCCCTTCAGCGTATCGACAAGCCGCTCTTCATTGCAGGTACAGCTGTCCAGCAGGCCAACCCGGTCTTCCATCCGCACGCCCTGTTCATGGAACAGGCGGAACAGGAGATCGGGCACGGCAAGGTCGGGATCGACCAACTCAGCATCGCTCAGCGTGCCAAACAGGGCCTCGGCCTCACGCCAGACTTCTATCGTGTCGCCGCGATTTTCGTCGCCCGCGATGCGCTGAACCATCATGCCGCCTGACACCCAGATCGGCTTCTCGCCCTTGCGGTCGAGTTCGGCCACGGCAAGCTTGATACGGCTCGGCACCTGCTCGGACTGGGCGAAATACTCTTCCGCACATTCCGACAGCGTACCCTTCTCGAGCGGCACGATGCCCTGATAGGGCGCAATCGAGGGATCGTCCTGAATAAGGATAAGGGCGAGACGTCCGGTCGGGCCGAAGAGTTGTGGCATATGCGGGGCAGCGCCCTTATTCACTTTCTCAAGATGGGCCCAACGGTCGGCGTCAAACTTGGCATAACCGCGCACGCCGCCATCGGTGCGGTATTCACCAACCAGCATGGAGACGGGCCCGTCACCCTCGGCCTGGACCAGGATACGGCCTTCGAACTTCAAGGAAGCGCCGACCATTGCAGCCAGCGTCACAGCCTCGCCCAGAATGCGGGCCAGGTTGCGTGGATAGTCATGGCGCTGCAGGATCGGCGACAGGCTGTCAGCGCCCATGCGGACGGCACGGCCGCGCACGGGGCGCTGGTCGATCTGGAAATTGACGACAAAGTCACTGTCAGGACGGGCAATATCGGTCATGGGGCACGCTTTCAGGCGGGGCGGATGGATGCCCCCATGTGGCAGCGCGAACCTTCTGCGGCAAGGGGGCGCCCCGTCAGGCTGAGCAGCTGCCCCCACCGAGCACACAGAAACTGGCGCACCAGGCGTGATTCAGGCGCACGGGTTCGGCCGTTGCTTCGCCCAGCGTGGCACCCAGCTCAAAGGCCGGATCGTCGACCAGCAGCGTGCACGCCGTAACCGTCGCGCGGCCCGCTCCCTTGCGGCGGATGACCATGCGCTGGTTGGCGCACATGATGTCAGCCGGGTCCTTCGACAGGATCTGCCAGCAGGCAGTGGTGATTTCCGGCGGATCGTCCCGAGCGATCATTTCGGGAAAGAGGACGAGCTGCGATGTGTTCGCGGGATCAAGCTTCAGCCCAAGGCGCGCAGCCAGTTCGCCATAGGCGGCGCGCGCTGAGGCATCGTCCTCATTGAGCGTCTGACGCCCGGCGAGTGCCACATGAATGCCCTGCCCGGCCAGCCATTCGAGCCCCCTGCAGGCCTCGGCAAAAGCGCCTTCGCCGCGCTCGGCATTGTGGGCGGCCTCATCATGGGAATCCAGCGACACGCGCAAGGTCAGCCGGTCACCATAGCGGGCGTGCAGGTCCTGCAGACCTGCCTGAATGCGCGGGCGCATCATCGGGCGCATGGCATTGGTCAGCAGCAGAAGGCGGTGTCCGCGCTGCAATGCGCTTTCCATAATCGGCAGTATCTCAGGGCACATGAAAGGCTCGCCGCCCGTAATGCCGATCTCTTTAGGCCCCCCGCCAAGCGCATCAATCTCGTCAAGGAATGGCGCGACGTCAGCGAGGCTAAGATAGACCAGCCGGTCATTGGTGGGTGAACTCAGGATATAGCAATTGGCGCACTCGATATTGCAGAGCGTGCCGGTATTCAGCCACAGGGTCTTCAGGCCACGCCAGTCAACGCTGGCGCGGGTTTCGCCCTTGGCGGTCATGTGCGGATTCGAGAATTTCTCGCGCGGAAAAACAGTGTGAGCCATGGCGTATGTCTAACAAGATGCGCCCGCCGGGCGCCAGCGCCTTCTCGCAGACGTGATGGCGCGTGAAGGAAGCGGCAGGCATTGCCGCTCGGCGTGACTCGTATAGATCGTTCTCTATGGCACGCGAAACACATGACCTGATTTTCCAGATGCTGACATCGGGCGACGATGGCCGCGTGTGCAAGGATATTCCCGAAGACGCATGCCATATGGAAGCGCGCAGCTTCACGACGCATGTCATGGCCCTGTCGACCAGCAAGATTGCCGATGGGCTGATCGATCCAAAGCTGGTGCTGAGCTGGCTGCTGGCGACGCTCGGCGCACCCACACTCTTCATCGGCCTGCTGGTGCCGGTGCGCGAGGCAGGCTCACTGCTGCCCCAGCTGTTCACGGCGGGCGCACTGCGCCTGCTGCCGCAGCGCAAATGGGCGTGGGCCGCCGGGTCGCTGGTGCAGGGCCTCGCGGCCTTGGCAATCGCAGTCAGCGCCTTCACGCTTGAAGGCGAAGCAGCGGGCATCGCCATCACCGGCGCGCTCGCCGTTCTGGCTGTGGCGCGCTCTGTCTGCTCGGTGACGTACAAGGATGTGCTCGGCAAGACCGTGTCCAAGTCGCGGCGCGGCTCGGCAACAGGCGCAGCCACGACCGTCGGCGCGGCGGCCGTGCTGGCATATGGCGCCCTACTGACGTCTGGCCTCTTGCCGCGCATGGACATTGTCGAGGCCGGCCTGATCGGCGCAGGCGTGTTCTGGATCGCGGGTGCCGCAGTTTTCCTGCAGTTGCGGGAAGTGCCGGGCGCAACCGAGGGCGGGGCCAGCCCGATCAGCGCGGTCATGGAGAATTTCGGTCTGCTGCGTAGCGACGCTCAACTGCGCCGGTTTATCGCGGTACGGGGCCTGCTCGTTTCGACCGCCCTCGCACCACCCTTCATGGTGGCACTAGCATCGCGCGAGCATGGACCGGACGGCAGCGACGGCTTTGGCGGTCTCGGCCTGCTCGTGATCGCTTCGGCTGGCGCAGGCCTCCTCAGTTCTTATGTCTGGGGACGACTGGCCGACAAATCGAGTCGGAAGGTGCTCGTCCTGACATCCGCCTCCGCGACGCTCGCCCTCTGCGCCACGCTTGCCTTCAATACGGCAGGCCTGCTGGGCGCGGTCTGGGCCCTGCCCCTCGTTCTGTTTGCACTTATGATCGCTTATCAGGGTGTACGGCTTGGCCGCTCGACCCATCTTGTCGACATGGCAACACAGGAAACGCGCGCCGCCTATACGGCGCTTTCCAACACGATCATCGGCGCGCTGCTGTTGCTCGGTGGCGGGTTCAGCCTTATCGCGCAATTTGCGGGCGAGGCTGTCGTCCTCGGCTTACTCGCCGTCATGAGCGCGCTGGCGCTGCCGGTCGCCCTAGGTCTGGAAGAAGTTCAGACGAAAGCCTGATCCCTATTTATCGAGGCACCAGCGCAGAATGGCTTTCTGGGCATGCAGACGGTTCTCGGCTTCGTCCCAGATCAGGGAATTTGGCCCGTCGATGACTTCGGCGTCCACTTCCTCACCCCTATGGGCCGGCAGGCAGTGAAGGAACTTCGCGCCACCGGCCGCCAGTTCCATCAGTTCTTCGGTCACCGCATAAGGCTCGAGGATTTCAAGACGCCGCTCGGCATCCTTGTCACCCATGGAAACGAACGTATCGGCAATCACCACATCGGCGCCAGCGACGGCCTCCTCAGCGGTCTCATAGAGATCAATACGACCCTGCATTTCGCGGGCGATCTCGACATCTTCATCATCAGGCGCAAACCGGTGCGGTGTGCCAACCGCCAGCGAGAAGCCGAACTTGGCAGCTGCATGCATGAAGCTCGCGCAGACATTGTTGCCATCGCCAACCCAGGCGAGGCGCGCGCCGCGCAGCGTAAGGCCGCTCTCTTCAAGCGTCTGCAGGTCGGCCATGATCTGGCACGGATGCGACCGGTCCGTCAGGCCGTTGATCACCGGCACGCTGGAGAACTCGGCGAAGGTTTCGACATCGCTATGGTCATTCGCGCGGATCATTACCGCGTCGACATAACGGCTAAGCACACGGGCCGTGTCATCGACGGTCTCGCCACGTCCGAGCTGCATGTCATTGCTGGTCGCGGTGATCGAGCTGCCGCCGAGCTGGCGCATGCCCATGTCGAAGGAAAACCGTGTCCGCGTAGACGATTTCTCGAAGATCATCGCGAGCGTGTGGCCTTCCAGCGGCGCGCCCGTATCGACGCGGCCCTTGGGCCAGCCTTGGCGCGCATTCTTGGCGCGGTGGGCCTCATCCAGGATTGCACGCAGGTCAGCCGACTCAAGATGCCAGATGTCGAGGAAGTGGCGCGGGGCTGAAGGCGTTGTCATGGTCGGGCGCTCCCGTTCAAAAAGGAAGCGCGGGGGATAGCGCGTTTCACGCTACGGCGCCAGTCGTGCGATAAAAGCAATCCGGCATACCTGTACGCCCGGATCAAGGCGCTGGAGAAGGCCTTGGCAGCCGCATTGGCGAGATAATCCCGTGAATTCCAAATATCTGGCCAAAAAGTAATTGAGAATGACTTGCAAATAGCGTGCGAGCGTGGCACATTTTGAGAATGGTTCGCAATATGGTGAGCCACCGAAACGGAGGTCCTTCCCGATGTGCTTACCCATGGATGATGTAGCGATGGTCTGCTGGCTGAGACAGCAAGTCCGCGTGCTTGAAGTCTGGCGCGAAGAGCTCGCCTGCCGCCCCGAAATTGAAATCGCAATGGTGACGCGTCTTGAGCGTCACTATGCGTGGCTGACATCGGAGATCATGCGGCTCGAAGCGCCTCGTCGCGCTGCATGATGTCAGCCCGTGTCGCGGCGCGGGACCGGGACGTACGTTTCCTCCCAGACGCCTTGCCCCGCGCTGCGGCACCTTTAGGCTATTATGTCAGGCGCGCTTCAGCACCCTGACCACCAGTAGCAGGATCACGGCGCCGATCGTGGCGTGGATAATCGCGCCGACGATGCCCGCGCCCAGGCTCACATTCAGTGCGGGGAAGAGGAATCCGGCAATAAAGGCACCGACAATGCCGACCACGATATTGCCGACGATGCCGAAGCCGAACCCCTTGACGATGAGTCCGGCGAGCCAGCCAGCGACAGCGCCGATCAGCAGAAAAATAATAAGGCTTTCAAGGGTCATTTGCGTTTCCTCGTTTTTGTCAGGCCGCACATGCGGCCCTCTTCTTATGGAACCACTGACTCTAGGCGCGTTTGGACCCGGACGCCAACACGCCAGCTTAAAGTCCGCATTCTCGCTACCGCCACTCCAGCGCCACCCACATCTCTCCGCTGGCGAAGGCCCGCGCTTTGCCCTATGTGACGGGCAAGCCCACCGGCCCCTCTAATCTCAGGAGAGACAGGACTAATGGACACCGTACTCATCATCGGCGCTGGCGCCGCCGGCTCAGTGGTCGCGCAGAAATGCGCCATGGACCGTGACACGTTCAAGCACATCACGCTGGCCTCGCGCCGCATCGAAAGCTGCAAGAAAGTCGCCAAGATGTGCAAGACGCCGATCGAGATCGCACAGGTCGACGCCGACAATGTCGCCGAGGTCGTCGCGCTCATTAACAAGGTGAAGCCGGACCTCCTGATCAACATGGCCCTGCCCTATCAGGACCTTCCGATCATGGACGCCTGCGTCGAGACCGGCACCAACTACATGGACACCGCAAACTACGAACCGCGCGAAATCGCCAAGTTCGAATATAGCTGGCAGTGGGCCTATCAGGACAAGTTCGTCGAGAAAGGCATCACCGCCATTCTCGGCTGCGGCTTTGATCCGGGCGTGTCGAACATCTGGTGCGCCTATGCGCAGGAACACCTGTTCGACGAGATCGAATATATAGACATTGTCGACTGCAATGCCGGCGATCACGGCAAGACCTTCGCCACGAACTTCAACCCGGAAATCAACATCCGCGAAGTGACGCAGGACGGGAAATACTGGAAAGACGGCGAGTGGATCGAGATCCCTGCCCTCTCCATCCGCTGCGATATCGACTATCCGGAAGTCGGCCCGAAAGCCTCTTACCTCATCTATCACGAGGAAGAGGAAAGCCTCGTGAAGAACATCAAGGGCCTGAAGCAGATCCGCTTCTGGATGACCTTTGGCGAGCAGTACATCAAGCACCTCGAAGTGTTCAAATCCATCGGCCTGATCGGCCTCGAACCGATCAAGCACAAGGGTATGGACATCGTGCCCATGGAATTCCTGAAAGATCTGCTGCCCGTGCCGTCGTCCCTTGCGGAAGGCTACACCGGCAAGACGTCGATCGGCGTGATCGTCCGTGGCAAGAAGGATGGCAAGCCGCTCACCAAGATGCTCTACAACGTCTCCGACCATGCCGAGACGAACAAGGAAGTCTCCGCGCAGGCCGTCTCCTACACAACCGGCGTGCCACCCGTTTCCGGCGCGGCCATGTTCTTCAAGGGCATCTGGAGCGGCAAGGGCGTGTTCAACGTCGAGCAGTTCCCGTCAGCACCCTTCCTCGAAGACGTCGCCAAGCGCGGCCTTCCGACGACGATTGTTGACCTCGCGCCCGGCGCCCAGGACGAACTGTTTTCTGTAAAGACCTGATCTTCAACAAGGGGCTCATCCTGAGCGCAGTCGAAGGACGAGCCTCGTGCGACGCGCAACCTTATTACTCCCGCGCCCGCCCTTCGACTGCGCTCAGGGTGAGCGCTCCTTTTGCATGAGTTCCAGAACATGACCGCTGAATTGCTGCCAGAGAACATCAACACTCCTTGCTTCGTCCTCGACGTTGCCCGCCTCCGGGCCAACCTGGAGACAGCCACGCGTGTGCGCGAGAAAGCCGATTGCAAGGTCCTGCTCGCCACCAAGGCCTTCGCCATGCCCGCCGTGTTCCCGATGATGCGCGACTATCTCGATGGCACGACCGCCAGCGGCGAGCACGAGGCCATCATGGGCGCCGAGGAATTCGGCAAGGAAGTGCACGTCTATTCCCCCGCCTATACCGAGGATGAAGTGCAGCGCCTCACCAAGGTCGCCCAGCACATCTATTTCAACTCGGCTGAACAGCTGGCCCGCTTCGGCGCCATCGCGCGCGACGCTGGCTGCAAGGTCGGCCTGCGGGTGAACCCCGGCTATTCCAACGCCACACTTGGCGGCGACCTCTACAACCCCACAGCCCCCGGCAGCCGTTTCGGCGAAGTGCCCGGCATGCTGGACAGTGTCGACTGGTCCGGCGTCGACATCTTCCACGTCCACGCCCTCTGCGAGAGCCTCGCTGAAGGTTCCGTCGGCCTCATCGAATTCGTCGCCGACAATTTCGGGAAATACATTGAGCAGGTCTCCGCCGTGAATTTTGGCGGCGGCCATTTCCTCAACAAGCCGGGCTATGATGTCGATGCCCTGATCGCGGCCATCAAGGCCTTCAAGGCGAAGTTTGATGTGGAAGTCGTGCTGGAGCCCGGCGCAGGCCTCGTGGTCAACACTGGCGAACTCTACGCAACCGTCCTCGCGCTTCACAAGAATGAGCTGGACCTCGCCATCCTCGACGCCTCCGCCTCCACCCATATGCCCGACGTGCTCGAAGTGCCCTACCGGCCCGACATTATCGGCGCGGGCGACCCCGGCGAACTCGCGCACACCTATCGTCTCGGCGGCAAGACCTGCATGACCGGCGACGTGCTCGGCGACTATTCCTTCCCGGAACCGCTCGTGCCCGGCCAGCAACTGATCTTCACCGACCAGATGCACTACAGCTTCGTCAAGACGAACACGTTCAACGGGACACCGCTCGCCAACCTCGCCGTGCGCTGGGAAGACGGCGTCGTCGAACCGCTGACTGATTTCGGATACGAAGAATTCCGGCGGCGTCTCGGCCGCTAGGCGCCAGGCCTTGGCAGGCACATCAATTGCGATGTGCCACTGACAAGCAACCGGCCTTCAAGGTCATGAATCTCACCGTCCGTTGACATGAGACCGCCCTCGGCGATCCCTGCCCGAATGCGCATATGCAGCCACTCCGCTTCGGTGGTCGGGCGGTGGAAGCGATAATGGTAATCCATGTTCGGTGCGATCCAGGGCGACGGGTCATCTTCCGGGTGCGCCGGGTATTGCGCCATCCAGCCATAGGTATCGAGCAGGATCATTGCCCGCGCCGCATCAACGAACGTATTCTCCGCGCGCGCCCTTGGCCGGAACTTGTAGAGCCCCGTCAACTCCGGATCGCGCGCGCCATCCCCGGCCTCCGGCATGCCCTTGATCGGGCGCTCCTCGAAGCGTTGCAGGAATAGAGGCGCCGGCCTGTCCGGGTGCAGCTCTTCATAACTCTTGAGCGACTGCGGGGTCGGCACGTTCTGAAGGCGTGACGAATCATGCGCCAGCCCCGGCGCCTCATCCTGCACAGCCCAGACATGGCACATCAAAAGAATATTGCCCTCCTGAACCAGTTCCATCCTGACAAGTTCACTGCGACGGCCCGACTTCAGAATTTCCGCGCGCAATTCGGCCGGGCCATACTTGCCCATGCGCAGAAAGTGGCACGTCATGCTGGCCGGGCGCGGCAACCGCGTCGCTTCTCCCGACGCCCGCAAGGCCAGCGCAGAGATGAACCCGCCCGCCGGGCTCCACAGCCCCCAGTCCGCACGAAGGTCAACCGCCCAGCTCTGGTCACGCAGACGCAAAAGCCGCGTCGCCTCCTCAAAGTCATCAACGCGGTCCATCGCATCCCCCTCCATGAACAGTCAGATTTTTAGGCTCGGACACTAGCAACCCATGCGGGAAACGAAAGTGATGGAATCGCGAAACTCAACCATGGCACTCGGGCGACGTTTGACACGCCCTATCAGCGATCCTAAATCGGAAAGGCAAAAAAGGACTTCCAGAACGATGAACTAGTGGCACCGGACCTTCCGGAAACGATCCCAGCCAACGGGCGCATTGCGCCTGCCGTTCACAACAATTGGAACCCCACATCATGCAACGACTACAGAACAAGACCGCCCTCATCACAGGCGCGGCCAGTGGCATTGGTAAAGCCATCGCCGAGGCCTTCGCAAAAGAAGCCGCCCAGGTCATCATCACCGACATTGACGACGCGCAAGGCAAGGAAACCGCTGAGGCCATCGGCGCGCGCTACGAACATCTCGATGTCTCAAACGAAGCCGACTGGCTGCGCATTGCGGAAGCCATCCCTGCCCTTGACGTGCTCGTCAACAATGCCGGCATCACCGGCTTCGAAAACGGCGAGATGGTCCACGACCCGGAAAACGCTTCACTGTCAGCCTGGCGCGCGGTCCATTCCGTCAATCTCGACGGCACATTCATGGGCTGCCGCTATGCCATCGGCGCCATGAAGCAGAAGGGCGCGGGCAGCATCATCAACATCTCTTCGCGCTCCGGCCTCGTCGGCATTCCCGGCGCAGCCGCCTACGCCTCGTCGAAGGCAGCGATCCGGAATCATTCCAAATCGGTCGCCCTCTATTGCGCGCAGAATGGCTGGAACATCCGCTGCAACTCGGTTCACCCCGCCGCCATCCTGACACCGATCTGGGAACCGATGCTGGGCGACGGCCCGGACCGGGACGCCCGCATGAAGGCGCTGGTCGCAGACACGCCGATGAAGCGGTTCGGTCAGCCGGAAGAAGTGGCCGCCATCTGTGTCATGCTGGCAAGCGATGAGGCCGCCTACATGACGGGCGCCGAACTCACGCTGGATGGCGGACTGCTCGCAGGCTCTGCCGCAGCGCCCGGCGGCTAGACCTGAACGGTCCTAGAATACCTGATTATTACCCAGCGACGGGATACGGGCGCGCGCCTTGTCGACCTCATCAAGATCAAGGTCCGCCCAGATCACGCCCGGCTCATCGCCGTCCGCTTCCGCGAGAATCTCGCCCCAAGGCGAGATGATCAGCGAGTGGCCATAAGTCTCGCGACCGTCTTCGTGCTTGCCACCCTGCGCTGGCGCGACGACGAAACAGCCGGTCTCGATGGCGCGGGCGCGCAAGAGCACATGCCAGTGCGCTTCGCCCGTCACACGCGTGAAGGCGGCTGGCACGGTGAGTATCTGCGCCCCGGCCTGCGCCAGCGACCGGTAAAGCGCAGCAAAGCGCAGATCATAGCAGATGGTCATGCCAACGCGCCCGATGCCGGCATTGGCAAGCACCGTGGATGTGCCTGGCCTGTAGGAGCGCGATTCCCGATAGGTCTGGCCGTCGCCCACCTCGACGTCGAACATGTGGATCTTGTCGTAATGCGCGACCACGTCGCCATCCGGCGCGATCAGGAAAGATCGGTTCGCCAGTCGATCGTCGCCTTCCGCCGTCACCGCAATCGAGCCGAGCAAGAGCCAGACGCCCAGCTCAACTGCCAGCGCCCGGAACGCGACAAGCGTCGCATCATCTTCCTGCGCGACAATCTTTGGCCGCGCCATGCCGGGGCGGATGTCCAAAAGATTGGTCATCTCCGGCGTCGCTATGAACACCGCACCGGCTTCCGCCGCCTGCCGCACCAGCGCGCTGGCCGCCGCAATATTCTCCGCCACCGCTGTTGTAGAGCGCATCTGCACACAGGCGGCGCGGATCACGGTCATAGCCTCAGACCGGTTCCCATTCCGTCAGCGCGGCATCAATGATGCCCGTCGCTTCGCGAACGTTCTCGTCCGTGATGATCAGTGGCGGCGCAAGGCGCAGCACATTGGCACCAGCTACGCCGACCAACAGGTTCTTGTCGCGGCAAAGGCCCTGCAGGCTTTTCGGATCGGCTTTCATCTTGAGGCCGGTCAGCAGGCCCTTGCCGGTCACACCCTCCACCTTGTCCGGGTGGCTATCAGCAAGGCTCTTCAGGCCCTGCGCCAGCGTGCCGGAAACCCGGCGCACTTCGGCAAGGAAGTCATCATTCGCAATCATGTCCCAGATCACGTTACCCACGGCCATGGCCAGCGGGTTGCCGCCATAGGTCGAGCCGTGGCTACCGGGCTGCATGTGCTCGCCGCACGCCTCGGTTGTCAGACAGGCGCCAAACGGGAAGCCGCCGCCAATGCCCTTGGCCGCGCACAGGATGTCAGGCTCGGCGCCCGCCACCCAGTCATGCGCGAACAGCTTGCCGGTCCGGCCCATGCCGCATTGCACTTCGTCAAAGATCAGCACGAGGCCATGTTCGTCGCACAGCTTGCGCAGGCCGATCAGGCATTGGTCCGGCATGGCGCGCACGCCGCCTTCGCCCTGCACCGGCTCAACGAGAACAGCCGCCGCAGTTGGCCGCGCCGCCGCTTCCTTCAGCGCGTCATGGTCACCCCATTCCAGATGCACGAAGCCGGGCAGCGCCGGGCCAAAGCCTTCAAGGTATTTCGGATTGCCGCCGGCATTGATCGCGCCCAGCGAGCGGCCATGGAAGGCGCCGGTGAACGTGATGATGTCGATGCGCTCTTCGCGGCCATTCGCCCAGTGATACTTGCGCGCGGATTTGATCGCGCACTCAATGGCCTCAGTGCCGGAGTTCGTGAAGAACACCCGGTCAGCAAACGTGTCACGGCAGATCTTGTCGGCCAGTTCCTCGGCGCCGCGCACGCGGAACATGTTGGACGTGTGCCACAGCTTGCCTGCCTGATCGCGCAGTGCGTCGACCATGGCCGGGTGCGCATGACCCAGCGCATTCACCGCAATGCCGGCGATGAAGTCGAGATAACGTGTGCCATCTTCGGTGAAGAGGTACGGGCCCTGGCCCTCGACGAAGACCTCTTCCGGTGGCCGGTAGACGGGCATGATGTGCTGGCGCGGATCGCTCATGATTTCTCCTGCGATTAGCAAGTGTGATGAAGTTGCCCGTACGCTTGGCGAGACGCTGACCGTAAGTCAACAGCTTGGCCACTCCCGGCCCGCATGTCGGCGTCACACGGTTGCAATGCTGTGACTTTACAACATTGGTTTTGTCACATGCGATGGAGGCCGAGATGATCAGAATATGCCTTTTGGGAGCCTTGCTGCTCGTCGCCTCTCCGGCCGTCTTCGCACAAGGCATAAACGGCTCCGGAGAGGTCGTCACGGCCACAACCGACACCACTTCTGTTACCGCTACCAATCAGCCCGTCATCAGCAGACGCATCGTCCGCACAGGTCGTGATGGGCGCAAGACAGAGACGGAATCCCTGACATCTCCCTTGGATGCAGCAAACGAATCCGAGCCCCGCCCCGCAGTGTCCACGCTTAGAACGATCGTTCATAATCGCGATGCAGAGCTGGACCTTTTGGAGATTGTCGCACGCGCGCATACGATCACGGAAACCGCTACACCTGATGGCACCACACGGATCATCCGGATTATTCCGGAAGGCGGGCACGGCGCCACGCTCATCACAATTACAAAAGATTAATCGAAAAACGATAATAATGATTGACGTTTATCGATAATACGATATTGCTAATCAGGAAGACGAGGCGGATCGGAAGCGATGTCCAAAACGCCCCCTACCTCACCTGAGCCGTCGTTACGGTTCGTCTCGGCCTTCTCTAATCTGCTTGCTCCCCTGGCATGCGGAGGACTTCAATACCTCAACACATCTCCAAAACGGAAAGAGGCGCAAGACCTGAAACCGGGTCTCGCGCCTCTCCACCGTTTGCAGCGTTTCCTCCCAGAAACTTGCCTGCTCATAGGTCACCAGTTTCACACATGTGTCAAGAATGTGTTCAACAAATTTTTTGCGCCCGCACTTGCATCTGGCTGGATCCGTTCCAGCAGCTTCAAGCAGGACGCCTGCGCCTCGTCGCTCCAGTCCGCCGCTGGAGACAAGGCAAGCGAGGCTTGGCTCTTAAGAATGATTCCATCGTCAAGAATCTTCAGGCCATTGGCTTTCAGGGTCGCCCCGGTCGAAGTGATGTCGACAATCACGTCCGCTGCGCCCGTGGTCGGCGCGGCTTCAGTTGCCCCGGCACTCTCGACAAGCCTGTATTCGCCCACTGACTTGGCTGCAAAAAACCGCCGCGTCAGACGCATGTACTTGGTCGCCACGCGCAGACGGCGATGATGCAGCTTGCGGAAGGCGGCGCCTGCCGCCTCAAGGTCGGCCATTGTATCCACGTCGAGCCAGGCCTGCGGCACGGCCACGATCACATCCGCGCCCCCAAAGCCGAGCTGGCGTACAATGCGAAATTCGGATGCGCCATCAGGCGCGAAATCGTGCAGCAGGTCTTCACCCGTCACGCCGATATGCAGGCTGCCCTCGATCAGGCCGCGCGCAATCTCGCTCGCTGACAGCAGCCGCATTTCCACGTCGCCCAGCCCGGCAATTTCTGCCTGATAGCCACGCTCGCCGCCAATCTGGCTGACAGGAAACCCGAGCTCGGCCAGCCACTGCTCGGTCTGCTCCTTGAGCCGTCCCTTGGACGGTATCGCGAAAGACAGCTTGCTCATGCCACACTCTCCCGTGCACGGATGACCCGGTCAGGACGCACCACACCGCCAATACCCGACGCCCGTGCACGACCGCCGGAGAGGCCCGCGATCAGCCCGTCATAGCGCCCGCCGGTCGCGATCGGCTGGCGTTCGCCGAGGCCACCGGCATAGGTCTCGAAGACGAAGCCATCATAATAGGTGAACCGCCGGCCAAATCCCGAGCGGAACCTTCCGGCCTCTGCAACACGGGGAACAGCGTCGATGATCGCCTCTACCCGGCGTGTCACGCGTTCGATCACGCTATCCAGGCCGCGCAAGCCATGAGCCCGCGCAATGCCGGAGAGCGCCTCTGCCGTTTCCGGCGCGCTGCAATTGACGCCGGCAAGAGCGCCAAGCACCTTTCGGGCATCTTCCGGCACACCGCCGGCATCCGCCGCCGCAGCCTTGGCCTTCAGGCCCTCGATGATCTCCGTAACGGAGCGTGTCCCGATCATGGGGATGGACCGCTCACGCAGGGCATCGAGAAAGGCAAGTGCAGCCGCCTCCGGCGCAGATGCCGACAATTGATGCGCGAGATCTACCTCAGGCGCAGACGGTGCCCCGGCCAGCAACTCAGCCACGCCACCTTCCTGACGAAAGGCGCGTTTCAGCAGGCTGGCAGTAACGCCGTGCAGGCCAAGCGCATCGACGAAAGCCGGAAACACGGAGAGGTCGCCCATCACCATGCGCCAGTTATCAATACCGCAAGCCGCGACAGCCGCCTGCACAAGGGCGAATGCATCCGCATCCTCGTCCGGGCTGGACTCGCGGCCAAACCGTTCAAACCCAACTTGCGTGAATTCCATCGGATCGTCCGGCGATGCCGGCAGTCGGAAAGCGCGCGCCGCGTAGGTATAGGCCTCTGGCCCATTTCGGCCTGATGCAAGCCTCTCGGCTTCCATCCCTGCGACAGGCAGGGTCAGGTCCGGCCGCATGACCATCTCGTTGCCGCGATGATCGGTGAACACGCAGAGCCGCGCCCGCACAGCTTCGCCCGACAATTCCAGCGGAATGTCCGAGGCCAGCACATAGGCCGGGTCCACCGGCCGCGCGCCGGTCTGCGCGAAGACCGCGCTCGCCGCTTCGACAATCTGTTCCGGGGTCATCCCTGCGCCTCGACGATCCGCCGTACAGCTTCCACCATCTCGCCGCGCGGCACTTCAATCTGTCCTGGGCGCGCTTCGCGGTATTCCTCGTTGGACTGGATCGCCTTGGCTTTCAGGGCGCCCATTTCGAGATCCTTGATCGTCACGGTTCCCGCTTCGATTTCATTGCTGCCAACCATGACCACGGCAGGCGCGCCGCGACGGTCAGCATATTTCATCTGACCCTTCATGCCGGAGCCGCCCATATAGGCTTCCGCCCTCAGGCCTGCCCGGCGCAGAAGCGTCGCAATCTCAAGCGCCACAGCCGGGCTGTCCTTGTCGAGGTTGAGCACGACAACCGGACCATCCAGCTTCACCGTCTCGCCCATGATCGCCAGCGCAGAGGCCAGACGCGAGATGCCAACCGAGAAACCCGTCGCAGGCACCGTCTCGCCAGTGAACCGAGCCACAAGATCATCATAACGCCCGCCGCCACCGATCGAGCCGATACGATAGGTCTTGCCATCCTCGCCCGTCACTTCGCGCAACAGCTCCGCCTCGTAAACCGGCCCGGTATAATATTCGAGCCCGCGCACAACCGACGGATCGATCACGACATCACCTTCCGGCGCGCCGAGCGCTTCCAGCGCCACGGCAATCGCCTCCAGCTCAGCGAGGCCAGCCTTGCCTTCCTCACTATTGCCGGCCGCTTTCGAAAGGTTCGCCAGCGTCTCGGCCCGCGTTTTCGCGCCCGCTTCGGCAAATGCCAGAACAGCCTTCACCTCCGCATCACCAAGCCCGGCGCCTTTGGTAAAGTCGCCGCTGTCATCCAACCGGCCCTTGCCAAGCAGGTCGGCGACACCGGATGCGCCCAACCGGTCCAGCTTGTCCAGCGCCCTCAGGATGGCGAGGCGCGTATCCGCCGATGCCGCCCCAACACTCTCGAGAACGCCATTCAGTAGCCGCCGCGTGTTCACGCGGATCACGAACTCGCCCGTCTCCATGCCAACCGCACGCAGGGCTTCGGCGCCCATGGCGATCATCTCGGCATCGGCATGAAAACCGGGCGCGCCAACCGTATCAGCATCACACTGCCAGAATTCACGAAAGCGGCCGGGGCCAGGCTTCTCATTGCGCCACACAGGGCCCGCAGCATACCTGCGGAATGGTCTGCCAACGGTCTGGCCTGCCTCGGCGATGAACCGCGCAAGGGGCGCCGTAAGATCATAACGCAGCGACATCCACTGCTCGTCATCGTCCTGAATGGCGAACACACCTGCATTGGGCCGATCATCATCCGGCAGGAATTTGCCGAGCGCATCGGCATATTCGAACGCGCCCGTCTCCAGCGCCTCAAAGCCCCATTTGCGATAGACGCCAGTGACCGTCTCCACCAGTTTCGCCTGTGCATGGATGAGGCCCTCGCGCTTGTCGGGAAAGCCGCGTGGCTTGCGGGCAAGATCCTTGCCGGTGAGAGGCTGGGTGTCCTTGTCGCTCATATCTATCAGGTCCTGTTTACCGCCGCGCTCCGCATAGACGGAGACGGTCTGGATGGGAAGGCAACACGTTGCAGAAGCGCGACCCTGCCGCAGCTTGCCTCATCTGGTCTGGTTCTGGGAGATGAACACTTGCAGGAGGCGCAGCCGAACCGGTTCGCGCCTCAGTGGCGCGTCACGCGTGGTGGTGGTGGTGCAGTGCAGTGTTCATTGGGGAGGCGGATACTGACGGCCCGGCCGAAAGTCAACCTGTCAGCCACGCCCGGGCGCGCCGTCCCGACGCGGGATCAGCTTGAAAATACCCGTGCCCCGCATCAGCAGCTTGTCGCCCGTCCAGATGCGGCCCTCGACCGTGATGATGTCGTCGGCAACGCCAACAACCTCGCCCTTACCCTCAATAAAGCTGCCGAGGTTGGCGCCAGACAGGAAATCGCACATCAGGCGAATGGTCACCCACCACGTGTCTTCGTCCTTCTCGACAGCCCCGCCCCACGCCATGTCGGCAAAGGTCATGAGCATCCCGCCATGGGCATTCATCATGCCATTCGTATGATGTTCCTCGACACGGAAAGCCCGCGTCAGGCCGCCGGCATCCCGCTTCTCGAATAAAGGCCCAACCTGGCGGCCAAAGCCCCGGTGCCAGGGCAGCTCATTATAGCCGGCCGGAATGTCGAATGTCTGGCTTCTGGTAAAATCGTCGGTCATGAATGCGGGATAGCGCCGTCCGGTCGCCAGCGCTAGCCCGTTTACAGGCCGACCGCCTTCAGCGCCGCCGCCTGCCGCTCCGCAACGGCTTTAACGTCAAAGCCTTCAAGGCTCTCCTCGAACAGGCGGTGGTAGTTCACTTCCGCCTTGAGGCGCAGATAGGCCGCGCCAAGCCCGATGGCTGCGCGGTCCATGAAGACGAACTCACGCGGGATTTTCACCGGCCCTTTTTCCTTCAGCAGCTTGCGCACCTGAAAGGCTTCCTTGCGGCCATACTCGCCCGCCGTGACGCCGTCCGCCACGGTGCGCACCCGGTCGTCGAGCAGCGGTCCATAGATGAAGCGCGCCCAGATATTCAGCACTTCGACCAATTCCCGCGACAGGTTCTGGAAGCCCCATTTCTCATAGGCGGCATAGGCCGCGTCGAAATCGTCGCGCAACATGGCTCTGTAAAGGTCCACCACGCCCTCCACGAAGGTCGGCGGGAATATGCGGATGCAGCCGAAGTCCAGCAGGTTGATGCCCGTTCCGCCACCGGTCACTTGGTAGTTCCCTAGATGCGGATCGCCATGGATCACGGCATGGCTGTTGAACGGGCCCCACCAGGTCCAGAACAGCATCTCGGCGATATGGTTACGTGTCTCTTGCGGCGCGTCTTCAAAGGCGCCGAGCCTCTCACCATCCAGCCATGTCATCGTAAGCAGGCGATCCGTCGACAGGTCCGGCACAGGCTCCGGCACCTGTACGAAATCCTTGTCCGCCAACATGCGCGCATAGAGCGACATATGCTTGGCCTCACGGGCATAATCGAGTTCCTCACGCAAGCGGTCGGTCACTTCGCCCACCATCTCTGTCAGGTCGATCGAGCCATCCATCCGCTTGAACAGGCCCAGCATGGCCTTCAGCTGGCCGACATCCGATTCCACGGCGCTCGACATGTCCGGATATTGCAGCTTGCAGGCAACCCGGCGGCCATCATGCAGCGTCGCCTGATGCACTTGGCCCAGCGAGGCCGCATGCGAGGCCTCTTTCTCGAACGCCGCAAATCGATCGTCCCAGCCGGGCCCAAGTTCGCCGCGCATCCGGCGTTTCACGAAGGGCCAGCCCATGGCGGGCGCCTCGGCCTGCAACTGGCTGAGTTCGGCGGCATATTCGGCCGGCAGGAAATCCGGAATGGTCGACACCATCTGGGCGACCTTCATGAGGGGTCCTTTGGACTTGCCCAGCGCCGCGGCAAGCGCCTTGGCGATCCGCTCATCGCTCTGATCGCCCCCAAACAGGGAATTGGCGGCAAAGCTGATGCCAGCGCCGGAAAGGTTTGCGCCCACGCGCGCAGTGCGGACAAGGCGCCCGCTCAATCGGTTGCGTTCCGGATCGGGCGCGTCAGGCGTATCGGTCATGCGACTGATATAGGCGGTTTTGCCGGGATTGGCAGAGGTATTGATGCCGCGCCTCAGCCCGTCTTCTGCTGGTGCTCCATATAGGAGCGCAAAATCTGGTTGATCCGCGTCTGGTATCCCTTGCCGGCATCCTTGAAGAAATCGATCACATCACTGTCGAGGCGAATGGATACAGGTTTTTTCACGACCGGTTCGACAAGCTGGACATCCGCCTCAGCCCAGTCGATTTCCGGAAAGTGCGGATCGTCGCCGCGACGCGCGCGGATCTCGGCATCCGTCATGGCGCCAAGCTTCTTGAAATCCGTCTTGCCCGCAGAAGCGCGGTCTTTAATCGGATTGAGATAAAGTTTTGTAGAATGTGGTTTTGGCATCATGTGTTGCAACGTCCACAGCGAAAATGATGAGATGAAGATCAAACCTGCACCGGGCTTCGAAGACAACTCCCTGTACTTCTATCAGGGAGATGAAATCTTCAGGCCCATGCAGCTCCAGCCGAACATGCGGCTTGGCAAAGCCAGACTGGATATCCTCAAATGCTATCCTGTATTTTCGTCTGTTTTTCTCGTTGTCCTTTTCATCCCAATCTATGTTTCCGTGATGGGGTTCCGATGGGAACGAACCTTTCATATCCAGGATTCCTATTTTGAATGGACGCGTAATTTAAAATGCGCACGGTTGCTCTCCTGGGTTTTTCTTGGAAATACATATGTATATACAAATGCTTGATTTGTCAACTAGCCCTGTCAATCTCGCCTCGATTCGTTAGACCATAAGAAACAGGAAGCTGGAGGCCGCCCCATGAACCCATCCGCAGAGTTCGATGTCGTCATCTATGGCGCGACGGGTTTCACCGGTCGCCTTGTCGCCGAATACATGAATGACACCTATGGCGTCGGCAATGACGTCACCTGGGCCATGGCCGGACGCTCACTCGAGAAGCTCAAGACCGTGCGCGACGAAATGGGCATCCCGAAGTCAGTCGAGCTGATCGTCGCGGACGCTTCCGACCCGAAATCCCTCGAGGACATGGTGAAATCCACCAAATGCGTCCTCACCACGGTCGGCCCCTACCAGCTCTATGGCACACCCCTCGTCGAAGCCTGCGCCGCCAATGGCACCGATTATGTCGACCTCTCAGGCGAAGTCGCCTGGATGCACGACATGATCGCCGCCTATCAGGACAAGGCGAAGAAGAGCGGGGCGCGCATCGTCTTCTCCTGCGGCTTTGACTCCATCCCCTTCGACCTCGGCGTCCTGTTCCTGCAGAACGAGTCCATGCGCAAGTTCGGCAAACCGGCCGTTCGCGTGAAGGGACGCATGCGCAAGATGAAGGGCACCTTCTCGGGCGGAACGGCGGCGTCGGGCCGCGAGACCATGGCCCGCGCCATGCGCGAGCCGGAAGTCATGGCCGTTCTGCGTAATCCCTTCTCGCTGACAGGCGGCTTTGTCGGCCCTGACCAGCCCCACGGTATGAAAGTGCTGGAAGACGAAGATTTCGGCGCCTGGGCCGCCCCCTTCATCATGGCGCCTATCAATACGAAAAACATCCACCGCTCAAACGCGCTGATGGGACACCCCTATGGCGAAGACTTCGTTTATGACGAGATGATGCTCACCGGCCCCGGCGAAACCGGCAAAGCGGCCGCTGAAGCGGTCGCCAGCAGCGATTCCATGGGCGGCGAAGACGGCCCCAAGCCCGGCGAAGGCCCTTCGAAGGAAGAACGCGAGGCCGGACTCTATGATTTTGCCCTCCTCGGCATCACAAGCGACGGCGATCGCCTGCGCGCCACAGTGACCGGCGATAAGGATCCGGGCTACGGCTCGACCTCCAAGATTATCTCCGAGGCCGCGCTCTGCCTCGTGAAGGATTGCGCAGACCTTTCGGGCGGTATTTACACCCCCGCCGCCGCCATGGGCCTCAGCCTTGTCGGCCGCCTGCAGTCCCATGCCGGAATGACCTTCGACATCGACAATTGAGGCAAAAGGGTGACAAGCCCCCTTTTTTCAGGCTATAGCGCCCGCGTCCGCTCCTGATCGCGGTCGCAACACGAGAGTCGTTAGTCGCCTCAACCCCAGCCGGACATGATGATCCGGGCATGTTACGTACCCCCAAATAAACCAAACCGGCCGCTGCGAGCAAAACGCCAGCGCCGATGGTCGGATCATCCGGCCGCAAGAAGGACCTGTCGCCCTATGTCGTACAAGACCCTGCTGACCGAGTTTGATGCCGAAACAGGCGTCGCCGTCATTACACTTAACCGCCCGGACCACCTCAACGCCCTGAACGATGAGATGATGACCGAGCTAACCCACGCGATTAACCGCGTCGAAGCCGACAAGGATATTGGCTGCATCGTGCTGACCGGATCGCGCAAAGCCTTTTCCGGTGGTGCCGACGTCCGTGAAATCATGGAACAGGACTATCCGGCCGCCTATTATGAAGACCTGATCACCCGTAACTGGGAACGCACCTCCAGCGCCCGCAAGCCAATTATTGCGGCCGTCAGCGGCTATGCCGTCGGCGGCGGCTGCGAGCTGGCCATGATGTGCGACATCGTGATTGCGGCCGACACAGCCCGCTTTGGGCAGCCCGAGATTCGCCTTGGCGTCATGCCCGGCGCCGGCGGCACGCAGCGACTTGCACGTTTTATAGGCAAGTCCAAAGCCATGGAACTCTGCCTCACCGGCCGGATGATGGAAGCCGCCGAGGCTGAACGCTGTGGTCTGGTGGCGCGCATTGTCCCGGCTGACGACCTGATGGACACCGTCAAAGAGATGGCCCGCACGATTGCCGCAATGCCGCGTGCTGCAGCAATGATGACGAAAGAGGCCATCAACGCCGCCTACGAAACGCCCATGTCGCAGGGCATCCGTTTCGAACGCCGCCTGTTCCAGTCCCTCTTCGCAACCGAGGACCAGAAGGAAGGCATGGCCGCTTATGTCGAAAAGCGCTCTGCCCACTTCAAGGACCGGTAAACGGGCTTACTGAGCCCAACTATTCTCTATTCGGACAGGATTGTGTTACCGTGTGGGTGCCCAGGGGACGGGGCGGCTCTACAGCGGGGGACAAACCTATGGCTGATGTGGATGCAGTATCAACGGGACTGATCATCAGTGTACTGGTGGCCCTGCTTGTCGTCGGCAGTGTCGTGGCCGCCTTCCTCTACAGGACGCGTGTACCGAGCCTGGTTCCCGGCGATGACGAAACCTATCTAATCCGAAACACTGACGGGCGCATCCAGGCCCTGACGGCCGACATGAAGATCAAGCCTGAAGATCCGCGCATCGTGCAGTTCCAGAACCGCAAGCAATTGCGCTTCCCGGTTTACGACCCACGGTTCAACGCGCTCTCACACGACCGGCTGGTCACTGATAGCGGCGCCATTTCCCTTCGCATCCACACAACCACGCCCTTCCCTTTCACCGCCATCACCAATGACGGGCACACTGTGACCGTCACCCCCTCCGTCAGCTTCGGCGTCGCCCCCGCCCGCGTGACAGATCTCGCCCGGCTTGGCGACTTCGGCGACCAGTTCGAACGGCGCATCCGGTCCGCCTTTTCCGGCGCCATCGGCCGACGCAAGGATGAGCAGCTGCGCGAAAGCCATCACAAGATTGAAAGCGAGGTCACGGAAGAACTGGCCGGCATCGAAACAGGCACCGACGCTTTGGGCGTTCCGCTGGGCATTACGGTGTTTGAAGCCCGTTTCTCCTACCGTGATGGCGCAGCGCTCCCCAGTGAAGTCGTCATCGCGCCTGATATGGGGGCGACCGCCGCCATGCCCGTCACGTCCGCAGACGGTGCTGATACCGCCCCCGACTCTCCCCAGCGCGTCGCCCTCGCCGCCTCTCGGGGCGAAAGCCCCGCCCACACCAGTGAAACACCCGGCGCCATGCAATTCCTTGGCACTGACCTCGATAAATTGCTCGACCAGTTCCGCGACCGCAGTCCTGAGCAGATCGCAACCCTGCTTAGCCTCATGGAAATGCAGACGCGGCAAAACATTGTCTCGATGCTCAGTAAATCCGGGGGCCTCGTGGTGTTTTCAGCCCGGGAACTGGGCTTGGAAGGCAACCCTGTGCTACAGGATCGCCTCAGCGCCGCCAGCGAGGTGGCCGACGAGCAGCCGGAAACTGAATAGAAGCGGGCCGTCCGCTCAGTTTTCTGTCAGCATCCCAGTTGACGCCTTCGCACCGTTTATGTATGCCCCCGCCTTCAGCTTGAGGGAGGTTTCCCCCCGGCTTCAGGAGTTAGATATGGCAAATACCCGTTCCGCCAAGAAGATGGTCCGCAAGATTGCGGCTCGTACCGAAGTCAACAAGGCGCGCCGCTCGCGTGTGCGCACCTATGTTCGCAAGGTCGAGGAAGCCATCGCTGCAGGCGACAAGACAGCTGCACAGGATGCCCTGCGCGTTGCACAACCCGAGCTGATGCGCGCCGTCACCAAGGGCGTGATGCACAAGAATACATCTTCGCGTAAAGTCTCGCGCCTCTCGGCCCGCGTCAGCGCGATGGCCTAAGGCCTTCCGGACAAATGTCCGGTACAAGAATTTGAAACCCGCCCGGTTCGCGCTTGGCGGGTTTTTTATTGCCTCGAATTCAGAATAATCAGCTCGCCATGAATGATCGGTTATGATCTGCTTGATGCATGCTTTTCCGGGAGCCACTCCTGCATTTTCAGGCGGCCGACGGCATCAGCTCTGCGTGTTTGACGCCTTTGCAACTTGTGCAAAAATTTACTTCAGAAAAGCCCCGAATTTCACAGCCAATATCGTGTAGGTGGTGTTGACAGAACATTCGCGAACAATTGCGCCGAACGACTCACTCACAAAAAAATGCACAGGGGTAAGCGGCTGATTTTGATGGCCTTTTGATTACATGCCGAAAGAGTCAACTGGCCATTTCCCGTGATCGCAGAAAAGTAACACTTGTCAGTAAAACCGCTGGAAGTTACCTTGTGGATACCAGCAAAAAACTCTCCCTGCACGGAGTATTTACGGGGCCCAGATTTAATCTGGAGGGAGAGTTGCGTGCCTGCTGGTCAGGACGAAACATAACAAGAAAATGGGGCTCGGCGATGGACCGAAATACACTTTTTGATTCTGAGCATAGCGTAGAGTTTTCGGGCGCGGAAAAAGGCAGCAATATCCCCGGCCAGTCGATCTGGAAGCAGGTACGGGCGAAGCTCGCGACCGTCTTGAACGCAACCGACTACGATCGCTGGATCGAAGACCTGCGGCTGATCGCAGAGGTTGACGGCGAGATGGTGATCGCGGCGCGCGATCCGCTTGCCTATGATCGCGTGCTGGCTGAACACAAGCGTCTTATCCAGCGCACCTGGCGCGACTTTGATCCGGCACGCCGTGGCATCCGTCTGGAATGCTGGCGCAATGCCCGCGCAGAAGTGCGCGAACTGGTATCTGACCCCTGGGCCGACGTTGCACCTGAACCTGCGCCACAGCCCACAGCGGCTGCTGCATCCGGCGGCAATGGCAGTGATGGCAGCAAGACGACGGTTGCACCGACGGCCACGGGCGCGCCAGACATGACGTTCGGCACACTTGTCACCGGCGAGTCCAACGAGATCGCCGTACAGCTCGCACAGCGCATCGCGCTGGGCCAGACAGTCGGCACGTCGACGGCGCTCATCTATGGGCGTCAGGGCACCGGCAAGACGCACATCCTCTATGCCCTCAAGAACGAGGTCGAAGCCCATGATCCTGAGCGCGTCGTCGTCTACCTGACGGCCGAGGAATTCATGTCGGCCTATCATGATGGCGTGAAGGTGAAAGACACGAGCGCCCTGAAGAAGCGCCTGCGCTCCGCCACCCTCCTCTTGATCGACGACCTGCACCGCATCGCCGGCAAGCCCGGCACGGAAACCGAGCTTTACCAGAACATCCGTGAAGTCACCGGCAATGGCGGCCTCGTGGTTTTGGCAGGCGACGAAGCCCCCGGTGACGTCACCGGCTTTGGTCCGCGCATGCGGGCTGAACTCAAGGGCTCGATCGCTGTCGAGGTCGGCCTGCCTGATGCCGGCATGCGCCGCGAGATCCTCGTGCGCCTCGCAGCACATATCGAAGCCGGTCACCCGAGCTTCGTCCTGACGGACGAGATGATCGCTCGTATCAATGCAGGCATCCGTGGCCCGGGCCGTGAACTCACCGGCGCCATCTGGAGCCTCTACACCGAAGCCGGCTTCGGTGAGCGTGCGCCGACCATGGAAATGCTCGACCGCGTCATCCGCCGCCATCAGGGAGAAGTGAAAGTGCCGACAATCGAATTGGTGAAACGTGCCACGATGAAAGTCTTCGGAATTTCGAAGAGCGACCTGGAAAGCCCCTGCAAGGCCCGCGCGGTTGTCTATCCCCGTCAGGTCGCGATGTATCTTTGCCGCGAGAAAACCGGCAAGTCCCTGCCCCAGATCGGTCACAGCTTCGGCAAGCGGGATCACACGACGATCCTCTACGCCCACCGCAAAGTGTCCAAGAATATTGCATCTGATCCCGAACTCGCGGGCGACATTGCCCGCGTCTCCGAGACCATTTTCGAACTCCAGGCGGCAGGCGTAAACTAGCTCCCCCAGGTTGCCCTCGCGCAATTCTGCATCGGCGCTTGGCTTTTCCGCCCGATTGTTTAAGTGTTCTTAGCCCGCTCTCCACCGGAGGGCGGGCTGATTCTACCACGGGCTACCTGCCCGACTGGAACGAACCAGCCCTATTGAAACAAGCAAGGCAGACAGGCGCGATCCGGCGCCCGTGATGGACGGACCAACAGATGAAGCTAACGATTGAACGCAGCGATCTCCTCAATGCCCTTTCGCATGTGCAGAACGTTGTCGAACGCCGCAACACCATTCCGATCCTCTCCAACGTGCTGCTTCAGGCCGCCAAGGGCGAACTGAAGCTCACCGCGACCGATCTCGATATCGAGGCCGTCGACAGCGCTGATGCCAAGGTCTCCCACGAAGGCGCTGTTACTGCCCCCGCCGGCACACTGTTCGACGTGATCCGCAAGCTGCCCGCTGGCGCCGAGGTCGAGCTCGAAACGCAAGCCGACAACCAGCGCCTCACGATCCGCGCAGGCCGCTCGCACTTCGAGCTGCCAACCCTGCCCGCCTCCGACTTCCAGACCATGAGCGGCGATGACGGCGCGACGGCCTTTTCCGTCGACGCAAAGGATTTTGCCCGCCTGATCGACAAGACGCGTTTTGCGATCTCCACCGAGGAGACCCGCTACTATCTGAACGGCGTCTACCTGCACGGCGCCAAGAATGACGATGGTGACGCTGTGCTACGTACGGTCGCCACCGATGGCCACCGCCTCGCCCTGGCCGAGATCCCGGCCCCCAAGGGCGCTGAAACGCTCGAAGGCGTTATCGTGCCCCGCAAAGCCGTGGCTGAAGCGCGCCGCCTGATCGACGCCACCGATGGCGATATCGACATCGAAGTGTCCGACACCAAGATCGTCGTGCGCGCAGGCCGCGCCGTGCTGACGTCGAAACTGATCGACGGCTCCTTCCCGGATTATGCCCGCGTCATTCCAAAGGGTAATGACAAGAAGCTCGTCGTCGACAACAAGTCCTTCGAAGCCGCCGTCGACCGTGTCTCGACCGTCTCGGCAGAGCGCTCGCGCTCGGTGAAGCTGTCCCTGTCTGAAGGCAAGCTGACCCTCGCGGTCAACCATGCCGAAACCGGCGCCGGTACCGAGGAAATCGAAGCCGAGTACAGCTCCGACGCCATGGAGATCGGGTTCAACGCGAAATATCTGCTCGACATTGCCGGCCAGATCGAGGCCGACACGGCCGAGTTCATGTTCAACGACCCGGCATCGCCTGCGCTCGTGCTTGATCCGTCAGACGATTCCGCGCGCTACGTGCTGATGCCACTTCGCGTCTAGAGCCTTGATCATTGCCCTGCATCGCCGCCAGTTCATGCTCGGCGCTGCAGCGGTCGCCAGCCTCGGGGCCTGCGCCTCAACAGAGATACGGAGCAAAACGATGTATGGTCTGATCGGCAAGTTCACCTCTACGGATGGCGACAGGGACCGTTTGTCGGCCATCCTGCTGAAGGGCCTGCGCGATATGCCGGGCTGCCTCAGCTACATCGTTGCGAACGATCCCGCTGACGCCAACGCGCTCTGGATCACCGAAGTCTGGGACAATGCCGACAGCCACAAGAACAGCCTCACGCTGCCCTCAGTCCAGGCTGCCATACAGGAAGGCCGCCCGCTGATTGCGGGCATGGAGCAGATTGCCCAAACGGCACCGATTGGCGGCCATGGCCTGACCACGGCATGAGCCTGCGGCCTGCCGGAAAGCCATGACCGCGCTAACTCGCCTCTCCCTGACTGACTTCCGCAATTACGCGTCTCTGTCACTGCCGCTCGACGGACGCCATGTCTGCCTGTTTGGTGCCAATGGCGCGGGCAAGACGAACCTGCTCGAAGCCGTCAGCCAGCTCGGCCCGGGGCGCGGCCTACGCTCCGCGACGCTTCCGGAAATGATGCGCAAGGATGCCCCGGGCAGCTGGACCGTCGCCGCCACGCTCGACAATGACCAGAAGATCGGCGTGGCGCTCGAAACCGGCTCGGGCGCCAAGCGTAACGTGCGCATCGATGGCGCCTCCGCGACCGCATCAGACCTGGCTGACCTTATCCGCATCGTCTGGCTCACGCCCTCCATGGACGGCGTGTTCCGCGGGGGCGCGTCCGACCGGCGCCGTTTCCTCGACCGTCAGGTCATGGCCCATATTCCCACCCATGGCCGCGCCGCCAGCCGCTATGAACAGGCCATGCGCGAGCGCAACGCGCTGCTCGAACGCGGCCATGTCGACCCGGCCTGGGCCGATGCCATCGAGGCCCGCATGGCTGAAGCCGGCGCCGAGATGGCCATCAACCGGGCCCATGTGCTGGAAGCACTACAGGTCGCCATCGAACTACGCCCGGACGGCCATTTTCCCAAAGCGGACCTCACGCTCGAAGGCGACGCCGAACAGGCGGCTCTTCAGGGCGACGACTTCAAATCCATCTTCGAAACCCTCGCCGAAACCTTCCGTACGACGCGTCGCCGCGACATTGCCGCCGGCCGCACAATCGACGGCCCGCACCGCTCAGACCTCGTGGTCATTCACCGCCCCACAGGCGCGCCCGCCCGCGACGCATCAACCGGCCAGCAGAAGGCGCTGCTCATCGGCCTGATCCTCGCCTCTGCGGGCGCCCTGCGCGCGGATGGCGATGGCCCCGCGCCGCTCCTTCTGCTCGATGAAGCCGCAGCCCACCTCGACCCCGATCGCCGCGCCGCGCTCTACGAGGAACTCGGCGCCCTCGGCGGTCAGGCCTGGCTCACCGGCACAGAACGTTTCCTGTTTGAGGCTTTCGGCGACAGGGCCCAGCGTGTCCGCGTGGAAGATGGCGCCGCCCGCGTCGAGGACTAGTCAGCCACTGCCGGCGAGAACCATTCCACCAGCATCGGATTGACCTCATCGTGGCGCTGATAGTTCAGCCCGTGCGTGCCACCTTCAATGATCCGGACCTGCGCACGGGGGATCAGCGCAACCAGCTCTGCCGCACTCGCTATGGCGACGGTTTGGTCCTCACCTCCGAACACGGCCATCACGGGCGTTTCGGTTTTCTCCGCAACAGCGCTGAACAGGATTTCCCGGTTCGACATAGGAAAGTTGCGCAGCGTCGACAGCAGCGCCTTGCCATAGCCGCGATAACCCATCTGGCGCGTGACATCGCCCTGCAGGCGGTTGTCCGGTCCCAGCGCGCTCTCGTCATATTGCGGATCGCCCAGCAGGATGCCGCGACCGAACACGTGCCAGATCCAGTCGCCGACGACCGGCAACTTGACCAGCGCCGCCGCCACGCCGCTATCGCCCTCAACATCCAGCCCGGCGGGCACGAACAGAAAGACGCGCGATACGCGCTCCGGGTGGCGCCCGGCAAAGGCCATCACGATCGGCCCGCCCATGGACAGGCCGACCAGGCCAACAGGCTCGACCAGCCCAAGGCCATCGAGCACGTCCATCAGTTCCCGGTCGTAGAAGTCTTCGTCATAAGGCCCGTCGGGCCGGTCAGACCAGCCGCGCCCGAAATGATCGTACTGGACGACGCGGAACCCCGCCTCGACCAGTGCGGTGGCATTCTGCTCGAAAATGAAGGCCGGTGTCGAAAAGCCATGCACCATCACGATCACATTGCCGTCGTCGGGCCCGCGCGCCTGATAATGCAGCTGGCCGTCTGTCACCTGCAGGAACTCGCCCGGCGCCTCGGCGCGCGCAGCCGCATCCATCGCCTTCAGGTCCTTGCCAGCCCACCAATAGGTGCCTGCCAGAACGGCGACAACGAGCCCGACCGCCCACAGCAATATCTTTGTCATACGCCCACCCCAATTTATTCTGGCCACAGGCCCGTCAGCTTTCTTCCATCAGAGATGTTTATCGAGCCAAATTCCCCATTTTTGCAAGTCTCTAATACGGGGGGAGCGATCCCGGCAGGCGGTAATGCCGGATTCACGTCACACGCCATCAGGCAAACGATAAATTTGGGCCCCGAAACGCATTCAACCGCCCGCAAGGTGTGGATCATCGGGCCTAGCCGGTCTACGTAAGGGCAACACAATATCCGGAGACTGCCCCATGAAAACCCGCGCCGCCGTTGCCTTTGAAGCCAAGAAACCGCTCGAAATCGTCGAGCTGGACCTGGAAGGCCCGAAGGCGGGCGAAGTCCTCGTCGAAATCATGGCCACCGGCATCTGCCACACAGACGCCTACACGCTCGACGGCCTCGACTCTGAAGGCCTCTTCCCCAGCGTACTCGGCCATGAAGGCGCAGGCATCGTGCGCGAGGTTGGCGCAGGCGTCACCAGTGTGAAGCCCGGCGACCACGTTATCCCGCTTTACACGCCGGAATGCCGCCAGTGCAAAAGCTGCCTCTCCGGCAAGACAAACCTCTGCACCGCCATCCGCGCAACACAGGGCAAGGGCCTGATGCCGGACGGCACCAGCCGCTTTTCCTACAAGGGCCAGACCATCTACCATTACATGGGCTGCTCCACCTTCTCGAACTTCACCGTCCTGCCCGAGATCGCTGTCGCGAAAATCCGTACAGACGCGCCTTTCGACAAGGCCTGCTATGTCGGCTGCGGCGTCACCACCGGCGTTGGCGCCGTCACCAACACGGCCAAGGTCCAGGTCGGCGACAATGTCGTCGTGTTCGGCCTCGGCGGCATCGGCCTCAACGTGCTGCAGGGCGCCCGCATGGCTGGCGCCGACAAGATCATCGGCGTCGATATCAACGACTCCAAGAAGGAATGGGGCGAGAAATTCGGCATGACGCATTTCGTCAATCCAAAGAACACCAAGGACGTGGTCGCCCACATCGTCGAGCTGACCGATGGCGGCGCCGACTATTCCTTCGACTGTACCGGCAACACGACCGTCATGCGCCAGGCGCTCGAATGCTGCCATCGCGGCTGGGGCACATCGATCATCATCGGCGTGGCCGAGGCCGGCAAGGAAATCTCGACGCGCCCCTTCCAGCTCGTCACCGGCCGCAACTGGCGCGGCACGGCCTTCGGCGGCGCCAAGGGCCGCACAGATGTGCCGAAGATCGTCGACTGGTACATGAACGGCAAGATCCAGATCGACCCGATGATCACGCACGTCATGGGCCTCGAGAAAATCAACGACGCTTTCGACCTTATGCATTCGGGCGAGAGCATCAGGAGCGTGGTGGTTTATTGATGTGTGTCGAGGATTACTATCGGACTGATCAATACGCTCTGTTTCTAGACAGTTTGCGATTTTCCCAAACGCAAGTTCTTGAGACGGAACAGGACGTTCGAAGTATTCCTTGGGCTATAATCGCCGCGCACAATCTCGTTCAAATGTCGTGTGTTGTCGCCCTTGATGAGCGAGATACAACACAATCTGCTTGCCTCAGCGATCAAAAGCTCAAAGGCGGTATGACCGTTCGAGAGAAAACAATTGAATTGCTAAACTCTGGGCAGTTTGATTCTTTGCCCGAACCGTACCTCGCTAGTCCTGCATCGCTACTAAAGCGCGTTCAGGATAAGAATGACCTCATGGCTGTGGAAGCATTTGATCTAGATGATGAGGTCAAGTGGAATTTGGAACGGCTGAATGAGTATAGAGATATGGTCATTCATTTTCTTCCGTCGTCGTGGAGCCTGGAATTAGATGGAATGTCGGAAATATTCCGATCCGCTTTTGAATTTGCATTACTAACGTTACGTACACCCGGTACATACAGCCATCGAATGGAAGTCCAAAGCAGACATGATGCGGAAGAAACTTGTCTTCGAATGATAGAAAAGTTGAATGAAGGAAACTCAAAATGTACAGCCACATGACGGTCGGCACCAACGACCTCGAAAAATCGAAAACCTTCTACGACGCCCTGTTCACATCGGTTGGCGGCAAGCCTGCGATCACTGATCCCAAGGGCCGTCTCGTCTACCTGCACAATGGCAGCGTCTTCCTCGTCACGCCGCCCATCGATGGCCAGCCTGCCACGCACGCCAATGGCGGCACGATCGGCTTCGCGATGTCTTCCCCGGAAGAAGCGGACACATGGCACAAGGCCGGCGCCGCTGCTGGCGGCACGCCCATTGAGGATGCGCCCGGCTGGCGTGAAGGTGGCGGCCAGCGCCTCTACCTCGCCTACCTGCGCGACCCCGACGGCAACAAGCTCTGCGCCCTGCATCGCGGATAGGCAAACGATGACGGACTGGAACCTCCCCTGGAAGGCCAGCTGCCTGTGCGGCGGCGTTGAGATGAAAATCTCCGCGCCGCCCATGGTCACCATGGCGTGCCATTGCCGCGGCTGCCAGAAACTGACGAGCGGCCCCTATTCGCTCTCGATGTTCCTGCCGGACGCAGGGTTCGAAGTAACCAGCGGCGAGCCCGTGATCGGCGCCCTGAAGGGCGAGCATCGCCACTTCTACTGCCCGGACTGTATGTCCTGGCTGTTCACGCGTCCGGCCGGTATGGACATGGTCAATCTCCGGTCGACCATGCTCGATAATGCCGCCTGGGCCGCCCCGATCATGGAAACCGGCACGGCCACCCGTTTGCCTTTCGCGCAAACCGGGGCAGAGTTCTCATATGAGGAATTCCCCGAAATTTCTGACTTCCCGAAGATCATGCAGGCCTTTGCAGATCACGGCGCCAGACCGGACAACAGCTGATGGAAAGAGAGACGAACATGATGAAATGGGCATTGATGGCCGCGGCGCTTGCCGCCCTCACGGGCTGCGTTGCAGTCGAAGCCAATGAATTTGGGGCGAAACCCACTGTCAGCCATTTCGGCAGCCAGGCCATGGGTGGCACGCAGCTGCCTTTCTCCAAGTCGGTTACGGCAGGCGACACGATCTACATTTCCGGCGAACTCGGTACGGACCCTGCCACAGGCAAGCTTGTCACGGGCGGCACCGGCCCGGAAACGACGCAGATCTTCCTGAACATGGAACGCACGCTCGCCAGCCAGGGTGCCGATCTCTCCAATATCGTGAAATGCACCGTCTACCTCAACAATATCGACAATTTCGGCGAGATGAATGAGGCCTACAAGGCCGCCTTGCCTGATCCCAAGCCCGCCCGCGCAACTGTCGCTGTTACGGCGCTCGCCATGGGCGCCAACCTTGAGATCGACTGCATTGCCGTGAAGTCATGAGCGACGAAGCCCCCAAGGACTGGAAACTAAAGCTCCGTTACGGACAGACAGACACCCGCTATGAGCACTTCGCCATGGTCGCCGATGGCGCTGTCGTCGAAGCCAATGCCGACTTCAAGACAGAGATCGGCCCATGCGTCCTCTCGATGAAGGCCTGGGCCAAGGACACCGAAGAAGCCGCCGAAATGATGATCGCAATCAGCAATCATCTCGGCTTCAAGATGGCCGGCAAGATCGATATCTACGCCACCGAGCCTGATGCTCCGCCCAAGGAAAAACCCTACGGCTACGACCTGAAGTTCACGCCCTATGTCGCGGACACAATTTTGCAATAGCATGTTCGACCGCGATGACCCGCTATCGCTGGAGCCGATTGAGTCAGCTTCGATCCGTTGGATCATCGAGGCAGCAATTGCGGAGGGTAACAGGGTCAGCGTACTTGCCCCCTGGACCCTCGCCCTTGTTGCCCATATGCGCGACCCGCTATCAGCCACTTTGCGCCAGACCATCGCGAAGCGGTTCCCGGCCTTGGCGCATTTCGCAGAACCCGACACCCCTCACGACAGAGCCCATGAAGGCTATATCGAAGGGGGCTTCTCCGCGTCATTTCCAGTCAAGGATTAAGCCAGCCTGAGGCGGAAATCCTTGCGCGCCAGTCGCGCCGGCAGACGAAACTCCATCAACGGCGCCCCGCCAACACGGTCCATCAGTGCCGCCAGACGCATCTTCGCGCTGTCATCCATCGCATCAATCTCGTCTGTCACCGCCTGCAGGCGCCAGAGCGGGAAGCTCCGCGCCGCGCAGTCGCCATCGAAGCCGCCGGTCATGAATTCCACCATGCCAAACCCGCGCGGCACATCTGCCCCGGCTTTCACACTCTTCGCCCATTCGCCAAACAGCGCCGCCGTCTTCACCAGCATCGGCATCTGCTCACTCATCTGACGACTGAGTATCGGCTCCAGCGTCTTCGGCACGCCATCATCCGCCAACACCTCACCATTGCCCTGCTCGCCCGCCTGCACGCGGCGCACATAGTCTGCCACCTTCGGCGCCAGCCGCTCCATGATCCGGCCACTCTCCGGGTCACGCAGAAGGTGCGCATAAAGCGGCCCGTTCAGCGCAAAGTCGCCCAGAGACGGCCGCTCGCCGAGAAGGAAAGCGTGGTGGCGCAAGTGCTCCGTCATGTCCTTCAGGAAGGCCTCATAAGCGGATTCGACGCCCGGGATGTTTTCCTCGCTCACACCCAGCATGGCCACTGCGCCCTTGAACCGCTCGCCATTCTTGCGGCCGATGGCGTATTGCTCTGGCGGCGGCGCGTCCGGCGCCGAGATGCGCCCGAACTCGCCATAGGCCCAGTCCTCATTATAGTTCCACCGGTAGTGCATCGCCGGCAACACGAGCCACTCGTCGGCATAAAGCTCCATCAGCCGCGACACGACCCGCTGCACGGGGCCATCCGGCATCGCGCGCGGCCCATCCGGCGTCGCGGCCTCCACCGCGTCGATAATGTCCGCCGTATCCTGCACCACATCACCGCCCGGCATCTCCATCACGGGAATCACCGGCCAGCCGACCTTCGGTAGAATCACATCACGGTAAACCTCGCGCGTGGCGATGCGCTCTTCGAAATCTGCCCCGCGCCAGCGCAGATAGGCGCGCGCCTTGCCCGAAAAATAACTGACCTCCGCGCCATAGAGAACATAACCGCTCATGCCTTGATCCTTCTGCCCGGTTCGGGCCATGCTTGGCGCCAACCCGAAGGAGCGCTTTTTCATGACCCTAACCCCCGTATCCTCATGGGCAAGCTTTGGCGGCACACTCTCTGTGCATGACCATGAGAGCGCCGTCACCGGCACCACGATGCGCTTTGCCGTCTACAGCCCCCCGCAGGCGAAAAAGGGCCCCGTCCCGGTCCTCTGGTATCTTTCCGGCCTCACCTGCACCTGGGCCAATGTCATGGAGAAATCCGGCCTCCAGCGCACCGCCTCCGAGCACGGCATCATGATCATCGCGCCCGACACCAGCCCGCGTGGGCCGGACGTGCCAGATGATGACGCCTATGATCTCGGCCAGGGCGCTGGCTTCTATCTCACCGCCACCGAAGCGCCGTGGGACAAGCACTATCGCATGGACCAATACATCACCCGCGAGCTGAACGCCCTCGTCGCCGCCAACTTCCCGGCCGACATGAAGCGCCAGGGCATATTCGGCCACTCCATGGGCGGCCATGGCGCGCTCACACTCCATTTCAAATACCCTGACACCTACCGCTCCTGCTCGGCCTTCTCGCCGATCACCAGTCCGTCGCGCGTGCCTTGGGGAGAGAAAGCCTTCACCGCCTATATCGGCCCGCCGTCGATTGCCTGGGAACAGTATGACGCGACAGAACTCGTCCAGACCCGCCAGACAGACGCCCACATCCTGATTGACACAGGCAAGGCCGACCAGTTCCTCGAAACCCAGCTGAAGCCCGACATCTTCATCGACGCCTGCGAGACGTCAGGACAGGCGCTGACCTACCGAATGCATGAGGGGTACGGCCACGACTACTACTTCATCGCCACCTTCATGAGCGATCACATCGCCCACCACGCAAAGGCCCTGAAAGCCTAGACCGCTTTCGCGTGGCGGCGCGGCGCGGGCTTGAACCGTCCATCGAAGCTCTGGGCAACAGTGCGCAGCATCACCCGCGCCGATAGCGGCACGGTCACGACGCCGTCCTTCACCGTGCACAAGCCCGCCGGCACAAGGAAACGCGCCGTCTCCAGCGCATCGTTCAGCGCGTCCGGCGCTGCGCCCATCTCGCCGCACACCTCCGCCACGTCGACGCGCAGATCACACATCAGCCGCTCAATGGCGCGCGCGCGCAGCCGGTCATCATCCTTAAGCACAACGCCGCGCTCGCTCGGCAGACGCCCGGCCTTGATAGAATCCCGCCAGGCGTTGCGATCCTTCAGGTTCTGCACATAGCCCTCCGCGAACTGCGAGATGGACGATGTGCCAAGCCCGACAAGTGTGTCGCACGGATCGTCGGTATAGCCCTGGAAATTGCGCCTTAGCTGTCCTGACTTCGCCGCAATGGCGAGGCTGTCATCCTCACGCGCGAAATGGTCCAGCCCGATCGGCACATAGCCGGCGTCCAACAAAATGGCCGTCGCCGCTTCGGCCTGTTCGAACCGCGCTTCGATATCCGGCAGCGTGTCTTCGCGGATCGCCGCCTGATGCTTGGCGAACCATGGCACATGCGCATAGCCAAACACCGAGATGCGCGACGTGCCCTGCAGCACGGCAAAGGCTGCCGCCTCTTCCACATCGGCCACCGTCTGGCCCGGCAGGCCATACATCAGGTCCATGTTATGCTTGGTGATGCCAGCGGCATTGAGGCGGGCAATCACCCGTTCCACCTGCGCGCGCGGCTGCACCCGGTTGATGGCTTTCTGCACATCAAGGTTCAGCGTCTGCACGCCAAGGCTCACGCGATTGACGCCCGCCCCCGCCATGGCCTCGACCTGCGCCTCGGAGAGCACGCGCGGGTCCAGCTCCATCGCAATCTCCGCATCGGCACGCATGGCAAACCTCTGGCCGATATGGCCGATCAGCGAGGTCATGTCCTCCGGCCGCAGCGAATTGGGAGAACCGCCCCCAAAGTGCAGGTGCGCCAGCCCGCCATGCGGCCCCATCGCATCGGCCCAGAGATCGATCTCGGCATGCAGCGTTTCAACATAGGCCGCGATCCGGTCATAGCCGTTCGGCACCGTGGTCGCACAGCCGCAATACCAGCACAGCTTGTCGCAAAAAGGGATGTGCGCATAAACGGAGATCGCAGACCCGGGTCTCACGCCCCCCGCCCAGGTCCGCGCCTCCCCCGCTCCCACGGCTGGCGCAAAGTCCGCGGCCGTCGGATAGCTTGTGTAACGCGGCACCGGCCGCTGCGCGAAGGTCATCCAGCTCTGTTTCATGCAGGAACAGCTATCAAATCAGGCACTCGGCGGAACTCCGGAAAACCCCCTAGTCCCGCGCTCGACCCGGCCCTGACCGGGTGCTAGCGTTCCGCCAAAGGAGCCCCCTCATGATCAAATCCCTCGCTACTCTCGCTGTCACGCTTTGCCTGGCTACTGCCGCCCACGCCGGCGAGGACGATTTCGTCGCCGGAACTCTGGTGCCGGACTATGGAAAATATGCGCCCCGCGAGAGCGCCCGGCTGCCGGAAGGCACGGTCATGAAAGTGGCGTTCGACATGTCAAAGGCCGCCCCTGACGGCGAGATCAACAGCGATCTGGTCAAAGTCGCGCGCTTCCTCAACATGCATGCAGGTTCCGGCGTTGCGCCTGAGAACCTCTCCGCCGCCATCGTGGTCCACGGCGCAGCCTCGGCTGATCTTCTGACCGCCGAAAAGCTCGGCCATGAGAACCCCAACGCCGAACTGATTGCCGAACTGCTCGCCGCAGGCGCCACGATCGACCTCTGCGGAACCACCTCGGCCGCGCGCGACATCGCGCAGGAAGATCTCCTGCCCGGAATCACGATTTCGCTGTCCGCGATGACGTCCCATGCCCTGCTGCAGCAACAGGGCTACACCCTCAACCCCTTCTGAGGGCAATGTCAGCCGCAGTAGCAATGCGGCCTGAAACGTGCAATGAGCGGCAAAACCTCGCTCCGTTCCACGCAAGAACGGTGCGCTGCGCATGGATTCCCCGCGCACGCCCTTGAAAGACATATGCTAAATGACTGATACCACCCTCGTTCCTCCGGCCCTTGCCGAGGCGCTCGCCGCACGTGGCTATGAGAGCCTCACACAAGTGCAATCTGCTGTGATTGCAACAGAGCTGACTGGACAAGACCTCCTCGTTTCCGCCCAAACAGGCTCCGGCAAGACCGTCGCCTTCGGCCTCGCAATGGCCGGTGACCTGCTCGATGGCGCCGAAAAGTTCGGAAATGCCGACGCCCCCCTCGCCCTGATCGTTGCGCCAACCCGCGAACTCGCCCAGCAGGTCGCCCGCGAACTGCAATGGCTTTACGCCTCCACAGGCGCCCGCATGGCCACCTGCGTCGGCGGCATGGACATGCGCGACGAGAAGAAAGCCCTCGCGCGCGGCGCCCATATCGTCGTCGGCACGCCCGGCCGACTGTCGGACCACATCAAGCGCGGCTCGCTGGATACGTCCGGCATCCGCGTTGTCGTCCTCGATGAGGCCGATGAAATGCTCGACATGGGCTTCCGCGACGAGCTGGAGCACATCCTTCAGGATACGCCCGCCGAGCGCCGCACGCTGCTCTTCTCTGCGACTGTGCCAAAAGGCATCGCTGCCCTCGCCGGCCGCTACCAGCGCAATGCCGTGCGCGTCACAACCGAAGCCGAGAAATCCCAGCACGTCGATATTGAATACAAGGCCCTGCTCGTTGCCCCCGGCGACGAAGAGAACGCCATCGTCAATATCGTCCGCCATTCCGACAGCGAAAGCGCGCTCGTCTTCTGCACGACCCGCGCAGCGGTCAACAAGCTGATGAGCCGCATGGGCAACCGGGGCTTCCCCGTCGTCGCCCTCTCCGGCGAACTCAGCCAGAAGGAACGCTCCAACGCGCTCCAGTCCCTGCGTGATGGCCGCGCCCGCGTCTGTATCGCAACCGACGTTGCCGCTCGCGGCCTCGACCTGCAGAACCTCGGCCTCGTCATCCATGCCGACCTGCCGCGCGACCCGCAGACCCTGCTCCACCGTTCGGGCCGTACAGGCCGCGCGGGCCGCAAGGGCGTCAGCGCGCTTCTGGTCGCGCCAAAAGGCCGCCGCCGCGTCGAACGCCTGCTGAACGACGCCAAGATCGATGCGACCTGGGGCAAACCGCCCACGGCCGAAGAAATCAACGCCCTTGATGACGCGCGCCTGCTCGCCGATCCGGCCCTTAGCCGCCCGATCCACGAGAGCGAAGCCGAGATGATCGCCAAGCTGATCGAAACGCACGGCGCCGAACAGGTCGTCGCTGCCTTCCTGCGCAAGAGCCGCGAAGGCCGCTCGGCCCCTGAAGACCTGCGCGACGTTGACGACCGCGCCCCGCCGGCCCGCAAGGAACGCGGCGACCGCGCTGACTGGACCGATCGCAATGACAGCGGCCCCCGCGAGAAACGCCCCCGCGCCGAGCGCAAGGGCTTTGACAATGCCGCCTGGGTCTCACTCAACATCGGCCGCAAGAAGAACGCTGAAGCCCGCTGGCTGCTCCCCATGCTCTGCAAGGCTGGCGGCCTGTCCCGCGAGGATATCGGCGCCATCCGCATCAACCCGGCCAACACGCATGTCGAGCTGACCCGCGAAGCTGCTGACCGCTTCTTCGCGTCCCTCGGTGAAGGGGCCTCGCTTGAGAAGGGCATCCGCGCCTTCCCGCTCGACGGCCCGCCCGCCAAGGAGTTCGACGACGAGCGCCCGGCGCGCCCGGCCCGTCCACCGCACGTCAAACCGCCCTTCAAGAAGACCTCGGCCAAGGGCGAAGGCAACTGGAGCCCTGACGCCAAGCCGGCCTACAAGTCGAAAAAGCCGAAATGGGAAGAGGGCGGCCCTGCCAAGCCCCCCAAGGATCCATCCCTGGCCGACTACATCCAGCACGATGGCCCGAACGACAAGAAGGCCTACAAGGGCAAGCCAAAACCCGGCGGCGCAGCCTCCAGCGGCAAGCCCCCTTTCAAGGGTAAGCCAGCCTTCGCAAAAGGCGGAAAACCGGCAAAAACCTTCAAGAAAAAGCCCCCTCAGGGCTGAGGGTAGCCGAAGCGCCTGAAATACCCAAAATGACACATCACAAGCCCCTGTTTTCATTGCGGAAAACGGGGGCTTTTTTGCACTGCTAAATAGCCCCCGATTCATTTCCCTTATCGGCCAAAACCCCCTATATTTACGGGGTTATCTGACGAATCGACGAGGATGCTGGAATGGCCGACGAAATCATGGGCGAAACCCCCGAATATGGCGCAGACAGCATCAAGGTCCTGAAGGGCCTCGAAGCGGTCCGCAAACGCCCGGGCATGTACATCGGCGACACTGACGATGGCTCAGGCCTGCACCACATGATCTACGAAGTCGTCGACAACGCGATCGACGAGGCCCTGGCCGGCCATGCTGACCGCGTCACCGTCACGCTCCTGCCCGATGGCAGCGCCGAGATCACCGACAATGGCCGCGGCATCCCTGTCGGCAAGCACACGGGCGAAGGCGTCTCCGCCGCTGAGGTCATCATGACCCAGCTCCATGCCGGCGGTAAATTCGACCAGAACTCCTACAAGGTCTCCGGCGGCCTGCACGGCGTCGGCGTCTCGGTCGTCAACGCCCTGTCCGACTGGCTGGAACTGACCATCCACCGCGAAGGCAGCGAACACTGGGTCCGATTTGTGGATGGTGGCCGCGTCGAGGCACCGCTCATCACACGCGGCCCATCACCGATGACCGACAAGGGCAAGCCCTATACCGGCACGGCCGTGCGCTTCATGGTCTCCGCCTCCACGTTCACGATGACCGACTATGACCGCAAGACGCTGGAACACCGCCTGCGCGAGTTGGCCTTCCTGAACTCCGGCGTCCGCATCATCTTCCGCGACGAGCGCGAAGCCGACCCGTTCGAGATCATCCTCGAATACGAGGGCGGCGTGAAAGCCTTCGTCCAGCACATGGACCGCCAGAAAACGCCCATCGTGCCAGACCCGATCTTCGTCACCGGCGAGAAGGATGGCATCACGGTCGAGGCTGCGCTCGAGTGGAATGACAGCTACCACGAGAACGTGCTCTGCTTCACCAACAACATCCCCCAGCGCGACGGCGGCACGCACCTTGCCGGCTTCCGTGGCGCGCTGACGCGCATCATCAACAAATATGCCAACGAGACCGGCATCGCGAAAAAGTCCAAGGTCGAAATCTCGGGCGACGATGCCCGCGAAGGCCTGACCTGCGTGCTCAGCGTCAAGGTGCCCGACCCGAAATTCAGCTCACAGACGAAAGACAAGCTCGTCTCGTCCGAAGTGCGCCCCGTGGTCGAAAGCCTGATGGGCGAGAAACTGTCGGAATGGTTCGAGGAGCATCCGAAGGAAGCTCACGAGATCATGATGAAGATCGTCGAGGCTGCGGCCGCCCGTGAAGCTGCCCGCAAGGCGCGCGAGCTGACGCGCCGCAAGTCCGCGCTCGACATCACAAGCCTGCCCGGCAAGCTTGCCGACTGCCAGGAAAAAGACCCGGCCAAATCCGAAATCTTCATCGTCGAGGGTGATTCCGCTGGCGGCTCCGCCAAGCAGGGCCGGTCCCGTGACAATCAGGCCATCCTGCCCCTGCGCGGCAAGATCCTGAACGTCGAACGCGCCCGCTTCGACAAGATGCTTTCCTCCGATCAGGTCGGCACACTGATCATGGCGCTCGGCGCCGGCATTGGCCGCGACGAGTTCAACATCGAGAAGCTGCGCTACCACAAGATCATCATCATGACCGATGCTGACGTCGATGGCGCGCACATCCGCACGCTGCTGCTCACCTTCTTCTATCGTCAGATGCCGGAGATTATCGAACGCGGCTATCTCTACATCGCCCAGCCGCCGCTCTACAAGGTGACGCGCGGCCGCTCCGAGCGTTACATCAAGGACAATGCCGAACTTGAAGCCTATCTCATCGGCGAGGGCACAACCGGCGAAACGCTGATCCTCGACGATGGCACGCAGATCGGCAGCGAAGACCTGCGCGACCGCGTGCGTCAGGCCGCAAACTTCCGCTCTGCCCTGCGCCGCCTCGCCCTGCGCGCCCCGGCCGACCTCATCGAGCACGCCGCCCTTGCCGGCGCGATGAGTGCCAATGCCGCGCCTGAAACGGCTGATGCCACGGCGGCCCGCCTCAACCTCCTCGCCGAGGAAGGCGAGGACACATGGGAAGGCAAGTTCGAAGATGGCAGCCTCATCCTCCACCGCACAGTGCGCGGCGTGGATGAAGACGCTGTCCTGCCAGCCGCCCTGCTCGCCAGCCAGGATGCCATCCGCCTCGCCGAGCGCGCCGCCGGTCTCGCTGATCTGTACACGAAGCCTGCCATCCTGCGTCAGGAGAAAGGCGGCGACGTCGCCGTCCACGGCCCTGCCTCCCTGCTCGACGCCGTGCTGAACTCCGGCCGCAAGGGCCTCAAGGTCCAGCGCTATAAGGGCCTCGGCGAAATGAACGCCGACCAGCTCTGGGAAACCACCCTCGACTCCAACGCCCGCACCCTGCTGCAGGTCAAAGTCGACCACGCCGACGAAGCCGACGAAATGTTCACGAAACTGATGGGCGACGTCGTGGAGCCAAGACGCGAGTTCATCGAAGAGTTTGCGCTCGAAGCCGAGGTGGATGCCTAGCCTCACAGCCGTGATCCCGGACTTGATCCGGGATCTCAGGCGAAGGCTTCCCGTCGCCACCGCATGAGCCCCCGGCTTTCGCCGGGGATGCGGAGGGGTTGAAATGACAGGCTTGACCCACAGCCGCCTGCCATGATTTTCTTGAGCCCTCGCATGAGGCCCCGGCATGCGCCGGGGACACGGGAATTGAGGAAAACAGCCATGGCTTTCTTCACCTATATCGTGACGAACAAGCCGCGCGGGTCACTCTATTGTGGGCAAACGGACGATATCAACCGCCGCGCCTGGGAACATCGCAACCGCGTCCTCAAGGGCTATTCCCATCAATACAATTGCACCGCGCTCGTCTGGTTCGAAACCTTCGAGTCCCGTGAGAACGCGCTCGCCCGCGAACGCCAGATCAAAAACTGGAAACGCGACTGGAAGATCGAACTGATCGAGGAAGCCAATCCTGACTGGCGCGACCTCGCCGATACGCTGATCTGAACTCTGCCCTACTCTCCACATCCGCTTTCCCGGGCTTGACCCGGGACCTCGTGCGAGGGCTTCCGGTCGCCGCCGCGAGAGACCCCGGATCAAGTCCGGGGATGCGACGTGAGGGAAGCAAGTTCCTGATCCATTTCCTGCTCGCTTACGTAACCATCCCCATGACCACACCTTACGAAACCGGCACACGCGTCGAATGGGACTGGGGCCGCGGCACGGCGCAGGGCTTCATCACCGAGACCTTCACGCAGCCCGTCGCGCGCACGCTTAAGGGCGCCCACGTCAAACGCAACGCCACGGACGACAACCCCGCCTATCTCATCCGCCATGACAGCGGATCAGACGTGCTGAAAAGCCATTCCGAACTGCGCGAGGCCTGACACGTCAGCCCCCTCCTCAGCCGTGATCCCGGACCTGATCCGGGATCTCATGCGAAGGCTTCCCGTCGCCGCCGCGAGAGCCCCCGGATCAAGTCCGGGGATGCGTAGAGTTTGAAATCCAATCTCAGGCCAGCCGCATCTCCACGCCCGCCACGCGCACGCTGCGCCCGTCAACCTCCAGCCCGGCCTCCTTCGCCCGCGCCAACACGTCGTCCCCGTCCGCCAGCGACAGGTCAAACGCCACCAGCCGATCCACGTCGCCCTGGCTGAACACGATATCCCCGTCATCCATCTTCAGCGCATGGCCGCTACCGCCCGCGCCAAGCGCGCTCGCCCAGCGCGCCATCAGGCGTATCGGGTCCGGGCTCGTCAGCTCCGCGCCGATCAGCCGCCCCACTGCGCTGCGCTGGCGCCAGTCCGGCCCGGCCCAACGCCATTCGCCCGCAGGCTTCGGCTGGTCGACCGAGACAATCGCCCCGCCAAGGTCTGCCGGGTGCAGATGGCTGGCCGCAATGTCTTCAAGGTCGATGTCCCACACCCGGCGTATGCCCAGCCTGTCGACCCGCGCGCGCGTCGCGGCCAGGTCCGCCACTTCAAAAATCGCCATGTAGCCGCCCGGCCCGCCGCGCGCCATGAACCGCGCCGCCGGCGCCGTCTCCACCGTCGGCACCACAACTTCCAAGAACTGGTCGCCAATCGCAAACACGCCATTCACCAGGCCAAACTCTGCGACGCCCGGATCAGGGAAAGGCGCCTCAAGCCCGAACACATTTTTCAGCGTGTCGATCGTGTCAGTCGTCTCGCTGGCAATCACCAGCTGGCGCAAGCGCGGGAATGTCATGGGCGGCTCCTCCGGGGCTTCATTTTTGACAGCATCAGGCCACGCGCGCGCCCTTCGTGCAAGGCCGGGCACGTTCGGGCACTATCCGGGCAGCATCCGGGCACTTTTCGGGGTTTTTACGGGGAATCGTTCGGGCATGCCGGCTGCGGGAAAAACCCCCGCTTTTGCAACGCTATCACACACGAATTGACCCCGGCCCCAAAGAGCGCCACCTGAAGCCCATGAGCAGTCATACACACGACCACGATCACGACCACGCGGATCATCAGGGCCATGGCCACAGCCATGACCATTCCCATGCCGCCGACATGACCTCGGCCGACAGCCGCCGTCGTGTAGCGATTGCTGCAGTTCTCACCGGCGCCTTCATGTTCGCTGAAGTGGCGGGCGGCCTCCTCTCCGGCTCGCTCGCCCTGCTGGCAGACGCAGCCCACATGCTCACCGATTGCGGCTCGCTCGTCCTCGCCTGGGTCGGCTACAAGCTGGCCGAGCGCCCGGCCGACCCGCAACGCTCCTTCGGCTTCGCGCGGATGAAGATCCTCGCCGCCTTCACCAACGGCATCCTGTTGATTCTACTGGCCATCTGGATCGTCTGGGAAGCCATCCACCGCCTCATGGACCCGGTCGAAGTCATGGGCGGCATGCTTATGGCCGTCGCCGTGGGCGGGCTCGTGGTCAACATCATTGCCTTCTTCATATTGCATGGCGGCAGCAAGGAAGACCTCAACATGCAGGGCGCGCTCTGGCATGTTGCGGGCGACATGCTCGGCTCTGTCGCGGCCATCGCGGCCGCTGGCATCATCATGGCCACCGGCTGGATGGCCGCCGACCCGATCCTCTCCGTTCTGGTGGCTGGGCTCGTCCTCATTGCGGGCATTCGCATCGCGCGCCAGTCCGGCCACATCCTGCTGGAGGGTACGCCGGAAGGCCTCTCTTCTGCAGATATCAGTGCAGATCTCATCGAACAGGTTTCCGGCGTCAGCAGCGTCTCCCACGTCCACGCCTGGGCCCTGACCGAGACCAAGCGCCTGATCACGCTTGAAGTGACAGCCAAGGAAGGCGCCTGTATCGAGACCGTCCGGCGCGACGTGAAGGCCCGCCTGTCACACGCGTTCGATCTCAGCCACGCAACGGTGGAAGTGGTTTCCAAGCCGCTTTAGCCCTCCTACACGGCCAGATGAGACACCCCGCCCCTTTTACTTTGGGCCGCGAGTCGCCATACCAGTCCTGAACAGTTTCCACGCCCCTTCAGGGAGGCCCCGATGGCCGATACAGACACGAATACCCGCCACGCCGAAATCCTAATCATCGGCTCCGGCCCCGCCGGCTGGACCGCCGCCGTCTATGGCGCACGCGCCATGCGCGACGTCCTCGTCGTCACCGGCATCCAGCCGGGCGGCCAGCTCACCATCACGACAGAGGTCGAGAACTGGCCCGGCGAAAGCCAGATCATGGGCCCCGCCCTGATGGAAAAAATGCACGAACACGCCCTCGCCATGGGCGCCAAAGTCGCTGATGACCACATTGCCAGCGTCGATTTCGACGTGCGCCCCTTCCGCGCCATCGGCGAGAGCGGCACAGTCTACACCGCTGATTCCATCGTCATCTCCACCGGCGCGCAGGCCAAATGGCTCGACCTTCCTTCCGAGCAGAAATTCAAGGGCTTCGGCGTCTCCGCCTGCGCCACATGCGACGGCTTCTTCTATCGCGGGCGCGAAGTCCTCGTCGTTGGCGGCGGCAACACCGCCGTTGAAGAGGCTCTGTTCCTCACGAACTTTGCCTCCAAGGTCACCGTCATCCACCGCCGCGACCATTTCCGCGCCGAGAAAATCCTGCAGGACCGCCTGTTCAAGAATCCCAAGGTCGACGTGCGCTGGAACACGACGCTCGAAGACGTGCTGGGCGATACCGACCCACTCGGCGTCACGGCGGCGCGCCTGAAGAATGTTGAAACCGGCGAGACAGAAGACTTGCCCGTCCATGGCATCTTCATCGCCATCGGCCACGCCCCTGCGACGGAACTCTTCACCGGTAAGCTCGCGATGAAGCCGAACGGCTACCTGATCACCGCGCCCGATTCGACCGCGACCGACATTCCCGGTGTCTTTGCTGCGGGCGACGTCACCGACGAGACCTATCGCCAGGCCGTCACCGCTGCCGGCATGGGCTGCATGGCCGCGCTCGAAGCCGAACGCTTCCTCTCCGAACAGGAAGCCCACGCCGAGACCGTCGCCGCCGAATAGGCCCTACAGCATCCCCTCTGCAAGCGCCTCGATATCGCGGCTCTTCGGGCTGGCCATGGCGTCTGCAAGCGTGCGGGCCCGATCCTGCATGACGCGCTCGAGTTCATCGTCCACGGGCGCCGCCAGCGCCGCATTCAGCGCGTCCGAAATCTCGTTGCGATACTTGCGGGCATTGAGCGTCGCCAGCGCCCTCGCGAACTGCCAGTTCAGGGCGGCATCGCCCGGTGACGCGGCCGCCGCCGCCTCGTAATGGGCCTCGGCGGCATCAAGGCTCGCGCCCATGATCATCGCGCCCAGCATGCCGCCCCGGCGCATCACTTCCAGGTTCCAGACGGCCAGAAAACCATGAGCATAGGCATTGTGCGGGTCGTCCCGCAGGACGGCCTCCGCGAGCTGCCGCGCCTCCTCACCATAACCGGAATCACGCGCCTCCCTCAGGCTCATCGGACGCGCCATCAGCGACAGCGCAATCGCTTTCTGCAGGCGCCCTTCGACATGACCCGGCTGCACGGACAGCGCGTCATTCGCCTCATTCAGGGCACTCTGGAGCAGGGTCTGGGGCGGCTCTGTGTCACCACTGATCGCTTTCGCCAGCAGGCTGCGCGCGCTGAAAGCACAGGCATCTGCCCCGTGATCTGCAGCAACATCAGCGATTGCCGCATCGTAATGGCCAGCCGTATAGGCCTCCATAGCCGACGGGCTCTGGCCCCAGGCGGGCTGGAAAACCATAAAAATCAGGAATGACATCACCGACAGCACGACGCGTATCATATAGCCAATCTAGGGCGGTCGGAGAGGTTCGGCCAGCGCAATGTAAAATGACGCGCAAAAGCAGCAGGAGACACGCTTGCGAGGCGGCTCACACCCGTGTAAGAGGCGCCCTCGCATCCAGCGAAACGGTTCGGTAGCTCAGCTGGTTAGAGCGCGCGACTCATAATCGCGAGGTCGGGAGTTCAAGTCTCCCCCGAACCACCACTCCTCCATCGCGTAGGGATCAATTCGCCTGCAGGGCGATGTCGGCATACTGGATGTCGTGTCGGTCATCTCCGATGGCTACCGGTACGACAAGTTCGCTGATACGCGGCATGGCGGAACGAAAGGCGACTTCGAAACTGGTCGTTACGCCAGCGGGAATGTCGGCGTCCTGGTCGCCCGTCATTTCGATGACGCGCGAAGCGGCCCTCTTCTCGGTCCCGGCGTCATCCGTTGCGGTTGCCCGATCCAGCCTGAACTGCACCGTCGCGTCCGTTGTATTATGCACGTCGAACGTGCAGGTCGGATTGTCCGGGTTGGCGCAACCGAGGAAAACGAATTCCAGTCCGCTGAGCGTCAAAAGACCACCGGGCTGATAGGCTTGGTCGCGCCGCGCGGTCTTGATAGCAGGTGGTTCCGCATCACCGAGATTGAGGTTCGTGAACGCCTTCGGATAGGCCTCGTATTCGACATTGAGCTCCGGCCAGAAGGCCTGGAAGAATTCAGCCGGCGACCGGAAGGTCACGTCCCAACTCGTAACGATTCCCGGCGGCAGCTCCCCCTCCGACTTGCCGCTCAGGCTGAGGACCGATTGGGCCGCTTTTCGCTGCAGACTCTGGCTGTTGAAGGCCAGTCCGCCATAGGTCGAGATTTTTCGGTCGCTGGTGCCGGTATTCATCAGGTCGAACCGGCAGATCGGCGCGTCAGGGTTGGCGCAGCCGAGGAAATGCACCGCCACGTTATCAACTTCATACGCGTATTCGGGATGATCCGGATCCACCGGGCGCATGGCCCGCACATCCACCTGCCGTCCGCCGCGAATGGCAATGTCCCGGAATTCCTTGTTGAATTCGACAGTGTTCACATGCAGTTCGAAACGGACCAACTGGAAGATGTTGGCGGGGCGATTATAGGTCACCTCGATCTGCGAGGCCTCAAGCGAGGGGATGTCCCACGTATAGTGAGAAGAGGCGACGATATTACGTCCCTTGTCGTCCAGCCACCGGCCCTGCTCATTGATGGCCGAGGATGACCCGATCCAGAACTTCACGGTATCGGGCGTCGTATTCATGACTGACAGGACGCATTTTGGCGCATCGGGGTTTTCACACCCCAGGAATTCGAATTGCAGGCCGGACAGCTCAAACTTCGCTCCGGGAATGGCCTTTACCGCATTCTTCTCGGCCGTTTCGGCCTTCAGTTTCTTCACCCGCGTCTGCAGGACCGGATTGTCCGGGTCGAGTTCCAGCGCCTTCTGATAGGCCGCCAGCGCCTTGGCCGGGTCGGAGGGCACGAGGATATCGCCAGCATTGCGCAGCAGGTCGGCGCGGCCCTGCGCCGGGATCGCTTCGCTCGCGCCGGAGGTTTCAGCCGTGGTAACCAACTTTTCGGCGGCCGCTTCGGCCTGCCCGGAAACCGCCAGGAAACGCGCATCAGTCAGCGTCGGGTCTTCAGACGCCAGCAGGGATGTGAGCGCGGCCTCGTAATTGTCCTGTTGATCGGCAGACACATTCTCGCCGCGGGCATCGGCGCCCGCCATGGCGGACGTGATGGAGGCCTGAACGATCATCGCGATCCGCTCCTCGCTGAGCTGGAGCTGCTCCTTCACATCGGCGCGGGTCGCGGCGTTCTGGTCGGGAAAGAGCCGGCCGCGGATTTCGTCATTGACGAAGACATAGATCCCGAGAACCGCTGAAAGGACGCCCACGGTCCAGGCAAAACGCGACCAGAAATGTCCCGTGGATTGATTATCGTTGGCCATGCTGCCCTCCCCTGAATCTCAGGAGAAAAAGCTAACCAACGTGTGTCTCAAGGCCAGAATTTTCTGGATTTGCGCGGGTCTGCCCGAGGGAGTGTGATGCAATAATGCAACACATCTTGGAATGCCCCTTTCCCCTGCAGGCCATGCCTGCAGGGAACAATAGCCTTGGCGTCCCGTTGGCTTTTCTGAGGCAGCTCACACAACAGGGACATTACCATGATTAAATTAGCGCTCGTATTTCTGCTGATCGCAGCAGTGGCCGGTATTCTTGGGTTTAGCGGACTCGCTGGCGCGGCGGCAAATATCGCCATGTTTCTGTTCGCCGTGGCATTGATCATCTTTGTTGTACTGCTGGTTCTAGGGCTTACCGTATACAAGAAAATCACGTGAGCGGCGGCAGAGACCCATCAACTTTATGGGGCTTCACGGCGCGGCTGTTATTGACGATTCTTCTGATCGCGCTGGCGCTGTTCCTGTGGGTGGTGAGAGACGCCGTCCTGCTTGGCTTTGCAGCGGTGTTGCTGGCAATTGCAGTGCACGGCGTCGCGGATGCCTTGATGAAGGTCGCGCCACTTCCCCGACCCGCAGCATTGGGCGTGGGCGCGCTCCTGATTGTTGCGATCCTCACCGGTATTCTGTGGCTTTTCGGCGCTCAACTCAGCGCCGAGCTATCCGGCGTATTTGAGCGTCTCCCGCAGGCGTGGGAGCAGGCAAAGGAAACGTTGCAGGGCAATCCTGTTGGCGCTGCTATTGTCTCCGAAATTCAGCATCTTACGTCAGGCGATAGTGGCGGATCTGCGATTGACATGATCTCAAGCGCCGGTGGCTTTGCCCTACCCGCAGCGTCAGGAATGACAACGGCGCTGCTTGTATTCTTTACTGCGGCATTTCTTACGAGCTCCGCGTCTGTCTATCGCCGTGGCGCGCTTCTCCTCATTCCCAAGGGGCCCGATGAAAAGGTGGGTGCAGCACTCGACTATTCAGCGCTCGCACTGAAAAAGTGGTTATTGGGCATAACGGTCGACATGATGATAATCACCGTTCTTCTGGCCATCGCGCTGTGGGCTTTGGGTATTCCGGCGTTCATCGGGCTTGCATTGCTGGCGGGCTTTTCGCAATTCGTGCCTACGGTCGGTCCGCTGATAGCGGCCATTCCCGGCATATTGCTGGCTTTCACAATTGGTCCAATGACCGCCCTGTACACTGCGGCGGCCTATCTCGTCATTTCACAGCTTGAGGCCAATCTGATCTACCCGATCATTCAGAAAAAGGCGGCCTCCATTCCACCCGCCCTGAATCTCGTGGCCATACTTGCCTTCGGGATGCTCTTCGGACCTCTTGGTGTGCTTCTCGCTACGCCGATCCTGATTGTCGTCACCGTGTGGATAACGAAGCTTTACGTGCAGGACACACTTGGCAAGGATGCTTCGATCCCGGGCGATTAGCGCCAGGACAGCCCGGCTCAGTCAGCCCAGCACGTCAACATCACGCCCGCTTCGCGCCCAGTTCCCAGCCGGTGTCTTCGTCCGCCATCAGCACGTCAGCGAGCGTTGCCACCAGCGCGCGGGGCCGGATGGGCTTTTCGATGAGCGCGGTAAAGCCGACCGCTTCGCAGGCGGCACGGCGCTCGGCGCTGAGGTCAGCGGTAACAGCCAGGATCGGGGTCAGCTGGTTCGGCCCGTCGGAGCAGCGCAGCGCCCGGACAACCATTTCGCCATTGACGCCCGGCATGTGAATGTCGGTCAGGATCGCCTGGTAGCGCGCGGCCATGGCATTGGCGATCGCCGCTTCGCCATTGGCAACAGTGTCGACCTTCCACCCGGCCGCGGTCAGGGCCCGCGACATGACAAGCGTACTGACATCATGGTCTTCCGCGATCAGGATATGGCCCAGCGTCAGGCTGCGCCTACGCGGCTTGTTCGGCGCCTGCGCGGCGAGGCGCGGCCCGGCGCGCAGCACAGGCAGGGTGACGGTGAACACCGTGCCGCCGCCCGGATTGTCCGCCAGCGCGATCTTACCGCCGAGGCGTGCCGTCAGCCCCTTGGCGATGGAGAGGCCGAGGCCCGAACCGCCATGCGTCTGGGCCGTCGTCGCGTTCGCCTGCTCGAACGCGTTGAACATACGGGCCTTGTCGCTGTCGGAGATGCCGCAGCCCGTGTCGGACACGGCCATGCGCAGCGACAGCTTACCTGCCGTCTCGTCCGTCGCGAGCACGACGCTGACATGGCCCTGCTCGGTGAATTTCAGCGCATTACTCATCAGATTGAACAGGATCTGGCGAATGCGCATGGCATCGGCCTCGATCCGCATCACGCTGGTGGACTCCACCTGAATGCGCAGGTCCAGCCGCTTGCCGGCAATGCGCGACTGCCAGAGGTCGCGCGCTTCGGCGGCAAACTCGTGCAGGTCGAACGGCAATGGGTTGATGGGCAGCTTGCCCGCCTCAAGGCGCGACAGGTCCAACAGGTCGCCCAGCAGGCGGTCGAGATGATTGCCGCTCTCGCTGATCGTGCGGGCGAGGCGGCGCGGTTCAGCGCCGGACACGCTGTCCTGCAATATGTCGGCGACGCCCAGAATGCCGGTCAGCGGCGTGCGGATTTCATGGCTGAGGAAAGCCAGGAAATGCGCCTTGTCACGGGCGACGTCCCGCGCACTGGTCCGGGCCTCGGCAAGGCGCTTTCTGGCCCCTTGCATGGCTTGCGCACGCTGGGCATTTTCCTGCGCCACGGCCGAGAGGATGGCCCGGGGACTGACCAGGCCGCTATAGCGCCCCTCATGGATGACGATCACGCCGTCGGTCAGGGCAGACGTATTCCCGTCAGCGGCCAGCTTGGCGATCAGGGCAACGGATGTGCCTGTCTCCACCATGACCGGATTGGGCGTCATGAAATTGGTGATGCAGCGCGCAGCATAGATTTCGCGGCCGCCGGGCCCGGCCATGATTTCGGTCAGGCGCCCACGCGTGACGTGGCCAAGCGCGGCGCCATTGACCACGATGGGCAAGGCAAAAAGGGCAGAATCGGAGAGGAAGAGACCAAGCGCCGCCGAGGCGGACGTCTCGGCGTTGATGGGACGGATGGCGACCGCAATATCCTCTATACGCACCGGCATTGGTTAAGACGCATCCCTTCCCCGTTAAGGATGGGACTTTCCGCCAAAATCGTTTACGCGCCGCAAACGTATCCCTAACGGAAAGTAAACCGGACGCCGAATGCAGGAACGCCCGGACCAATGGCCCGGGCGTTCTTCAGGTCTGCAGAAGGGGCGTTTCAGCCCGTTCGCTGCCTATTTGATCTCGCCGCGATGGGTGACGATCTTGTTCACGAGGCCATATTCCACGGCTTCCTCGGCGCTCATCCAGAAGTCACGATCTGTGTCCTTCTTGATCTGGTCGAGGCTTTTGCCTGTGGCTTCAGCGAAAATCTGGTTCAGGCGTTCGCGCATCTTGATGATCTCGCGCGCCTGGATTTCCACGTCCGTCGCCTGGCCGCCAACGCCGCCGCGGGGTTCATGAAGCAGGAAGCGGGTGTTCTTCAGGGCGTAGCGGTTCTCTTTCTGCGCGGCCGAATAGATCAGCGCGCCAGCCGAAGCGACCCAGCCAGTCCCGAGGATTTTCACCGGTGCGCCGACAAACTTGATCATGTCATGGATCATGTCGCCGCTCTCGACGTGGCCGCCGGGCGAGGAAATGACGAGCAGGATCGGCTTGTCGCTCTCCGAAGACAGCGCCAGCAGGCGTTCGCAGACGCGCTTGGCCTGTTTGAAGTCGATCCCGCCGGTCAGCAGGATGGTGCGGGCCTTGAAGAGGGCTTCTTCAAGGAACGCATTCGGCTCGCCCATTGGCGGGCTTTCGGCTTCTTCGTCATCAAGGCGTGAATAAGGGGACATGTCATCTCCGGCAGAGGGATATTCGATTGGCACCATAGGTGAGGCGCCACGGCGCCCGGGTCAAGGCTGGAGAGGTTAAACCCGTGGAAAACGCTGTTTTTGCTCGTGTCCTTCATCTTCCCCCGCTTGTGGGGGAAGTGGGCTTCGGCCCGTCAGGGCTGAAGGTCGATGGGGGATTCGTGTGCGGGAATGCCCCCTCCGACCCCTTTGGGGCCACCTCCCCCGCAAGCGGGGGAGGATAAGCTCATCTCACGCCGCTTCCGCAATGATCCTTGCCACATCTTCGGCGTAGCGTTGGGCCTTTTTCTCGCCGACGCCGCTGATCTGGCGCAGGGCATCGGAAGAAGCCGGGCGTTCGCGGGCGATTTCGGCGAGGGTACGGTCGTGGAAGATGACGTAAGGCGGCACGCCGCGCGCCTTGGCCGTATCGGTCCGCCACGTCCGCAGGGCATCGAACAGGTCCTGGTCGCGTCCTGACAGGTCGGCCACGGCGGCAGCTGAGGCCACTGAGCGACCCTTCGCGGGTTTCTTGCGGGCCGCAGCGACATCCTCGCGCAGCATCAGCGTCCGCTCGCCCCGGAACAGGGCGCGGGCCGCCTCGCCATCGGGCACGATGATGGAGGGCCGCATCAGGTCGCCGCCTTCGGCCAGCATCCCGTCGAACAGGAGCGCATCGAACACGCGGTCCCAGCCCGCCTTGGGCAGGTCCTTGCCGACGCCGAACGTGGACTGGGTGGAGAGCTGCTCGTCGAAGCCATCTTTCGTGGTGCCCATCAGGTGCAGGACGAGCCGTCCCCGGCCCACTTTCTGACCACAGCGGATGACCGCCGAGACCGCCATCTGGGCCCAGCGGGTCGCATCATGCGCCTGCCCCGGCTCGGCCGTGCAGACATCGCAGACGCCGCAGGGCTCAACCTTCTCCTCGCCGAAATAGCGCCGCACCGCGCCGCGCCGGCATTCATCACCATTTAAGAAGGCGAACAGCTGCCGCGTCTTGGTCAGCTGGACGCGTTTAACCTCTTCCGGCGCATCGCCCTGATGCGTCCACGAGAGGGAACGTGCCATGTCGGACGGGCCGTAAAGCGCAATGCCGTCTGCCGGTTCGCCGTCGCGCCCTGCCCGGCCGACTTCCTGCCAATAGGCTTCCAGTGTCTTTGGCGGATCGGCATGAATGACGAAGCGCACATCCGGCTTGTCGACGCCCATGCCGAAGGCGACCGTCGCGCACATGACCAAGCCTTCTTCCAGCAGGAACCGTCGCTGGCGCTCGGAGCGCACCTCCGCGTCGAGCCCTGCATGGTAGGCGAGTGCGGGAATGCCTGCCCGTTCCAGCGCCTCGGCCACGTCTTCCGTGCCCTTGCGCGTGGCGGCGTAGACAATGCCGGAGACACCGCCGCGCGCCTTGACCAGCTGGACCACGCGCGCCGTGCGCCCGCCGCCCTTGGGCTCGGCCGAGAGCGTCAGGTTCGGGCGGTCGAAGCTCGCCACATGAAGGGCCGGATCGGTCAGTTGCAGCTGGGCGAGGATGTCGTCACGCGTGCGCGTGTCGGCGGTGGCGGTCACGGCGAGGCGGGGCACGCCGGGGAAGAGTTCGCGCAGGCGGCCAAGGGCGCGATAGTCGGGCCGGAAGTCATGGCCCCACTGGCTCACGCAGTGCGCTTCATCAACCGCGATCAGCGACACATCCATGCCCGCAAGGCGCTGGGCGAGGCCGGTGCCGAGGCCTTCGGGCGAGACATAGAGCAGGTCCATCTCGCCGCGCTGGGCGGCATTCAGCGCCTCGGTGCGGGCGTTGAAATCCATCGAGCTGTCGAGCCGCTCGGCCCGCACGCCGACCTGTTTCAGCGCGTCGACCTGGTCCGACATCAGCGCGATCAAAGGCGACACGACAATGGCGCAACCGGGCCGGATCAGCGCCGGGATCTGGTAGCAGAGCGACTTGCCGCCGCCGGTCGGCAGCACGGCGAGCGCGTCGCGGCCTTCCAGCACATCGCTGATCACGTCTTCCTGAAGGCCGCGAAAGGCCTTGAAGCCGTAAACGCGCTGCAGGATCGCACGGGCTTCATCGAGTTGAGGGCTGGGAGGCATGGAATGTGTTGTGGCGGGTCGCGTGAGTCGGAGCAAGAGGCGGAATGCGGAGGGCTAGCTGACGAAGTCGATCCGGTCGTCGTAAATCTCGTAGGCCCAGCTGCTGGCCTTCTGGCGCTGCGTCTCCGCAGCAACGAAGGCGATGATGGCGTCGCGCTCGGCGATGGGTCGCCCTGTCACGCTTTCCCAGCGCTGCGGTGTCGGCAGGTCAACGCTGATATGGACCCGGCCGGCGCACATCTCGTGCGGGAAAGGGATACGAATATCACCGTCTGAATAGATGATGGTTCCGGCGCGGGCATTGCCGTCGAACTCAAGATGCCGACCAAACTGCGAAACCATTCGCCCCAGCACGCGCGCGCGCAGCTCAAGGTCCTCGTCCGGAAGGCTGTTTCCAAAACCGTCGCGGTACACGATGGGCCCCGTCGAGGGCTCGGGCGCCGGCTGGGGTTCAGGGGGCGGCGCGATGCCTGCTTCCAGCTTCTCGAGCGGCAGGACATGGCACCAGCCATCGGTATGGTGGATCTCGATACGGTAAGGGCCGGGCGGCCAGGGGAACGTATCAATGAGAATCTGGACCCGGCCATTCAGGCGCGCCGTGACGTCTGCCTCGTCGATGACAGCCCCGCCGGGGCCAAGAATGCGGAAGGTACTGTAACCCGTATAGCCGTCCTGCGGCAGCCAGAACGTGACCTGTTGACTGCCGGGATAGCGCACGAACCGCGCCGCAAGATCACCGACACCCGCCAGTGTTTCGGACAGCGTCGCATGGCCCAATACGATCGCGCCTTCAAAGCCTTCGCCGCCTGCCATGGATGTCCCGCCTGATCGTCGCGGCGATCTAGGGCCGCATGCCGCCGGTTGCCAAGGGGCTTTCCCTCACCTCCCACGCCCTAACGGTCGCGGGTCCCTCCTCTCCCAGAGGGAGAGGGGTTTGACCGGAAGAGCCACTAACCCCTCTCCCGCTTGCGGGAGAGGAGGGGCCCATCGCGCAGCGATGGGAGATGAGAGTCTACGTCAAATCCGCAATGGGGAAAAGCATACATTCGATTTTGAATTGAACGGAAGGTTGAATGCCCCCATGTCAGATATGGAGGTGTGATGGAAACGTCCGATCAAAACAGACCGACCCAAGAGCGCGCTGCGCTTCAGAGGCTTTTGCGGCGACGGGGTCGGAGGGGGAAAGTCGGTGCAAACGCCAAGACCACGATCAAGAGCTGGGCGGAGTATAACGAGGTGAACTTCGCACCTTCAGGCGATCATTCGCGGTCGACAAAATTCTTGGTGATCGCAGTCGCCGTTCTGTTGGTGATCGTATTTCCGGCGAGCTTGATGATCGTACAATCCGCGCACTCTCATCCACGCACAATGCATGAGATCCTTGGAAGCGCACTCGAATCCATCATGCATGTATCTATCGGTCTCATCATTGTGGCAGTACTGGGCGCGGTCGGCGTTCTTCTCATTAGCCCATTTCTCTGGCTTTACGCGCGACTTGACCGGGATAACCCTGCTGCCCGCCGGTCACTCAGCGCTCATGCCGATCGCATCAATGCTCGCCACCAAGCCGCAATGCCGCCGCGCGACGGCGCTGGCGTCGGAACTGTAGCCGCCGCCGAGAACAGCGCAGAGCGGGACGGCCTGTGAGGCGCAGGCCTCGGCCACGTAGCGGTCGCGGGCGGCGAGGCCTGCGTCGCTGAGGCTGAGTAGACCGAGCCGGTCGTCGGCATGGGGATCGACCCCCGCATTGTAGAAGACAAGGTCCGGCTGGCTGGCCAGCGCTTCAGCCACGAGCGTTTCCAGCGCCGCGAGATAGGCCGCATCGCCCGTGCCCTTCGGCAGGCCGATATCAAGATCAGAGGGCGGCTTCTCGCGCGGCCAGTTCTGTTCGCAATGCAGCGAGGCGGTGAAGGCGCGTGGCTCGGCACCCAGGATCAGCGCGGTGCCGTCACCATGGTGCACATCGCAATCGACCACGGCAACGCGGCGCACGGCGCCTTCCTGCAAAAGCAGCAGGGCCCCCACGGCCACATCATTGAACACGCAAAAGCCCGCGCCGCCATCCGGCCCGGCATGGTGGCTGCCCCCGGCGAGGTTCACCGCCGCGCCATGTTCCAGCGCAAGCCGCGCGGCAAGGCAGGTGCCGCCCACGGCTGCGCGCGAGCGCCGGGCAATGGCGGGCGTGATCTCGAAGCCGATCTTGCGGGCGGCTTTGGCGTCCAGCGTCTGGCCGAGAATGGCGCCGACATAGGCCGGGTCATGCGCAAGGTGCAGCCAGGCCTCGGGCGCCAGCAGCGGCTCGAAGAACTCGTAACCCGCCGCGCGGAGCATATCCGCCACCAGCGCGTATTTGCGCATGGGGAAGCGGTGGTCGTCCGGCACGGTGCGGGCGTCATAGTCAGGATGATGAACGAGCGGGAGCATGGGCATGAGGTAGCGGATTTCGCGGCGGCGTCCAGTCATGCGCAAAACGCATAAATGTGATCCAGCCGCCGCCCTACATGGGAACTCAGGCCATGCCATATAGCTTTCAACACCAACACTTATACGGATGGAGCACACCGATGATTGACATTCGACGCTTTGAAAACCTGGGCCGCTTCAAGAATGAGTGGCTGAACGCAAACTATCACTTCTCCTTCTCGGGCTATCACGACCCGCGCCGCATGGGCGAAGGCGCCCTGCGCGTCTGGAACGATGACACGATCGAGCCGCATACCGGCTTCCCGCCGCATGGCCACCAGTCCATGGAGATCATCACCTATGTCCGCAAAGGGGCGATCACCCACAAGGACTCACTGGGCAATCATGGCCGCACCGAAGCCGGTGACGTTCAGGTGATGAGCGCCGGCAGCGGTGTGCAGCATGCGGAATGGAACGAGGAAGACGAAGCCACGACCCTGTTCCAGATATGGATCCAGCCACGCTCGGCTGGCGGCAAGCCCAGTTGGGGCGCCCGCAAGTTTCCGAAAGGCGAACGCTCCGGCAACTGGGCGCTGCTCGCCTCCGGAGACGGCGACAAGGACAGCCTTGTCATCAATCAGGACGCCAAGATTCTGGGCGCCACTCTGAAGACGGGCGAAAAGCTGACCTATGAGGTGACCGCAGGTCGCCACGGCTATCTCGTTCTGGCCGCCGGTTCGGTGACGTTGAATGGCGAAACGCTGAAAGCCCGCGACGGCGTTGCCGTGACGGGGGCCGAGACCCTGACGCTGGAAGGCGTCGAGGATGCCGAGATCGTCTTTGTTGATACGGTTTGACCTTTCCGTCAGGCCCACCTACCAGCCAGCCTGAGCCATGTGACCCGCGTGGCTCAGGTCTGACAGGGGGACGCCACCTTGAAAATCATCCGCAGCAAAGACTTTACCGCACCGCAAGCCTGGGGCGCGCTGGATGTCGCAAACATGGGCGGCATCACAACGCGCCTTCACTGGACGGATCAGCCCTACAAGTGGCACGTCAATGACGGCGAGGAAGTGTTCGCCGTGCTCGATGGCATTGTCGACATGCACTATCGCGAGGACGGCGAGGAGAAAGTCGTCACGCTAACAACGGGCGATGTCTTCTTCGCCGGGATCGGGTGCGAGCATGTCGCCCATCCGCAAGGCGAAGCCCGCATACTCGTCGTCGAACGCGAAGGCAGTGTCTGACGCGCCGCTCACAGCCCCGTGACTTCAGGAACATGCGGCCGCATGCTACATTGATCATGAGGACAATTCAGGAGAATGATCCCATGAAATACCTACTTGCTGCTGCCTCTTTCGCCCTGCTTGCAACGCCTGCCGCACTGGCGACCGAAATCGATGTTGGTTACTCGACTGACTTTCAGGAAAAGCTCCAGGATGATTATGGCGCCCGCGAAGGCACCTATCTAGCCGACTCGATCAAGGAAGACCTGAAGCGCGAATTCAAGGCCGCCAGCCTGAATGTCGACCGCGTCAGCGTCACCATCGAGAAAGCCACACCAAACAAGCCGACATTCAAACAGCTCGGCGACAAGCCCGGCCTTGACTACGGCGCTTCCCGCAGCATTGGCGGCATGAAACTGTCGGCGACCGCGTTCGATGCGAGCGGCACCGAGATGGGCTCCATGACCTATGACTGGTTCGAGACCGACATCCGCTATTCCGGTATCGCCACATGGCAGGACGCCAAGCGTTCGGCTGACCGCTTTGCCCGCAAGTTTGCGAAACAACTCGCAGGCGCGCCAGCTGACGAAGTGGAATCCTGATCGCTTGCGCGAGCCGGTTTAAAGCACCAGTTCGCAGCGCTCATTGAGGCTTGGCCGGGCCACCGCAACGCGGGTCAGGCCCGGCAGGCCCGGCGCCAGATCAGCCGCCGCCCAGAGGCATATGCGCTCAAGCGTCGGCACGTCCAGGCCCTCAATCTCGTTCAGCAGCTTGTGGTCCAGCTTCGCAGCCGTGGCCTCCAGCGTGGCTGTGAGATGAGAGAAATCCTCGACCCATTGCTCTCCGGCTTTCACCGTTCCGGCCACCGTGGCTTCCAGACGGAAGGAATGCCCGTGGACATTGCGATAGGGATGGCCCTCGGGCTTGCCGCCCATGTAGTGTGCCGCCTCGAAGGTCACCGCTTTGGAGATTTCGAAGACACGGCCTTCCACGCTCAGGGAAGCCCGATCAGTTTGTGCGTTTGCAAGCTCAGTCGCCATTGGGGATTCTTCATACAATAGGTCGTTGCGGCCTGAATATTTCGGGCCTGGTCCGGGTCGTCCTTCGGTTGCAGGAAAAAGTGCGAAAAGTCCAGTTTCGAGAACCGTTCCGGCTGCGCTTCGGCTTCGTCCTGCGGATAGACCAGTTTCAGCTCGCTGCCGCGTGTCTGCACCAGAGGCGCATTGGCCTTCGGGCTGACGCAGATCCAGTCGAGGCCTTCGGGCGCCGCGATCGTGCCGTTTGTCTCGACGCCGATCTCGAAGCCTTCGGCCTTGAGAGCGGCAATCAGGGGCGCATCGAGCTGCAGCAGTGGCTCGCCGCCCGTGCAGACAACATAGCGCGGGCCAGCCTCGCCGGCCTCGGCTTCCCAGATCGCCTTCACATGGGTCGCCAGGTCTTCCGCCGCGCGGAACTTGCCGCCATTGACGCCATTCGTGCCGACAAAGTCGGTGTCGCAGAAACGGCAGACGGCCTTGTCGCGGTCGCGCTCCAGCCCCGACCACAAGTTGCATCCGGCAAAGCGCAGGAAAACGGCCGCGCGGCCGGTTTGCGCGCCTTCGCCCTGCAGCGTGTAATAGGCTTCCTTGACGGTCCAGGTCATGCGCCGGCCTTCCAGCGCTGCCAGCCACTGGAGCGCAGTTCGCAGGCCGGGCACGTGCCACAGCCATAGCCCCACTCATGCCGGCGTGTGCGGTCACCGAGGTAGCAGGTATGGGTCTCTTCCGTGATCAGATCGACCAGCGCCTGACCGCCTGTCTCCTCGGCGAGGGCCCATGTTCCTGCCTTGTCGACATACATTAGCGGTGTCTCGATCCGGACAGTGGAATCGAGCCCGAGCTGGAGCGTCTGCTCTTGCGCGGCGAGGGTGGCGGCGCGGCAATCGGGATAGCCCGAATAGTCCGTTTCGCACATGCCGCCGACGAGGACGTCGATACCCCGGCGATAGGCCAAAGCCCCCGCCAGCGTGAAGAAAAGCAGGTTGCGACCTGGCACGAAAGTTGACGGCAGGCCCGCCTCAGTCATCTCGATGGCAACGTCGTCGGTCATCGCGCTTTCGCCGAGCGACTTCAGGACACTCGCGTCCAGCATGTGGTCGGCGCCGAGGCGCTCGCCCCATTCGGGAAACTGCGCACGAATCGAATCGATGAATCGCGTCCGGCATTCCAGTTCCACGCGATGGCGCTGGCCGTAATCGAAGCCCAAAGTCTCGACCCTTCCGTAGCGTCTTAACGCAACGGCAAGGCATGTCGCCGAGTCCTGTCCCCCTGAGAAAAGCACGAGTGCGGATGTGTTCTTGTCTGTCATGGATCGCCTGTAACAGCCTGTCGGAATGGGGCCAAGCGGCAGCGTTACATTAATGACACCTACCCCAAACCAAATGCATGGGGGCCATGCAAATATGTTGACATTGGGGTCCCACTCAATTTCTGATGATAGGTGAAGTGGTCCCGCCAATGAGGACGCTCATCAAAATCAGTTAGATCGTGGCTTGCCATCCCGACGAGCCCGAGGGGAGGAAAATTAAGAATGACTCGCAGAAAAGACTCGAAAACCGTCTTGTTTGCCGGCGCTTCGGCGCTGGCAATGGTCCTTTTGTCTGGACAGGCAGTTGCGCAAGAAGGTGACACGCCGTCGGCGGTGGACGACGCATCGAACCCGCGTATGCTTGATCGCGTGGTTGTGACGACCCAGAAACGGTCGGAAAGCATCCAGGATGTTCCTATCGCGGTTTCAGCATTTGATCCGGAAAACCTGGATCGTTTGAACATCAACACCGGTGCCGATCTCCAGTTCAACATCCCGAACTTCCAATCTTCGCAAGGTAACTTCTCGGCCGGTTCGATCTCGATTCGTGGTATCGTAAACGCGGCTGTTGGCGCGTCTTCCGATGATGCAGTTGGCACTCACATCAACGGCGTCCCATCCTCCGGTTCATACATTCTTGAAACAGAATTGTTCGATGTCGAACGCGTCGAGATCCTTCGGGGACCGCAGGGCACACTCTACGGCCGCAACGCGACGGGCGGTGTGCTGAACGCTGTGACCGCAAAGCCAATTTATGATGAATTCTCTGCTAACCTCCAGGGTTCATATGGCGAATACAACATGCAGAAGCTTACGGGCTACGTGAACATTCCTTTCGGTGATGATTTCGGCGTACGCCTCGCGGGCTTTACTTTGAAGCGCGACGGTTTCTCTGATGCGATACTGCCGGACGGCTCTAAGCAGGACGTTGATGGACGCGATCTGAGTGCCCTGCGTGCAACGATTGGAGGCGACTTCAGCGACAACTCCAGCTTCTGGCTCATGTACGAAACATATGATGAGGATTCGACACGGACCCGCTCGACGAAGCAGCTCTGCACAAAAGATACACGTCCGTTTCCGTTCAACCAGGGTTGTACGCCGTACGAGACATCCGGCCTCGGATACGCACGTGACGGAAATGGGAATCCGATCTAGGTGCGCCCGGGATTTGGAACCGTTAATTCCGCCGGGACGCTCGGCGGCGTTCTTGCCGCCAATCTCGGGCTCTACAACGCGTTCGGAACGGACTCCAACGCCGGAAATACAACGTCGTCCAACCTACGGGAGTTCGAAACCAACCTCGTTCCTAAGTTTGTCTCCAGCCAGCAGACGATCACTGGCCAGTTCCAGCATGACTTCGACAATGACCTGAGCATGACTCTGCTTGGCTCCTACAATGACAGCAGCCGGGAGTTTACCGACGATTATAACAAAGGCATCGGTTCGGTTAAATTCAACATTACTCCTCTGACACCCGACCTCGACGGCGATGGTGATGGTGACTTCCTGGGTTATACGGCGCTGACGGGCCAGCCCTTACCTTTTGATTCACGTATGCGCGTACCGGCCGACACGCTGCTGGCAACGGACCGTGCTGCCCAGGCTTTCATAACGACCAGTTTCGAAGCCCGCCTTCAATCTGACTATGAAGGCCCATTCAACTTCACAGTTGGTGCCCTTAGCCTGAACGCCGAAGGGAACGCTGACTATAACGTGTTTTTTAATACGGCCGAAGCACTTGGTGTCGCCACAGGCTTGCCTGGCGACCGGACCTACTTCCGTAGCAATAGCCCTTATGAGCTGGACGCCAAAGCAGTCTTCGGTGAAGTCTATTACAATATGACCGATGACTTCAAATGGACCCTGGGTCTTCGCTATACGGATGACCAAAAGTCTCAGAAGAACACACCCAGCCTTCTGCTTGAGCCAGCCGGCCCTGCCGGTGCCTATGATGACGGAGGCCGCCTCAACGGTGAATTTGAGGGCGGGCCGGTTCAAAAAGCCGACTTCCAAGAACTCACCGGCCGCTTTGGTTTCGACTGGCAGTTGGGCGATTTTGGTCCGACCGATGAAACGTTGCTCTATGCCTTTGTTTCACGCGGTTATAAGGGTGGCGGCATCAACCCGCCGCAATCGGCTGGTCTTGTCACTGTGAAAAATACATTCGATCCGGAATTTATCAACGCGTTTGAGGTCGGCACCAAGAGCACGCTCTTTGGTGGCGCAGGCCAGATGAACTTGGCGGCCTTCTATTACGACTATAAAGGCTACCAAATCTCATCGATCGTGAACCGCTCTTCGATTAACGAAAATGTCGACGCGAAGGTCGCAGGTTTCGAGGCAGAATTCTACTGGCAGATGACCAACAATTTCCGGGTCGACACAACACTCGGTCTGCTGAGCGCTAAGCTCAAGGATCAAAGCTTGCTCGACACATACGACCAGACAGGCGGCGACCCGAACTGGCTCATCGTCAAGGATGCTGCCACGACACAGAACTGTGTCGCCAGCGCTGCTGGTGTGGGAGCACTTCTCGCTGCGACGGCTGGAACGCCCTTGGCAGGTACGCCTGCTCTGATCTGTAGTCCGGCGCAGCTGAACGCAACGCTAGCGACTTTCCTGGGTCAAGCAACGGCCGATGCCCTTACACCAGCTCTGGCACCAAATGGTATTCAGACCGATGTGTCGGACAATTTCTTGCCACGTGCGCCGGAAACCACCCTCTCGGTGGGAGCACAGTACGAAATGGAGCTGGGTGAAAACTGGAGCACCATCCTGCGGGGTGACTTCTACTACCAGGCCGATATGTACTCGCGGATCTTCAACCTTGAAGCCGACAAGATCGACAGCTGGCAGAACGCGAACGCGTCCCTCACGTTCACAAATGAAGGCGCCGGTTTCGAAGTGGAACTCTACGTCAAGAACCTTCTCGAGGATGACCAGATAACGTCGCAATACCTCACAGACGCATCGTCGGGTCTCTACACCAATGTATTCCTTCTGGAGCCGCGCCAGTTTGGTATCCGGGTCGGTAAATCCTGGTAAGACGCCACGAACTGCGCGGCGGGCTCAAGACCCGCCGCGTCACAAACTGGGGCAGCTCGCAGGAGCTGCCCCTTTTTTTGTTTGGTCCGCGCGCCGCAGCAGACTATCCTGCCTGTCATATTTCAGAACAAGGATACGGGTTATCATGCGCTTTTACCCAGCAGGCCTCGCCGCTGCTCTCATGCTCGCCGCCTGTGGCAGCGCCGCCGAAAACACGCCAACCGTCAGCAGCGATGTCAAACTGAAGCTCACGCCGGTCGTTACCGAGGCCGAATTCCCGTGGGGCATGGCCTTCCTGCCGAATGGGGACCTGCTGTTCACCGAAAAGGAAGGCGGCCTGAAATATGTCGCCGGCGGCGAAGGCACACCGACATCCGTCAGCGGCCTGCCGCCTGCCTATATCGAAGGCCAGGCCGGCTATCTGGGCATTGCGCTGGACCCGGACTTTGCCACCAACCGGCAGGTCTACATTTCCTATTCCAAGGGCGATGACGCGGCCAATGGCGCCGCAATCATTCATGGCCGCCTGAGCGATGATGGCAGCGCGCTGGAAGACGTGACCGAAATCTTCTGGGCCGACCGGCGCGACACGGCCTACCATTTCGGCTCGCGCCTTCAGTTCGCCAGTGACGGCACGCTCTATGCGACGCTGGGCGAGGGCTTCAAATACATGGAGCAGGCGCAGGACCCGAAAATTACGCATGGCTCGATCATCCGTATCAACAAGGATGGCAGCATCCCCGCCGACAATCCCTTCGCCGATGGCGCGGTCGGCAATCCGGCGGTCTGGTCCTATGGCCACCGCAATGAGCAGGGCCTCTACTATGACGCCGAGACAGACACGCTCTACGAGACCGAGCACGGGCCGAAGGGCGGCGACGAGTTCAACATCATCAAGAAGGGCGCCAATTATGGCTGGCCCAAAATCACCTATGGCGTCGACTATGACGGCACAATCATCACCGACCAGACCGAGGCCGAAGGCATGGAACAGCCGCTGACTTATTGGGTGCCATCCATTGCGCCATCAGGCCTCACCAAGCTGACCAGCGATGTCTATCCGGGCTGGAAGGGCGACATTTTCACTGGCGGCATGAACGGCCCGGCAGGCCTGAAACTGGTGCGCATCGACATGGAAGACGGCAAGGTCGCCGGCAAGGAAGACCTGCTGGTTGACGAATACGCGATCCGCGACGTGATCCAGGGGCCGGACGGCCACCTCTACGTGGCCACCAAGGACATGGACGGCATCTTCCGCGTGGATCTGGCGGAATAGCGCCTAGCGCTTGACGTCCCGGCGCGACCTGAGGGCGGCGGCCAGCGTGCCGTCGTCCAGATGGTCGAGTTCGCCGCCAACGGGTACACCATGGGCAAGGCGGGTGACTTCCACGCCCGTTCCCTCCAGCATGTCGGCGACATAATGGGCCGTTGTCTGCCCGTCCACGGTGGCATTCAGGGCGAGAATGACTTCGCGAATGCCGCCCGCCTCGACGCGGCCGACCAGCGGACCGATGTGGAGGTCATCCGGGCCGATGCCGTCAATCGCCGAGAGGACGCCGCCGAGCACATGGTAGCGCCCCCGGAAAGCCCCGCCGCGCTCCAGCGCCCAGAGGTCCGGCACATCTTCCACAACACAGATCACGCCATCGTCGCGGCCATCGGCCTGGCAAACGGCGCAGGGCTGGACCGTGTCGAAATTCCCGCAGATCTCGCAGCGATCGATCTTCTCGCCTGCGTCGCGCAGGGCATCGGCCAAGGGTAGCAGCATCTGGTCCTTGCGCTTCAGGAGGAACAGCACGGCGCGCCGGGCCGAGCGCGGGCCAAAGCCGGGCAACCGGGCCATCAGCTCGATCAGGCGAAGAAGTTCAGGACCAGCGGAGCGTTGGGACATGCGATCAGTCTCTGCCCGAGTCTGCTGTGGCAAGGCAAGGCCGAATGCGGGTTCCGCTTCTGTTGAGGGTCAGCCCTCGCTGGCCGTGTCTGCAAGAACCTGACGGAGGGTGTGGCGCGAGCGCTCTGAGATATCGGCGTTGCTATCCCGATAATAGGCCAGCGCAACAAGCGCGACGGAGAGGGCCCATCCACGCCCTCGTTCCCATGTTGCGGCATCAACGTCCAAAGAGGACCGGAAGACGGCACGGGAGGATTGTGGCAGCAGGCTCCAGGCGACCATCAGGTCGCAGGCAGGATCGCCAACGCCCGTCAGGCCAAAGTCGATGAGGCCGCAGAGGCGACCATTGCTGGCGAGCAAATTGCCGGAATGGATATCGCCATGAATCCAGACGGGTGCTGCGGTCCGGACCGGCGCCGCCAGGGCTGTATCCCACAGGGCGGTGAGCGCCGGGAGGTCATATTCGTCTTTCAGCGTTTCCATCGCCTTACGCGTCACGCCATCACGCAGGGCAAGCGGCACGCCGCGATATTCATTGTGGGCGCCACTTGGCGGGCCGGCTGCGGCATCCACTGTTTGAAACGCGTTGAGCAATGCAGCTAGCGTTGCGGCGGCATCATCCATATCGGCAATCTGGTCGGGCGTGGCGGGGACGCCTTCAATCCAGCTGTAGACCGACCAGTTCCAGGGATATCGGTCATCGGCCAATCCGTGACCAAGTGGCTCCGGAATGGCGAGCGGCAGGGCGCCGAGCCGAGGCAGCCAGAGCTGTTCCTTATCAACATGCCCCGCCGCCCGGGCAACACGCGGCAGACGCACGCACATGTCTGTGCCCAGCCGGAACATGACATTGTCCGTTCCATCCGAGGCAACAGGCGTCAGCGGCAATGCCGCCCATTGGGGAAACTGGCTGTCCAGCAGACTGCGAACCAGCGAGACGTCAATTTCCGGTCCGGATGTGCTTTTCTCGCTTATGTCCAATCCCCGCAATCGTCCTCGCCGGGTATTCTATCAGAGAATGCAGCCTTTGGGAGAAACAAGCCTCAGAACGGCAGCTTGAAGCCGGGGAGCATGCCCCCGCCGAGGCCCTGGGTGGCGGCTTTCATGGCCTCTTCCATCGCTTCGTCGAGGCGCTTGCGGGCATCTGAATGGGCGGCTTTGAGCAAGTCTTCGAGGATTTCCGGATCGTCGCTCATCAGGGACGGGTCGATCTGGACGGAGATCAGGTCGCCCTTGCCTTTGAGGCGGATGCGGACGAGGCCAGCGCCAGCGACGCCATCGGCCTCGGTGGCTTCGATCTTGGCCTGGGCCTCCTGCATCTTGGCCTGCATTTCCTGGGCCTGCTGCATGATCTTGGCGAGGTCTTTCATGGCGGTGCTTCCTCTTATTATTAGCGCCGGGCGGCGAGCTGGATGACATTGTCACCCGCAGGCCCGGATTCAAGCGGTTCGGGCTCGATCACATCCACAATCACTGCGCCCGGCAGGCTGGCCAGCGCCTCGGCGACGGCCGGATGGGCCGCGGCGGAGGCGAAGCGCTCCTCGCGGGTGCGGATCTCGGTCTGGCGCACGGTTTCGCCGCCGCCGGAGACGCGCTCGACAACCCAGTCCATGTCGGTTTCGTTCTCGAGGAATTTCTTCAGGCGGGCCAGCAGGTCGGCCGGGGCGCCGGGCTCCAGTTCGCACTGCAGCAGGCCGGGCGTGATCTTGCCGGGGCGGACGTATTTCTCCAGCTCGACCTGAAGGTTCACTTCGCGCAGCTCGTCGAGGCAGGCGATGATATCGGAAAAGCTTGTGATGCCGCCGGGATGGTGCGGCGCCTCAGGGGGGGCGTCAGACTTTCCCGGCGAATCTGTGCCTCCGCTGGCGATGAGGCGCGCAGCCTCTTCGGGCGATGGCAGGGTGCAGGCGGCTGTCAGGCGCAGAAGTACCATGTTCAGCGCCGTCGCCGTGTCGGGCGCGGTCTGCAAATCATTGAAGCCGGAGAGCAGGATCTGCCAGCAGCGCGAGGCCTGCGCCGGTGTCAGCTTCTGCGCGAGCGCCTGCGTGCGGGCGGCCCAGTCGGCCGGGCCGCCGGGATCGTAGTCGCCGCCAGTGGCCTGCGCAACGGCGACGTCGGCGGCAATGTCCATCAGGTCCTTCAGGATGACCGACGGGTCAGCCCCGGCATGGACCTGGTCCTTGATCTCGGTGAGGGCGGCCTTGGCGTCGCCATTGATGGCAAAGCTGAACGCATCGAGCAGGCGGCCCCGGTCGCCAAGGCCGAGCATGTCGCGCACGGCGGGGCCGGTGACCTCGCCGCCATCCATTGTCTGGACGATGGCCTGATCGAGAATGGAGAGCGCGTCGCGCACCGAGCCTTCGGCGGCGCGGGAAATAAGGGCGAGGCCTTCTTCGGAGACCCTGGCGCCTTCGCGCTCGGCGATGCGTTTCAGGTGAGCGGCGAGTTCGACGGAGTCGAGCCGCTTCAGGTCAAACCGCTGACAGCGCGACAGGACCGTGACCGGCACCTTGCGGATTTCCGTTGTCGCGAAGATGAATTTCACATGCGGCGGCGGCTCTTCCAGCGTCTTCAGCAGCGCATTGAACGCGGCTGTCGACAGCATGTGAACCTCGTCGATGATGTAGACTTTATAGCGCGCCGAGACGGGCGCGTAGCGGGCGCCGTCCAGCAGGTCGCGCATGTCGGCGACGCCTGTGCGGGAGGCGGCATCGAGTTCCAGCACGTCAGGATGGCGGCTGGCCATGATGGCTTCACAATGGTCGCCCGGCGGGTCGAGATGAATGGACGGGGCGTCGTGGCCCTCGCGTGTGTAGTTGAGGCCGCGGGCGAGCAGGCGCGCCGTGGTGGTCTTGCCGACGCCGCGCACGCCGGTGAGCATGAAGGCATGGGCGATACGGCCCGTCTCGAACGCGTTCGAGAGGGTGCGGACCATGGCCTCCTGGCCGATCAGGTCGGTGAAGAGGCGCGGGCGGTATTTGCGCGCGAGAACCTGATAGGCCTTGGGCTTCGCGCCAGCCTCTTCCTCTCCGAACATGGAGAAGGTCTGGTCGTCGCGCTCGGGGGTATCAGATTCGCTCATCGCGGGGACATTAGCGGCTTCGCAGGCGCGGGGGCAAGGAAACAAAGCAAGGCTCATCCGGAGTGAAGTCGAAGGATGCGCCGGGAGGCAGAGAATCCGGCATTCGCCCGCGCCCGTCCTTCGACTTCGCTCAGGATGAGCGCTTTGCGAGGGCGGCACTACCTATCGAATTCGTAACTCAAGCCGGGATTGGCTTGCTGCTATGCCTGCAATCATGGGTGGGATGAGACATGCGCAGAGGCTGGCGGAGGCCATGGCAGGGTCGCTCTGGGCGAAAGGCCTGCTGTCGGCCGGGCTGCATGCGCTGGTGCTGGGCGCCGTGCTGCTGGTCAATCCCTGGCGCCCGCGCCCGCCGGTTGCGACGGTGCCGCTGATTGTCGACCTGATCGTCGAGCCGCCTCCCGAGACACCCCCGCCGCCAGCCCCTGCCCCGCCCGCGCCCGTCGAGACAGTCCCTGCCCGCCGCGACCTGCCAAAGCTGGAGACACAGACGACGCGCGCACCACCCGCCGCCACGCCTGACGATACGCCGGGCGAGACGCTGATCCTGCCGGAGGAGACCGCCCCCGGCAGCGCGGAAATCGGCAATGTGCCCGAGGGGCCGGGGGTAGACCCCGCCGTGCAGACAGCGCTGGCGATGATGTTTTGCGGGCGCATGAGCCCGGAGGAGCGCGAGGCCGCGGACTGCCCGCCGGAGCCCATGCCTGATCCGTTTGACCGGGAGCCCTGGTTCAGGCTGGCCACGCCGGAAGAGAAACGGCTACAGGCGCTGTATAGCGAAAAACTGGCGCGGACGGGTGGCTATGACAATCTGCTGGAATGGTATGTCGAGCATGACAAGCCTATTCCCAAAATGCTGCCGGGCGGGATCGACAATTCGATATTTGTCGATCGCAAGAGCGAGGCGGATATCCAGCATGACCGTTTGATGCGCGGCGGCACGATGGACTGGGAAGACGACATCCGCCGCGCGCACGGCCAGTAGGCGCCCGCTGAAGACCGGGCGACCGGCGCAAGGGAAACACGGTCAAATCGCAGGTTTGACCATTTCACACCGACCCATAAAGTGTGGAGCATGATGCCGCGTATCGGTCTGCTTTTCATGATGGTCTTCCTGTCGGCGTGCGCAAAGCAGCCGCCGCCGGTGGATGACGCCCTGTGCCAGGACGCTCCCGCCATAAAGAAAGCGATTAAGAGCGACCAATTGAATTATGTACCTGATCACGTTCTGAACCCTCCCCTTAACGCCCCCGAGCCATCCCTGCTTGATCCCATCAAGATACGGCCGTGTGATGTGGTGGCGCTGGATATCCAGACGTGGGGCGAGCACCCTAACGGAAGACTACTTCGTAACTCTTTTGACAAAATCGACGGTGAGGGACGTCTTGAGTTTGTATCCGAGACCTGGGAGCGCAGCTTTGTTCGAAACACGGACGACGACAGCTACCATGTTGCGGTGCAGACTCGAAAATTTTACCTCGTCACCTCGGCCAAGCCTGTGACATGGCAAATATACTATTCACATGAATCAGACACCGTCTGGATGGCCCCGGATCTTCTGATGTCCGCTCAACTGGAGCCCTAGCGCGCGATCAGTCGATCCCGAATCGCCTGCTGCATGGCGTCGTCCACCCCGAGCGTGTCGGCAAGGTAGGCGTCGATGGAGCCGGATTCGGCGGTCATCGTGGCGAGGGCTGTTTCGAGATAGCGCAGGCGCACGCCGAGGAAGGGGCGATAGACCTCCGCGTCATGGCGCTTGCCCAGCATGTCGTTGAAATACTTCGCCGCTTCCGGGAGGAAGAGCGAGACATTCACGGCCTTGTTGGTCAACTCGTAATCCTCGCGGATATCTTCCTCGCTGACACCCAGCACATGATGCGTGAGGGCGCAGAGGATGCCCGTGCGGTCCTTGCCGGCGGCGCAGTTGACGAGGCCCGCCTGATCGCCATCCAGGGCAGCCAGTAGGCGGAACCAGTCGGCAAACATCTCGGTATGGTGGGCCTTGTAGGGGGCCAGCTGGTAATAGGTGTTCATCCAGCCATCGGCGGCCTCGGCATTGACTTCGACTTCCTGCAGGAAGCGCGTGTGGGGGGCATCTACCTCACGGCCGCCATCATGGGTGATCGTGGCGGGAGCCGACCAGCGGCCGGGCTGTTTTTCGCGCTCGTCAGGGCGGCGCAAGTCTGCCTGAAGGGCGATGCCGAGCGCTTCAATGGCCTCGATATCGGCCTCGGAGGCCTCGCCATAATGGCCGGAGCGGAACAGGAGGCCGGGTTTCACCGCGCCCCCGTAGCGGGAGGCGTAGCCACCGAAATCACGGAAATTGCGGACGCCTTCGAGCGGATAGATGCGGGTTTTCATGGCTAACCAGCTAGCGCGCGATACCCACCCCGTCCAGACAGGACCTTGCGTCAGCTGTGAATGACCGGGAACCAGGGCCAGTCTTCCGCGTAGTGAGGGCCTACGGCATATCTGCCGATGAAGGAGATACCTCAATGACAAAGTTCCGTTCTGCCCTACTCGCTGCCTGCCTCGTGGTTGGCGCGCCCGTCCTGACAACCGCGTGCACAAGCATGCCGGACGAAGTCAGCCGCGCTGATATCGATTCCCAGAGCACGCAGGCGCTGAACCGCCTGACCGCTGACAATTCGGCCGCCAAGGCAATCGCTGCGAAATCGCGCGCCGTGCTGATCTTCCCGTCGATCGTCAAAGCCGGTCTCGGTGTTGGCGGCGCTTATGGTGAAGGCGAAATGCGCAAGAGCGGCGTCGTGCAGGACTATTACAGCACGTTTACCGGTTCGTGGGGCCTTCAGGCCGGCGCGCAGCAATATGGCTATGCCGTCTTCCTGATGAATGACGATGCCGTGAAATATGTTGAAGATTCGGACGGCTGGGAAATCGGCGTCGGCCCAACGGTCGTTCTGGTGAATGCCGGTGTTGCCGAGAACCTCTCGACCTCGACGCTGAAGGAAGACGCTTACGCGTTCATCTTCGACCAGAAGGGCCTGATGGCCGGCATCAGCATCGAAGGCACAAAGATCACGAAGCTTGATGCGAAATAGGCTTTAGGCTTTTGAACTGAATGACGGGCGCTTCCTTTGGAGGCGCCCGTTTTCTTTTGGGGCGGGACACTACGTATGGACGCTCCGACAATCGCTCTCTAGCTCAGTGCAGTCCCTTCAGGATGAAAGGTGCCTGCGATGAACGTCATGAGCCGCGTACGACTCTATCATGCGACGCTCGCCATTCTGGCGATCCTTGCCTACCTCACAGGTGAAATTTTTCCCGCCCATGCCTGGCTGGGCTATGGCGTTGCCTTCGTGATTGCTGCGCGACTTGCCTGGGCGATCGGCGGCGAGCGGCAGTTCGGGTTGACGCGTTTCTATCCCGACTTCTCCGGCCTGAAGCTCAAGGGCGCAGCCACACATCCCGCGATCAGCCGCACCCTCATGCTGGGCATCGCCCTCACCCTCGTAACCGCTACCGGGACCGGCATTGTCATGGATGGGGGACGGTCCCTGCCGTCCATGTCGTCCGGGGTGGCAGCCGCCCCGGCGACTGCGGGTGAACAGACTCAAACGCCTCGCATTCGCGATCACGGCGATGACGACGACGACGACGAAGGAGAGCGCGAAGGAGACGAAGGCCCGCTATCGGAAGTGCACGAACTGTCCGCGAACCTGCTTCTCCTGTTTGTCGGCCTGCACGTTGCCTATCTCATCCTGTTCAAGCGTCCGCTGGCGAAGTTCATGCTATTCCTGCCGCGTGGCGCGAAGCGCAAGCCGCCGGCTACCTGAATGACGGGCGCTTCCTTTGGAGGCGCCCGTTTCGATTCCGGGTTGTCTCCGGCAAATTTTCGCCTGAAACTTCGCCCTGTGGAAACGGGACGGAGACGAAAAGGGGACCGACATGCCCGAATGGATTCTTCGCTGGATGGCCATCGGCCTTTTGGCGCTCATCACTTTCATCTTCATCGTGCTGGGAGCGGCTGTCCTCAGCGGCCTGACCAATGACCTGTTCCATGCCTTTCTGGAGCTGACCTGGCCCGACAGGCGCGTGGCCGCCATGGCCTCGTTCGAGCCGGATTCGCGCGAGCAGATTTCCTTCTCCATCCTGAATTATGGCATCACGGCGCTTGGCACGGCCTGGGTCGCGTCCTTTGCCTATCTCGTCGTGATGCGGAACCAGCAGAAACAGACCGACCAGCAGCTGTCCATGGCACGCCTGCAACTGACAACGGACCTCGACGAGCAGATCCTCCAGGTGCTGGAATCCGAAGGCGTCGTGGATTTCACCGCTGACGGCAAGCCGGTACGTGTCCGCCTGATCAGCGTGATGGACCGCAACACGCAATGGCGCGCCGGATCGGACCGTTACTGGAAATACCGGGAGGGCGAACGCACGGTTGCCTTTGTCGACACGTCCACCGTGGTCAGCCAGAAGGCCGAGGTCAGCGTCTCGGCCCTGCAGCGCTATCTCGGCTGGATACGGCGGATCATGCGGGCCATCGAGACCGGCGTGCTGCATGACCGCGACGTGCTGCTGTTCTGGCGATGGGTCGTGATCGGCTGCTACAAGGGACGATACCCCTTCATGCGCGACATCTTTTTCAAGGACGACCTTGATGATTTCGTGGCGCTGGTCGACCGGATCATCGTGACCGGCGCGAAGGAAGGCAGCGGACGCGACTTTGTCGGCTACCTGCAAACTCTTGGCGAGCCGGAGCTGATCGCGCTGCTGTCGGACGAGGCGAAAGCGATTGTGACGCCGCAGGCCGTGGCGGTTTAGACCCTCACCTCCCATTGCTGCGCAACGGGCCCCTCCTCTCCCAGAGGGAGAGGGGTTGACCCGGCGCCGTCGCGGATGTGGATTTGCGGCATGAAGGAAACGAGGGATCGAGCTCGCGAATTACGCCGGGACGGAAGTTTTCCGGAGCGTTTGCTATGGTCAAAATTGCGGAACCGACACCTCGGTGGTTTGAAGTTCCGGCGGCAGCATCCGATTGGTCCCTATTTTGCTGACTTCGCATGCGAAGAGGCGAAGCTCATTATTGAACTTGATGGGGATACGCATGGCAATCCGGACCAGCAGGCACATGATGCCAGGCGGACGGCTTTCCTCGAGAGTCAGGATTGGCAGGTAGTTCGTATCTGGAATAGCGATCTGCTGGAAAATATCGACGGGGTTCTGGATACGATCCAGCTCACCCTCATTCACATTTCCAGAACACGCGACGGCTCGACGTAACCCCTCTCCCTTTGGGAGAGGAGGGGCCCGCGCCCGTCAGGGCGTGGGAGGTGAGGGCCTACCGGAACGGCGGTTCGTCGAAGGCGCGGAGTTTGCGGCTGTGCAGTTTGGCGCCCTTGTCGGCGGCGAGCATTTCGAGGGTTTCGATGCCGATGCGGATGTGTTCGCCGATGGCGCGTTCGTAGAAGCGGTTGGCCGCCCCGGGCAGCTTGATCTCGCCGTGGAGCGGCTTGTCGGAGACACAGAGGAGGACGCCATAAGGCACGCGGAGGCGATAGCCATTGGCGGCAATCGTGGCGCTTTCCATGTCGATGGCGATGGCGCGGGACTTGTTGAAGCGCCGGGCGCTGGCGGTGAAGCGCAGTTCCCAGTTGCGGTCATCCGTGGTGACAACCGTGCCCGTGCGCAGGCGACGCTTCAGGGCATCGCCGGTTTCGCCGGTGACGCGGGCGGCGGCTTCCTGCAGCGCGACCTGGACTTCGGCGAGGGCCGGGACCGGGATTTCGGGCGGCAGCACGGCGTCAAGCACATGGTCTTCGCGCAGGTAGGCGTGGGCGAGCACATAGTCGCCGATTGACTGGCTGTGGCGCAGGCCGCCGCAGTGGCCGACCATGAGCCAGACCTGCGGGCGCAGGACGGCGAGATGGTCCGTGATCGTCTTTGCGTTGGACGGGCCAACGCCAATATTGACCAGCGTGATCCCTGCCCCGTTGGGCGCGCGCAGGTGATAGGCCGGCATCTGGTAACGGCGCCACGGGGCCGCGTCGATGTCGGCGCGCGACGCCTCGGTGACATCCGACACTTCCAGCCCGCCGGGGACGGAGAGCGAGGTGTAGTGGCTGTCCGTGCCGATCTGGGTCAGCGCCCAGTCGCAGAAGGCATCGACATAGCGGTGATAGTTCGTGAAGAGAACATAGTGCTGGAAGTGCTCGACCGGCGTGCCGGTATAGTGCTGGAGGCGCTTCAGCGAGAGATCGACGCGCGGCCCGTCGAACAGGGCCAGCGGGTGGGTCTCGTAGGGCTCGTAAAGCTCGCCATCGGCCACTTCATCGCCAATGTCTGCCAGTTGCGGGCTGGGGAACCAGCGGGCGAGTTCGGCGGGCGAGATTTCCTCAAGGCCCTCGGCCTGTCCCTGTTCCCAGACATAGGCATAGGGGATTTCCTGCGACGAGCGCTCGACGACGACTTCGATGTCATAGTCACGCATCAAAGGCGTAAGCTGTTCGATCAGGTAGGGGCGGAAGAAATCCGGCCGTGTGAAGCTGGAAATATAGGTGCCGGCTTCCGACATCTTGCCGAAGGCGCGGGAGATGGGCGGCGGCGGGCCGTCCGGATCATAGGTGAGCCGGATCTGCGGATAGCAGAAGGCGCCGCTATCGCGGAGATTGGCCTCGGGCGGCGTGCCCTTGTGGAGGTAAAGATCGAGCGCGCCGGAAAGCGCCTCGACGGCTTCGCTGTAAAGCTTGTCCAGCGCGTCAACGACCGCTGCAGGTGTGGTGAGTTTCGTCATGTGCCCAGATGCCGGAAATGAATGGACTCGTCAATTGCCGCTGCTTGTTACGGCGAATTACGGATTGCCGACTTCCCTTGATGGTTGCAATGGCTTGGCGCGCCTGAAAAACGGAATAGTTTCAGTCGCAACCTTGGGAGGGGATAATGCGTACACGCCTGTTGGACGGAGTTGTGGCCCTGTCGGCCGCAGCGGGGGCCGGGCTGGAAATGATCCTGTCGCTGGCCCCGCCAAACCCGGGTGGGCTGGCCGGAACGCTCGTCGAATATTTCAGCTATTTTACGCTGGATACGAATGTGCTGGTCGCTCTGGCCATGGGCTGGAGCGCGCTGGCACCTGAAAGCGGACCAGGGAAATTCTTTTCGAAGCCGGGCGTGCGCACTGCCATCACGCTCTACATCCTGCTGGTGGCGCTGGTTTATCACTTCATGCTGCGCGATATCTGGACGCCTTATGGCTGGGCCAAGGTATCCAATTTCATCCTGCATTATGTGACGCCGGTCCTGATGCTGTGCAACTGGCTGCTGATCTCGCGCAAGGACGGGCTGCGCCTGTTGCAGATTCCGGGCTGGATGACCTTCCCGGCCATCTATGCCGTGCTGGTGCTGCTGCGCGGGCAGCTGACCGGTATCTATCCCTATGGGTTCCTCAATGTGGCCGAGATCGGCTGGGGCGCATCGCTGATGAATGTGGCTGGCATGATCCTCGGGATGGGGCTGGCCGGATGCGTCATGGTTGTGGCGGCGCGAAGGCTGCCGCATGGCCCCATGGGGGCCATGCCGGCCAAGTGAGGCGTCAGTGCGATTTCGGTGACGGGACCGCGCTGGAGCCCGCCGTTCCGATGCCGAGTGAGCCGTCCATGTAATCCGAAATCGGCGTGGGCGTTGCAGCACGTGCGCCCGGTGCAGGTGGTGCCTGCCCGGTCGATTTTGCGCTGTGGAGGGCCTTCGGTTCAGGACGTATCGGCGTGCGCGACGGCTTTCAACGCAATATCATGAAGCTCCAGAATAGCGGCGCGTTCGTGCGTGTCCTGACGGGGACTGCGCACCACGGGTGGCAGGTCTTCGGCGAGAATGGGCGCGGGCTCCGGTGCGCGCAGGTCGTCTGCGAGGCGCCGTGTCATGCGGGCAATGTGGCGGGCGGGATCGGCATAGACATCGCGCAGGGCGACAGCGCGGCGCACAAGGGCCTGGGCGGGAATGAGGTCGTCAGGCCGGGGCGGATATTCGCCGGGCTCTGGCGGTGGCAGGGGCTGGTCGAGATAAAGCATGCGCGGACGCAGGGCAGCGGCGCGACTGGGCGGTTGTGGGCGGGCGGCGCCGGGGCGTGGGCAAGGATCGGACAGGCGGAAGACGGGACGCGTGAAGAGAGCGCGGCGCGCGGGCCGGGCGGGCTTGCGGGTGGGCGCGCTGACCTTGTGGCTGCTGCGCACAACGCGTTCCGGCAGGGGCTGTTCCAGCACCATGAGGACAAGCAGGCGGCGCGTGAGCATTTCGAGCCGCACGAGGCGGGCGCGCAGGACGGCGCATTCAGCCCGCTTGAGGAACGGGCGGCACAGGGTGAGCCCGAGCCGCAGACTGCCCACAAGTCCATGGGCATGATAATCCGCCCGCCGCCAGGAGACGATGAGGAGGCTGCGCAGGGAGTCAGAGAGGTTGAACATGGCGCCGATCATGCCACGAGCTGGTGAGGGGGCGGAAAGCGCAGGGGCAAAAGAGCCGGAATGGCCGGTGCCTGCTGGATCGGCGGCAGAGCGAAGTGTGGGATAGGCGGACGGCCGCGCGCGAATCACTGGTCGCGTCCGGCGCAGCATTTCGCGGGCCATATGCCGGATGCCCGGTCCACCCCCGATGGAGCCGCGGGCAATGTCTGGCACCTGCAGGAAGCCGTGCAGATCGCGGCGCTGGCCGGCGATTCACCCCTGCCCTGTTATGCCGCACCATGACCGTGGTCAGGCGCCGGATGAACTTGCGGAATTTTGACCGGAATCGCTTAAAATACCCTCAGTACATTGTTTTAATACTATTTATATGGGAATCTTCCGTAGCGTAAGCTGGCAAAAGGAATGAGTTATCATGCAAATATGCATGCCAGACCTCCAGAATTCGGGATTCGGAGCGCCATTTCAGATGAAGGTTTAGGCAGCCGCGCCCGCTAAACAGGCGCTGGCAGAACAGACGCAGCGTTTGACATAAAATTCGCGTTTCAATCGTTGCGTTGCTGCGTCTGCGAGAACATTATTGCAGTGCAGCATGAGTTGGCTGCTCCCAGTTGGCCAGTGCGCGCCTCAGCGCATTACGGGGAGTAGCGATCATAAGACTCAGTTGCGGGGGGAGTTTCCTGCCGGAATTTTCCGGCGCTAACTTCTTAAAGGGCTAAACCCATGTTGAAACCAATTGCATCTATCATGGCCGCTGCCGTGATCCTCTCGCCAGTCGCTTTTGCTGAAGCGCAAACACCCATCACTGTCGAAATCCAGTACGACAAGGACCTGCTGGCGCTTGATGCCGGCGCACCTGTCGTGATGGCTTCGATCAAGGCGCAGGCCAAGAAAGCCTGCACCAGCTATGTTCCCGTCTTCGGCGGCAATTACACAGATCGCAGCTGTGTCAACGACATCGTGTCGGCCGCCGTTTCCAAGATCAACGAACAGCAGGCGCTGGAAGGCCGTGAAACGGCTGACGAATTTGCCCAGCAGACCGTGATGATCCTCGCCGACGCGGAACAACGCTAGGCCATTTCCTCCCGGTCTTGTGCGTTGGAGGGGTCGCCCACGGCCACGGGCGGCCCCTCACTTCACCTTATTGGTGAAAGGTGAGTCCGTTACAAAATCTGAAGGACAAAGCGCGCGAACCATGTATGTTCACGCTTTGGTGCAGGGCGACGTGAAAGCGTCGCCTTGTTTGCTTTGGTGACTGGACGGGCCCTTCCGGCGGACAATGGATACGGGATGATTTTCAAACACGGAGACGGCGCACGCCCCTCTGCCGCAAATGATCCACGCATGCTGCAGCAGGCGCTCAACGCGGCCGGTTACGGCGTATTCCTTTATGATGCCGCCAGCGGCCAGATGAGCCTGGATGCCCGCACGCGCGAGCTGTTCGGCGTGCCACATCTCGACAGCGCGCAACCCGCCGACATTATGATCCAGCTGGCTCATGAAGAAGACCGGGCCTGGGTGGCGCGGGCCGCCAGCGAGGCGCTGAACCCGAACGGCAGCGGGACTTATACGGTCGAGCACCGCACGCTGATGCAGGATGGCAGCGTGCGCTGGGTCGCCGTGAACGGACGCACCGAGTTTGAAACCATTGGCGACGAGCGCCGCGCGGTGTTGACCTGCGGCGTGGTGCGGGACGTGACCGAGGAACGCGCCATCATGGACGAGCTGATGGTGGCACAGACGAATCTGGCCACGGCTGTCGAGGCGGCCAACCTCGGCATCTTCCAGTCTGATTTCATCAGCAATACATCCAGCTGGGACCGGCGCGCCGTGATGCTGTTCGGGGCCGATGTCGACGGTGCTCAGCTCGGGGAGCAGGAGATCTTCGAGTCGATCCATCCCGATGACTATGAGGAGGTGATGAGGGCAATCCAGCGCTCGATGGATCCCGACGGCGACGGCGAATACAAGGCCGACCACCGCATCAAGGGCGTCGACGGCGCGTTCCGCTGGATTGGCGTGCGCGGGAAAACCGAGTTCGGCATGCACAAGGGCGAGCGGGCGCCGCTCTACCAGCGCGGTGTCGTGTTTGACCGGACCGAGGACAAGATGCGCGAGGAGCAATCGGCGCTGCATGTGCGCGAAATGAACCACCGCGTGAAGAACACGCTGTCGCTGGTCACGTCGATCATGAACCAGACGCTGCGCTCTTCGGATGACCTGGAGGATTTCCGCGAGAAGTTTTCGGGGCGCGTCGGGGCGATTTCCTCGGTGCACTCGATCATCGTGGATGGCACCAGCAGGCCAGCGCGCCTGCGCGACCTGATCGAAAGCCAGGTGACGCCCTATGTGCCGGACACGGGCGACTGCCTGGAGGTCGAGGGCGAGCAGGTGCAGCTGACGGCTGAACGCGCGCGGGCGCTTGGCCTGGTCCTGCACGAGCTGGCGACGAATGCCAGCAAGTATGGCGCGCTGAGCGTGGCCGAAGGCAAAGTCCGGATTAGCTGGCAGTGCGTTCGCGAGGACGGGCACGACTTTGTCGACATACGCTGGGAAGAAATGGGCGGGCCGGCCGTCTCGGCGCCGGAACGGACCGGATTCGGCAGCAAGCTGATCATGAGCCTGCTCGGCAAGGGGGACGGGTCTTTCGCGAAGACGGACTACCTGCCCGGCGGCGTGCAGGTTTACATGCGCGTGGGTCTCGAGCCGGACTGATCCGGCCACCAGCAATTTCATCAATCTCGATGCGAACCGTGTGGCCTTTGGAGGGATCGGCCCATATTTCGATTGACGTGCGCCGTATTTGTAACAATATTACATCACAATAATTGACACGGGACCGGATGACCGGCCCGGCAAAACCGGAGGAAACACGCATGCTGAACTCAACCGCAACCCGCACACCGGCCGCCGCCCTGATGGCCCTGCCGGTGGCCTATGGCCTGTTCCTGCTGATGAATTCGCTGATCGACGTGAAGGAGATCACGATTGCTCCAGTGGCTTCGCGCGTGCTGGATGCGATCACGCCGCAGCGGCCGGACCCGGATGCGCCGATTACCAACCGCGCGAAGCCCACACCTTTGGAATCGGCCACGCAGCCGCCTCCGCCGCCGCGCGCGTCCGCGACGCAGACTGACATTTTCCTGCCAACGCCTGTCGTGCCCGGCGCCGTGCCGGAGGGCCTGTCGAGCCATGTGCAGATGCCGACGATCAAGCCGGTTGTCGTATCCTCGCGCGACTATCAGGTGGTGCGTCCGCCTTTGCCTGTCTATCCGCGCCGGGCCGCCGAGCGGGGCATTTCGGGGACATGCAATGTGGCGTTCAGTATCGACCCGCGTGGCAAGCCGTTCCGCGTCTCGGCCACGTGTAGCGACCCTGTCTTCGTCAGCGAAGCGGAAAGCTCGGTCTCGAAAGCGGAGTTCGCGCCGCAACTCGTCGACGGCCAGTTCGTGACGGTGACGGGGCTGGAATATCCGCTGAATTTCAAGCTGGGTGAGTGACCGCTTCACCTGCTGCGCAGGCACCTCCCCCGCAAGCGGGGGAGGATGAAGGGGACTATTCCGCCGGGACGGAGGCGGGTTTGCGTTTGTCGAAATTGGTCCAGACGCCGTCTTCGCCGTGCCAGTCGCCGCGGGTTGCGCCTTTGGAATATTCGGTGGCGCGCTGTTCGAAGAAGTTGGCGTGCTCGACCCCGTTGAGGATTTCCGAGAGCCAGGGCAGCGGGTGCTTGTCGATGCCGTAGATCGGCTCAAGCTTCAGCTGGCCGAGGCGCCAGTCGGCGATATAGCGGATGTATTGCTTGATATCGTCGGGCGTCATGCCTTCGATCTCGCCGGCTTCGAAGGCGAGTTCAATGAACTTGTCTTCCAGCGCGACCACGGTGCGGCAGTTTTCGCGGATCTTCTCGCGCAGCGCGTCAGTCATCACGCCGGTTTCCGCGCAGAAGGCGTGGAAGAGCTTGATCATGCCTTCGCAGTGGAGCGACTCATCGCGGATCGACCAGGTGACGATCTGGCCCATGCCCTTCATCTTGTTGAAGCGCGGGAAGTTCATCAGCATGGCAAAGCTGGCGAAGAGCTGGAGGCCTTCGGTGAAGGCGCCGAAGACGGCCATGGAGACGGCGATGTCCTCATTGGTCTCACAGCCGAACTGGCCGAGATAGTCGTGCTTCGCCGACATCTCCTGATATTCCATGAAGGCGGAGAATTCGGAATCGGGCATGCCGATGGTTTCCAGCAGCAGCGCATAAGCCGCGATGTGGATCGTCTCCATGTTGGAGAAGGAGGCCAGCATCATCGACACTTCGGTCGGTTTGAAGAGCGGCATGTAATTGGTCATGTAGTTCGCGCCGACCTCGACGTCGGACTGCGTGAAGAAACGGAAGATCTGGGTCAGCAGGTTACGCTCGCCGTCCGACAGCTTGACCGCCCAGTCCTTGCAGTCCTCACCCAATGGCACCTCTTCGGGCATCCAGTGGACCTGCTGCTGCTTCTTCCAGAAGTCATAGGCCCACGGGTAGCGAAACGGCTTGTAGGCAAAGCTGGGTGTCAGCAGTCCTGGCAAATTCTGGTGTCCGTCAGCCATGGGGGCCTCCTTGGTGTTCATGTCGATGTCTGGAGTAATATACACCACATATAGTGCTTCATTCAGGTTAATGACGCAAGATGTTCCGGTAACGATTGCGACACTTGTCCACAGGCCTGCACACAGGAAAAGCGCTGGCGACGTGTTTGCGGGCAAATGCGCCCAAATTTCTTATACGCCCGATTCCGGTGCGAGTCCCCCGTCGGTCGCGGGGCATTTTGCAGGGGGCGCACGCACAACCCTAATGCGCATCTCGGGACAAATTCGTACGTCAGATTAGCTTATTGTTTATTATATATAATATATACACGCCTGATGCGTTTTGTTGACCAACCTTCTTACGACCCTGAATGGCCTGCGATAATGCCCACGCAAGCGGGGACGCAATAGAGACCGCCCCCATGATCTCCGCACTTGAACATCTTCGGCAGATTTTCGATGCCCTGCCCTATCCGGTCTTCGCCAAGAACGGGAAGCATCAATGGATCTATGGCAACGCCGCGTTCGAGCAACTTATCGGCACCGATGACTATATCGGGAAGGATGATTCTGCCTATTTCCCGATGGAGCAAGTCAAGGTGTTCCGCACCCAGGACCGCCGCGTATTCGGCGGCGAGGAAAGCCTCAATGAGGAAGAGATCGGTGAGGGCCTTTTTGCACTGACCCGCAAGATACCGCTGACCTTGCCCGACGGGTCGCTCGGCCTGGTCGCCATCATTCTCGCCACACTCAAATCTGATGCAGCGACGACGGACCGGGCGTGGATATCCGAAGCCTTGCGCCGGGAACCGGCAGAACAGAAACAGCATCTGGAAACCTCCTGGTCCGAACGGCATGAGGAGCTGCAACAGCGCCTGACCGCAGTTGAAAGCATGCATTCCAGTACGCTGCAGATTGCGCGGACGGACGCGACGACCGGTCTCATGAACCGTCTGGGCTTTGATGCCGAGATCGAAAAAGCCATCCTTGCGTCCAAGGAAAGCGGCAAGCCCTTCGGCGTCGCGTTCATCGATGTTGACCGGTTCAAGCAGATCAATGACCGGTTTGGCCATGCGTCCGGCGACAAGGTGCTGACCGTCGTCGGCAGGCGGCTCAATGAGCTATCTGACGTATTCGCCGTGGCCCGCTGGGGCGGTGACGAATTCGCCCTGCTGACAGAACTGCCGAATATCGGCCTGGAAGCCCTGAGCCAGGGATTCGAAGAGGCGCGCCAATATGCCTTCCGTCCGGTCAAGGATGGTAATCGCAGGATCAGCATTTCCGGGTCCGCCGGTATGGCCGTCTATCCCGATGATGCGACCGACGCTGAAGAGCTGATGCGCTATGCCGATATTGCCCTGATCCGGGCCAAGCAGTCTGGACGCGGACGCGTTCTGATTTTCGATCACAAACTCAATGATGCCGAAAAGCGCCGTACACGGATAATGAGGGACCTGCCCGAGGCCATCGCCAATGGCGAAATAGTGCCCTATTACCAGCCTATCATCTGTACGAGCAAACGCACTGTTCGCGGTGTCGAAGCACTGGCGCGCTGGACGCACAAGGAGTTGGGGCCGATCGATCCGGCAGAGCTGTTTGAACTCGCCCACATGGCCGCAATGGCGAGTGACGTCGACAAGCATCTGCGCACCATGGCCCTGGAGCAGGTAAAGCCGTGGCTGGACAATGGCCTGATCAACTACCTTTCACTGAACATTTCACCGCAGGACATCGTCTGTGAGGATTTCGCAGAGAAGTTTCTGGGCAGGCTGAAGGCGATGGAGATCAGTCCGCAAAGTATCTGCGTTGAGATCCTGGAATCAGCCATTGTCAGCGATCTTGGTCTGGCGCACGCCAACCTCGAGCAACTGAGTGCTGCAGGCGTGAAGATTGCGCTGGATGATTACGGCACAGGGTTTTCAAACCTGCGAGCCTTGCTGGACCTGCCGCTGGACAAGCTGAAGCTGGACCAGTCGCTGGTGCGCGCACTCGGCACGAACAACAAGGTGGGCAACCTGCTGATCTCGATCATGGAGCTGGCCAAGGCGCTGGATGTGCGGGTGGTGGCCGAGGGAATAGAGACCCGGCTGCAGTCCAGCTTCATCACCTCCATCGGCTGTGACCTGATGCAGGGATACCTGTTTTCCCCGCCCCTGCCCTATGCGCAAATGAACGAATGGCTGGGCGAGTATCGCGAGAAAGTGGCCTGAGACCTGTCGCGCTAGTGAGCGTGGCGGGATGACGGCGACAGGTGGGCTGGCAGCACGGGGCGCGGCTGGCCAGGCGCGGTCGCATTCACCGGCATGACGGCCTGAGAGGCAGTCAGCGGCACGTCTTCCCAATCGCTTGTCTCCAGCCCCGATTCGAGACGACGCTCGGCACGCATGGCGCGGCGGAAGACGAAGGCTGTGAGCACGACGAGGCCGACGACCGAGATGGCCAGGGCAATGTTGACGAAGGTCTGCGGGACGTGGAGTTCGGCGAGGAGTGTCCAGACGGCGGTCAGGTCGACAATGGTCGTGATCTCCATGATGAGGAGCGTCATGACCAGGGCTTTCAGGAAGCGGCCCATGAGATGTGTTGTCCATGAAAACACCAGCATGCGCTGGCACAGGTTCTATTATCTGCCTGTCCCGACCGGCCCGCAAGATGGATTTATCAGGTCGCTAGTGTGTCGCCGCGCAGGCGGCCGGGACATGGGCGCCGAGCATGGGCAGGCCCTCGGTGCAAAGTTCCAGACCGCCCTGCCACATCATGTGCAATGCCACATAGAGGATCACGGCAAGTCCGACAAAGGCGATCCAGCGATGCTTGCCAAGGATGCGCGCGATCAGCGATGAGGCGAGGCCCATCAACAGGATGGACAGCGTGAGGCCGAAGACCAGCACCCAAGGATGTTCGCGCGCGGCGCCGGCGACGCCGAGGACATTGTCGAGCGACATGGAGACGTCGGCGAGGATGATCTGCACAACGGCGGCGCGCAGGGACTTGGCAGGTTTTTGCCCGGCAATCGTGCCGTCACCATCAAGGTCTTCCGCCGCAAGGGCTTCAGCCGTGTTGTGCGCAGCGTGTTCCTGAAGCTCGCGCCACATCTTCCACGCGACCCAGAGCAGCAGGACGCCGCCGGCAAAGAGCAGGCCGACAATCAGGAGGAGCTGGGCTGCAACGAGCGCAAAGGCGATGCGCAGCACCGTGGCGGCGATGACGCCAATGAGAATGGCCTTGGCGCGCTGCTGCTTTGGCAGGCCGGCGGCGGCCATGCCAATTACCACGGCATTGTCGCCCGCCAGGACGAGGTCAATTGCGATAACGGCGAAGAACGCCTGAATGAGTTCCGGCGTCAGGAAATCTGGCGTCATGGCGGGAAGGCTTTCCTTGCCGGTTAACCTGGAAATGCTGTCGGCTTCGTTACTCAGATGGGGGTGATCGGTTCAGGCGGCAATGCCATACCTGTTGAAACGGGTCTCCGCTTCTAGGAGCGCGCTGTGCTTGTTGTGATTTCGGCCGTCGTCGAATTGGCGATGAAGCAGAGTTCGTGCGCCTCATGGTGCAGGGCTTCAATCTGGTCGGCGGACGGGGCGAGCCCCTCATAGCTGACGACCGGGTTCAGGGTCACACGGGTGATCGCCATGCGACCGGCCGGATTCTTGCCCATCACACCGACGGCCTGGTCTTCATAGGTGTTGACGACGAAGCCGGCATCACGCGCCTTGTGGAGATAAAACAGCATATGACAGCTGGAGATTGACGCGACAAAGGCCTCTTCGGGATCGACATTACCCGCGACTGAATACGGCAGCGGGACAATATCAGGTGATGCCGAAGCCGGCACTTTCAGGCCGCCGTCAAACTCCCACTCATGCGCGCGTGTGTGCTTGTTGGCCTTGAAGTCCCCCTCACCACGCGACCATCTGATGATGGCTGTATGTTTACCCATGTCAGGTCTCCCGAATGTGCACATTGCGGCTGCCGCTGTTTACCCCGCCGCGACGGCCAGGATCAAGCCGCATGAATCGGAATGCGGTTGCCGCTTCGCCGGTCTAGTCAGGCACCGGAAACTGACAGGAGGCCCCATGCGTGTCGCAGATATTTACTGGGCAGATGTTGAAGCAGCGCTGGACGCAACCGGCTTTGCCTCGCTGGGCGTGCTGCTGGAGGCCGATGCACGAGCGGCGCTGGTCGGCGCGTTCGGTGAGAGCGCACCCTATCGCAGCCATGTGCATATGGCGCGGCACGGGTTTGGGCGGGGGGAATACAAGTATTTCCGCTATCCCCTGCCCGCCGCGATCGCGGCGCTGCGGGAGGCGCTGTATCCGGGCTGCGCGGCCATCGCCAATCGCTGGGCTGAGCGGATGCGCCCGGACATGCACTATCCGGCCGAGCATGCCGACTTTCTGGAGACATGCCGCGCGGCGGGACAGACGCGACCGACGCCGCTGATCCTCTCCTATAAGTCCGGGGACTATAATTGCCTGCATCAGGATCTGTATGGCGGGATCGTTTTTCCGCTCCAGATCGTTATCCTGTTGAGTGAAGAAGATGATTTTGACGGCGGTGAATTTGTGATGACCGAGCAGAGACCAAGGATGCAGTCGCGAGCGCATGTCGTGCCGCTGCGCGCGGGCGAAGCGGTGGTGTTCGCGGTGAACGAGCGGCCTGTGAAAGGCACGCGGGGCGACTATCGCGTGAAGATGCGGCACGGTGTCAGTACGCTGACGCGGGGCGCGCGGTTTGCGACGGGCATTATCTTCCATGAGGCGACCTGATGGCTGACCTGTTGAGCGATTTGAGGCCGGGCGAAGCGTGGCATGGCGAAGGCGTGCTGCACTTGCCGAGCTTTGCCGATGCGGGCGCTATATGGGCCGCGCTGCACCCTGTGCTGAAGGCGGCGCCGTTCCGGCATCTGGTGACTCCGGGGGGAAAGACCATGTCAGTGTCGATGACGAATTGCGGACGGGTTGGATGGGTGTCTGACCGGGCGGGCTATCGGTATCAGGCGGTTGACCCGCTGAGCGAGCGGCCATGGCCGGACATGCCCGACGCCTTGCGCGATGTTGCCGTGCGGGCGGCGGCGGCGTTCGGGGCGCCGGACTTTGACCCCGATGCCTGCCTGATCAATTGCTATGATGTCGGCGCGCGGCTAACGCCGCACCAAGACCGGGACGAGCAGGACCTTGGCCAGCCGGTTGTATCTGTGTCGCTTGGCCTGCCCGGCCGGTTCGTGATTGGCGGGACGGAGCGGGCTGGCCCGAAGCAGACTGTGCTGCTGGAGCATGGCGACGCGCTGGTGTTCGGGCGGGAGGCGCGCCTTGCCTATCATGGCGTGCTGCCGATCAAAGCAGGCGATCACCCGGTGATCGGCGCACGACGCATCAGCCTGACGTTTCGCAAGGCGGGGTGAGGCTCAGAGATTGAGCGCGGCGGTAAGGAATCTGGCGCAGGTTTCTGGCGTGCTGGCTGTCGTATCAACTTCAAGGTCGTAGTGGACGTGGGCATGCACGCGCCCGTATTGCCAGCGAACCTGGCCGATCTCGCGATCACCCCGCGCGACTTCCCGTCGCTCGCTCGCCTCAAGCGTGGCGTAGACTTTGACGAAGGTGACGTCATGGCTCGCAAGTAGAGCCTGATACTCGTCCTGCTCCTTATCGAGCATGACATCATCCACGATGAGATTGAGCCCTTCATTCGCCATGGCAGCAATAGCGTGCCGCATGCCGCGCAGGACACGGGCCGCATAGGGACCCGTCTTGATCATGACTTCCGGGGGATCGATGCCTTCCAGTGGCAGGATCCGTAGACCCTCCGGATGATGCGCATAGCGCAGCGGCATCATCTCAAGAAAGGTGTCCATCTGCACATGCAGGAAAGGCTGCTCAGCCACGGCCTGCAGAGCACGGGCTAGCGTGGTCTTGCCTGCACTGCTGGTGCCGTTGAGAATGACGACCTTTGACCGCATAGGGAATATTTCACCAGTGACTGAATGCCCTACATCTATCGGCCGCATACCCGTGCGGCAACCGCTTCCCTTCTCGACTCCTGCCGGCAGGCCGTGCACCATGGGCACAAAGAAAAACAAGGGAGAAGACGATGCAAGTTGCCGCCTATGCTGCGAAGAGCCCGGAAGCACCGGTTGAGCCACTCGAGATCACGCGCCGCGACTTGCAGCCTAATGATGTGCTGATCGACATTACCTGGTGCGGGGTGTGCCATAGCGACATCCACACGGCGCGCAATGAATGGGGCCGGACGAAGTATCCGATTGTTCCGGGACACGAGATTGTCGGAAAAGTCAGCGCGACTGGCGCAAATGTTCGCAAGCACAAGGTGGGTGATACGGTTGGTGTTGGCTGCCTGGTGGATGCCTGCCTGACGTGTGGGGCCTGTCATGATGGCGACGAGCAGTATTGCGAGAAAGGATCGACGGGCACCTATGGCGGCACCGAGCCGGTGATCGGCGGGCAGACGCATGGCGGCTATTCGAAACAGATAGTGGTGCGCGATGAATTCGTACTGAAGGTTTCCGATAGGCTGAACCCGGCGGAAGTGGCGCCCCTGCTGTGCGCAGGCATCACCAGCTGGTCGCCGCTGAAACACTGGAACGTCAAGGCCGGTGACAAGGTGGGGGTGATCGGGCTGGGCGGCCTCGGCCATATGGGCGTGAAGTTTGCCGTGGCGATGGGCTGCGAAGTGGTGATGATCACAACGTCAGAAGAGAAAGGCACCGATGCCAAGCGTCTGGGCGCGCATGACGTCCTGGTGTCGACGGACAGGGACGCGATGAAGGCGCAGCGGGGAAGTTTTGATTTCCTGCTGAACACCGTGCCGGTGAAGCATGACCTGAACCCCTACCTCATGCTGCTTGGACGCAATGGCACGATGGTGATTGTCGGGGCAATCGAGCCGCTGGAGCCGATGCATGGCGGCCTGCTGCTGAGCGGACGCAAGCGCGTGGCGGGATCGGGCATTGGCGGCATCGCGGAGACGCAGGAGATGCTGGACTTCTGCGCCGAGCATGGCGTGACCAGCGACATTGAAGTGATCGCGATGAAGGATATCAACGCCGCCTATGACCGCGTGGTCAAAGGCGACGTGAAATACCGGTTCGTGATTGATATGGCGACGCTCTAGCGGGCGACGGAGATGGAGAAGGCGCCGAAACGCTGGGGCGTGACTTGCGCGTCGAATTCCTCGGTGCGGTTCACATAGGTGAAGGCGAGCTGGACGTCTCGGTAGTGGATGGCGAGGCCGGCCTGAAGATCGCCGACATAGGTCTTGCGATCATCGACGCGGGGGCTGTCGCGGAACAGGTTGCCATCAAGGAACATGTCGCGGCCGACGGCGCGGCCAGCGACGCCGACAAAGAAGTAGCCGCCCATGGGATTCTCTTCGGTGCCGGGGATGAACTCGCCAGCGCCTGACAGGGCCGGACGGATGCGCGGCGGGCCGAAGCTGGAATCGAGGTCCCAGCCGATCCGCGCAGTCAGGCCCGAGGACGCATAGGTGCGCACGTTGCCGAGCGCACCGCCAAGGTCGAAACCCAGATCGGTTTCGACGCCGAGCGGCAAGGTTGGCCCCGGAAAGCGGTAGAGGCGCTGGGCGATGATCTCGACGCCGGGTTCATCCTTCAGCTGGCTGGTCCAGCCCTGCGCCTCCGCGACGCCGATGATGCGGTGAAAATTGTTCTGGACGAATTCGCCGCCCGCAGAGGGGCCGACAATGCCGAGATTGACCTGCAGCGTGTCCTGCGTGTTGCCATTGGTGCCGACAATCGTGCCTGAAGCGTAGAGCCAGCCGGCATAGGGCCGGTCTGTCGGGTCTGGCACGGCCAGCGTCTTGTCCTCGGGCGTGAAGATGACGTGGCTGAGGGCAAAGCCCTGGCGCAGTTCCTGACGCTTCAGATCGAGGAAGGGAATGCGGTCGGCAACCCATTCGAGCGCCGGGAAGATTTCGTCGGCGCCGGACACGCGCTCAATGCGCAAACCGTTGGAGTAGTTTCGGTCCGTGCCACCGCCGAACTTGTCGTTCTCGACAGTGAGCGAGACGACCGCGGGTTTCTTTACCTCCTGGGCATGAGCCAGGGGCGTAACAAAAAGGGCCGCGACAAGCGCGACCCGTGAACAGGTGTGGGTCAACATCATGACCGGTGAACTAGCATCTATCGACGCATCGTGAAACTTACACCTGCGAAATCTTCAGTGTTGCTGAAACTGCCATTGCGGTCTTCGTATTTCACTTCGCGGCGGATGTAGCTGAGCGAAAGCTCCCCGCCTGCCCGCTGGATCGAAACGCCTGCCTGAAGGTCGCCGACCGTGACCTGATCGGTCAGGGACATGTCGTTGAGATTTGGGGCGAAGCTGGTGTTGCCGGCATCCCAGATGAGGGCTTCGCCATCGGCGCCGGCGAAGATGTACCAGCCTTGAGGCTGGCCGTTCTTGTCGAGGATGTTCAGATCCTTACCGATCCGGACTTCACCGCCGACGCGCTGGCTGAGGAGTTCGCCATCATCCCGCACGGCGATACGCGGGGCGACGCCGACGTCAAACTTGAGGCCGGTCAGGGCGCGGGGCGCAGCGAAGGCCACTTCGGCGGCGATGTCTTTTTCGATCTGGGTTGGCGCGCCCATGCCGAGCTTGCCGCGTTCGGCTGCGATTGCCACCAGAGCGGGGCTGCCGGTCCAGGAGAGCTCCGGAAGGTCAGACGGGACGATGCCGGCGAGTGAGTCGAAACTGGCGGTCGACCCGTTATTGAATTGTGCCACCGGGGCTGGCAGCACACCGAGCACTGTGCCTGAAAAATGCGCAGGTGCGCCGTCGACGACATGAACCGACACGTCGGCAGGCTGTTCGGCTTGAATATTGTGGGTTCCAAGCGCCGAAGGCACTGCCATGCTCATGCCGAGACTTGGCGGCACGGCCGGTTCGCTCCGGACAAAATCATGCGGAGATGTAGACACACAGCCCTGGCAGGCCATGGTCATGACTGTTGATGCTATTGCGAATACCATACGCTTGACACCCTTCATGGCTAATCCTCGTACGCTCACGCTTGTAGAGAATTACACCTTACCCGACTTAATGTAGCATAAAGGACACAGGATCCCCAAATGCCTTTCGCTCGTAAAAGATTAATTACGCCCTATTGAACGCCTTCCTGTAGTTACGGTTCCACAACCCGCATTTTTTTCGATTTTTCCCGCAAGAATTGGGCCGTTGGGCCCATCAATCTTGTTAATCCGTATGAATTTTTGTTCGAATTGCGGCAACCCGGCAAGACCTTGCACGAAATTCAGCCAGGCAGACGTTCCACCTGAATGCGAAAGGCGGCCAGCCCGATTGGACTGACCGCCTTGCCATGCGTGGATTGTGAGACCGGCCTATTGGCAGGCAAGGCACTCGTCATAATCGGTATTCGGCGTGTCGAGCGTCTGGCCCTCGATCCGTTCGGAACCGGCAAAGGCTGCACGCTGCACCGATTTGGAGCGGCAGTAGTAGAGAGACTTCAGGCCGCGTTCCCATGCTGTCCAGTGGAGCATGTGGAGATCCCACTTGGAGACATCACCCTTGAGGAAGAGGTTCAGCGACTGCGACTGGCAGATATAGGGCGTGCGGTCGGCCGCCAGCTCGATGATCCAGCGCTGGTCGAGTTCGAAGGCGGTCTTGAAGACGTTCTTCTCGTGCTCGTCGAGGCATTCAAGGTGCTGGACCGAGCCCTCATGCTCAAGGATGGAAGTCCATATCTCGTCAGTGTTGAGGCCCTTCTGATCGAGCAGGGTTTCGAGTTGCTGGTTCTTCACCGTGAACGAGCCCGACAGCGTCTTGTGGGTGTAGACGTTGGCCGGGATCGGCTCGATGCCTGCGGATGTACCGCCGCAGATGATCGAGATCGACGCGGTTGGCGCCACGGCGAGCTTGTGGCTGAAACGGGCCATCATGCCGACGTCGCGGGCATCCTCGCAGGGGCCACGCTCCTTGGCGAGCTTGACCGAGGCGGCATCTGCACCCTGGCGGATGTGCTTGAACATCTTCTCGTTCCACACCTTGGCCATGGCGCCTTCCATCGAGACGTTCATCATCTGGAGGAAGGAGTGGAAGCCCATGAGGCCGAGACCGACCGAGCGTTCGCGCTTGGCCGAATAGACGGCGCGGGCCATTTCCGGCGGCGCGCGCTCGATGAAGTCTTCGAGCACATTGTCGAGGAAACGCAGGATGTCTTCGATGAAGTGCTCTTCCTTCGACCATTCCATGAACTTCTCGGCATTGACCGAGGAGAGGCAGCAAACAGCCGTGCGATCCTGACCGCGATGGTCGACGCCGGTGGGCAGCGTGATCTCGGAGCAGAGATTCGACTGGGTGACCTTGAGGCCGAGCTTGCGCTGGTGCGCAGGCATCGAGTTGTTCACGGTATCGGTGAACAGGAGATAAGGCTCGCCGGTCTGCATGCGCAGCTCGAGGATTTTCTGCCAGAGCTTGCGGGCATTGATGGTGCGCAGGACTTCGCCCGATTTCGGGCTGACCAGGCCATAGTCTTCATCATTGCGGACGGCTTCCATGAAGTCGTCAGTGATGTTGATGCCGTGGTGCAGGTTGAGGCTCTTGCGGTTGAAGTCGCCGGACGCCTTGCGGATTTCGAGGAATTCCTCGATTTCCGGGTGGTGGACGTCGATATAGCAGGCAGCCGAACCGCGGCGCAGGGAGCCCTGCGAAATCGCGAGCGTCAGCGAATCCATCACACGGATGAAGGGGATGATGCCGGACGTCTGACCGTTCTGGCCGACTTTCTCGCCGATGGAGCGGACATTGCCCCAATAGGTGCCGATGCCGCCGCCATTGGAGGCGAGCCAGACATTCTCGGTCCAGGTCTCGACGATATCGTCAAGCGAATCGCCGACCTGGTTGAGGAAGCAGGAAATCGGCAGGCCGCGCGCAGCGCCGCCATTAGAGAGGACGGGCGTCGACGGCATGAACCAGAGTTTGGACATATAGTCGTAAAGGCGCTGGGCGTGCTCGGCGTCGTCGGCAAAGGCCAGCGACACACGCGCGAACATATCCTGATACGACTCGCCGGGCAGCAGGTAGCGGTCGCGCAGGGTCGTCTTGCCGAACTCGGTCAGCAGGGCGTCACGCGATGGATCCGTCTGCACGGGCGCGCCTTCGACCACGCGCAAAACCGCCTCGGCACCGGCTTTCGGCTTGCCTTTACGGGGCGAATTTTTGGTCACAGACTTGGCCTCGGATGCAGACATGTGCAGCCCTCCAGTTTCATTGTTAAATATAGGAACTGAAGCCCCCGGTCGCCAGATATGGCGCCCAACTTCTCTCCTGACACAACATATAGTGTCCGAAGGTTAACAGTGGGTCAACGGGACAATTCGTGAAAGTGTCAAATTTGGCGTGGAATTCGGGTTAACAAAGCCTTAACGCGACGCCGGATCACCCGCCCCCAAAGGCGAATTGCGCAACTGCTTATTCGTGCAGCAGGCGACCGTCGGGGTCAATCCAGAAATCGGGGGAAAAAGGCGGAGACAGGCGAACGACCCGGGCGGAACTCGTTGGGGCTGCTTCGTTCCCGATCTGACCCGATTGGCGAATGGCCCGTCCGCCACCTGCCTCCTCCGGGCTATATGCGCGGAGAGACAGCGAATCGCAAGGGCGAGGATGAGTCGGTTTCAGGTATCCCCAAGAATCACGCGCTCTTCAGCGGAGAAAGCGCGGGCCCGCGACAGGAACCTTTGCTCGCGGCCATTGTCGAGCGAGAACATGCCGCCACGCCCAGGCACTACATCTAGTATGAGCTGGGTATGCCGCCACGCGTCGAACTGGCTGGACGATATGTAGACGGGCACACCATCGACCGCACCGAGGCAGATGTCGACGTCGCCGAGACGGAACTCGTCCGCCGGGTAGCACATGGGGCTGGAGCCATCGCAGCAGCCGCCGGACTGATGAAAGATGATCTCGGGATGATCCTTGCGAATCTTCTCGATGAGGCGGAGCGCCGCTGCCGTGGCGGTGACGCGTGGGGGGATGGTCGGCGCTTCGGTCATGCGACCTCCGGTTTCGGGCAACTGGTAAAGCTTTGGCGTGTTCCGGCGCGCAACAGGAAGGCGCGCGCGCCGGAACCGCTTGTCAGCCTGAAGGGGCGCCTTCAGGCGATCAAAAGAAGCCGAGCTTTTGCGGGGCATAGCTGACCAGCATGTTCTTGGTCTGCTGGTAGTGATCCAGCATCTTGGAATGATTCTCGCGGCCGATGCCCGACTGCTTGTATCCGCCGAAGGCCGCATGGGCCGGATAGGCGTGGTAGCAATTGGTCCACACGCGGCCCGCCTGGATGGCGCGGCCGAAGCGGTAGCAGGTGTTCGCATCGCGGCTCCAGACACCGGCGCCGAGGCCATAGAGCGTGTCATTGGCGATGGCGAGCGCTTCGGCGTCATCCTTGAACGTGGTGACCGAGACGACCGGGCCAAAGATCTCTTCCTGGAAGACGCGCATCTTGTTGTGGCCCTTGAGGACCGTCGGCTGGATGTAGTAGCCCCCCGCAAGGTCGCCGCCATGGTCGACAGCGGCCCCGCCGATAAGGACTTCCGCGCCCTCCTGACGACCAATGTCGAAATAGGAGAGGATCTTTTCTTTCTGCTCGGAGGAGGCCTGTGCGCCGACCATGGTGGACGGATCGAGCGGATTGCCGAGCTTGATGGCCGCCACGCGCTTCAGGGCCCGTTCCATGAAGCGGTCATAGATCGACTCGTGAATAAGGGCGCGGGACGGACAGGTGCAGACCTCGCCCTGGTTCAAGGCGAACATGACGAAGCCTTCGATAGCCTTGTCGAGATAGTCGTCATCTTCGCGCATGACGTCTGCGAAGAAGATGTTCGGCGACTTGCCGCCGAGTTCCAGCGTGACCGGGATGATGTTCTCGGAGGCATATTGCATGATGAGGCGGCCGGTCGTCGTCTCGCCGGTGAAGGCGATCTTTGCGATGCGCTTGCTGGAGGCGAGCGGCTTGCCGGCTTCGAGACCAAAGCCGTTGACGATGTTGAGCACACCCGGTGGCAGGATGTCTGCGATCAGCTCGGCGAAGACGAGGATCGAGGCGGGCGTCTGCTCGGCTGGCTTGAGGACGACACAGTTGCCCGCAGCGAGCGCGGGCGCGAGTTTCCACACGGCCATCAGCAGGGGGAAGTTCCATGGGATGATCTGACCGACGACGCCAAGGGGCTCGTGGAAGTGATAGGCGACGGTGTCATTGTCGATCTCGCTGATGCCGCCTTCCTGCGCGCGGATGCAGCCTGCGAAATAGCGGAAGTGATCGACTGCGAGTGGCATGTCTGCGGCCATGGTTTCGCGGATGGGCTTGCCATTATCCCAGGTCTCGCAGGTGGCGAGGAGTTCGAGGTTTTCCTCCATGCGGTCCGCGATACGGTTGAGCATCAGGGCGCGTTCGGCAACCGGGGTTTTGCCCCAGGCATCCTTCGCGGCATGGGCAGCATCGAGGGCAAGTTCGATGTCTGACGCATCAGACCGCGCGATGGCGCAGATCGTCTTGCCTGTGATGGGTGATGGGTTGTCGAAATAACGCCCGGCCTTGGGGGCGACGAACTTGCCGCCGATGAAATTGTCGTAACGGTCCTTGAACGGAGACGTCATTGTCGTGGAATCGAGAAACTGGGTGTCGGCCATGTTGATATTTCCTCCATTGGCTTCTTCGTCGTGATGCGAAGACTGGAGTTCAACATTGTCTTGAAAGGATGCGCTGTCAGGTGGGGCGCGAGCGGGCCTGAGGGCCAAGTGTCTCAGAACTGAGACAGGTTACGCCGGAAACGTCAGTCTGCGCTGAGGCCCAGCCGGTCCATGCGGCGATAGAGGGTTGCGCGGCTGATGCCAAGGGCGCGGGCGGCGGCGGCCATATTGCCGTCGGCGCGTGCAATGGCGCGTTTCAGTTCGCGCCGTTCGGCGCTGTCGAGGCCGATGCCGCGCTGGTCGGAATCGCCGAATATGTCGCCGGCGGGGCGCGGCGTGGCGAACGCGCCCTGCCCGAGATTATAGGCCTGACGGGCGGCGCGCGTGGCGCCGATGACGAGGTCATCGCCATTGACGGCAAAGAGGACTGCCCCGCGCTGACCATCGCCCTGCCCGCGCACGATGCGCTGGCCAGCAAAGGCGCTCTGGAAATGATCGGCTTCGATCTGGCGTGCGGCATCAGCCACGGTTTGTGCGATGAGTGTGGCGAAGGGCTGGGTCAGGTCTGACCGGCAGGAGGAGACATCAAGCACGGCGGCGAGTTCGCCATGCTCGTCGAACACGGGCGCACCCATGCAGGTCATCACCGTGTTGCTGTCGTGGAAGTGCTGGTCGCGATAGATAGTGACGACACGTTCCTCCGCTATGCAGGTGCCGATACCGTTCGTGCCTTGTGTGGCTTCCGACCAGTCGGCGCCCTGCCAGAGCCCGGCGGAGCGGAACATCTTTTCGTCCGAGCTGGGTGCGCGCTGGTCAAGCACGATGCCGCCCGTATCGCACAAGAGGATGCTGCAGCCCGCGAGGCCGAGGCTGGCGTGGAGACGGTCCATGACCGGGTTCGAAATGGCGAGCATGCGTCCAAGCACGTCGCGGCGTTCGGTAAGGGCCGCCTCATCAATACGAACGTCCCTGTGTGGGGCGTCTGGCGCGAGGCCGTGCGTGGTGAGAGAGCGTGCCCAGGAGGCCGCGATGGCAGACTTGGCAGCAGCGCTGCGCGAGAGCGCAATCTCGCGCACATGGTCCGCATGCGCCCCGGTGGGCACGGATGCGGACGGATCAGACTTGCTTGCCATGTCCAGAACCTAACACGCGGCGTGACGGCCTCAAAGTGGGCAAGACATGCCCCGTTTTTAAGTTGTCCGGGGCAAAGCCTGCTGGTAGGTCTCGCTCTCGCGAAAAACCAGAAGGGGGAAGCGATGACATTCCGACACATCTTGTTGGCAGGCGTCTCTGTCATGTTGGCGGCAGGCAGCGCCGTGGCAAAAGACGACGAGGCCCCTTCCCGGCGCTTTACCGCAGACCGCGTGTTCGACATGGAATATGCGACCGACCCGCAAGTCTCCCCTGATGGCAAGCGCATCGCCTATGTGCGCCACTCCATGGACCGGATGACCGACAAGGACACGGGCCAGATCTGGGTGATCGACCTTGCGACAGGGTCCAACCGTCCTCTTGTGAGCGGCAGCACAGGTGCATCGTCGCCGCGCTGGTCGCCGGACGGCACGCGCCTCATCTATGCGACCGCAACCGACGGCAAGCCGGAAGTGCGCCTGCTGTATCTCGACAGTGGCCGGAGTTTCCCGCTCGCGCAGTTCCTGGAAGGCCCATCAGAGGCTGTCTGGTCGCCCGATGGCAAGCATGTGGCGTTCAGCATGTTCGTGAAGGGCGAGGCACCGAGCTTTGCCAAGGCGCCCACACCGCCGGAAGGCGCGACATGGAATGACGGCGTCAAGGTGATCGACAAGCTGACCTTCCGGTTTGATGGCGCAGGCTATCTCGAATACGGCGCGACGCAGGTGTTCGTGCTGCCGGTCGATGGCGGCACGCCGCGTCAGGTGACGTTTGGCGACGCCGAGATGCAAAGCCCGGAATGGCTGGACAATGATACGCTGCTCGTTTCGGGCAACACCGCCGAAGACCGCGATCTCGACCCGGTCGAAAGCGAAATTTATGCGGTGGAACTGGCCGACCTGTCGATCAAGCCGCTGACCACCCGTGACGGCCCGGACACGTCCCCTGTCGTGTCGCCGGACGGCAAGACGATTGCCTATCGCGGCTTTGACGACAAGACGTTGTCCTACCAGCAGGCCGACCTCTACCTGATGGACGCGGATGGATCGAACCAACGCCCCCTCGCGGCAGACTTTGCTGGTGACATTGGCGAAACCGTGTGGGCGCCGGACGGCAAGAGCCTGTTCGTGATGTCGGAAGACCATGGCGTGTTGTCAGTTTACAAGATCAACCTCAACGGCAAGGTGAGCCAAGTGGTGACGGGCCTTGGCGGCGCTTCGATCGGGCGTCCCTATGCCGATGGCAGCTTCTCGGTTAGCGGTGGCAAGAAGCCGGTGATCGCCTATACGGCCGGGTTCACGGACAAGCCGTCCGAGATCGCGGTTATCGGCGCGAACGGCAAGGACGCCAAAGTGCTGACAGATCTCAATGCAGATGTCCTGCCCTATCTCGACATGGCTAGAATCGAGGAAGTGAAGGTCAGCTCCAAACATGACGGCAAGGAGATCGAGGCATGGGTCGCCCTGCCGCCGGACTTCAAGGCCGATGGCAGCTTCCCGCTGATCCTGGAGATCCATGGCGGGCCCTATTCGATGTACGGGCCGTTCTTCGCCAGCGAGATCCAGCGCTATGCGGCGGAAGGTTATGTCACGATCTGGTCAAACCCGCGCGGTTCGACAGGCTATGGCGAGGATTTCGCGCTGGAGATCGACCAAGCTTATCCGGGCCATGATTATGATGACCTGATGACCGTCGTCGACGAGATGGTGGCGCGCAAATATGCCGACCCGGAACGCCTTTTCGTGACCGGTGGATCAGGCGGCGGCATCCTGACAGCGTGGATTGTCACGCAGACGGACCGGTTCGTGGCGGCCGCTTCGGTCAAGCCGGTGATCAACTGGATGACGATGGCGCTGGCTGGAGACATTGCGCAGGTGGTGCGACGCCACTGGATACGCGCGGAGCCATGGTCTGACCCGGAAGCCTTCCTCAAGCATTCGCCGATCCGCTTTGTCGACAAGGTGGTGACACCGACAATGATCGTGGTGGGGGAAGAGGATTACCGGACCCCGGCATGGGAAGCCGAACAGTTCTATACGGCGCTGAAAATGCGCGGTGTGGATACGGTTTATGTGAGGGTCCCGGGATCGCCGCACTATATCGCTTCGCGCCCGAGCCGCCTGATTGCCAAGACGGATAATATCATGGGCTGGTTCGCGAAATATGATCCGGCGAAGAAGGACGAGGCAAAAGAAAAAGCCGGGGACGAATAGTCCCCGGCTGGATCAGCGGCCGGTCTTGCGGCGGGTGCGGGCAGGAACGAGTGCTCGTTCCTGCTTCCGGGCAATGAGCGCCGTAAAGAGGCCCATAACGGCTTCCTGCATGATCTCATCCGTCATCGTTTTGAGGCGGAGATCGATGTGATTGGTAAGGCGCTGGACGCCGTTGCGGGCCAGAAGGTCGACACCGCGCTTGCGCTTGGGGCGGGATTTAGTCGGCTGGCGATTCATCTTTAGTCCTCGTTTTGGCGACCCCGGTAATGATGCCGAGGCCAATGAGAATAACAGAGCAGACACCGATCCAGATAAGCGCCACGCCAAGCATGAATGCGCCATAGGCCAAGCCGGCGATGAGTATGATGAAGCCGATGAGATAGAGCGCAAAAGAGGACATGGGGGATACTTCCGGGACTGACTGTACTGGTGGCATAACGCCGTTCAGTCGCCCCGGTTCCCTGTCAGCCCCGTATATCGCTTTAGTGCGCTCCTAACCCGCCAGAGGTCAGTATGGGCCATATGGTGGCGAGCAACAGAAGTGCAGCCGTGATGTTGAAAGCACGCAGCCGGGCTGGCCGGTTGAGGAAGCGACGCACCTGCGTGCCCAGAACCGCCCATGTCGATGTACTGACGAGACCGACCATGGCAAAGACGGTCACCATGACGGCGACGCTGACGAACGGGTGGTCTGGCAGCGTGTAGGCGCTGATCGCGGTGAGGACCATGGCCCAAGCCTTGGGATTGACCCATTGAAAGGCCGCGGCCTGAAGGAAGCTGAACGGCTTGCCTGTGGCCTCGCCCTGCCCCGCTGCCGGCGGCGGCGCGGCATTTGCGATCTTCCAGGCCAGATAGAGCAGGTAGAGCGCGCTGACCGTCTTCAGGGCCACGAGCGCAACAGGAAAGGCCTCGAACACGCGCGCGAGCCCAAGCCCGACCAGAACGATCATGATCGCCAGCCCTACGATGATGCCGCTCATGTGCGGAAGGGTGCGCTTCAACCCGAAATTTGTGCCGGACGCCATGAGCAACAGATTGTTCGGCCCCGGTGTGATCGAGGTGATGAACGCGAAGGCCGTAAGGGCGAGAAGGAGCTGGATTGGCATGATGACCGCAACAATATGCGATGCATGGCGCAATGTGCTTGTTTTTTGGTGCGAATGAACAGTATTTATGCAACCAATGAGCGATATGGACACCATAAACAACAGTATATTGCGCGAACTCCAGACCAATGGCCGGATCAGCAATCTTGAACTGGCCGAAAAGGTCGGGCTGTCCCCGTCCGCCTGCCTGCGCCGGGTGCAGGAGCTGGAGCGCACCGGCGTGATCCAGGGATACCGCGCTGTCGTCGACAGGAACGCCGTGGGCGGTGGCTTTCTCGCCTACATCACCGTCGGGCTGTCACAGCACACGAAAGCGCACCAGATGGCCTTCGAGAAGGCCATGCAGCGGGCGCCCGAAGTGCGCGAGTGCCACAATGTGACCGGCACGATTGAATATCTGTTGAGGGTCGAGGTGGCCGACCTTGCGGCCTACAAGCATTTCCACACGGAAGTTCTCGGCACCGTGCCGCAGGTCAGCTCGATAACGTCATACATTGTGATGGGCTCGCCCAAGGACCAACGCGCCTGACAGGCGGCCCTAGCGGGGGCGGTGCTCTGTACCCTCACCGGCCGTGATGAAGACCGCAGTTGCGCTCTCAGGAACGTCAGCGATGTGCCACACGCCAGGCGGGTTGATCGCGTACTCACCGGGCGAAAGCGTGACACTCTGCGTGCTGCCGTCCGGATATTCCTGGTGCAGGGTCATACTGCCGGCTATGCAGAGCACAATTTCCGATCCGTGCGGGTGAACTTCCCAGCCGGACCAGTCTTCGGTGAACGTGTGCATTGAGACAAGCCGCCCTTCGATGCCGTCATTCGGGTGGAGCTTTCCATAGGCTTCGTACCATTCCATCCCGCCCGTCATTTCCGGCAAGACGTGCGCTGTGGCGCCGAGGCCGAGGTGGACGGGAAACTGCGTGAGCGTCATGGGCTGGGTCATGAGGGCCTCCTGTACGGCCTGAAGCTAGCAGCTTTAGTGGTAGGCTCAAAATCTTTGAGGTGGGCTTGTAAGGCCCCATGAGGGGGCGCAGTGTCCGATCAGGATCGCGGGAGAGAACGCAATGATTCTGATCGGCATGTATGACAGCCCCTTCGTTCGGCGCGTCGCCATTGCGATGAAACTCTACAAAATTGAATTCGAGCACAAGTCCTGGTCGACCTTCGGCGACACCGAGAAGATCGTGGCTTACAATCCGCTCATTCGTGTGCCGACACTGATGCTGGACGGCGGTGAAGTGTTGATTGAAAGCGCGGCCATCCTTGATGCGCTGGACGACATGGTAGGCCCTCAGCGTGCCATGACGCCCACAAACGGGGCGGCGCGGAGGTCGGCGCTCAAATTGTGCGCGCTGGCCTCAGGCATGGCCGACAAGGCCGTGTCGCTTGTCTATGAGCGTCACGTGCATGAGCGCCCGAATCCGAAATGGATCAAGCGATGCACGGGCCAGATTTCCCGTGTGTTGAACGTGCTGGAAGTGGAGCGCGCGGGCCAACACACGCCCTATTGGTTTGGCGAGGACATGGCGCATGGGGACATAATGGTCAGCTGCGCGGTGAACTTCATGCGCGATGCCCTGGCCGATGACATCGATCTTTCGCCCTGGAAAGCCCTCGGCGAGCATACCGACAAATGCGAAGGCCTCCCGGAATTCCGGGAAGCCCTCATGAAGTTCAAGATTGGCTAGGCGTGCGGCCTAGTAATCGTGGTTCGACTTGGCGTGACGCTTGCGCTCATGCGGGTCGAGATAGATCTTGCGCAGGCGAATATTGGTCGGCGTGACCTCAACCAGCTCGTCGTCGGCGATATAGGCCAGCGACTTCTCGAGCGTCATCTGCAGCGGCGGTGTGAGGCGGACAGCCTCGTCGGTGCCCGAGGCGCGCATGTTGGTAAGCTTCTTGCCCTTGAGCACGTTCACTTCGAGATCGTTGTCGCGCGTGTGCTCGCCAATGATCATGCCGGCATAGACCTTGTCACCCGGATGGATGATCATCGGGCCACGATCTTCGAGGTTCCAGAGCGCGAAGGCAACGGCTTCGCCCTGCTCCATGGCGATCAGAACGCCGGTGTGACGACCCTGGATACGGCCTTTGTGCGGCGCGTATTCATGGAAGATGCGGTTCATGATGGCCGTGCCGCGCGTATCGGACATCAGCTCGCCCTGATAGCCGATCAGGCCACGGGTCGGCGCGTGGAAGACCATGCGCGTGCGACCGACGCCTGACGGGCGCATGTCGAGCATGTCGGCTTTACGCTCAGAGAGCTTCTGCACGATGATGCCGGTATGGTCGTCATCGACGTCGATGATGACTTCCTCGATCGGCTCAAGCTTCTCGCCGTTCTCGCCTTCCTGCATGACGACCTGCGGACGCGAGACGCCGAGTTCGAAGCCTTCGCGGCGCATGGTTTCGATCAGCACGGCGAGCTGGAGTTCGCCACGGCCGGAGACGGTGAACGCTTCGGCGTCGGTAGCGCGCTCAACCTTGAGCGCGACGTTGCCTTCGGCTTCCTTCACGAGGCGGTCCCAGATGATACGGGACGTGACCTTGGTGCCCTCAGTACCGGCATATGGCGAGTCATTGACGCGGAACGTCATCGAGATGGTTGGCGGGTCAATCGGCTGGGCTTCGATCGGCGTATTGACCGACGGGTCGCAGAACGTATCGGCGACGTTCGCCTTAGTCATGCCGGCGAGCGAGACGATGTCGCCTGCCATGCCTTCGTCGACCGGGATGCGCTCAAGGCCGCGGAAGGCGAGCACTTTGGACACGCGGCCCTGCTCGACCAGCGAGCCGTCACGGGCGAGGACCTTGATCGACTGGTTCGGCTTGATCGTGCCGGACGAGATGCGCCCGGTCAGGATACGGCCGAGGAAGGGGTCGGACGAGATCGTCGTGGCAAGAAGGCGGAATGGGCCTTCCTCAACTTTCGGGGTTGGGACGTGATCGACGACCATCTGGAACAGCGCGTCCATGTCGGTGGTCGGGTTTTCGTATTCCGTATTCATCCAGCCCTGCTTGGCCGACCCGTAGAGGATAGGGAAGTCGAGCTGCTCGTCGCTGGCGTCGAGGTTTGCGAAGAGGTCGAACACTTCATTGATAACTTCGTCGGGGCGGCGCTCGGGCTTGTCGATCTTGTTGACGGCCACAATCGGGCGCAGGCCGACTTTCAGGGCCTTGGAGACCACGAACTTGGTCTGCGGCATCGGGCCTTCCGATGCGTCAACCAGCACGATCGCGCCGTCGACCATCTGGAGAATACGTTCCACCTCACCGCCGAAGTCGGCGTGGCCTGGCGTATCGACGATGTTGATACGGTAGCCGTTCCACTCGACCGAGGTCGTCTTGGCGAGGATGGTGATACCGCGCTCGCGCTCGATATCGTTCGAATCCATCGCGCGTTCGACGGTTTTCTCGTTTTCGCGATACGTGCCGGACTGTTTGAGCAGTTCGTCGACCAGTGTTGTCTTGCCGTGGTCAACGTGGGCGATGATCGCGATATTACGCATTTTCTCGATAGACTGGGACATAGGGATATAAAGGCTTTCGGGAGGAGGAATTAGGTGTCTGGCGCGCCCCCTAGCCGAACATGGAGCTTTTGACCATGGGGGATGGGCAGGATTGCCAACGCCGGGTAAGGAATTCCCTTCTTTTGGCAAACCGATAGTGTCCCATTCCATGACAAACTCCAATGACATGCCGCTGGCGGCAAAACCCCTTGATCGCGCGGCACACAGGCGGACGGACGAAGCCTGGCTGGAAAAGGCCATGCAGGATGACGCATCTCTTTACTTCCTGATGCGGGCTGGCGAACCCTTCCTGGAAAAGCGCGGCCTGTTCTGGATGGGACCGGAAGCGCGCAAACTTTCCCCGGGATCGCCCGTTCTGTTCATGGGCGAAGACAAGACCGGCGCACCGGTGTTCGCAATGAACCTGCCGGAGCGGTTTGACGTCGCCGCATCGCTGATTGCTGGTACGGGCGAATTCAAGGATTTCCGTGCGGCAGTGGGTGCCATGGCCGAGATGGAAGCCAATCTCGCCTCGACGGCGCGCAGCCTGTTTGCCTGGCATTCGAGCCATGGCTTTTGCGCGAAGTGTGGCGGCGTGGTCGGCATTGTCGACGCAGGCTGGAAGAGCCAGTGTCAGGCGTGCGGGACAGAGCACTTTCCGCGCACGGACCCGGTCGCCATCATGCTGGCCGTGAAAGACGGGAAATGCCTGATCGGACGCCAGGCGATGTGGCCGGCGGGATTCATGTCGTGCCTCGCGGGCTTCTGCGAACCGGGCGAGACGATCGAGCAGGCCGCAGCGCGCGAACTGTTTGAGGAGGCGGGTATCAAATGTGATCCGGCGAGCGCTGAATACGTCGCGTGCCAGCCCTGGCCTTTCGCATCTTCACTCATGGTGGGGCTCATTCTTGAAGCGGAAACAACGGAAATAACGGTCGACAAAACGGAGCTCGATGAAGCCCGATGGATCACACGCGCCGAAGCACGTGAAATTCTTTCCGGAAAACATTCTGAACTTTATGCGCCGCCGCCGATGGCCATTGCGCATCATATACTGAAGACTTGGGCTCTCCGCGACGAATAAACGTACACGGATGTTCGTCTCGCGCTCGCGTCTCAGGTGAAAATCAAGAGTTGATTTCCCGCGAATCACAATATTATTGGCTCGCCACTGACAGGAGATTGGAAATGGCGACTGCAACGAAAAAACCGGCCGCAAAAAAACCGGCCGCAAAACCAGCAGCAAAAAAGCCGGCCGCTAAGCCAGCCGTAAAAGCTGCGACCAAGACCGCTGCTAAACCAGCCGCGAAAAAGCCGGCTGCAAAGCCAGCCGTGAAAAAACCGGCCGCGAAGCCTGCTGCGAAAGCCGCTGCGAAGCCTGCCGTGAAAAAAGCTGCTGCGAAACCAGCCGCGAAAAAGCCAGCCGCGAAAAAGCCGGCCGCCAAAAAGAAATAAGTCTACGGACGATAATTCGAGAAACGGGCGAGCGTGTCTCGCCCGTTTTTTTATGCGTTTTCAAAGCACTGCGCAGATGTGCAAAAAAAAGAAGCCCCCGCACTCTCTTGGAGCACGGGGGTCGTCCTGCCTTGCGGTCAATTCAAGGGCTGCCCACGCGGCCGGACCCTTTCGCCCTGACTAGAATTTCAGGACATAGGCCACGTCGATCACGTCGACCGAGTCGTCATAGTCCAGATAAGTATAGCCAACGCGCACGCCCTGGTTCGGGGCGAAATAATAGTCGCCACCGATGCCCAGCGCAGCAGCATCATCGTCGGCGGAAGCCGAGACGCCGCCAGCGGATGCCTTGATTTCCGTGCTCACGTAACCGACGCGACCGAACACGTCGGCTTTCTCGGAAAACGGGATCCGGCCCACGGCATATGCGCCGTAGGAATTTTCCAGTTCAACGTTCACATCGACGCCAGCAATCGAGGTGGACTCGTCGGCGACGCCGATTGCGCCCTCGATTTCGGCACCGAGGAATTCGTTGAAGTTGTAGCCTCCACGCAGCTGGATGGCGCCAAGGTCGGCATCATCGGCGCTGTAGTTTCCATAACCGAACGTGCCGTAAAAACCCTGCTCCTGCGCGAGGGCGGGAGTAGCGGCGAGAGCAGCGATCGTCAGGGCCGTGGTGAGTGCAAGTTTCATGGGAGGTATTTCCTTATGTTGATCCCGTCTCCGGGAACCCGAAATCTAGCGATTGATTGTGGCAAGGTGCGTGAATTCCGATTCATGTTTGCATACGGCCAAAGTGTGTGGCCGGCGTGCAACGCCCCTGAATCGGCGCCTTGGGAATACAGGAAAAAACACGTCGCCCGCCCTCGGAATGAGAGCGGGCGACGGTAAAAATACGATTCAGATGTGTGGCAAAACCTGCCTTAATGGTTAAGCGCAGACCATTCCGCATCGGCCTTGGAAACGAAGCCCGGAATGTCCGCATTCCATTTACCCTGGATGTCGGAATTGTAATTCAGATAGAGCTTGCCATCGACGATCTTCCAATAGCGCGCATCGCCTTTGGCATATTTGCCGTCGGCCATCGCCCAGGCACAGTATCCGCCATATTGCGGCGCATAAGCCTCAGGGTTTGCGAGAAAGGCATCGCGATGCTCGGCATTGGTGAACTGGAAGGTCGCGCCCTTGTAGTCAGTCGTGAAATCCTTCGACCCCTTGGCGGGCGCGCCGGTCTCGAAATAAGCGACAGGATCGTATCCCTGCAGCGCCGTGGTCGAGAAACGGCCCGTGTAGATGGCCGGTTCGGCCGAGGCGATTGGGGCATATATCGCAGGTGCAAGGAGCAGCGCAGCGACGAAGAGCGTGGAACGGAATTTCATAAGGCACCCATGGTCTGGATTAAAAAAAGGGGTCGCCGGGGCGGAGAGCGAACGAGGCAGGAAGGGGCGATGCCTCGCCAACATATCCCCGGCGACCAGGCAGGAACTCAGACAGCTTTCGCCTGAGTTCCTGTAACGTGTGATGACGGGCCGCGCGCCCCTCTGGGAAGAATGGCATCGCGGATGCCGCCAAGAATCCTGAACAGCGTCTCGCGCCTGAAGATGAGCAGGGCCAGTGACCCCAGCCAGACAGTGACGGCCATGGCGAACAGGCCGCCGCCGTCATTGTTGGGATCAATGCCCAGCGGCGTGAACAGGTGGAAGCTGACCGCGCCGCTCATGACTGCGACGGCAATCAGGGCAGCCAGTGTTTGAAGGCGGCGCAAGGCCGGGACAAGACCGAGTAGGAAAAGTGTCGAGGCCACTAGCTCGGCGGAGCCAATCACGTACTGGCTGAAAAGGCCGGTCTGCCCGAACAGGCCCCCTGCCCCGAAACTGGCCGCCCATGCATCCAGCCGGCCGAAGATGACCTGCGTTTCGACAGCATTGGTGAACTTGTAGCGAAGGCTATCGAGGAACACCGCCGCAGCGATGAGGCTGAAAACAATCGGTGCGTATGTCTTTATCCTGTCGAGCATTTGCGCGTCCCTCTCCTTGTTTATGAACGCAATGTCTCACGGGAGGCCGCCGCATGACAAAGCAAACCGGTGTAACGCGGGCCCACAATTCCGTGAGCGGCCCATTACCGGTTGTGAAGTATGCGACCCACGCCTAACCCGCGAAGCAGGCCCGCGTGCACGGTGCCCAGGCAAAGGGTTTGTAGGCCTTATTGAGCGGCGTTTCGGCGACATGGTTGGTGTAATTTGAGATCGTCTTCAGGGAGACGCCAAGAATGACGGCCAGAATATCCGCCTTGTCCCAGCCGGCATTCAGAAAGACCGACACTTCCGTATCGGATACGAAGCCACGCTGACGCACCATGCGGCGCGTAAAGACACGCAATGCATCCAGACGGGCATCTGCAATGGCCTGATTGCTTCTGACCGCATCAATCACTGCCGGATCGAGCCCCGCCTTTAATGCGGCTGCGGAATGGGCCGCGACACAGAAGTGGCACGCATTCTCGATGCTGACCGTGAGCAAGACCACCTGACGCGCAAGCGGATCCAAGCCTGAGTGCTCAAAACTTTTCGACAGGGAGAGGTACCCCTCCAGCGCTGCGGGGTTTTCGGCCAGAACGCCCAGCATGTTGGGGATCATGCCATAGGTTTTATTTACCCCAGCAAGCGTATCCCTCGCGGCAGATGGCGCCGTGGTCTCGTCATGTATCTTCAGGTCACTCATGGGGTGGCTTTCCTGGATCAATCACCGGACGGAGAGATGTCCGTCCCTGTTCGTGAAGGATTTAGGCGGTTTTGCCCTTCGCAGAACGCCGAGAGACCCCATATGCTTCATTCTGAATACGCATAGGAGGCCCGGGGTGGACCGAATTGATGCCATGCGCCTGTTCATTCGCGTTGCGGATGCTGGCAGTTTTTCCAAGGCAGCGAGTGATCTCGGCCTCGGCCAACCGACCGTTTCCCGGCGGATACAGGACCTTGAAGCCACGCTGGATGCCGCGCTCTTCATGCGCACGACCCGCTCGCTGAGCCTGACAGAGGCGGGCGAGCGTTTCTACAAGCGCGCCGGCGACATCCTGGCCGACTTCGACGATGCGGAAGCCGAAGCGCGCGGGCTGGACCATGAGCCGGTTGGCCTGCTGCGGATTTCCTGCGTCTCGTCCATGGCGCGCCTGGTGATCGGGCCGCGGATTGCGAGCTTCATGAAGCTCTATCCACATATCCGCGTCGATGTGCTGACCGATGACACCTATACTGATCTCGTTGGCGAGGGCGTGGATCTCGCCTTCCGGATCGGGACGCTGGTGGATTCCAGCCTCATGGCGAAAAAAGTTGGCGAGGCCCCCCGCGCCCTGTTTGCGGCGCCGGAATATCTTGAAGCGCGGGGTGTGCCCCAGCATCCGCGCGACCTTAGCCAGCATGACGCTCTCATGTTCCGCCAGACGTCGACAACCGAATGGACACTATCTCGCAATGGCGAAACGGAGACGGTTAAAGTAGATGGGCGATTCAAGGCCTCGTCCGGCGACCTGCTGCTACAGGCTGCTCAGAACGGCCTTGGCCTTTTCCTGGCGGCGAGCTGGCTTGTACATGGATGCGTCAATGACGGCAGCCTTGTGCGCGTTCTGCCGGAATGGACAGCCACGCCAAGCCCGATCCATTGCGTGTGGACATCCGGCAAACTGCGCGGCAAGGCCAAGCTGTTCGCCGAGCATGTCGCCGACGCGCTGAAATTCGAGACGCCCGTCTGCTAGAAACCGAGGGCCGGCTTGGCGGGGAACACGCCGAGGATCTTCAGCGACTGCGAGAAGAAGCCCAGCTCTTCCAGAGCGATCTGCACCGGACGTTCGTCCGGATGACCTTCGATTTCTGCGTAGAACTGCGTCGCCGTGAATGAGCCGCCGATCTGGTAGCTCTCCAGCTTGGTCATGTTGATGCCGTTCGTGGCGAAACCGCCCATCACCTTGTAGAGCGCTGCGGGAATGTTGCGCACTTCGAAGAGGAAAGCGGTCTTCGCAGGCCCCTGCCCTGCTTCGACATCCTTAGCCGTGCGCGACATGATGATGAAGCGGGTCGTATTATGGGCCGCGTCCTCGATATCCTCGGCAAGGATGTCCAGACCATACACTTTGGCCGCTAGGCGTGGCGCGATGGCCGCCACGGCGCGATTACCGGCTTCCGCGACTTCGCGGGCCGCGCCAGCCGTGTCTGCTGCCGTCACAGGCTCGATATTATGAGCCTTCAGGAAGTTCCGGCACTGGCCAAGGCCCATGATATGGGACCGCGCCTTCCTGATTTCGTCCAGCTTCACGCCCGGCAAGGCCATCAGCTGGAACCGGATGGGCAAATAATGCTCGGCCACGATCTGGAGGTTTGTCGTGGGCAACAAATAGTGGATGTCACCCACACGGCCCGCGATCGTGTTTTCCACCGGAATCATGGCTAATTCGGCTTCCCCCTTCTCCACAGCGGTGAAGCAGTCCTCGAACGTACGGCAGGGGAGCGGCGTCAGGCGCGGGTAGGCCTCGTTGCACGCGATGTGGGAATTTGCGCCTGGTTCGCCCTGATACGCGATGTGATTGGCCATTCAGCGTCCTTTTTAACCTTCTGTGCATGCGTCGGATCGCCGCGACGAAAGGAGAAGCGCCCCTTCCTCACAGCCTTTATGTTGTCTGCACTCCGTTAGCGTGCCAAAAGGCGCGCGCCAAGACACATGACAGATAGATTCGAAGGAATGCCCCAATGGGAGAACTCGGTCTCAACAAGATCCTCGGCGCGTTGCTCGCCACCGCGCTCGGCCTGATGGCCCTGCACCAGCTTTCGGCCATCGTGTTCAACCACGGTGGCGGTGGCCATCATGGGGAAGAACACGCTGAAGCGACCTCCCTGAGCGAGCAAATGTGCACCAAGTACGCCTATTGTATCGATGTTGCCGATGCTGGCGGCGGTGCTGAAGCCGAAGAAGAGGTGTTCGACCTCGGTGCAGCGCTTGCCGCTGCTGACCCTTCCAAAGGCGAGCGCGTCTTCAAAGCCCAGTGTACCACCTGCCACAACATCACGGACGGCGGCGCCAATGGCACCGGACCGAACCTGCACGGCGTTGTCGGCGCCTCCAAGGCGGCACACCCGGGCTTCACCTATTCAGCCGCTCTCTCGGGCCTGGGTGGCAGCTGGAACTATGAAGACCTGAACCACTGGCTCAACAATCCGGGTGCCTTTGCACGTGGCACGTCCATGTCTTTTGCCGGCCTGCGCCGCGACACTGACCGCGCCAACGTGATCGCGTACCTTGCAGCGAATTCACCAGGCGCGCCTGCTTTCCCAGCTCCGATGGAAGCCTCGTCCGATGAAGCCGCCCCTGCTGAAGGTGAAGCGGCTACTGAAGCCGAGGGCGAAGCTGCCCCCGCCGAAGCCGCGCCGACGGAAACCGTTACTGAAGCGGTGACCGAGGATGCAGATGCTGCGACCGAAACAGATGAGCAAACCTTTACCGAAGACGCACCCACACCGACGGACGAAGAAAACGAGTAGGGCTCAGGCGCCGGTCTTCCAGACTGGCGTTATCCCGCTCTTAGACGAGACATGTATGCGCCGGGCCCCTATGGGCTCGGCGTAATACGTTTTGATACGGGTTATCGCCTGATCGAGCGGTTCACGCGCGACGGCCATGTGCCAGGCATTCGCGTGCAGAAGGTGATGCGCGTCCGTCATGATGCCGACGTGGCCCTTCCAGAAAACGAGATCGCCGCGCTTGAGGGCGCCTGAAACTTTCCAGTCGACGATCTCTTCCCCTGCCCAAGCGTATTGCATGTCGCTGTCACGCGGCAGGAGCACGCCCGTCGCCTCAAAGGCCTGCTGTGTGAGGCCGGTGCAATCGATACCCAGACTGTCGCGTCCACCCCAGCGGTAGGGCGTGTGTAGATAGGTTTCGGCCACGGCAACCGGATCGGCCTCCAGCGTATCCAAGGGCGCGACATGGTGCGTGTGGAGCCATCCGGCGGCAGATTGGACGTATTGCCCCTCCGTTGCGGTAGGCGACAACAGAGCGCCCCGGCTGAGAACGCACTGAACGGGCGCTTTCAGGTCAGGTGCCGCATATGCAAAGGTCCGGAGAGCTGAGATTTTATGGGTAGGTTCTGCGACCTCTTGGGACAGGTCTGATGCCTTCATCCAGCCGACATAGTGGTCGCGCCGGGACCGCACCTTTGCGTAATCGCCCTGGTGCCCGAAGACGTCAACAATCTCGCCGAACAGGGCCTGCGTGGCCACCCGCGCTGTCGCATCGGGCCCTTCCAGCAGGTCTGCTGTTCCAACAACTACCTGAAAGGCCTGTGCCTGCCCGTCCGGACGGGCAAGGCGGCTATCTGTCAGTTCGGGCATGTTCGGGCCTCGGCAAGCGGCGCCTAGGCAGCTGCGGTCGACTTCCCGCCGCGCCGTGGCGTCATGGTTTCGTCAGTTTCGCCTGAAGCTGCGGCCATAACAAGGCCGGCAAAGGACCGAAGATAGGTCATTCCGGCAGGCGTGCGCTCGATGAAGATGTTCCGGAGGTCATTGTCATCCTTGATACGTCGGATGAAATCGAGCCGTGACAGGGTGTCGAGGGCGCGCGTGACGGCCGGTTTGGCAATGTCGAGATGATCGGCCAGTCCGCGAACGGTGTGCGGGCCGGGAACGAGCGCAATGGTCATGAGGATCGCCTGCTGGCGCGCCGTCAAATCCGGCGCATCCGAGCGCACTGAGGCTGTTACCGCCCGCCGCCAAAGCTCCAGTCCGCCGCGTTCCGACAATTCCATCTACATATCCTCTTGATTCGCCTCAGAAACGAATCTCGGGTGATTTGCAAAGGTCGTCCAGACCGGAAACAGGCGTTAACCGCTTGCCTCTTCACATTGGCACCAAAACACACGACATTGCGCGCATGGCCACTGCACACACACACGATCATATTCACGCCAACACGCCCTGCAGCCCGCAGGATGTGGAGACGTTCCTGAACGACGCCGAAGCGCTGGTGATGCGGCGCGGGGCGCGGATGACGCGCATCCGCCGTAAAGTCCTGCGACTGCTGCTGGAAAGCGCCGAGCCCGCCAAGGCCTATGACCTCTTGGCGAACCTCGACGGCGAAGGCTCGGCCAAACCGCCGACTGTCTATCGCGCGCTCGATTTTCTGCAGGAAGCCGGCCTTGCCCACAAGATCGAGAGCCTGAATGCCTATGTCCCTTGCGGGCATACGAGCCACAGCCATTCGGCCGTGTTCCTCATCTGCGATACATGTGGAGGTGCCGAGGAGCTGCACGCGGTTGCGACCAGCGATGCGCTAAAAGATGAAACAGCCGCTGCAGGCTTTAAAATGACGCGCGCTGTCGTTGAAGTGCGCGGTATCTGCCGGGACTGTAACGCGTGATCACACTTTGGCGGGGCAGTTGCAATCAATGGGATTGCGACGAGATGGGCCACATGAATGTGCGCCTCTATGTCGAAAAGCAGGTTGAGGGACTGGCCGCCTTCACCCATGCATTGGACATGCCGCTGGCCTTCCAGGAAAGCGCGCCATCCACGCTTGTTCCCGTAGATCAGCATGTCCGCTTCATTCGGGAAGTGCTGCCGGGCCGCCCGATCAGCATGGATGGCTGCATCGTCAGCGTCGGCGAGAGCGATGCTGTCATCTATCAGGAACTGCGTCACAGCGATGGCGCACTGTCGGCCGCCTTCCTGACACGCGTTGCGCATGTCGATACAAAAGCCCGCGAACGCTTCGCGTGGAGCACGCGCGCCCGGGCGGCGCTTGAGGCGCATATTGATACACCACCCGCAGAAGCGGCGCCGCGGTCATTTGATCCCAATGCCCCTGCCTTGGCGACGACCGACATCAACATCGCGACCGCCCGTAACCTTGGTATTCCCATGATCGGCAAAGGCGCCGTGCCGCAGCACCATCTGGATGTGCACGGGTGCATGTCGCCTGCCTGGATCATCGGACGGATTTCCGACAGCGTGCCGAACCTACTTTATGATTGGCGCAAGCGGGTGGCCGACGCCGCTGGCGGCGTTCGCATGGGCGCGGCGGTGCTGGAAAACAGGCTGCGCTACCATCGCTGGCCGAAGGCCGGCGACCTTTACGAGATCCACACCTCGCTCGGCTCAACGGCCGAGAAGACCCATTCGCTGGTGCACTGGGTCATGGACCCCGTAACAGGCCTGCCATGGGCCACCAGCCAGGTCGTGGCGATCACGCTGGACCTCGATGCGCGCAAGGCCATCGCGACGCCCCCAGCTATGCTGGAAGACCTTGAGCGAATCGCCCCGCGCGGGCTCAGCCTCTAGAGATATTCGGCGAGGATTTCCGCGATGCGCGGAATGTCGGCCTGACGAAGGCCGGCAATGTTCATGCGGCCGGATGATGGAAGGTAGAGCCCGTGGCGCTCCCGCATCTCGACGGTTGCTTCCGGCGTGACCGGCACCTGGCTGAACATGCCGTTCTGGGAGGCGAGCGCGGCAAGGCGGTTTGAGCCCGTGCGGGCAACCAGTTCGTCCGAGAGTGCCTTACGCAGGCCGACCATGCGTTCGCGCATCTGTGTGAGTTCAGCTTCCCATTCGGCGCGCAATTCGGGATTACCGAGGATCGTTGCGACAATGGCCGGGCCATGGGCAGGCGGCATGGAATAGCTGGTGCGGGAAATGTCGGCGACATGGGTCATGACCGCCTGGGCGGCACGGGCGGTATAGGCCTGGCCGAGGAAACAGCCTGCCCGCTCGCGATAGAGGCCAAAATTCTTCGAGCAGGAATATGAGACCATCGAGTCTTCGGCAATCTGCAGGAAGAGGCGCGCGCCCTCCATGTCGGCATCAAGGCCGCTGGCAAAGCCGTGATAGGCGATGTCCAGCATCGGGATTACGCCGCGCTCGACAGTCAGCATAGCCAGATCAATCCATTGCTTGACGCTGAGGTCGATGCCCGTCGGGTTGTGGCACGGGCCCTGGATGATGATGCCATCGCCGCGTTTCGTTTGTGACAGGCTGGCCATCAGGCCTTCGAAGTCCACCTTGCCGGTTTCCGGATCGGCATAGTCATACTCGGCGACGGCGAGCCCGGTATTCTTGATCAGTGCAGGATGGTTCGGCCAGGTCGGGCGGCTGACCCAGACGGTCTTCACACCAAGACGCTTCATCAGGCCGACGCCGAGATAGAGCGCCCCGCAGCCGCCGGGCGTGGCCAGCGAGACAAGGCGGCCCTTCTCGATAAGATGCGAACTGTCGCCGAACACGAAACGCTCGATGGCTGCGCAGAAATCCGGATTGCCGCGTGGGCCTTCATAAACTTTGGTCGTCTGCTGCTGCAGGATCATCGCTTCCGCCTTGGCGACGGCGGACATGACGGGCGTATGGCCCGCATCATCCTTGTAGACGCCGACACCGAGATCGAACTTCTCAGCGCGCTTGTCTTCGCGATAAGCGGTCATCAGACCGAGCAAGGCGTCGGGCGCAAGAGCCGTGAGGGATTCGAAGGCGGGGTTCATGATGTGTCCAGTTCAAGCGATATAGTTTCAATTGCAACCAATAGGCAAAGCGGTCCACGCCCGCAACATCACAAGTGCAGGCGCGGAACAAGCAGGCTGTGAAGCAGTAGTCCCTATAGCGCTGTTGCGCATGGACGGGGAATATATGGTCAACAATCTCAACACCACACTCGGCTGGCTGATGCGGGCGGGTTATGCCGCACGCGGGCTAGTCTATCTTGTCGTTGGCGCGCTGGCCCTGTTTGCGGCCATCAACGGCGGCGAAGCCGAAGGCACGACCGGGGCCCTGGCCTATATTTTTTCACGCCCGCTTGGCGCCTTCCTTTTGGCCTTCGTTGCTGCGGGACTCTTTGCCTACACACTATGGCGTCTCGTCGATGGGGTGATGGACCTTGAGAATGAAGGCGACGATGCCGAAGGCTATGCCAACCGGGCCGGGCAGATTATGTCGGGCCTGACGCACGCGGTGCTCGGCGTCTCCGCGCTAACCATTCTCTGGAAAGGCCATGCCAGCGATGACGGCAACTCGGCTGCCAACTGGAGCGCGATGTTGATGCAGCACCCTGCAGGACGTGCGCTGGTCATTGCCGCGGGGATAACGACGCTCGGCGTCGGGATATATCTCTTCATCAAGGCCTGGCAGGCTTCCTATCGCAAGGACATTCGCTGCACGCCGGTTACCGAACGGCTGGCGCCCTTTCTGCGCTACGGACTCGCGGCGCATGGCTTCGTGTTGCTGATTGTTGGCGGGCTGATCCTCTATGCGGGGCTCACGGCTCATGCCGAGCATGCCGTCGGCTTTGGCGAAGCGCTGGAGAAGCTGGAGACGCAACCGTTTGGACGAACCCTGCTGGGCGCGACTGGTGTGGGCCTGATGGGCTTTGCGCTCTATTGTTTCGTCCTGTCGCGCTACCGAATCGTGCCGCGCCTTGCGCCCTCCGACCTGCCGACACTCGGATGAAATAATGACCGTTGCGATTTGCGCCGCAATGGTCATCTATTCTCGGGCAAAGAGACCGAGAGGAAACACCCATGTCTGCTTATGTCATCCTGATCCGCGACCGCCTGCGCGACGAAGAAGCCATGTCGCGTTACGCAGCCGCCGCTGGAGCCGCGCGCGGGGATCACAAGATCACGCCGCTCGCCTTTTATGGCGCGCATGAAGTGCGCGAGGGCGCAGACGCGGATGGCGTGGTGATCCTCGGCTTCCCGGACATGGCCGCAGCCAAGGCCTGGTATGACAGCCCGGAATACACAGCGGCCCGGGAACACAGGTTCCAGGCCGCTGATTACCGCGTGATCTTCGTTGAAGGCGTTCCGGAGAGCTAGTCGACGAGCGTCGCTTCGGTCTTGGACTTCACTTCGTCCATGGTGACGCCCGGCGCCAGTTCGATCACTTTCAAGCCGCCCTCAACGACGTCCATGACGCAAAGGTCGGTGATGATCCTGTCGACCACAGCTTTGCCGGTCAGCGGCAGGGTACATTCCTTCAGCACCTTGGTCTCGCCCTTCTTGTTGGCGTGATCCATCACGACGACGATGCGCTTGACGCCGGCAACGAGGTCCATTGCGCCGCCCATGCCTTTGACCAGCTTGCCAGGGATCATCCAGTTGGCGAGATCGCCATTCTCGGCCACTTCCATGGCGCCGAGGATAGCGAGGTTGATATGGCCGCCGCGGATCATCGCGAAGCTTGTGGCGCTGTCGAAGAAGCTGGAGCGTGGCAGCGTGGTGATCGTCTGCTTACCGGCATTGATGAGGTCCGGGTCTTCCTCGCCTTCATAGGGGAACGGGCCCATGCCGAGCATTCCGTTTTCCGACTGGAGCGTCACGTCGACGCCCTCCGGGATATGGTTTGCCACCATGGTCGGGATGCCGATGCCTAGGTTCACATAGAACCCGTCTTCCAGTTCCTGCGCGGCGCGGGCCGCCATGTCGTCACGTGTCCAGGGCATTTGAAGCTCCTAAAATAGTAGACCAAAAAGGCCTCGAATTATTATCCAGTAGATAGGCCAAATACCCGCCATGAACATTTTAACGGGTATCGCGATTATCCAATTCCAAGCGTTGTATCGATAGCCATCAAAAAAAGTCAGGAACACAAAAGTGCCAATCGCTCCGACGTTATATATCAACATCAGTAGAGCGGTCGGCGTTCCCCCTCGCATCACATGCTACCGCGCTTGCGTGTGGTTCGCTGCTCGATGCGCTTCTCGAAGCTGCACTTGACGATGCGCTGGACGAAGACGCCCGGCAGGTGGATTTCGTCCGGGTCGAGATCGCCCGTGGGGACGATTTCCTCAACCTCGGCAATGGTGACCTTGCCGGCCATGCCCATCGGCGGATTGAAGTTGCGAGCGGTCTTGTTGAAGATCAGGTTGCCCTGCGTGTCAGCCTTCTCGGCCTTGATGATGGAGAGGTCGGAGACGAGGCCTGTTTCGAGGATATAGGTCTCGCCATTGAATTCGCGGTGCTCCTTGCCGTCGGCGATGATCGTGCCGACGCCCGTCTTGGTATAGAAGCCGGGAATGCCTGCGCCACCCGCGCGGCAGCGTTCGGCCAGCGTGCCTTGCGGGTTGAATTCAAGCTCGAGCTCGCCGGAGAGATACTGGCGCTCGAACTCCTTGTTCTCGCCGACATAGGACGAGATCATCTTCTTGATCTGGCGGGTCTCCAGAAGCAGGCCGAGGCCGAAACCATCGACGCCCGCATTATTCGAGATCGCCGTGATATCCTTGACGCCGCTGTCGCGAAGCGCCGCGATCAGGTTTTCAGGAATGCCGCAGAGACCGAAGCCCCCTGCCATGACGGTCATGCCGTCGAATGTGAGGCCTTCGAGGGCCTCTGCTGCCGTCTTGTAAACCTTGCTCGCCATCAGGCTGATGCCACCTTCTGCTCAATTGCGCCGAAAATCGAATGGCCTTCGCCATCCAGCATTTCAATGCGTACCACATCGCCGGGAGACATGAAGGGGGTCTCGGGTGCATTTTTCAACAATTGTTGAATCATGCGGATTTCCGCGATGCAGGAATAGCCGCGACCGCCCTCGCTGACCGGCTTGCCGGGGCCGCCATCCTCGCCCTTGTTGGAGACTGTACCGGACCCGATGACCGTGCCGGCGCTCAGCGGCCGTGTCTTCGCAGCATGGGATACGAGACGCGCGAGGCTGAATGTCGCGTCCTGCCCGGCTTCGGCCCGGCCGAAGGGCTCGCCATTATAGTCGACGCGCAATGGCAGGTGCACGAGGCTGCCTTTCCAGGCATTGCCGAGCTCTTCCGGCGTGACCGCGACGGGGCTGAAGGCGCTCGGCGGTTTGGACTGGAAGAAGCCGAAGCCCTTGGCGAGTTCGCCGGGGATGAGACTGCGCAGGGAGACATCATTGCAGAGGAGGACGAGCTTGATGTGGCCTGCCGCGTCCTTCTCCGACACGCCTGCTGGCACGTCATCAGTGATGACGGCGATCTCGCCTTCCATGTCGCAGCCCCAGCTCTGGTCGCCGAGGGGGATGTCGTCGCGCGGGCCGAGGAAGGCGTCGGAGCCGCCCTGGTACATCAATGGATCATCATAGAAGCTTTCCGGCACTTCGGCGCCACGTGCCGCGCGGACCAGTTCGACATGGTTGATGTATGCCGAGCCATCGGCCCACTGGTAGGCGCGCGGCAGCGGGCTTTCGCAGTCATGCTCGTGGAAGCGGAACGTCGGCACCGAGCCGATCTCGACCTGCTCGGCCAGCTGCTGCAGCTGCGGCGCGTAGACGGCCCAGTTGTCGAGCGCGGCCTGAAGCGTCGGGACGATGCGCGCAGCATCGGTGCATTTGGTGAGGTCTTTCGAGACGACGACGAGGCGACCATCGCGGGCGCCGTTTTTAAGGGTGGCGAGTTTCATTTCGTTTCTCTCTTCTAAGTTTCTAGTTGTAGTAAGCGCGCCAGTCTCCGTTGTATTTTTTTTCGAAGTTCTCTCTGGAGTCAAAGCTCACCCGCAACGGCTCCGCGTCAAAATACCTGCACGCATCATATTCCTTTGACTTTGCCTGAAGTGCTTTGCGCCACGCCTCCTGCGCGTGCTTGCCCGCCTTGCTTGACAAGTCACTATCCGCTTCAAAAAACACGATGGCGACTCCAAAGATTCTTGAAACCAGCCAGGCGCGCGGCCCAGGCATGACAGAACGAATGGCCTGGATATCAGCGTCTGTAATCGCGGCCACAGCCTCTGCCCTGACGGCATTTTCAAGCTCTGAAAATATCACCAGCGTTTTTTCCTGCGACGCGGCATCAAGATGATCCAGCACGCCGAGTTGACGTGCCGTTTTTAGAACCCTGCCTTGCTTGCGCGTGTTGAAACCGAACCCGTCCTTCTTCTGGAAACTGGCGGCATCGCCCCGGCGATCAAAGATGATATTCAGCCGTGGCAGTTCTCCATCATGGATCTCATCATAGTGAACGTTCAACGGAGCGGTAACACCGTAGTGGGATGCAACCCACGCACACAATTGCGCATCTGGCGCTGATAGCGCGGCCTTCCCGAGCTTGATTTGCAAGGTTTCCTTGTAGCCGGGCTCTCTCGCGTAAATCAAACCTCAACTCTCCTCTCGAAACATTGCGGCGCGCCTCAGTGCCTTTCCGTCTCGATCTTTTCGTGAAGCCATGCGGCGTGCTTGGGCGCTTTCTTCGTCCGGCTCCATTCTTCCAGCATCTCCGGCGCAACGCGCTTTAGCTCGGCCATCTGTTCCGGCGTGCCGGTGTTGCAGGCGAGTTCGAGACGGTGACCGTTGGGGTCGAAAAAGTAGATAGAGCGGAAGATGCCGTGATTGGTCGGGCCGATCACATCGAGGCCGTGCGCCTCGGCGCGCGTCTTGGCGTTCAGCAGGTCATCCATCGTGGCGACCTTGAAGGCGATATGCTGGACCCATTGCGGCGTGTTGTGGTCGCGGTCCATGTCGGGCTGCTCGGGCAGCTCGAAGAAGGCGAGCACATTGCCGTTCCCGGCATCCAGGAAGATGTGCATGTAGGGATCATAGGCCCCTGTGGACGGCACATGATCTTCCGCAATGGCGAGCTGGAAATCCATGCCGAGCACATCATGGTAGAACTCGACCGTTTCCTTGGCATCCTTGCAGCGATAGGCGACGTGGTGAACGCCCTGAAGATTAGGAAGATGAGTCATCAGAACCTCTCATTTCACAGCTTGATATTCATTTTGTCGAGCAACCAGCCAATACCAAAGCCCAAGCCCCCACCGATGGGTGTCCCGACTAAAATTCCCAAGATTACGGAAGCAGCGGCAACTCCTCCCAATTGAGAAGGGCTGGCCTCGGGCTTTTCAAGCATATGCTCAAAAATCTGCCATGCGATAAGGCCGCCAAATATGGCTCCGCCCGATGCCAGTTGTTTCGCAAAGGAGTGTCGGTCTTCGCTCAAACTTTCTCACTCACATTCAGCACACCGCGCTCAACCTGATCGCGTTCCATGCTTTCGAACAATGCCTTGAAATTGCCTTCGCCGAAACCGTCCTTGTAGTCACCCTTGCGCTGGATGAACTCGAAGAATACCGGGCCGACCTGGGCCTGCGCGAAGATCTGCAGCAGGAGGCGAGGCTCGCCGCCTTCAGTCGTGCCGTCGAGCAGTATTCCGCGCATCTGAAGCTCGTCGACAGGCTGGCCATGGCCCGGCAGGCGACCGTCGAGCATCTCATAATAGGCGGCTGGCGGGGCGGTCATGAAGGGCACACCGAGTGCCTTCAGGCGGTCCCAACAGGCGACGAGATCGTCGCAGATGAGGGCGATGTGCTGGATGCCTTCGCCGTTGAACTCGCGCAGGAATTCCTCGATCTGGCCCTTGCCGCCTTCGCCTTCTTCATTCAGCGGGATGCGGATCTTGCCGTCCGGCGCCGTGAGGGCCTTGGAGGTCAGGCCGGTATATTCGCCCTTGATATCGAAATAGCGGATTTCGCGGAAGTTGAAGAGCTTCTCGTAGAAGTCCGCCCAGTACTTCATGCGGCCGCCATAGACATTGTGCGTCAGGTGATCGACGAGCTTGAAGCCTGCCCCCTTGGGCTGGCTGTCGACGCCCGGCAGGTATTCAAAGTCGATGTCGTAGATCGACAGTTCGTTCTTGCCGGTGTCATAGCGGTCGATCAGGTAGATGATCGAATTGCCGATACCGCGAATGCCGGGGATGTGCAGCTCCATCGGGCCGGTGCGCATTTCGACCGGCTCGGCGCCCTGCGCCAGAAGATGGTCATAGGCCTTGCGCGCATCGCGGACACGGAAGCCCATGCCGCAGGCCGAGGGGCCATGCTCGCGGCTAAAATACCAGGCCGGGGATTTCGGCTCGTAATTGGTGATCAGGTTGATGCCGCCCTGGCGCCAGAGCTCAACATCCTTGGAGCGGTGACGCGCCACTCTCGTGAAACCGATGGTTTCGAACACTTTCTCGAGGTGGCCCTTTTCAGGGGCGGAGAACTCAATGAACTCGAAGCCATCAAGCCCGGCGGGGTTGTCAAACAGGTCGGCCATGGTTCACTCCTCTAGCGATGCAATAATATAGTTTCATATGTAACTAATTTGCACAGCCGTGGCAAGTGTGAAAGTGGAATGGATTGATGCCTGACGCCCCCTCGAAACCCTCCCTACGGCTGAGCCAGTTCCTGCCTTACCGGCTGTCGGTACTATCCAACACCGTGTCGCGAAACATAGCGGACCTCTATGACCGTGAGTTCGGCATTTCGATCTGGCAATGGCGGGTGATGGCCGTACTGGGCGAGAATTCGGGCATTACGGCCACCGAGATCGGCCAGGTTACGGCCATGGACAAGGTGGCCGTCAGCCGCGCCGTCTCCGGCCTGCTCGACAGCGGCCATATTGCGCGCAGGGCCTCGAAAGAGGATGCGCGCCGGGCGATCCTGACACTCACGGCCAAGGGTAAGGAAGTCTATGACCAGATTGTCCCGATTGCGCTGGGCGCCGAGCGTGATCTTGTGGAAAGCCTGAGCCCGGACGAGCAAGCCCAGCTGGCAGCATTGATGGAGAAGCTCGCCCGCGCGGCCGAGCCGGATCGCCCACTCTGGTAGGCGCTAGCTGAGCGGCCAGAACAACGGGATGACGAACATCGAGACCACGAACATGAGTATGTTCAGCGGGAGCCCCACCTTGACGAAATCCATGAACTTGTAGCCGCCTGCCGTGTAGACCAGCGTATTGGTCTGATAGCCGATGGGCGTCGCGAAACTGGCACTGGCGGCAAACATTACGGCCACCACAAATGGGCGCGGGTCGATGCCGAGATGCGTACCGAAGCCGATAGCGATAGGCGTGAGCAGCACAGCGGCGGCATTATTGCTGATGAATTCGGTCAGCGCGGTCGTCACCAGGTAGATCATGGCGAGCAAAGTCAGTGGACCAAGGCTGCCCATCGGTCCTGCGACAAGATCAATCACGAGCTGGACGGCGCCGGTCTTCTCCATCGCCTGCCCCAAAGCGAGCATGCCAAATATCAGCATGAGAATGTCCCAGCGGATGGCCTGATAGGCTTCCTGATGGTCGAGACAGCCGAGTGCGACGACAGCGGTCGCCCCGATGATTGCAAGCGCCGCAATCGGCAGGACTTCAAAAGCGGCCAGTCCCATGACCAGGAGCAGCGCAATGACCGCTATGCCCGCCTTGTCCCGGCGTACGGACCGGTCGCTGGTGGCCGTCAGGTTATTGAGAGCCCCATCCTCGAACATCTGGCGCATGCCCGCCGCTGGCCCCTCGACCAGGACCGTATCGCCAACATCAAGGCGCATCTCGCCAAGCTGGTCCGCCATGTTCTCGCCGCGCCGGTGCACGGCCATGATGTAGACGCCATAAAGCCGGGCAAGGCCAAGGCCGAGCAGGCGCCGGCCAATGAGGCGCGACTGCGGGCCGATCACGCCCTCGGCGATGATCACTTCGCTCGCCTGCACTGGCTCGAACGCCGTGCCTTCCTGGGCATCCGCCCCGATGGCCACATGGCCGAGTTCCTTGAGGCTGAGCATTTCGGACACAGGCGAGCGCAGGACGATCCGGTCGCCGCCGCGCAGGATCAGCTTGCCGAGTGAGGCCTTCAGCGACACGCCCTCACGCAGCACGTCGATGATCGAAAAGCCGCGCTGGGGCGAGAAACCCGTCTCGGAAAGGGGCCGTCCGATCAGCACGGAGTCGATGGGGATCAGGATCTGCGCAATGAAACGACGCTCTTTCTGGTCGGGCAGCATGCCAGCCAGCGTGTCGCGCTTGGGCAGCAACCACCAGCCAACCAGGACAAAATAGGTCATGCCCGCAAGGGCCAGCAATGATCCGGCAGCCGTGATCTCGAACATGCCGAATGGTTTGAGCCCGCCAGACTGTGCCACGCCGTCAACCAGCAGGTTGGTGGACGTGCCGATCAGAGTGGTGGTGCCGCCGAATATGGAGGCAAAGGAGAGCGGGATCAGCAGCTTGGACGGCGATATCTTCAGCGACTTGGCAAGCCGGATCGCAACGGGAATCAATACGACGACAACAGGCGTGTTGTTGATGAAGGCCGACAGGAAGATCACCGCCACCATCATAACGAGAATGGCAAGAATGGGCGACCAGCCATGCGTTGCCAGCGTCACCCATCGCCCGGCCTGATCAATCACGCCAGTGCGATCGAGCGCGGCCGACATTACGAACATGGCGGCGATGGTCAGCGGCGCGGCATTCGAGAAGACACCCAGCGTTTCCTTGACGCTCATGATGCCGGTCAGCATCAGCGCTCCCATGGCCAAAAGCGCAATCACGTCTGCAGGAAGCGATTCCCGTACGAAACCGAAAAATACGACAGTCACGAGGAACAGGACGATCGCGATCTGTACGGGGGACGAGGCCAAAAACTCGACCATGCGGATGAACTCCAGAATTCTGGAGCGATTAGACCTGAAGCCACGATCTGCGCAACGGCTCTTGCGTGTTCACTGCGCAAACGACGATACAGATTTTCTAATCGATGAGCCTAGCTGACCCGTCGGCGACGAGCGTAGAGCGAGCGCGCCACAGGACCATCTTCCTCGACTGTGAAGCCTTCCACGAGTCGCGCGATGAACGCCGATAGCTGGTCACGCACCTCATAGGGCGCTTCCATTGGCAGGAAGTGCGATGTGCCGCGCACCTGTTTCATCATCAGGTTGGGGTGCATCTGGATGAGCTGGGCGCGCACCTTTCCGCTGATGACGGAATCGGAATTCGGCCGCAGGATCGTGATCGGGATCTTCTTCTTGCGCACCTTGCGCATGGCGCCCCAGGGACGATTACGCTGTGCGGCAAAGGTCGCCGCTTCCCATTTCGGTTCGCACAGCAGGCGCCATTCCTGTTCTGCGTTGGCAGCTTCGGCATGATCAACGCGGTCAACACCATCCAGCAGGTAATCGGCCAGGAAGGGCTCGCGCCAGCTGCTGAAGGCGCCCCGGCCCGTATAGGAATCCAGCGCATCGCGGAACGATTTGAACACGGGTTTGCGCTTGCGCGCCCGCTTGGCCATGCCGTTGCGCGCAATCAGCATCGAGATCGGCGGGAAGACGTGGTTCCAGAAATAGACTTTGCGCGAGAGGATGACCGGATCGACCAGAACGAGGCCTTTGACAAGGTCAGGCCGCTTGCCTGCCACCATCAGTGCGACGCACCCGCCCATGGAATGACCGCCGAGGACAACGCCGTGTGGCGCCTCTTTTTCCAGCCACTCGATGACGTCGTCGCGAAAACGGCTCCAGGATCTCAGGCTACGCGGTTTGGCGGGCAGCGTGCTACGGCCATGACCACGCATATCGAGCGCCGCAATGCGGGCCCGCAGGCCAAGCGGCGCAAGTAGGGACTGGTAAGTCATGGCATTGAAGCCGGTCGCGTGAAGCCACACAGCCGCATAGGGCTTTATCGGGTCCCCGAACTCGATGCCGGCCAGTTCGCCGCCAGATTTCAACTCACTCTTAATTCTGCGCATCAGGCGCGGTTCCCGAATACGCGGCGCAGAATTTCGCTGGTACGAGCCAAAGGATTTTCCCGGATTTTCTTTTCCTCTTCCGCCACATAAAGGAAGATTCCGTCAAGACCGAGACCCACCGCATGCTGCGTCAGATCGTTCTGCAAACTGCCCGTGACACCGCCAAAGCCATACTGGCCTGCAACCTGCTCCATTGAGGTAAAGGCGCCGGACTGGGCGAGCGTCTGTTTAACGTAGGGCGTGAAGGACTGGCGCAACTGTGATTCCGTACGGGAACGGAGATAATCCGTCGCAGCCGTGTCGCCGCCATTGAGAATCTGCAGGGCATCATTGATCGTTATGGATTTCACGGCGCCGAGGATAAGTGTCTTGGCCTCTGGCACGGCGGCCTCGGCAGCGCGGTTCATGCGCAACTCAAGATCATCAAGCGGTCCGCTGGCCCCAACGCGGGCCAGATTGATCTGGATGTCGCGATAGGTCTTGGGCAGTGGGATGCGCACGCGCGGGTCGCCGAAATAACCGTTCGTCTTGCCGAGCTGCGAGGCCACGAGATTCGTGCCGACCGTTAGCGCTTCGCGCAGGCCCGCATCGATTTCTGCTTGCGTGAGGGCGCCCTGACCGGCCTGCGAGCCCATGATGTCGCCGAGAATCGCGCCGTAATCACCCGTCGCACCGGTCGTCGCGCAGCCTGTTGGCAACAGCACCATCGCCAGCGCACTGAATGTCGCTAATCTCATCGCCCTCTCCTCAACTTGCCGCCCTGACCCCAAGCCGCGACCCTACAGGACCGCCCAAGTGAATAGAAGAGACAAGAACACCGCTGCGGCATCAAAGCGGGAGGTTACACTCTTGTCATCAGAAATGCATTGACCACGAATGTAGTCCTCGCCTAAGACTACGGGTGTAGTCCATCTCGGGGAGAGAGCAGGAATGAAAATATCGGCCGCAGAACTCGAAGTCCTGAGCGTGCTGTGGGAGCAACCCGGCATCGCGGCAAGCGATGTGCATGAGGCGCTCGCAAATGACAAGGACTGGACAAGCCGAACGGTCAAGACGCTGCTTTCGCGTCTCGTTGAAAAGGGCGCAGCCAGCACACAGGAAGACGGGCGCCGATATCTCTATTTCCCTGCGATTGACGAAGAATCCTACAAGGCCAAGGCAGCTGGCCAGTTCATCGACCGGGTATTCTCCGGACGCGCTGCACCACTCGTTGCCTATCTGGCAGACAGCCGCGGCCTGACATCCCAGGATATCGAAGACCTGGAAAAACTTTTGGGGGACCTCAAGAAATGATCACCGAATTTCTCACGCCTGATCCGAAATCCTTCCTGGAAATGGTTCTGGCCGTTTCCCTGCTGATCATTCTGGTTCTTTTTACCCGCAAGGCCATCGCCCGCGAATTCGGCCCGGGCCTCGCCTATGCGCTCTGGCTGCTGCCGCTGGCGCGCCTTGTCATGCCGCCGTTACCGACGGGCATGTCATGGGTCAGCCTTCTCGGTCTTGCGCCCGCGCTGCCGCTGACCGATGCAGCAACAGTCACAACATCAACGGCCACCCAAGTATTCGCTTCAACTGGGGCGCAAAGCGGGACGATGGCCCCCATTTCCAATACGCTGGAACTCACGCCGGCTGCTCCTGTCACGGCGGATGCCAGTTTCCTGCCCGGCATGGGTATGGCCGTCTCGATTATAACCGTCTTACTGGCGATTTGGTTGATCGGAGCGCTGGTTTCACTTGTTCGGAACAGCGCCGCACAGCACGACTTCATGAAAATTGTCGCTCGCGAAAAGGTTCCAGCTTCACCACAACTGCAAGCGCTGGCCGATGATGTTGCCCGTCAGGTTGGCCTCAAGCGGACGCCGCAGATTGCCACCAGCCTGATCTCGAATGGACCGCTCGTGACCGGACTCTTCCGCCCGATCGTATTGCTGCCCGCATGGTTCGAGACTGATTATGACCGGGTCCAGCAACGCGCCGCGCTTGCACACGAATTGACCCATGTGAAACGGGGCGATCTGTGGGCACTCCAAGTCGCCGAACTTTTTGTTGCATGCCTCTGGTTCAACCCATTGGCCTACATGGCCCGCAAGGCCTTCCGCACTGATCAGGAAGCCGCGTGTGACAGCGATGTCTTGCGCTGCGGCGCGGCCAGCCCGCATGCCTACGGCTCGACCCTGCTGAAGGCTGTACGGATCTCCGTGCCGGAACGCCTGCCCATGGCAGCCAGCCTGCCGCTGACGCATTCCCTGAAAGAGCGTATGCGCCGCTTGGCCTATCCGGCCCCGACGAAGCGCCGCCGGTTGGCCGGCATGGGGCTCACCGCCCTGCTCGGTTCAGTCGCGCTTATTTCCACGGCGTCCGTGACGGCGACCGCCGGGGAAATGAAGGCAGAGCTGACGCGCAGTCTGAAGATCGACAACTCCACGCTGTTCATAAATGGCAAGAAGGTTGAAAACCGCCAGTTCGTCCTGTTGGGGGATCCGATCAAGACACCTGATCCGGCTATTGAGGCGGAGATTGCTGAACTCAACCATCGCATCAGCCTGGAAACCAGCAAGTTCGTTGTGCCAGAGGCCATGCCGCCTCTGCCGCCGATGCCTGTCATTCCACCTCAACCGCCTGTTCCGCCTGTCGCAGATGTGTCCGAACTGGACGGTGGCGCCGGCAACCATGCGTACTCTTCTCATGATGCCGAGAAGCTGGCGGCGGAAAATGAAGCCGCCTGGGATGCCTGGGAAGCAGAGTACGAAAGCAGCATGGCGCAATGGGAAGCGGAGGTCGATCACATCGTCTCCAAATGGGAAGACACCTACGGCGATGATTTTGAAAAAACCAATCTCATGATCGAAACCCGTATCGACGGCCTGACTGACAGACTCGAAGCCAAGATCGAGGCGGCCTATGGCGACGGTCAGGCTGGGCGCGACGAACTGGTGACCAGCGCACTTGAGACGCTGGCGCTCTCCTGCCGCGACGCGAATCTTGCCCCCGGCGAAACCCGCATCCTTGGCGCTACCGGCCCTGATGGCGACGACTTTCATGTCGCCTGTGTCGAAGGTGACGCAACCCGCCTGGAAGCTGCCGAAACGGTGGCCGCTATCACCAAGAGCGACCTGCTCTGCGACGATGAGAAAGCTTCGTTCAAAAAGCGGAAGACCAGCCACCGCACGATCGAGATCAACAAATAGGCGTGGTAACCTCAACCTTTGCCAACGCTTTTCGGCCCCGGTGTTTCTCCGACACCGGGGCCCTTTTCTGTTCAATGCCCTTTGCGCCCGTCTGACGCCGCCTTAGGGTGCGTCATGATCAGCCAGAACAGGACGCTGTAATGATGAGAACCCGATTTGCCGCCATCTTGCTGGGCCTCGCAGGCCTCACGGCCTGCGCCTCGGTCGAGCCAAAGCCCTGCACGGCTGAATGGGTCGACTACAAGACCGACAAGGTGCTGAAGAAATTCGCGTCCAACAATCGCGGCATGATCAACGACCTGCGTCGCCTGCAGAATGCCGATGGCGATGTCGACCCGTTCGTGGCCATGCAGCTGCTTTCGAAGAAGAACCAGATCGAACGCTTTGCCGACACGTTCCAGACCATTGTAGTTCCAGAGCTGCAAGCTGCGGTCGACCAGTGCGGCGACGCGGAACTTATTCCTGCGTTCACCGAGTTCCTGCGCAATGAAGGCGTGGGCGACGCGACGCTTCAATGGGTTGGCCCGTTGATCGGATTGATGCAGGACATGCGCGAGCCACAAAACCAGCGACCAAACACGCTCTAGGTAACGCCCGCATGAAGACGCTCATTGTTGTCCCTGCCCGCTATGGCTCGACCCGTTTTCCGGGCAAGCCGCTGACACTGATTGCCGGCCAATCCATGGTCAGCCGCGTCGCCGCCATGGCCGCCAAGGCCGCTGCCGCGCTTGAAGACGCAGCGCATGTTGTCGCGACCGACGATGCGCGCATCGAGGCGCATTGCAAGGAACGCGACATTCCCGTCGTGCTGACCGACCCGGCCCTGCCATCGGGCAGCGACCGCGCTTTGGCCGCCGCAGATGCGCTGGGTGTCCTGCCGCAGGTCGTGGTCAATCTGCAAGGCGACTCGCCGTTCACGCCGCCCGCACACATCATCGCGGTGGCCGAAGCCGTACTGACATCGGGAACGGACGCCGCGACGCCCTATGTGCGCCTGACATGGGAGGCGCTGGATGACCTGCGCGCGCACAAGCTGGAGACGCCGTTTTCCGGCACCACGCTGACGCATGATACCGAGGGCCGCGCACTCTGGTTTTCGAAAATCATCCTGCCTGCCATGCGCAAGGAAGCGGCGCTGCGGGCCGCTGGGGACCTGTCACCGGTCTGTCGGCATATCGGCCTTTATGCGTTTCGCTTTGAAGCTTTGCGGCGGTATGTGAGCCTGCCCGAAGGCCATTACGAGCAGTTGGAAGGGCTGGAACAACTGCGTCTTCTGGAGAATGGCATGTCGATCCAGTGCGTTGAGGTTGCGCCCGATACGATTGCGATTCCGGGTATTGATACGCCGCAAGACGTTGCGCTGGCCGAACGGCTGATCCGCGACCATGGCGACCCGGCGGGGGCGTAAGACCCTTGGCCCGCCTGATCATCCTGCGCCACGGCAATACGTTCGACAAGGGTGATACCCCGACCCGGGTCGGGGCGCGGACGGACCTTTCCCTGTCCGTTTCGGGGTACACGCAGGCCCATTCACTGGCCGCACATTTCCGCGATACGGCCTTCCGCGCCGCCTTCTGCTCCCCGCTGCTGCGGACGCGGCAGACGGCCCGTGCCGTGCTGGACGCCCGGCCGCACGCGCCCGCCTTGCGCATCCTGCCCTTCCTGACGGAAGTCGACTACGGACCGGACGAGAACCAGACGGAAGAGACGGTGATCGCGCGGATAGGCACCGAGGCCCTCGCAGCATGGGACCGTGACGCTACGCCGCCGCCCGGCTGGCAGGTTGACCCGGCCGCTTTGCGCGCCGCCTGGGCGAGCCTGCTGGAGCGCGCGGCAGAGTTGGATGCAGATGACACTGTGCTGATCGTGACCAGCAATGGCATCGCGCGCTTCCTGCCGGATGTCGTGGATGGCCAGCCAGAGGGTCTTGACCGGAAGCTGAAGACCGGCGCTTGGGGCGTTGTGGACGTCGGCCCGGACGGCACGCGTATCGTCGACTGGAACCTGCGGCCTTAAGCGACTTCGCGGGCCTCTTCCTCGGCGACGCGTTCACTGGCGCCTGAGATGGGCAGAAGGATAGAGACGGTCGTGCCTTCGCCTTCGATGGATGAGAGGCTCATATGCCCACCATGCATTTCAGCGAAGGATTTGGTGAGTGCAAGGCCGAGACCCGTGCCTTCATAATTGCGATCGCGCGTGCCTGAGACCTGCTCGAACGGCTTGGCGAGACGGGGAAGGTCCTCAATCGGAATGCCGATGCCCGTGTCGGTGACACCGATCTGGATGTCTGCGCCGCGCTGTTCAACGGTTACGGTGATCGTGCCGCCTGAATCGGTGAACTTGATGGCGTTCGACAAGAGGTTCAGCACCATTTGACGGATCGCACGGTGGTCGGCGTCAAGGTCCGGCAACCCGGGCTGCGCATCCAGCACGATCTGGATGCCCTTGTCCTCAGCCTTGCGGCGGATCATGCGTACCGCGGCGTCGACCGGATCGACCGGGTCAATCGGTTGCGGGTTGATGGTCATCTTGCCGGCTTCGATCTTCGCCATGTCGAGAATGTCGTTGATCATGTCGAGCAGGTGCTGGCCGGATGTCAGAATGTCGTGGGCATAGCCCTTGTAGCGCTGATCGCCGAGGGGGCCGTAAAGTTCGTGCGCGAGGATTTCCGAGAAGCCGTTGATCGCGTTAAGCGGCGTGCGCAGCTCATGGCTCATATTGGCAAGGAAAGCAGACTTGGTGTGCGCGGCGTGCTCGGCCTTGGCCTTCTCTTCAGAATAGCGCCGTGCCAGTTCGCCCGCGCGACCTTCAGACCGTTCGAGATCCAGCACGGCCTTGCGCATGCTCTGCTTCTGGCGCTTCAGGGCTTCTTCATTGTGCACATTCTCAGTCACGTCGATACCGACCGTGATCAGTCCGCCGTCAGATGTCGGCCGCTCGACAAGCTTCAGCCAGCGATCCGTCTGCAACTCCACCAACAGAGTGCGTGCATCCTCGGAGGATTGCTTCTCGGCGCGGATGGCGCCTGTGCGAGCGATCATGATTGTATCATAGCTGATGCCGGGCCGCAGCGTATCCTGCAGGCCGAAGTCGAGCGCGAAGGCACGGTTCCAGTAGAGCAAACGCTTGCGATGATCCCAGAGTGCAAAGGGACCGTTGAAGCCTTCAATGGCTGTGCGCAGGCGGCGCTCGGCCGCTTTCACACGGTCTTCCGATTGCTTGCGCTCGGTAATGTCGAGCACGATACCGCCGAAAATCGCCGCCTTACCTGTCGGATCATCCGTCATGCTGCCACGCATCTCGATCCAGAGTGGCGGTTCGGAATGGGAGAGGAACTGCGTCTGGATCCACCCAATGTCGCGGGCCTTCTCGAATGTATCGATCATGCGGGCCTGATGCTCCGGATGGACCTGCTGCAACAGGGCCTGCACGTCGATCAGGCCGGAGCCGTCCATTCCGAAAAGGTCTGACGCCCCATCGCTGAGGAAGACGGCTGAACTGCCGGGTGCCCATTCCCAATAGCCTGCCCGCGCACCGCGCATCACGAGGCCCATGATGCGGTCGGCCTCATCCTCACGCGTTTCCTCGATCAGGGTGACGGCGTCCTCGCGCGAAAGACGGTTCATCAGGCCGACAATGGCCAGCACGGGCGCCGCCAGCAACAGGGCGAAGATGAGCAGGCGGACGAGATCATCCAGCGTAAAGAGGGGATGAAGCACGCTCTCGCAAACAGCAGCAGGGCTGCCGTCCAGAGGCACACATGCAGTGGCCAGCCGGTTGAAATCGGGGGCCGATGTGAGACGGGCCTCGCCGGGCTTGAGGGTAAGCGTTGCCGATTCGAGCGCCGGGTCGCCGGACCCCACGCTGGTATTGCCGGAGACCAGGGTCACCCTGCGACCTGCACCGGCCGCTGGGAGCCAGGTTCCGCCCGGAGCCAGGGCCAGCATGGCGCCGCCTTCTTCCGGACTGGAGACGAGAACGATGTCACCCTGCGAAGAGACACTAAAGCGCTGCCCTTGTTCAAGGAGAGAGGCAGCCGTTTGTGCGGCAACCTCCAACCGGCTTCCGGCAGGCGATTGCTGGGCATCCTTGAGCGAGAGAACCGCATCAACGCCCGGCGTTGCGGTCGCGATGGCAGAACGGGACGCGCCAGACTCGGCGACGAGGCGGATGGCAATTTCAGCTGTCTCGGCGCGGCCTTCCATACGGGCCGCTGTGGCGGCGGCTTGGGCGTGAAGCCCTGACAGAAGCGCGGCATCAGCACTCTGGCGCTCTTCCCATGCCTTGAGACCGAGGGCGCTGGCCATGAGGACGATTATGGCAAGGATCGTCCACTTCAGCCGAACGGAAGCCCGTGCAGACGCCTTGTCTGCAACGGTCATTCCATCAAAACTGACGATTTGATCCGCCAAGAAGGCTCCACTCCCCGTAACTGGACATACTTACCCGTATACCGTTTTCCGGTGGAATCATTGCCTAAGTGTTAATAATCCTGACGAAATCGTTAACTACTTCAGCCAAGCGCCCGACCGACAATGTCTGCCGAATTGGGCGACAGTTTCGCTTCCTGTAGTCGCTTCAGGGTGGCCTGCGCTGCAGCGCCTGCCTTTGGCTCCAGCACGCGCCATTGTTCGAAGGCGGTGATGAGGCGAGCGGCGAGGGCCGGGTTGGCGGCGTCGGCCTTGAGGATGATGTCCTCGACAGCGCGGTATCCCGAACCGTCCGGCGCGTGGAAGGCCGCCAGGTTGGCAGTCGAGAAGACGCCGACAACCGAGCGCACGCGGTTCGGGTTTTTCAGGTCGAACTCCGGATGGGCGGCCAGTTCGGCAACCGTCTCGGCCGTTCCCTGCCCGGCCTGCACGGCGAACCACTTGTCCATGACAATCGGGTTGTGTTTCCAGTTTGTCTCGAAATCAGCCAGCGCTTCGTCACGCTCCGGGCATTCTCCGTGCATCGTAAGGGCTCGCATGGCGGCGAGGCGTTCCGTCATGTTCGTCGCCTTCTGGTACAATACCAGTAGCTTGCGGCGCGCGTCCTTGTCCTCGGACGCGCCGAGCAGATTGATGCACGCCCCGCGGAAGGCCCGCACACCGGCCTGTTCCGCCGAAGGCGCATAGGGCGCTGGGGATGGGGCTTCGAGCGTGGTTCCGACCGTGTCCGAAAGCGCTTCAGCGAGAGCCGCCTGCAGGCGCTTGCGGGCAGAATGGAGGGCGACCGGGTCAGCCGGTTCACGCTCGAGAAACAGTTCGCCGACTTCCGGCAGGCGCGTCAGAAGCGCCGCGAGGGCCGGGTCATCGCCTGCGTTGCGGATGGCGGCAGCAATGGCACCGACGAGTTCGCTGTCGGGCCTGGTCTGGCTGCCCTCGGAGAGCTTGAGGATTTCCTCGGTGACGAGCGTGCGCACGCCTTCCCACTGGTTGAAGGGGTCTGTCTCGGCCACGACGAGGGCAAGCCTCTGGTCGCGGGTAAGGTCACGCTCGACGCGGACCGGGGCGCTGAAGTCGCGGTTGACAGACAGGAGGGGACGCCCGGCGGCTGCCTTGCGGGTGATCGTCGTTTCAGCGGTGTCCAGCACTGTCATCCAGGCATCTGTGCCGCCCTTGCCGTCAAGCACAGCAAGTTCCAGCGGTATGGGAACAGGCTTCTTGTCGGGCTGTCCGGGTGTTGGAGGGGTTGTCTGGGAGAGGTTGATGGTGAGTTCCTTGGTGGCCTCGTCCCAGCTTTCCTCCACCGTGACGCGCGGCGTACCGGCCTGTGCATACCAGAGGCGGAACTGGGTGAAGTCCTTGCCGGTCACGTCCTCGAAGCATTTGTAGAAGTCCTCGATCGTGACGGCCTGGCCATCATGGCGCTCGAAATAGAGATCCATGCCTTTGCGGTATGTTTCCTCGCCAATGATGCGGCGAAGCATGCCGATGACTTCGGCGCCCTTCTCGTAGACGGTGGCCGTATACAGGTTATCGATCGAGCCATAATTATCTGGTCGGACCGGGTGGGCCAGCGGGCCAGCATCTTCGGCGAACTGGCGGGAGCGCAGACGGATAACGTCCTTGATGCGCTGCACCGGGCGCGAGCGCATGTCGGCGGAGAAGTTCTGGTCGCGGAAGACGGTGAGGCCTTCCTTCAGGCAAAGCTGGAACCAGTCGCGGCAGGTGATGCGGTTGCCGGTCCAGTTGTGGAAGTATTCGTGGGCAACGATGCTCTCGATGGCTTCGAAGTCTGCATCGGTGGCGGAGTCCTCATCGGCGAGAACATAAGCCGAGTTGAAGACGTTGAGGCCCTTGTTCTCCATGGCGCCGAAATTGAAGTCGCGCACGGCAACGATGTTGAAGACGCCAAGATCGTATTCGCGGCCATAAGTCTGCTCGTCCCAGGTCATGGAGCGCTTGAGACTGTCCATCGCCCAGGCGGCGCGGTCTGCATCGCCCTTGTCGACATGGATGGCGAGGTCGATGTGCTTGCCGCTCATCGTGGTGAAGCTGTCGCGATAGACATCATAGTCGCCGGCGCAGAGCGCGAAGAGATAGGACGGCTTCTTGTGTGGATCGTCCCACGTGATCGTGTGGCGACCGTTGCCTGCATCTTTCACATCGCCAGGCGTGCCATTGGACAGCATGATCGGACAGGCTTCCTTGTCGGCAACAATGGTAACGAAGAAGCGGCTCATTACGTCCGGGCGGTCCGGATAATAGGTGATGCGGCGGAAGCCGACCGATTCGCACTGCGAGCAGAAACGCCCGCCTGACATGTAGAGGCCGGACAGCGCAGTGTTCTTTGACGGCGCAATCACCACGACGGTGCGGAGGGTGAACTGATCCGGCACATCCGCCAGCGTCAGGCCATGTTCCGTCAGGCTGTAATCGGAAGGCGTCAGCGCGCGGCCGTCGATCTCGACCGAAACCAGTTTCAGTGCTTCGCCGTCCAGCTCGAGTGGCGCATTGCCTGCCCCTGCCTTGCGCGTGACCTTGAGCTCAGCGGTCACCTTGGTTGCATCCGGGTCCAACTCGAAAGACAGCTCGACATGATCCATATCGAATGGATAAGGCGTATAGTCGGCGAGCTTGACGGCAACGGGGGTTTCAGTGCGCATGATGTCTCCGGAAAACGGCAGCGGGATATGGGCTCGATACGGCCTCGGACGGACCGCGTCGAGGGTTGGCGTCACTGACATCGGGACGGAACGGTCCGTTTCCAAGGGGCAGCGCGCCCCGGGACTGCAGGAAATACGAGGGAATACGCGCGGATGAGCCAGCTATTGTCCCTGATGGGCTCGCCCATCGTCCGGCGCATCGCCGGTATAACCAGCCTGCTGGTTGCCGTCGTCATTGCCATCCTGTCGCTCGTGCCGGGACAGGACCTGCCGGACGTACACCTCAGCGACAAGGTTGAACACGCGATTGCGTATTTGGTTCTGGCGGGCCTGATCTGCTTCTGGCTCGGGCGCGAGCGTATCGTTCGAGGCACAATTGTCGCCGTGGGCTACGGCGCGGTGCTGGAATTTGCGCAGGCGCTTGCCGGCACGGGGCGCACGCCTTCGCTGCTGGACGCCGGGGCGAACCTTCTGGGCGCCTGCATCGGCGCGGGCCTGGCGTGGATCGCGCTCGCCACAGCGCGGGCGCGCTAAGGCAGTCTATTCGGCAGCTGCCGGCACCGAATCTTCTTCAGACTGGTACACATGGCGCAAGATAAGCGCGCAGTGACTTGCCAATTGCATCGCGCCTTCCGGCAGGTCTTCAGGAGCGGCGCTTGCCATGTCCGCCAGTCTGCGGGCTATGCGCAGGAGGTCCGGCGTGTGGACGATCATGCGGGCCTGGTGCTCAATGCGGCGCGGGTCGCGGTCATATTCGCTACCTGTCACACGCCAGCCGCCCCAATCACCATCATCGGTGACAATAACGGGAAAGGTCGCAGGATTGGGATCAATGCCGAGCATGGCCATGGAGCGCCACTTGATCAATTTGCGGTCGATCCGCCATTGTTCGAGCAGAAATTCCTCTTCGTCATCCTCGGGGCGCTGATGCTTGTGCATCGACTGTTCGGAGACGAGTTCGTGCGCTTCGAAGCGGCGACCCAGCCCACAATCATATGACACTTTCAAAGGCTCATCGACATTCTTAACCCATTGCGGAATGACCTGTTCGACCAGCGCCCAGGTGCCAACAGGTTTTACAAAGACGCGTTGCGACTTGTGGAAGGTTGCCTTGGCCATAGTTCGGTGTCCCCTAAACTAACACCCCAACCTGCCAGAATCCCCTTTCTTTGAGCTGAAAACGATAGGTCAAATTTCACCTATCGCCGGGTGTTGCCCAATTGAAATCGAGGATTTCCGCTGGGTCACGGCTTTCCGCGCACGTAAAGGGCGCTAGATTGGCACCATAGCAAAGTTATGCGCCTCCACAGGAGGCCAGGGAGCCAGACGCCATGAATTTCGATTTTTCCGAGGACCAGAGATTTCTCGCCAATGAGGCGCGAAAATTTCTCGAAAGCCAGTGCGGGATGGGCGAAGTCCGCGCCATCCTGAATGACGACTCCAAGGCCTATAATGAAGGCGTTTGGAAGAAGGTCGTCGAGATGGGCTGGCTCGGCACAAGCATTCCGGAAGAGCATGGCGGCCTCGGGCTCGGCATGCTGGAAATGTGCGTTCTGGCCGAAGAGATGGGCCGCGTTCTGGCGCCCGTGCCATGGGCTTCGACGGCATACTTCTTTACTGAAGCCCTGAAGCTTGCAGGCTCCGAAGCCCAGCAGGCCGATATTTTCCCGAAGATCGTTTCAGGTGACGTAATCGGTTGTTACGCGGCCAGCGAAGGCCCGGGTAACCCGGACGCTGCTTCGCTCAAGACGACTTTTGACGGCAAGACTGTCAGCGGCGTGAAAGTTCCTGTCACGGATGGTGACATTGCCACGCACGCCGTCGTGCTGGCCAAGGACGGCAAGGGCGCAAGCCTTGTGCTGGTCGACCTGTCCGGCAAGGGCGTGTCGAAGAAGGTTCTCTCGACACTGGACCCGACCCGCAGCCATGCCGAACTGAGCTTTGACAAGGCGCCAGCCACTTTGCTCGGCAAGTCCGGCGAAGGCGCGGTTCTGAACGATGAACTGCTCGACCGCGTGGCCGTGCTGATCGCGTTCGAACAATTGGGCGGCGCCTCGCGCTGTCTCGAAATGGCAAAAGAGTATGCCATGGAACGCTACGCCTTTGGCCGCCCGATCGGCGGCAACCAGGCCATCAAGCACAAGCTGGCCGAGATGTACGTGAAGAACGAAGTGGCACGGTCGAACTGTTTCTATGGCGCCTGGGCGCTGTCGACGGATGCAACCGAACTGCCTGAAGCCGCAGCTGCTGCCCGCGTGGCCGCATCGGAGGCCTTCTGGTTTGCCTCGAAAGAAAACATCCAGACGCATGGCGGCATGGGCTTCACATGGGAAGTCGACTGCCACCTCTTCTACCGCCGTGCCAAGCTGCTCGCAGTTCAAGCCGGCAGCCCCAAGGTATGGAAAGAAAAACTCGTCCGCGCGCTGGAAACGAAGAATGCGGCCTGATTTCGACATCCCCTACTTGGTCAGGCGGCCCCCACATGGGCGCCGCCTGACCAGGATGTCATTCGCCGTGGCCGGCCTCGGCCTCGGCTGCGGGAGCGGTAGCGGTCCAGCTGACGCTCGACTTCGGCGTCTTGCCGGCACCGGCAAAGACCTGCAGCGAAGCGGAGTCATAGGTGACGTCGAAGCTCTCGATGAGCGCGCCGGTCTCACTCATGAAGGTGCTGTAATTGTTCACGACAACACTGCTGAGCATCCACACAGTCCGCGTCGTGGCGGCGGAATCAGAGACGATGATTTCGAATTTGGGCATCGCCTCGCCGTCAATAACATGCTGCAGGACCTTGGCCGAAGCGGCATCAAACGTCCGCGTCACGTAGATCGCGCCACTGGCCAGCGTGCTGCGGGCCGGCGCAACCGGCATGAAGCTTTCGGGATCCACGACGGCCTGACGCGAGACACTGAACGACACGTTCGTGATCGGGACATCGACACCGTCGAGTTTCATCATGCCGTCTGCCTGAGCCGCACCCATAATGCACAAGGCCGAAGCGGCCACCGAAAGATACCTGAGCGAGTTCAACATAAAAAAGGGTCCTTGATGCGAGATCCGTCACGACCAGCCCAATGCGGTGTCGCGCAGATCATGCCCCTTCTTAAACAGCGCAATTTGGAAGTGATTATGGCGACCCGGTGGTCGCAACCGTCAAAGCAAACAAATATTTCTGGAGGAAATTGAGTATGGACTTCAACGACACGAAGGAAGAAGCAGAGTTCCGCGCCGAAGCCCGCGCGTTCCTCGACAAGCACCTCGAACCAAAGACGGGCGCACGCCCACGGCCGGGTTCCGGCAAGGACGCGCTGCAGCGCGCCAAGGACTGGCAGAAGGTGAAGGCGGAAAACAAGTTCGCCCAGATCACCTGGCCTGAGGAATGGGGCGGCCGCGGTGGCACGTCCATGCAATCGGTCATCTGGGGTCAGGAAGAGGGCAAGTATGATGCCCCGACCGGCCCGTTCGCCATCGGCCTCGGCATGTGCGTGCCAACCGTCATCGCGTTCGGCTCAGACAAGCACAAGGAACGCTATGTCGAGAAGGCGTTGAAGGGCGAGGAGATCTGGTGCCAGCTCTTCTCCGAACCTTCTGCAGGCTCTGACGTTGCCGGCCTCAAGACGAAAGCCGTGAAAGACGGCGACGAGTGGGTGATCAATGGCCAGAAAGTGTGGACCTCGGGCGCGCACTATTCCGACTTCGGTATCGTGCTCGTGCGGACCAATCCGAAAGTGCCAAAGCACAAGGGCCTGACCATGTTCATCGTGAACATGAAGCAGAAGGGCGTCGAAGTGCGTCCGATCCACCAGGCTTCCGGTGGCCGCGAGTTCAACGAAGTCTACTTCACGGACGTGCGCATTCCTGACTCCGACCGGCTCGGCGAAGTCGGCGCTGGCTGGAAAGTCGCCCTCGTGACGCTGATGAACGAGCGTCTCGCCGTCGGCGGCTCGCCGGGTCCTGACTGGGGCGAGATCATGGCATATGCGAAGGACGCAGGTTCCATGGGCGACCAGGCCTTCCGCGAGAAGCTGGCTGACTGGTATGTCGCGGCACAGGGCTACAAGCTGACGAAGTTCCGCACCATGACCGCTCTGTCACGCGGCCAGACACCGGGACCGGAAAACTCGATCGGCAAGATCATCACGGCCAACCACCTGCAGGACATCTGCAACTCGGCCATCGAGATGCAGGACCATTACGGCATCATCAATGATACCGAGACGATGCCAGGTGACGCCATCTTCCAGCAAAGCTTCATGTGGGCCCCTGGCCTGCGTATTGCCGGCGGCACGGACGAGATCCTGAAGAACATCATCGCCGAACGCGTGCTGGGCCTGCCCCAGGACGTGCGCGTCGACAAGGACATGCCATTCGACGAGATGAAAGCCGGTTAAGGCCGCTCGCGTCAGGACTTCGGTTCTGGCGCGACCGCCTTTTCGGCGACAAAGGCAGCGACATCACTGACACAGGCCCTGCCCGCATCGGTCAGGGCCTTTGCACGTGAGGCATTGTCACTGCCCTGCGCCACAGCCGATGTTGAGACACTGGTCTGCGCGAGCATCTTGCGCGAACGGCCTTCAAGCAGGGTCGCCTGAATGCGGCACCGCGCGGTCGTTCCACTCAGCGTGAAATCGGACATGCGCCAGGCCAGTTCGAAATCTGCGTCCGCGCCGGTGTCAGAGCCGATAGCGACACCACCGCCCTCGCCGCCGAGGGAATCCAAAAGCGCGATCTGCATCATGCGCGTGGCGCTGTCGGTCCACTCCACACCGGGCACGAGGCGAAGCGCTCCGCTGCTATCCTCTGACGCAATGGCGCGACCACCGAAAAGGCGCGAGGCTTCCGGCTCCCGAATGATGATAGAGGCATCAATGGGATGCACCGTCTCGGTCGGACCGAACCGGTAGAGACCCTCAGGAACCTTTTGCTCCGGTAGAAGCGATACACATGATGCGAGGCTGGCAGCAGCCAGCGTAATAGCAATTCGGCGCAACATCAGCGCTCTCCTTCATAGGGAATAGGGTCGCCAGCGACGAAGCTCTGGGGATTGCGTTCGATCTCGCGGGCGACGCGGTCGAGACGGTTGATCAGAACGCGCAGGTCCTGGCTGGCCAGCCGGGCGTCTTCGATAGCAGACGTCGCCGGGCCCTCAATGGCGTCAGCCGCCGCAGAGACGGCCCGGTTGCTCTGTTCGATGGTTTCGTTGGCAGTCTTTGTAATGCTGCGCACATCGCTGACGACGAGGTCCAGTTGATCTGCCAATTCGGCAACGCGCGTATTGGTGTTATTGCTCAGCGTCTCAAACGAAGCGGACGCGCCTTCGAACTTGCGCGTCGCGTTGGACACATCGTCCAGCGTGGCCGAGGCCTTGTCGGCGAGGCCATTATCCTGGGCGATCTTGCCGCTGAGCAATTCGAGATTCTTGAGCGTGGTCGACAGGGCATCAATGTTCTCGTCGGTGAAGACGAGGTTCACACGCTGGATGGCCTGGTTGGCGTTGCCCAATACTTCCGTGCCGCCTGAAAAGAGCTCGTCCAGCTGCGTGCGCTCGGCCTTGATGACGGGAACAGGTTCGCCCGCGCGCGCTTCGAGTGGATCGCCCGTACCGGCCGTGATCTGGATAAAGGTGGTGCCTGTAATACCGGCCAGCTGGATTGAGGCGGTCGAGTCCTTTCGCACCGGCGTTTCGCGGTCGATGCGGATACGGGCGCGAACCTTGGACGTGTCGGCCCGGTCAATTCGCACGGTCGAGACCTCACCCACCTTGATGCCGATATAGCGGACAGCCGAGCCTTCCTCAAGGGAGACAGGCCCTTCGAACACGATGTCGTAGGCCTTGAAGTCCTGCCGGAACTGGGCTTGCCCCAGCCACATCACGAAGCCCGCAACCGCGAAGGCCGCGATCAGCACAAAGGCGCCGATGAGGGCATAATTAGCGCGCGTTTCCATATCCGGTCTCCATTCTAGTGTCCGGTAGCGGCACGGCCACGCGGGCCGCCAAAATATTCCTGCACCCACGGGTGATCGAAGGCGCGTAGTTCGTCGATCGTTCCAATCGCCAGCACTTTTTTCTCGCCGAGTACGGCGATCCGGTCACACACCGCATTCAAAGTATCGACATCATGGGTCACAAGAAAGACGGAGAGCCCCAGCGATTGTTGCAGCTGGCGCAATAGCGTGTCGAAGCCGGCCGCCGTGATAGGGTCGAGGCCGGCGGTCGGCTCGTCAAGGAACAGAAGTTCGGGGTCGAGGGCCAGAGCGCGGGCCAGCGCCGCGCGTTTGCGCATGCCACCGGAAAGGTCTGACGGAAACTTGTCGCCAGCGTCCGGCTCAAGGCCTGCGAGACGGATCTTCATGTCGGCCAGTTCTGCGCTGAGCTTGGGCCCCAGGTTCGTGTGCTCTTTCATGGGCACCATGACATTCTCGCGCACCGTAAGGTTCGAGAACAGAGCGCCATCCTGGAACATCACGCCCCAGCGGCGCTCAAGGCCACGGCGCTCTTCATCGCTAAGCGTATCAAGCTTCTTCCCAAAGACTTCGACCGTACCGGCCGACGGCTGCTTCAGCCCGACAATGGCGCGCAGAAGGACGGACTTGCCCGTACCGGACGGCCCGACCACGCCAAGCACTTCGCCGCGCTGGACGTCGAGATCGAGATGCTCGTGCACGGTATGCGTGCCAAAACGCGTCTCCAGATCGCGGATGCGGATGATCGGCTCGGCGGTCATATGCCAAGCTCCATGTAGAAGATGGCGAACAGCGCATCGATGGCAATGATCGAGAAAAGGGCCTGCACGACGGACGTTGTTGTTGCCCGGCCAAGGGACTGGACGCTGCCGCCAACGTTAAGTCCCTGACGGCACGCGATGAGGACACAGACAAGGCCGAAGACGGGCGCCTTGGACATGCCGACCCAGAACTGGTCGATCGGCACGGAATCCCTGAGGCGCACAATGAACACGCCCGGATTGATATCGAGGGACAGCCAGGCAACCATCACGCCGCCGGCAATACCGGCCAGCGTCGCCGCAAAGGCGAGAACGGGCGTCATGATAAGCATGGCCAGCACGCGTGGCACGACCAGCACTTCCATCGGCTTCAGGCCGAGTGTCTGCATGGCGTCGATTTCCTGACGCATTTTCATCGTGCCGATCTGCGCAGTGAAAGATGAATTGGTGCGGCCCGCCAGAACGATGCCCGTCAGAACCACACCAAATTCACGCAGTTCAGAATAGCCGATCAGCTCGACCGTGTAGATTTCCAGATCGAAACTCTTGAGCGTGGTCGCGCCGATGAAGGCGATGACCATGCCGACGAAGAAGGAGAGGAAGGTGATGATCGGCAGCGCATCGAGCCCGGACTCTTCCATGACAGCGACGATGCTGGTCCAGCGCAGTTTCCACGGCTGCACGATAAGGCGCGCACAGGTCACAAGCGTTTCACCGAGAAAGGCCAGAGTCGAAATACTCTCAGCCGCAATATGAACGAAGGTTCGGCCGGTCCGGTCGAGCAGCGCCCTGATGCTGCCATCCTGCGGCGGGCTCTCTGGCGCGGGGCTGGATACGGCATGGATCTGTGCGATGAGGCGGGCGGCGCTTGCATGCTCGCCAATAATCTCGGGTTCGCCCTCTTCGTCTGAACCCGCCGCGCGCAATGTGCGGTCGATGATAAAGGCGCCTGCCGTGTCAAGCGTTCCAAGATCGGAGACATCCACGGCGAGGGGAGAGGAGACGTTCAGGGCGCGCAAGGCATCGTCAACGTCCTGCACATGCTGGACGGTCCAGTCCCCGGTCAGCCGGAGGACGGTGCGTTCGTCACTTTCATCAAGCGCGAATTCGGGGGAGACTGTTTCTGCCATCAGCGTGTAACTACCTGACTTGCCTAGCAAAACATGCTTAAGGCAAGGGCATTGGAATAGATGAAATTTCATCCATCGGGACAAGGCATGAGCAATCGGCACCTCGAAATCTCCCGCGTCTCATCGCCCCTGAGAGTGGCTTTTGCCATTTCCCGCGGGGCGAAGACCGAGGCCAACACTGTTCTTGTTCGGTTGCAGCAGGGCGCCGCTACCGGCTGGGGCGAGTGTGTTCCCTATGCGCGCTATGGCGAGACCGTCGAGAGCGTAATGGGCGCCATCGAAGCAATGCGGGGCGCCATTGAAGGCGGACTAAGGCGGGATGATCTCCAGACGCAGATGCCCGCTGGCGCCGCCCGTTGCGCGCTGGACTGCGCGCTGTGGGACCTAGAAGCGAAGATGAGCGGCACGCCCGTCTGGCAACTGGCAGGGCTGCCGGAACCTAAACCTGTCGAGACCGCCGTGACCGTGACCCTCGACACGCCGGAGGCCATGGCGCTCGCCGCCACAACAACGCAGGGTCGTCTCCTCAAGCTGAAACTCGGAGGCGCGGAAGATCTGAAACGGATCGAGGCGGTGCATCTGGCCCGCCCTGATGCACGTCTGATTGTCGACGCCAATGAAGGGCTGCTTCCGGCTGACTTCCCCGCCATTTCCAAAGCGGCAGCCGATCTTGGCGTCGTGCTGATCGAACAGCCCTTCCCCGCTGCCGATGATGAGGCACTGGTGCGCCGCCCTGCTCCGGTTGCTATCTGCGCTGACGAAAGCGCGCATACGAGCGCGGACATACAGGATCTCGCCCGCCGCTATGACGCGGTGAACGTGAAGCTCGACAAGACCGGCGGCCTGACCGAAGCGCTTGCCATGGTGCACGCTGCCCGGGCCAGCGGCATGGGCGTCATGGTGGGGTGCATGGTCGCCGGGTCCATCTCTATGGCGCCAGCCGTGCTGCTCGCGGGTCTCTGCGACGCCGCCGACCTCGACGGGCCCCTCTGGCTGAAAGAGGATGTCGCGAACGGCCTCACCTATCGCGACGGCTGGGTCGATCCGCCGACGCAGGCGCTTTGGGGCTAGGGTTACGCGACGCGATGCGAGCAGGTGGCGATCTGCCCGTTGCCGTTGATCAGATGACCTCTTAGGGTTTGCGCCGACAACAGACCCGGGAGGAAATGGGCATGGCGAAAGCCGAGGTGCAGGGATTCGTGCACGATAAATTCGAAGGCGTGCGGGACCAGTTCCAGACACATCTGGACACCGGCGCGGACATTGGGGCGTCCTTCTGCGTGACGAAGGACGGCGAAACGGTTGTCGACCTTTGGGGCGGCTATGCCGATGTCGAGAAAACGCGGGCCTGGGAAAAAGACACAATCGTCAACGTCTACTCAACGACGAAAACGATGACGGCGCTGATGGCTCTTTGGCTGGCAGATCGTGGCGAACTCGATTTCGACGCGCCAGTCGCGAAGTACTGGCCGGAATTTGCCGCCAATGGGAAAGCCGACATCAAGGTCAGCCATTTGATGAGCCATTCGGCTGGCCTGTCAGCCTGGCGCGAACCCATGACGAATGAAGACCTTTATGACTGGGAGAAAGCGACCAGCCTTCTGGCTGCGCAGGCGCCCCTGTGGGAACCGGGCAGCGTGCCCGGCTATCATGCCATCACGCAGGGCTATCTCGTGGGTGAAGTCATCCGCCGCATAGCCGGCAAGACCGTCGGCACGCTCTTTCGCGAAGAGATTGCCGAGCCACTGGGCGCGGATTTCCATATCGGGCTGCCAGCCTCGGAAGACGCGCGGGTTGCCGACCTGAAGCCGCCGGCGGATTCCAGCTTCGGGGCTGGCCCGGACATGACGGAGGTCCTGAAGCTCACGCGCGGAAATCCCGGCGTGGATGTCGGCGATACACGCACACGCGCCTGGCGCGGCGCCGAAATCCCGGCAGCAGGCGGTACGGGCAATGCGCGGTCTGTCGCGACGATCCACACCATCCTTGCCAATGGCGGCGTGGCCAACGGCAAGCGCTTTATGAGCGAGGCAGGCTGCCGCAAAGCGCTGGAAGAACAGATCCAGGGCACGGACCTGATCCTCGGCATCCCCGTGCGTTATGGCCTTGGCTTTGGACTGTCAGGTCCGATGTCGCCTGCCCTCAATGAGCATTCCATGTTCTGGGGCGGTTATGGCGGCTCCCTCGCGCTGATCGATATGCAATCGCATACAACCATGTCCTATGCGATGAACCTGATGCAGGGAACCACGACGGGCGACATGCGCGCGATCACCCTCGCCATGCAGTCATGGCAGGCACTCAACGCTTAAAGCCCCAGGCCCTATTTCGCCGGGTCGAGGATGTCCTTGAATCCGCTCGGCGCGTGGGGGCCGAGGAAGAGCTGTTCGAATGTGCCGATGCCTTCGGAGCCGAGACCATCTGGCCCTTCATGCCGGGCGCGGACGATTTCCTGTATGTGCAGGTTCTCGATGACATGCCACGGCATCTTGGCAGGCTCGAAATCCTCGCGTGCAATAGCGAGCTGGTCGCCCCGGAACGCGCCATGGCGATACTTGTCATGGCCATAGCCGATGCCCTTCATAAGGAAGGTGCCCATCGGCTCGAACGTGACCTTGTGAGCGCGGCCGCTCGGGTCGGTCATGTCCAGCTGGGCGCTCTGCATGCGGCGGGTGCCGGGGGTATAGACCGTATTCATCTTGGCATCGGCAAGGTGAATACCACCGCCCTGCTCTACGCCATCAGGCACAATGACGGCGCGCGTGTTCCACGGCGTGCCGGTCTCGTCATGATTGACGTGATAGAACATGGAGAGGTTCGGAAAATTGGTTGGCGTCCAGATCCAGTAGAATTGCGGTGGCGGCGCCGGGATCAGCGGCTGGGCATCCGGCGCGCCGATCGGGCGCACGCCCCATGAGCGGTCGCGCGTGCCGGTAAAGTCGGCCGGCTTGATGTCGATCTCGGTACCGTCCATGCGCAGGCTGCCGGACCAGCGACCGTTCTGGGTCATGCGCGTCAGGTCCATCATCATGCGCGGACCCTGACGACGGGTGAAGCGCGGCTCTTCAATCGGGAAGGCGCGGCCTTCGAACTCGACGTCGAGGGCGAGGCCCTCGGTTTCCTCAAGGCGCAGGCGGATTTTCTTCAGCGGCTCAATCACCTCGACCGAGAGCGGGCCGACATGCGTGTCCATGCGCTCCATGTTAAGCGGCCGCGAGAGATAGACGCTGGCCTGCTTGCCATTCCGAAGGATGGAGACGGCGCCGTCTATAATGTTCAGGTGCGGGTAGACGCCCATGGCAGCGGCAAAGAAAGTCGAGCCATCAGCGCTGTAGCCGTTGAAGAAATACCGGTCATAGAAATTACGGTCGGAACCGGAATAGGCAACGGGTTCCGGGGTCTGGTGGATGGGGTATTCGTCACCGGCGCTCAGCATGGGATATCCTTCCTTGGGGTCACCTCTTGGCGGGTGATCTGTCGCGTTTACGGTGGACGATGGAGGTCAGCCCATCAAGGGGTGACGCAAAGGGAGGTAGCGCAATTGATGTCACAGATGACGGCGGCAGAGGCCAATACATTCCTGTCGGGCGCATTCAAGAGTTCCGGAAACCGGAGCGAAGTGACGCTGATGGAGAAAGGCCGCGCCGTGGTAAGGCTGGTGGCTGATGAGACGCACTTGCGGCCCGGCGGCTATATTTCCGGGCCGACGCAGATGAGCCTCGTCGATACGGTCGCCTATATGGCGGTGATGACGCTGACGGGACACGAGCCGATGACGGTGACGAGCAATCTGAACATCAACTTCCTGCGGCCCTGTATCGGCCCCGTGGTCGTCGCTGACGCGCGCGTTATGAAGATCGGCCAAGCGCTCGCCGTGATGGATGTGGACGTGCGTATCGAGGGCGCCGAGAAGGCCGCGAGCCATGCCATCGTGACCTATGCCCTGCCCCGCAAATCGGAAGCTGGCGCATGAACCGGCTGGGCCTTGCTGCCGCGCTCACCGGCTTTGCCGCCGTCGCGCTCGGCGCGTTTGGCGCGCACGGGCTGAGTCTCGACGGGGATGCGCTGGACTGGTGGAACAAGGCGACGCTTTACGGACTGGTGCATGCTGCCGCTGCGCTCGCCATTTCGATCAGCGTACAAGCCGGGCTTTTGCGCCGCGCAGGCTGGGCCTTCGTTCTGGGCGCGGTGATCTTTTCAGGCTGCCTCTATGCAATGGCATTGGGCGCGCCTCGCTGGCTGGGCGCAGTCGTGCCGCTGGGCGGCGTTTCGTTCCTGGCGGGATGGGCGCTGGCCGCAGTGAGCGCCGTTCGGCGCTAACCGACGATCGAGTTCAGCGAGGCGTATTTGTCTGCCAGCTTGTCGGCCGTCTTGCGGGCGGAATCGATCGTATCGGCAAAATCAGAGAGTTCGGCATCGACCGGGGCCGTATCCATATCCATGTCAGAGCGGGCCGCCACAGTGCTGAGCGCGCTCTGGAAATTGCGATAGGCCGTCTGGGCACGCACAAGGGCGCGTTCATAGCTCATCACATCGGTACGCGTGGCAGCGTCAGCAGCGGCGCTGTTCAGAACGGCCTTGGCTTCCTGAGAGACCGAAGCAAGGCCTGTTCGGGCCGCTTCACTGTCGGCAGAGATGCGCGAGAGAACGATGGCCGGGGCGTTTGTCGCGGCGCCGATGCGGGTGGCATAATCGTCTGGCGCGTCGCCGCGGCCATTGATCAGCATGTCGGCGAAGCCAGCGAGACCGCCGGACGCTTCGACCCAACCTTGCTCGGCGGCGCTGTCAGAATATTCAGCCGAAACCTTGCGCAGGGCAGACTGGTTGTGCGAGAGGCCGCTTTCCACTGTCGTTTCCCCCGGCATCATCGAGACGGTTGCGCAACCGCCAAGAAGGCATAGGGATAAACTCAGGACTACGCTACGCATCAAACAGCCACCTCAAAACACATTTCGGGTCCCCACCCGTAATAATTCTTACGAATGGTAAAGAGCCAAGTCCAGTGATAGTTCCGAGACTTGCTGACAATTAGTGAAGAACGCATGAATAAGCGCCAGACCCGACGCACATTGTATCCACGACACGACTCTCGCCACAGCGGACGGCTCCGCGTATCGGATATTCACGAGATTTACTGGGAGGAATCAGGCAACCCGGACGGCATTCCGGTCGTCGCCCTGCATGGCGGGCCCGGCGGCGGATCGAACCCCGAGATGCGCCGCTTCTTCGACCCGACCCGGTATCGCATCTTCCTGTTCGACCAGCGCGGCTGTGGCCGCTCGACCCCGCACTCGGAACTCCGCGAGAACACCACCTGGGATCTTGTCGATGACATGGAGACATTGCGCGAGCATGTCGGCGTCGACCAATGGGTCGTTTTCGGCGGCTCGTGGGGCTCGACCCTGTCGCTCGCCTATGCCGTGACGCATACGGAGCGGGTGCTGGGCGTGGTGCTGCGAGGTGTGTTTCTCGTTTCGAAGGCCGAGATCAGCTGGTTCTACCAGTCGGGCGCGAGCCGCCTGTTCCCGGATTCCTATGATCGCTATATCGCGCCGATCCCCGAGGACGAGCGCGGCGACCTGCTGAATGCTTTCCACAAACGCCTGATCGGCAGCGACAAGAATGCCCGTATAGAAGCGGCCCGCGCCTGGGCCCGCTGGGAGGGCGAGACGCTCTCCATCAAAGGCCCGGTGACAACGCCGCCACGCTTCAACGAGGATGAGTTCGTTGATGCCTTTGCGCGGATCGAGTGCCACTATTTCGTCAATCGTGGTTTCTTCGCGCATGATTCCTGGTTGCTGGAAGAATGCGAGCGCAAGCTGAAGGATGTGCCGGGCATGATCGTGCACGGGCGCTATGACGTGGTGACGCCGCTGTCGACGGCCTGGGCGCTGTCCAAGGCGTGGCCGAAAGCGCAACTGCACATCATTCCTGATGCGGGTCACTCCTCGATGGAGCCGGGCATTGTCGACCACCTCATACAGGCCACGGATGATCTGGCCGAAATGTTCCGACCGACAAAAAAGGGCTGATGCGCCAGCGACGCCTGTGAGGGCGCTTGGGGGTGTAGTCTGCTTTTCGGAGTTTGAGTTTCGGGTCAGGTGTCCGGGATTGGGCCCAGTTTTTCCACAAAGAGCCGTATCCCCAGCGAAAGCTGGGGCCCAGAGCCGCAGAGACTTGCACCTGCCGGACTGGATCCCAGCGTGCGCTGGGAAAGCGGGACGGGAGGAGAAAGCAGGTCTTCCCCTGCGAGTGCGTGAGCGAGCCGATCCGAGACCGGAGCCCGGAAACTGCCCGAAGGATGCGCGGTCATGTCGTCGGACAGAAAGACCAGGTCCACGCGGCCATGGTTTGTAACCGCCCAGAGCATCTGCGAGCCGGGGCCGCCATTTGCCTTGAACCATGCGCGCAAGCGCTGGATCCGGAAATAGATCAGCGGCCAGATTGGCAGCAAGTACCAAGGCAGGCCCGGCATGGGGCGGAAGAGGGTAAACTCTGGCATCGGGCGCATTATACGCCGGGGTCGATTGAGGTTGGATAAGTCCCCCTCCGTCTGGCCGCTACGCGGCCAGACACCTCCCCCGCTGCGCAGGGGAGAATAAGGGGTGCAACGCCACTATTCGACCGGCGGGACCCAGTTGGGGCCGAGGAGGACGGTCAGCGCACCGGGCAGCGGCACGTGGTACTGGTCCTGGATCTTGTCCATGAAGCCGAAGACCAGGATGATGCCGACAAAGGGCGGCACGAACCAGCGCATCACGAAGCGCCAGAGGTTCATCACCGTGCCTTCGCCAAGCTCCGAGGTCAGCATCTCGCGGCTGAGCACCCAGCCCGCGAAGATGACCGTCAGCAGGCCGCCGAGCGGCAGCAACAGGCCTTCGGTCATGAAGTCCATGAAGTCGAGATATTCGAGCGAGAAGACATAGGCGGCGCCGATCATGAACAGGGCAAAGCCCATGCCGCATGCTGCGCCGAGGCGCGTGACGCCCTGGCGTTCCTCAAGCCAAGAGACGCCGACTTCCATCAGCGAGATGGACGAGGTGAAGGCCGCAAAAAGCGCAAGGGCAAAGAAGACCGAAGCGAAGATGGCGCCGCCCGGAATGGCGCCGAAAGCCACCGGCATGGAGATGAAGAAGAGGCTGGGGCCGCCCGCCGGGTCGAGGCCTGCGGCGAAGACGATCGGGAAAATGGCAAAGCCTGCGATCAGCGCGACCAGCGTGTCGGAGCCGACGACGATGAGCGACGAACGGGTGATGTCGGTATCCTTGGACAGATAGGCGCCATAGGTGATCATCAGACCAACGCCGACACCGATGGAGAAGAAGGCTTGGCCGATGCCGGCGAGGAATGTGCCGAAGCCGACATCTTCCCATTTTGGCTGGAGAATGAAGGCTGCTGCGCGGGCCGTGTCCCCATTGGTGACAGAGAAGCCGACCACAACGATCAGCATGACGAAGAAGGCTGGCATCAGGATGGATGAGGCCTTTTCGATGCCGCCCTTGATGCCACGCCCGACGACGAAGGCGTTCGCGCCAATGAAGCAGGCCAGCAGGAAGAGAATGTACCATTTCGATCGCAGCGGATGTTCGCCCTGCCCGATCGTGTCAGCGAAGTTCTGGCCGGAGGCCGCCGCGTCCATGCCGTCGAAACCGCCGAAGGACTGGATAAGGAACGCGATCAGCCAAGCGGAGATAACCACATAGAAGGAGAGGATAAAAATGTATGGTCCGCCCCGTCATTGCA
>NZ_ARYL01000005.1 GCF_000685295.1 Hyphomonas oceanitis SCH89
CCACAAGGGCGGGAAGACCGGACGGTTACAATCGCACTCATACGCAAGCGGTTGGATTGGATATTGGTATGTATCGAGGGTCTGCACGAGAATCTAAGACCGATCGCGACCCACAATTACGCCCAGTGATTCTTGTCGGGATCAACGCGAAGAAGCATGCCGACTATAATTTGTTCCTTCAGGAACTTCTCGCAAAGGTTAAAATACCTAAGCTCGAACTTAGGCGTTTCGAGAATTTGCACGAAGGACGTAAGCCGGTGTGGGTGTATCCGCCTGACTGTAAGCCGGATTTCGAGTTAGTAGGATCAGATTAAGACTGAAAGATCTAGCGCTTAACTTCCGAAGGTAGCAGTCCATCGTGCTTGTTCATTGTCGCGAATGCAGAGCCCAAACGGAAGTGGTGGGAGGGCAGACATTTGGACACTAGCCGCGACCGTCTTTCTTCAATCCGGTCGTTCCAGAATAACAATACGAAGAGGGAGTAAGGGCCAATGACGGCCACTTGACCTCAATTTCTTATGACTGGTTTTGCGCCCATCGCAGCCGATCGACGCCACTTCGTCGTCCGGCGGGAATTCGCCATTTCTAGCCATTCCTACCATGTACGCCATTCGTCGATTTCATTCGCGAGAGATTCTTGCCGCGCCACAAATGCGATCTCTTCAAGGGCCGCGCAAATATCTTCGCGCTCCTCGGTTTCAATTACGCCGCCTGCCTCGTCATCAGCGCGGTTGAACCATTCGACAAGTGTACGCAATACCTTGCGGACATCTGTCTTTTTCGGTTTTGGGCCCAGCTCTTGAAGAGTCTCGCACGCGCGGTGGATCGCCATGCGTGCCTCGCGCGTAAATTGCTCGGAGGGGTATGGCGGCGACGTGGTCCATCTCTCGAATGGCGTCTCGCTTCGTAACTTTTCCCAGGTGAGGCCGCGAAGCCTGTTCTTCATTCGCGTCTCTTGCGCCGCACGTTGCGCGGCTGCTCGTGCGCGCACTTGCTCCCGTTCAGCCTCCAACGCACCGCGATCATTCACCCAGCGCCATTCTCCTTCCGGAGCCATGCTTGCGCCATCCATCGAGGAGATGACAGAGCCCGGCAGAAAATTGAAAATCTTCTCTGCCAGCCCGATTTCGTCTGCAGATACCTCAAGCGCGCCAAGCAATACCGGTTCGTCGATCTCGGAAAGCTTCCATTCTTCGATGTTGATGCCCCAAACTGCCGGCCTGCCAGTGTCCAGAAATCGGCGCACGTGCAAAATTCCGCATACTGAAACATCACTCAGTGTGGGCGCCGCATTCCATATTCCACCTTGTACCGCCACAACGACGAACTGGTGATTGGACGCAAGTACCTTGAACGCGGCAAATCGATCTGTGGCGGGGGGGGCGAATTCAGAAAACGGCCGTGTCCTGAAACTGAATACGCTTCCGTCAATGGGAACAGGGTTTTTCATATGCTCTCTCTCCGCACACAGTCTCAGCCGATAGCACCGGAATGAAAAAAAGCAGAACGCGCCCGCAATGGCAATGTCGCCTTTGGGCCAAGAACGCCAGATCGCTGTGGCCTGGACGTGCGGCAGGCACTCGCCAGAAACGACCGCATAGACCGTTTGCGTGAAAGGCCGCTTAAGACCGGGTTTGGGTCGCCGGGATGATCCGCACTATCTGTGAATTAGTCATCTACAAAATCAAACATGGTCTGGAACTATCGGCGCTGACGCGGAAACAACTCATCTGGATTGCAAGCCAAGCGGTGATCGCGCGGGATTTGAAACAAGTAGCAGATGTCAGATGACCCCCGCACATCTGACAATTCTACCCCTTCGGGAACCAGAATAGGAAATTTCCTGAAAACTGTATCTCGCAGACTATCCAGATCTCCGATTGGAAGCATGGTGTTGCTTTGGGTGAGGATTGCCATCACGGGCGGCTCGTGCCCAGTCGACCATTCGGGCGAGGTGTTGACATAGCGGTCGTAGATGGCCCCAAAAAGGTTGTCATCTGGCAGCAAAAGCTTGCCCTCTGCCTGCAATTGTCTCAATCCAAACCAGCCCTGTAACACGGGCGCCTTGGTCAGACGCAAAGTAGACTCAATCGTATCGGGGTTTAGCTCCGCAAGCTCCCTGTTGGTGCCCAAGAAATAGGAGTTCTCAGGTGACAAGCTGGCATATTCATCGGCAGATAACTTTGAGAACACTTTATCAGAAGTGATCCGCTCGGCTGCAAGCTGACCGTCCCTGAGCTGAATTCTAGTGCCAAGGTATTGATATGCGTCAGAAGCATCCAATGCGACTGGATTTCGATGTGTGTAGGGATTTTTGTCAAGGAAGGAGTAAGCTCCGCTCGCAACAACCTCGTCAGGTTTAGAAGACGGTTGTTCACCGAAAAACTGCCACGGGACACAGGCATCGGGTGGCTTGCTACAGCTCGTATATCTAGACTCATCGAATCCAATGACAGGGGCATACTCTATCCTCGATGGCGGCATTCCTGTAACGCCAACCGATTCTCTCCCTCCGCTGGTTGCTCCCAGGACAATGACACGTTGCACAAGGTCAATTCGGCCTTCTATTTGAAAGATGAGCGGTTCATCATTGGAAAGCACCAAAGTGATGGGCTCCCCTACGTCCTCTATATGAACCTTGAAGAGCCCGAAATGGACAGGTCGGTCGACTTTATATGGCCTGCTTTCATTAGGGCCTGGCGCATCATCGGGCATGACAACGATATTTGTGTGTTGAGCCCGGCCCAACGCTTTGATGATAACCAGCCGCTCTTGCGGCGCTGTTACCGGCGTACGACAAACAGGCATTGGCCCTGATTGATCGAACCTACACGCATAAGCCTGGCCGCACATCAACGCGGCTAACAGCCCTATCGTTGCCGCTCTCACCACAGCTTGCATCAAAGTTCTCCCCGATAGGTTTTGTGCGCACAAAAATGCGACCGGATCGTAAAATATTCGAGACTAAGTCCTCAATATTTCTAACCAGGGTCAGTGACCGCTAATTATTACGGAAAACAAGCGACTTGAGAACTGCAATCCCGAGACCGGTTCACGGGCCGTGAACATCCCAGTTTCTCCATGACCGATATTCGCCTCGACAATTACGACCGGCGGGTAAGGGCCAACTCCGGTCGGTCAATGCACAATCTCCAATGTCTTTTGCGCGATTGTGTTGAAAAAGTCGGTGCCAATCGGGCCGAATTCTGATTCACTTTTCTTCTAGTCATTGAGCATGGCGCGTGAGCCATGATGGGTCTTAGTCCAGAAAGGGTCAGACTCTCGAAATGAATGAAGGAACCAAAGGGCCCAGGTCAGAAGCGCGAAACTTGAAGAGCCAAACACTTGGAAATGAAGGTCAGACGCTCGCTTCAGAACTCGCGTCAACTGCCGTGCAGCGCGCGGTAGTCGCGCAAGATACTGGCGATAAGGAGATAGGCCTCCTCATTCTCACTGGGACAGACTTGGGTCGTGGCGACCGTGAGCTTACGATAGATGCCTCGTGATGAAATTGCTACCATCGTTGGAAGAGTCGCCAGTAATTCTCTGTTCCTGTCGCCAAGCGCATCGATACGTTCGTCGAGTTTGTCCATCTCTTGTTTCTCGGCGAGCTGATTACCCTCTTCGTAAGAAAGCTTTGTCCAATTGCGAGCCTTGAATAGTTGTGTCTCGATCTGCTGCCAACGCATGATCAAGCGCTCTCGCTCAGAATGGTCAGCGAGCCAAGCCTCACACGCGAGGGCAACTTGATCTGCACCAAAATCGACGAACAATGGTACTGCGCTCGCTCCAAGGACCGACCTACGCGTAGGCCCTTCTTTGCCAGCACTTTCTTTCGCCATTCCATCAGGGCGTCGATACATTGTTCAGACCTTTGAGTATGTATTGAGCGGTAATGTATCACATGCACCACGGTAGGTGCAACAAAATAGCGCATATGAGTGAAAATAATGCTTACACCGGGTCAGATCCGCGCTGCGCGGGCACTTTTGGATTGGAGCCAGCAAGAATTGGCAGATGAGAGCGGCGTGTCGCTAGCTACAATAAGGCGGATTGAAAGTGATCGCGGACCTGACCGCAGCACTAGTCCAATCCGTGAGGCGATCCGGAGGGCGTTCGAAAATGGCGGCGTCCTCTTCACACCAGAGGACAACAAAGGCGGCGCTGGCGTAAGAATGAAACGGTAGGGAAAATTGGTCACCAGAACTACGCGTCCGATTGAAGGCGATGACGGCTCTGTATTGCACGTTCTGAGAAAGCCCTCGACGTTTTAAACACATCCTTTGATGGCTTTGACGGGTCCACCAAGTCTGCGGTGGGGGTCGCGTGTCTAGGTTAGATGTGAAGGGACGTGGGTGTCTCACCCCAGGCATCTAAACGATCCGTGTGAATTGGAACCAATGACTTGATCTGACAACCATCCCGAAATAGAGTCTCCTATGGGTCGAAAGACCCGAAAGCGCGATATGCGCTCGACCGGCAAATCAGAGGCTCTTGTCCTCTGAAATCATTGCCATTTCGGACTTGATGTTTCGTCCTTACACGCATCGCTTAGATGCCTGGGGTGTGACATCCACTCTCCTTCTTTCAACTTCTCTTTTGAGGGGCGTCGGAAGGGAAAGAGTGATCGTTTCAGCGTTCGATTTGGGAAAACATCTCTTCCTTTTGAGGAGTCTGCTCTCTGAAGGCAGCGGTCCGAAAATAGTGCTGAACACCATCTCCGGCCCTTGAGAACAGGCCAACCTAGACCCAGACTTCTGCTTCCTCTCTGTCCTGAACGCTTCTTCTGGATGTGCAGTATTTAGTGCTCTGACAGAGAAGCATCAGGAGTTCACCTTTTGCGCGCAAAGCCAAAACCGAAAACGACGTTCACCTCAACGCCGGAAGAATATCCCTTCAAGTGAGCCCCCGCAGAAGGCGGTCTCGTCGTTCGCCACCGCGCAGGCAAAAAGCCGGCCTAATATCTGCAGGCACCGATCAAGTGGAAACCCATTCGCCGTGCACTGTAACCTGTGGACGAGCCCGAAAGCCCTGTCTCAGAATCTGCACTCCGCTTCCACGATCACACCGCAACCGACTGAATGTCTGTCACCTTCCAAGCTCATTTTCCTCCCGTGGAGCGCTTCATTTTCACACAGTTCGGTTTCCACGATAATGCATCCCTTACACCCGCAGGAAGTGCAACGGTCGGAGGGGATCAGAAGCGAGCCAACATCTACGATCGACCGACTTCCAGACCTTCTTTTGCAATCTGGCATGCGGCGCAGACTCGTCAGGAACCGCCATTAAGTGAGTATGGAGTGTAAGCGCATATCCGGCGTCGGATTCAATCGGTCATCGCAAGAATATGATTTTTTGAGAATTGCTAAAGTAGACAGCTTGAATTCCCGCTTCCCGTCATACCTCAACGCAAAAATCCTAGTCCGTCATGGAAGCGGCAAGTGTTCATGTATCATGCCAATCACGACTTTCTGGTCACTCTCCAGCACGGGTGGATGGAAGTGAATTCGGTTGCGATGCGGTTCGAGTTTCACGTGCCATTCGCAGTACAATCGGCGAGTACCCACGAACGCCTCTCGGGCTTGGCGGCTCGCCAAATGATTCCGCACGTTTGGATTTTCGGGAGCGGCGTCTATACCAAATCCAGTAAACCTATCACGAACCACTTGGTTATTTGGTCGCTCGTTGGCGTTCAGCGGCTCCCCCTCATTCGGTCTTAATGAGGGCGGCGGCCAAGTGAAGGCCCACTCCCCCCAGTCGTCTAATGTCGAAAGCGCCCTCTGCACACTACTCTTGGATGCAATGTACCCTCCTCCAAGTTGGCCAGCATGTTGAAGGGTGCCCTCCACGAAATATAATCGGGGATAAGCATGAGACGCGTGCCTAATCAGGCTCTCCAAACTATCGCCGTGAAATACGATCATTTCCCGCCAAAATCGTGTCCTGTTCGTTTCATCGGCAACAAAGTGCACGCGGGTGGTCCCGAACCCGGTTTTTGTCTCCGCAACCACGCTTTCCCCAAAAGTGAAGCACGCTGCAGACTGGCCTGCCAGCATACAGCAGTGCGCCCAAGTCACGTCCGGATTATCTAAACCAGGTACGCCGCCTATGGAGATCATAGAATCGTCAATTCCATCCGGCCAATCAGGTGCATCTGCATAGCGGCGCGCCGTTGCAAGCCACGCTGTGAGTTCTTGCAATAGTTCACGGCGCAAGTGCACGGGAGATTGACTCCCAAATAGATCCCAAATGCTGAGCGTGCCATGCATCGCACGCGTCTGAAAGTCGTCGCCGATCACTACGTCCTCCCCGCGGGAGCGAGACACATCGACAAAGCTTAGAGCTTGATCCAATAGTTTTTCGATCTGATCTGCGGTTAAGGTTGCAAAATCCCAGTCGGCACCATTGATCACGAACATCACGCTTAACGCTTTCTCCGTCGGATCCGGCCGAGTGACGAAACATCAATCTGGTACTGATCAAAGAAACCTTTGGGCCAGTCTGACACACTGCCAGTGTCACTGACGGATAGCGTATCGGAGACTGCCTGCCCTGCTGCCTCCGTCTCGCCGCCGAACCAGTGCAGTAAAGCAGAGTCGGAAGGCAGATAACAGTGTTCCGCTATGGCCCTGCGGATGCCGTTGACGACGTGGTCCGAATGCGTCTCGACCACGATTTGGACACCACGTCCTGCGAGCCAAGCAAGAAACACGCCCATTCTGGATTGGCCGGCAGGATGCAGGTGAGCTTCGGGATTCTCAACTAGCATAAGCCCCCCTGTTTCGGCGATTAGGCCTGCAAGTACGATTGGAAGCGCATAAGTGATACCGAAACCCATATTCGTCGAGCGCACCCAAGTGGAACCTGGTGTCCTAAATTTCAATTCGGCGACCGTCGCACCAACGGCACGCTCGCCAGTGACTTCGATGGGGCGGGCTATCTCGCTGAGCCATTGCTCCACTTCGTACTTGAGCAGCCGGGGAGAGGCATCTTGATTCAGCGGATGCGCCCGATCGACATTGTCGATAGGGCGATCACCCAAGACGCTCAGTACGTGCGCGCAATACTCTCCACGCGCGCCCACAACGAGTTCCGCTTCTGGAACGGGCGATGTGGCAGTAAACCCTCTCGGCCCAAGTCGCTCGGCGCTCAGATATGTAAATGCGCGAGGCGCGCCTGAGAACGGTTTGAGAGAGCAAGCCGGATGCTCACTAATATCTAAGTAGAAAGCCTCTTCGTATGGAACTGCAAATTGCCATTTCGAAGCTTCTGTCCCATGCTCACAAAAGGATATTTCGATCGGACTGGTACTCTGCCAGTTCAGCACATCTTCCGCAGTTCCAAGCTCAAGCCCAAACGGTCCGTTCAGTCGGAGAGAAGCTGACTTCGCTGTAGAGGCTTCAGCAACGAGCAAAACAGCCTGCAGCAGCGACGTTTTGCCGGATCCGTTCAAGCCTGTGAGCACCGTGAGCGGAGCCAGATCGAAATGCTCATCCGCGAAGCGTTTAAAGCCCTTTATATTTGCCGAGACGATCACTTCAGGATATCCGCCAAGATGGCCCGAGTGCGCTCAAGCCGATAGGAAACCTTGTTTGTGTCGCCCGTGCCGACGGTAACCGCCTTCAGGTAATCAGGCTCCAAGAAGGCATTTCGAAACGCGCTTACGATCGCATCGCTGTGAGGCAACATTTTATCCAAACTGTGATCAGCCAGCGCATTAGCTTGCGCCTCGAAAACGGCGCGGTTGATCGGGCCGCGACGTTCAGCCCCAATTGGCCAGCGCCTAAACGCAGCCGTACCGAGAATGCCATGCGCCGCTTCCATCGCTCGATGGAAATCTGCCTCTAGCGTGGAGAGCACTTCGTCTGAAATTGACGACTGTTTCGCGGTCCGATCAATTCTTTTGGTGAAGTTCATCAGAAAGGCGTCAAGACTTCGAAATTCACGGTACTCTTCCATCGAACAGGTCCGGAATGCGCAGAATCGAAGCACCAATTCACGATTTGCCATGCGCGCCGAGTCTCGCTCAACATCACCGTTAGACAACCTTCTCCAGTACTGGCGCTCTGTAGCGGCATCAAACACTTCAGCTTCGGCCAGACGGGCGATGAAAGTCCGGGAACGTTGCCCGCTCATTGCATGCCGGATCTCCTGCGGCGAGAGCGGGCTGCCAAGAGTGTTAACGCGATTGAAGATATCGTATTTCACTTCGTCAGGTGTTTGCGGCTCGATGATGTGCACAACGATCTGTGTGCTCCGGAATCGCCTGACCGCTGACGGATCCAGCTGGCTATATGTCAAATTGTGCAGATCCGAGAGATATTCCAGATCATCACTCGACAGAGGGTGCTTGTCGCCCATGAAAAGTGCAATTGTTGAAAGACGCTGCACTCCGTCGACTACCTGATAGGCGCCGCTCTCTGACTGATCGAAATAGAATGCCGGCAAAGGAATTCCGAGTAGGATAGACTCAACCAGACGCGTTCGTTGCCGAGCCTTCCAAACATAAGCGCGCTGAAAGTCCGGTGAGAGATCGATATCGCCATCCGAGATCTGATCGACGACTTCGCGTAGCGTAAAAGATTTGGTAGTTATCCGAATCTTTCCAGGATCCCACGGCTTGATCCCGCCGGTATGACTGCTGAGGTCTTCGCTGTTGTCGAGGCCGTCGATGTCTTCTTCGGGGGACATATTCCTAACAACATCTTCGTTCATCGTGCCGCTTCCGTTTTCGGACCTAAGATCACTACTTGCTGCGTGTCGGAATCGCGCGTGGCTCTTCCGCTAGATGAAACAGTTCGCTACCAATATCAACCGATCACTTGTTTGCAATGAAAGAGCCTCGCCCTGCAGCGTCTCGGGTTTGCCGGAGACGAGATGACGCCGCACGGCTTTCGCGCCAGCGCTTCGACCTTTCTCAATGAAAGCGGTCTCTGGAATCCCGACGCCATCGAGGCTGAACTTGCGCATGTGGATACAAAGAGCGCCAGGTCCATCTACAACCGCGCGAAGTACTGGAGCGAGAGCGTCGAGATGATGAACTGGTGGAGCGAGCACGTTGTCCGAAACACGAATGCGAGGTGACGGCTCCTCTGGGAGCCGTCACCAGTGCGATCAGTCCCTGGGGTTCCAGAGGAGCACGTAGCGCCCCTTCTTGCCCTTCACAGGCGCCAGGTTCGCATAGACCTTGCGCGGCCCGATATTCGGATCGGCGAGCGTCAGCGATACATAGTCCTTGCCGCTGGATTTTGCCTTGACGATCCACCCGCCGCCGATCTCGGTCTGAATCTCGCCTGCGAAGATGCGATAGTCGGGCTGGGTATCGACTGTCTTGTCCGCGTTCTTCTCGATCCGGATGGGCGCGGTTAGGTTCATCATCGCGAGGGCGCCTTCGAAGCCGGTTCTGGTTTCGCTGACGTAGCCGAGTGCGTTTGCCATGGGATGTTTTCCTTTTCGTTTGCGTGGCTGCCGAACGGGACCCGATTGTCCCTGTCGACGCCTGACCAGAAGGACGGCGCGGAGCGGCCCTGAACCCGAAAGGGGCAGAGCGAAGCGGCGCACCGGCAAGGCACAAGCGCATTTGGATCGCGATGAATGCGCGGAACGCGCAGAGGACATTCGTGGGGACGGCCGGTTTCAGGGCCGGGCTGCGCCGTCCAGGTCAAAAGGCAAGAGACAGGGACAGGACGGGCCAAAAGGCCGCCCGACGAAAGGGAACGCAAGGCAACCCAAGGCAATCCCCGTCACCGATTCCAGAACACGTGCACTTCATCGAAGCCAAGCGTGACGGTGAACACATCGCCATTCAGTTCCAAGTCGCGGCCCATCGACTCCCAATCGACATAGTATTGCAGCGCGTCCGGAATCTCCGGACCGGTCTCACGCGTGATCTCTTCGGCAAAGTCTGCAAGGGAGCGGTATTCGCCCGCATGATTGTCGAACGCGGCGCGGGCCTCGTCCAGGCTGTTCCCGAAATGGCCATAGAGCCCGGCCCCAAGGCGTCCCTGCTGCTCTATGAAATCGGCCAGCGCGCACACCGTGTCGAAACTCGCCCATTCCGAAATCGTGCATCCCTCGAACCCCTCATAGTCGTGAATCGCGTGCTCTTCGGCATCGGGCTCCGGCGAGGCGGCGAGCATCGCGCGCACCTCCTTCCAGACCTCGTCCGGCTCGGTCGCATCGATCCATCGGCCATGCAGTCGCCCGCCATTATAGGCAGCAAGGCATGCCACATAGATCCGGGGGCGTTCTGCCCGGCAAGGCAATGCCGGTGCGGGTGTCGTGCTGGTCTCCATGTCTTCCTCCTTCCCGCCCTGTTGCTTTTCCCGGGAAGACGGGATGGGGCGGCGGAAGACGCGTCAGCCAGCGCGCACAAGGACTGGCTGCAAGGGGGAACAGGTAGGACGCCTCACAGAAACAGACGGCCCTCCAAACCCGCCCCCTTGCAGCTAGGCCGCGCGCTGGAATACGCGCCGTCCGCCCCGGACCGGCTTTCCGGAAACGCACCCTGATGCCTTCACACGATCCTGTCGGCGTTCCCATCGCGCCTACGACCCCCTCTGCCCCGCAGCGAGGAAGCGCAGGCGCGGCGATTAGCCGGCGAGCCCCCGCAGCGCGCCGCACCGCGGCGTGACCGGAGACGAGCCGGGCCGGAGGCGGTGCTCATATCAGGCAGGCGTGCGTGATCGCCGGACGGAAGGTCGGTGCCTCGCTCGACTGCCGGCCGAAGGTGTGCCGGGCACAGTCCGGCAGCAGCAAGGCGATGTGAGCAAAGCCTCCGAACAGCCCCCTCTCCAGAGGGGCGTTCGCGCAAAACCGAAATCACGCGGAGTGCTCGTCGCGTATCCATCGCTCAACGTTCAAGATTGTTGCGTCGATATCAGCCTTTATATCGCATTCCCAGACAATTCGAACCCTCCAGCCAAGCGCCTCCAACGCAGCAATGTTGCGCCCGTCACGCTCAACATTCTTCGCAAATTTGTCCATCCAGAACTCGGCCCGCGTCGATGGCGTGGAAGCATATCTGCAGCCGGGATGGCGATGCCAGAAGCAGCCATGCACAAAGACGACTGCATTCCAGCGCGGCAGCACGATGTCCGGTCGGCCGGGCAGCTTCTTGTCGTGCAACCGGTAACGCAGTCCTCGGGCGAAGAGTCCCTTTCGCAAGTCGAGTTCGGGTCTCGTGTCCTTTCCCCCGATTCCGGCCATCATTCGGGACCGGACCATTGAAGAAACTACATCAACCAACGAATTTCCACCCTGGCGCGAGGCGCCGAATTGTATAGACTCCCCAAAACGCTGGAGACCGCCAAACTTGCCTGACCCATATCATGTCATCGACCTGTTTGCAGGACCGGGAGGGCTCGCTGAAGGGTTCTGCGCAGCACGTGCGGAAGATGGAACGCGTCGTTTCAACATCGCGCTGTCTATCGAAAAGGATCCTGCTGCTCACAAAACGCTCCTGCTGAGGGCCTTTCTTCGCCAGTTCTCGGGTAGCTTTCCAGACGAATACTACACCTGGCTGAACGGCGGTAGCGGTCAGCCAGATTGGCAGACGCTCTATCCAGATGAATGGTTGAGTGCCACTGAGGAAGCGCAGTGTCTCGAACTCGGCAAGAAGGCGGCAGATCGTGCCATCGACGCGCGGCTTGATACCATTGTCGCGCAGGCAGCCGACCGGTGTATCGTCATCGGCGGACCCCCATGCCAAGCATACTCCTTGGCAGGCCGATCCCGGAACAGCGGCAACAAGGACTACAAGCCGGAAAAAGACCAACGACACTTCCTGTATCGGGAGTACATCAGGATACTCGAGCGCGTGAATCCAGCTCTGTTCGTGATGGAGAACGTAAAGGGTATCGTATCGTCTAATATCAACGGCAAGACGATTGCCTCGCAGATTCTCGATGACCTTCGTAATGCAGGTTCGAAGGGTGTCGGCTATCGATTGGTGTCGTTAGGGACCAGAGACAGCCTTTTCAACGAGTCCGAAGAACTCTCGATGAGAGATTTCCTTGTACGTGCCGAAGAGTGGGGGCTGCCTCAAGCAAGACACCGTGTGATCATTATCGGCATCCGAAACGATCTATGGGAAGCGAACGCCGATGTCGGGCTTGCACAGCATATGCCCGCCATATCACGGGATGTTCTCAAGGGACTTCCCCACCTGAGGTCGGGCCTAAGCAAGGAAACCGACAATCTCGAGAACTGGCGCGCGGCTGTCGAAGCCGCATATGTAGCGATACTGCGAGAGACTCGGAAATCCGACACGAAGGTCCACGACAAGGCCGCCGACCGACTTGACGCCTTCCGTACCAGGAATGCCGCACTCGACCGGATCGAGCAGGGCGTACCGGGCGTTTCGTCCCGGTGTCCTGACACTCTGGCGCAATGGATACTCGATCCCAAGCTCCGGCGCACCTATAACCACGAGGCCAGAACACACATACGGTCCGATCTCGGTCGGTATCTCTTTGCGTCGGTTTTCGCACTGGTTCACAAGCGCTCCCCCAAAGCGGGCGAGTTCCCGAAATCACTTTCACCGAAGCACGAGAACTGGAATTCCGGAGACTTTTCCGACAGGTTTCGCGTACAGGTCTGGTCACGGCCTTCCACGACAGTCACGAGCCATATATCCAAGGACGGGCACTATTTCATACATCCGGATCCGCTTCAGTGCAGAAGCCTGACGGTTCGTGAGGCAGCAAGACTCCAGACGTTTCCCGACAATTACGTATTCCTCGGAAACCGGACTCAGCAATATGTGCAGGTCGGGAATGCTGTCCCCCCGTTCCTCGCCCGAAACATAGCGGATGTCGTCTGGCGCCTCCTGGCTAGCGGCAACAGCGTTCGCCGAAGCGGGCGCGACCTGTTTGTTTCAGAGGCCGGAAGCGAGGCGGCGTGACGTCGCAAGAGGCTTCGACCAGCCCTGTGAAGACTTGCGAACGCTTTCGCGCGCCTGAGGCAGATGTTCAAGAATGGATATCCAGCACTCTGCCTTCTTTGCCCATTCGCTGACGTTGGATAGGCCACGCCCCGAACTCGTCAGTTTCCGATTGACCGTCTCCGACAGGCTGGCAAGGACCACCGTCAGCGAATCGGGAATCTGCTGTTTCTGCCACAGCGCAGCGGTGTCTAGCGTCAGGACCTCAGCATCAAGGGCACGAGATAGAAGCGCATTTGCATAGTTCACGATGTTTGCGCGGTAGCCGCCCTCATACCAGGACTGTGCAGAGACAATACGCTCACTGGATTTGAAGATGATTGCCCTGATCACGGCCTGCCGGAAATAGTCCTCGTCGAACCGGTCAGCGTGTTCCTTCCATTCCTCGCCGATGCGGACAGCATAGCGGGCGAAGTTCTTCTGGGCACCGAGATTCACGCGAACCGGGTCATCGTCCCAGATATTGTCGTACTTTGCGAGATCGGTCTTGCGCAGTAGCTGACTCTTCGGATTCTGCTGCAGGAATACGCGTTTGCCCCGTGCATCGAGTCGCGTCTGTTCCTCAGCATATTGCCCTCGAACGCGCTCGTAGTACCATCTGGTTTCCGTCTGCTGTCCGGCAGGCGCCGGAGCCCAGAGTCTTCTCGAAAATGATTCCATTCGGATGTGAAAAGGGTGATTGGCGAAGAAGTCTGCCGCGTTGACCGTGTTCTGGGTATTCGCATATTGCGAAATTTTCGGCACGACTTCCTCGAATCTTGCCTCGTCGATCACAGTCAACTTCATCTGGACGAAGACCTTGGAAAGATCGGCACGATCTTTCCTGCGGGCGTGAAACAAGGACGCCGTCGTCTGTCCACCGTTCACGATCTGCAGGTCCTTTATTGTCCTGACCCGGCTCGTTCCACCATCCGAAACCACATCCAGGGCGGAAGCGGTCGCGGTGATTCCGTTGTTGTAGGCGAAGAACATGCCCGGATCCCCGAGGATAGTGTCGCGAATACCGCGGTTGGCCTTGTTGGTCGCCTGGAGAAAGGCACGGACATTCTGTTCGAGCAATCTCGCCCCGTATCGCGCATACAAATCCGCCAGTACCGACCCTGGCAGCGCAAGCAGATAGGACTTGTAGATATCGCTTTCCAGATGCGCAGGCAGACAGGGAATTGCGCCTGCGGTGAAGGACTCGAAGTCGATTTCGATGGCTTCCTTCTGATTCCGAGACGTCCTGAGCCGGTGAAGGCGGCTCATGTCCCAGATATGAAGCGCGACTGGAATCGCGTCATCGTGCATCGACAGATCGATCGTGTCGAACCGGTCACTCAACTGGCGTTCCGAAAGCACGTAGAGCCTGACCCGTCCGAACTGGCGTCCGCGCTCGTGAATGGCCCGTGACACAGCATAGACTTCCGAAGTCTCTTCCAGTGAGCGATGAAGTTCGCCCGACAGGGACCGCGAAAAGAAGGCTGTCAGGCGCTTCACGAAAGCCGTGACTTCAGTCCGCGTCAACGTCTCAAGGACCGGTCTCTGGTTGAAGTCGGCGATGAATAGATCCAGCCCGTCGTCCGAATTGAACCCGAAACCATCTATCTGGACCCCACGCACATTCGGAGAAATACAGGTCTGCAGTTCCTCGATCTCGTCGCATTGCTCGAGCTCCCGGCCAAAAGCATTCAGGAACTCGATCTTCTCGAAATCCTTGTTCGCCATAGCGGAGGCGAGAACTTCCTGACGAAATTCCTCGAACGTGTCTTCTATTGTCGTATCCGTCATAGGGCTGGTCCCGGTAGTTCTGCGACTCTGAAACCGGACAGCTGAACGAGGTCTAGCGTGTACTGGACGCCAGACACAGCGGTGGGCAGCTGCCGGGGCGTCAGCACCGGAAATTCTTCCGTGACGCCAAAGAAGTCGATGGCGCCCAGCCTGAACCTCGGCGCATCGTAGTAGGGAAGCTCGATGTAGCCGGCGGCACCAAGCCGGTCCTCGAACAGATCCAGGACGTCTGCGGGGAGGATCGATTTCAACGCCGTCACCACCTCGTTGAGTGAATGTCCAAGCTTTGGCTCTCCCTCTTCTACAAGCTGCACAGCAGCGAGGAACACGGGAACATCATCGACCTGAAGCTGGAACTCGGAGGAAATCCGGACCTTTGCTCCGCCCGATCCGCCCCACGACTTCACTTCTATCAACTGGTCCGCGAACCTGAAGTCCTGAGCAGCTCGCAAGGGCCCCACCCAGCCCGTCAGGGCGTCGGCTGCCGATCGGCCGTTGTCCGAAATAAGAAGCCCAAGAATCTCGAGCTCGGCGACAAGCCCGCGAATGCCATCTGTCGACAACAGACGTCGACCATCTCGCGCCAGGAAACGTTGCCATCGGTCTAGCCGTGATAGAAAGGACAGGACTGCCTGACGTTCCTCGGTGAGGTCTTCGATGCAGGCGGCGAGGTCTTCGCAAAGGGTAGCAAAGAGCTCCTCGTCCTTCGCCTCACGAAGGGCCACGATCAAACCGTACGAACCGGCCCCGGCAAACATGCGATGATCGAGAGTCAGACCCTGGATTTCGGGCAACCGCATCAGCAGATCCGCATGGTCGAACTTCATCTCCAGCATGAACGCGATATGTCCGTCCGCATGCCGGCCGACTGAGGTCCGGATCGGTGACACAGAAGTTCTCAGCTTCCAGATGTAGTCAGCGCTGGGTGGCTGCAGCTGGCTCCAGAGACCCCTCATGTCAAATCCTCGGGGTCGTTCATTACATCGTCGCGATCGTAGTCGTCCTCGTCGTCTGCCGAGTCGAAGCGCTCGCTTTCCAGCTGGTTCACCATCACGCGGTTGAGAACGTATTCTACCGTCGAAAAGTCGCCGGTCGCCGGAAAACTCAGCCCGATCGCCGGAGCCCCCGAAAGAAGTGACTTTTCGGCTGACTTTTCCAGAGGATTCCCGAGATCGATCAGGTGAAGCATCAGCAATGGCGCGCCCCTGACACTCACATGGCGCGTATCCCTGTCGGTCCACTTGCTTCGCTTGCGGGAAGCGGCAACCTGAAGTGCCGCCTCCATTTCTATCCTGGACAGACCTGCACTTTCATCGCCCGTGCCGGCAACACGCTGGTTATTCGTCACGAAAAGACCGCCATCGATCTCCTTTAGCTGGTCTTCGCTCGTGCCTGCCGAACGTGTCTGATGCACCATCTGGAAATCGCCGAGCGAGGTCGAAGGGCTTTCGCCGTCCGCATTTTTCAAGGATACAAATACAATGTCCCAGACCGGGAAGCGGTCCTTGATCAGGGAAAGATACTTTCGGGCACTCATCACCCTCTCGGCACTTAGGGGGTGCACTTGGAAGTCTGCGAGAAAATCGTTGACGATATCCGCTGGAATGCCTCGCCAGACCCGGGATGCAGGCCGCTCTCCGCCTTCGATCTTCTGCCCCGCATATTCGACCAGAAGACGGTCATGCAGATTCCTGAACAGTTCGATATTCGCTTCGTGTGGCTCGGTCTTGCTCGAAAGAACATAGGTCTCGACAAGCTTGCCGTCATAGCTGACACTAACTGTACGCGTTTCAGCAGCCCGCATCTTGTTCATCGCGGTGACTGTCAGGCTGTCGGGATGCGATTCCACCATCAGTCCGAACGTGCGAGGCGTTGCATTGGACCGGTTCATTTCCTTGATGCGATCCCGCAGCTCTTCGGAAGCTTCGGAAATATGCGTGTACCAGCCGATCGAGTCCGCCGCCAGCCAGACGCGACACAGATCCTCGTAGCCAGGTCGATACCCGAACCATCGCCCCATCTGGAGAAGCGTATCGTACATCTTGGTGTTGCGGTACATGTAGCTGATCGTGAGCCCTTCGATCGTCAACCCGCGAGACAGGCTCAAGCCACCGATCGCAATCACGTTCAGCGCTTCCCCCCGGTCGGAGAAGTCAGCATAGTTCAGTCCGTCAGGCGACTTGCTGTTCACCACGGCCGTGATGATCGACCGAATGGCATCGGGGAGCAGCTCTTGTACAGACTTCCAGTCGACTCCGGCATCATCGTATTTTTCGGTTTCGAAGGTCGATCTGATTGCGGCGAGATGAGCGTTCTTCAGGGCAATGTCGGCGGGCATTCCTGCGCTTGCCAGAATCGCGTTGCGCAACTCCTCGAGATAGACCGTAACTTGCCGATCGACTTCGCTCTGTACATCGACAAACCGCGATATGTTGATCAGCATCGAACAGTGCTTGGCACCTTGTCCACGTGCCGTTCGGATGACGCGAGCCAGAAGGAAGGACCGGATCGACTTCTTCAGCGATGGAGGCAATTCGGCGAACTCGTGCGTCTTTGCATGCTTCAGGGGAATGATCGTCTCGCAGTCCTCGATGGCACTGATATGCCGCGCTTTCGATTCCTCTTCCAGAAACAGACGCTCTGCGCCGAAATAGTTGCTTGGTGCATCAAGGCAGTGAATGAAGTGCTCGGGGAACAGATCCTTCCGAGATTCCTCGTCATAGGCTTCGGGGTTTATGAAGATGTTGGCGAAGGGCGTGGCCGTGTAACCGACATAGCAGCTCTTCCTGAACAGTCCGAGCAGGTTGCGGATGAGCCTGTTCGTGGTTGTCGGTTTGAGCTCGGGCTTGTTCGTGTTGATGGAAGCATTGTCGGCCTCGTCGTCGATGAACAGCATCGGAATGTTGGCAATCTGCTTCTGTCCGGGCATGCGATTGAAATCTTCGAGCCACTTGTTCAGCGCCACGAGTGTCGATCGGTTCTTCTTGATTACGACGATGACCGGCTTGCTCCAGTCTTCGAGGCCGCCGCGTAGCGAATTGGCGACGGCCTTCTTGAAATCGTCTGCGGTGGACGTCAGAGCGACCGGGCGCTTGTGATCGGGGTCAACCAGACCCACGCCGATCTTCGAGGTTCCTGTCTGCGCTTTCAACTTCTCCTTTCGGGTCGGGTCACTGACTTCGCCGACAAAGCCTTCGTCCACGCGCTCCTGTGTCTGGCGCCGCAGATTGTTGTGGATTCCCGCAACCACGACGATGAACTTGTATCCAGCATCGGCAGCGCGTGCGACCAGGCCGAGATAGTTCGCCGTCTTGCCCGACTGGACGTGACCGATGACCAGTCCCCTCCTGTCCCAGCTGCCCTCGACCTCCGGATCCTGAAGGTAACCGACAAGTCGCCGCGTCACCATGCCGAGTGAGTCGGCGACGCGCGGAGGCCATCCATCCTGGCGGAGGAATTCGAGGTAGGAATCGGAATACTTCCACTCGATGGCACGATGCGACAGCCAGTTCGGATCGTGAGCGGCATCCGGCCCGATGAGTGAAACGCCCTCGCCCATGCGATGGGAAATCTGCTCTCTGGCCTGAAGGACGATAGCCCCGACGTCCACAGTGAACCCCAGAAGATCTGCAAGGCCCTTGGCTGTTGCTTCGAGCTCCTCGACCGTCGGCGGCACCAGCTGGCTTCCGAACCGCCCGACAAGCGTTCTCAACACTTGTTGTGCTTCTGCATCATGGTTCATGATCGAACTCCAAGTCAGGTCGCATACAACTCAAGAGAGACGGCATCGATCACTTCGATACTTCGGCCCGCGAGTCCAGTCGACAGGACAAGTCTTGCGAAGTCTCGCGGCTCCATATCACCATCGGGATCGAGAACCGATTTCAGTCCGGCGATCGTCTCGCGAAGCTCGTCGGGGTTGTCACGCGCCAGCGTTACACGCTTCGGATCGTCGGCGAAGTCCGCATAGATGGCGTCGACGGGAAAGGCGGCGCCCAGCGCCAACAGCGCTGTTCGTACAGGTGCCTCGCTGTTGGGCCCTGCGCTTTCGATGGCTGCTCGCAACAGCGGGTGATCGAAATCGGGGGCATAGGAGATCATGCCGTCGCGACCCACTGTGCGGGTCCAGACGGGAGAGGCGCCTGGCTGAAGGATACGCTCGCCTCGTCCCTGGTGCACCCGCACGCTCCGTCCCGCGATTCGCTCGATGATTCTCTTGAACCTCGCGCGGACAGCAGGCGGCGGATGGGCTCGGGATTTCTTGATGTCGATCGTCCAAAGCGCATCGAGTGTTGATGGAAAGTCGATCCGGACGCGTGCAAGTTTCGTCGCTTCACCTCGCGGAATCATCCGGAACCAGTCGCCCCAAGCCATCAATCGCCCGTTCCTGTAGACGTAGGCTCCCTGGTTCGAGAGAAATTCGCTCCGGTCCTTGTAGTACCGCCAGGTTTGTGGCGACAGTTTAGAGTGATGAGGAAGGATGTAGGGCCGGATCTCGATCGTCTCACCATCGATGGACATCCTTTCAACGGGCAGTTCCTGCGTGGCGGTCTGCCCCCTGCAGAACGGGTCGAATGATTCCACGACAATCCCGTTCACGCGGAACTTGAGCTTTCTCCGATCGACCGTGTCCCCCTCGATGAAGCGATGAAAGACCAAGGACAGGTGTCGTTGAAGAACGACAAGCTTGCCGCTGAGCAGATCCGAACGCGCTTGGCCTTCTGTTTCCTCGGCCAGGCGATCCAGCTTCTCGAGGAGAACCATTGTCCCGTGATCACCCAGCGTTTCGAGCCATGGAAGGCTTTCGATGTCCTCGGGTTCGGGCAAGGACAGGATCCAGTCGTCATGCTCGGCAAGCGCGTCGAGGTCCCATATCGCGGCGCTTGTGGCTCCACCCTTTCGGGATACGACTGTAAGTCGGCGACCCTGTGAAAAGGATGCGGTCTTCAGGCCCAAGCCGAACCTTCCAAGATCCCCGGCGCTACGTGCCTCTGTCGGACTCGTCGAACCCGGGCGCATCGCTGCGATCAGCTCGTCTTCGGTCATCCCGTGGCCGTCGTCGACAACTGCCAGCGCAAGTGGCTCCGCATCCACAGCACACCAGATGTCCACCTTGGTCGCGTTGGCCGAGATACTGTTGTCGATGATATCGGCAATCGCGGTCTCGAGCGAATATCCGAGATCCCTGAGAGATTCGATCAGCGAGGCGGCACGAGGTGGAAGTTTTCTCTGTCTGATGGAGTTCGCCAGTTCAAAAGAATTTGAATTCGCTGCATCCAAATCTGCTTTGCAAAATGGTTCAACCTTGAATCGCGAATGCACCGCGAGTCGGAATGCTTCAATTGACCGTCAGTCAGCTTTGCTAAACCCATGCGAAAGCAAAATCGCGCCTCCCTTGAGCGCCGTCTCCAGAAAGACCTCTCTGTTGGCCGACCATTCTACAAAACAGGGGCTATTACCGCATCCGCGATACGCACGGATGCAAGAATGAAATCGTCAATCCGGCATCACCAAGTCGACGTGCGAAACCCCAAGCGCCCGCGCCAGTTCATAGAGAGTCACTACCGTCGGATTGCGTCTACCCTGCTCCAATCCACTCAAATACTGCTGACTGAATCCTGAGCGTGCTTCGACCTCCTCCTGCGTGAGGTGTTTTTCACGACGAATGCGCGCAAAATTACGGCCTACCAGCTTTCGCATATCCATGCTGGCAGATTAACGCTTACATATTTTAGTGTTATGTACTATAGTATGTATTCGGTTGGAGTTTCGCTTTTTGGTTGGCCATCGTCAGGAGATGCCACATGCTCAGCAAGTTGCAATTTCGCTCCATAGCGAAACATACTTCTCCCGTGCGGTCCGACTTTAGCAAGTCCCATCCCGACCTAGCAGCCAAAGTCTGTGCCGAGTGGCTGGACCGACATTCCGATCAAAGAAAACTCGCGGAGCGTTGGCAAAAACTTGAATCCTTTTTGATGCGCGAGCACAATTTGTTTCAACTCAGCAAGCAGGAACTTGCGGACTATGTTGAGGCTGCTCCCTTGGACGTGATCAGTGATCGCCTTGATGAGCTATACGAATTAAACAGGAAACTGCTCGGCAGGATATCAAAGTCAGACGCAACGACTACGCATGGGCTCTCGAGCAAGCTGCTCGTTGCCTTGGCGCTCGTTCACCCCGATGAGAACAAGGAAGTCCACTTGCTCATTCGAAGCATTTTGTGTGACATCGAGCCGGACGCGCCAACGATCTACGCTGGCATCCTCAACCCACCAAAGTGAGGTAGCCTCGAAGACTTCAGCCTCAAAAGAGGACCTTTTGAGAGCGCTCCTCTTTCGGTGCAGGAACGCCAAGGCGGAATCGCGTACATATCCAGCCTTTTTTGTCCCGCTTTCGAAGCTTCCTTGACGGCAGGCACCCTAAAAGCCGACCCCAGAACATTATGCAGATCACACCATTCGGCACGGACATGGTGCGGGCACAAAAAATAAGTGACCGCACGATCACTCACAATTATTACCTAATGCAATGTTATTATTGAGAAAAAATGGTGCCGCTAAGGTGACTTGAACACCTGACCCCCGCATTACGAACAGACACTTAGCTGTCCCAATTTCAGCGTTTCAGCACCAACGGCCCCAACCACCCATCAATCGCCTCCGCCACATCCCGCTTCAGATCTGCATACTCCGCCCGGATATAGTGCTTGCGCGCCACGCTCGCCGTCTGGCCATGGTTATGCCAGATATCGAGCCAGCGTTCGTCCACGCCAGCATCAATGAGATGTGTCTTCATCGTGCGGCGCAGGTCACGTGGATTCCAGTCCGGTAATTTGAGCTGCTTGTTCAGACGCTTCGCGCCACGTGAAATGGCTGCCATGGTGAGTGGTTCCTCCGGGTCGCGAGGATTGGACAGGAGATATGGCGAGCGCGGGTGAGCGAGCTCAAGACACCGTGCGACGAGTGGGGCAGCGGTCCTGGTAATCGGCAGCTGATGCGACCTGCCGTTCTTTGTCTCCGGCAAAAGCAGCCAGCCATCGCGCCAGTTCGCAGCGAGACTCATTGTGACCTCCGTCACGCGCAGGCCGCCCATGGCGATCATCAGTTTCAGGACGCGGTGTGTGGGATGGTTCTCGTCCAGCGTATGCCAGAGCGCTTTCAGTTCGTCGTTGGAGAGAAACCGGTCGCCCGGTTTGTTCTTGGGTGTCGTTGGCAGCTGCTCGGCGATATTATAGGTAATGCCATAGTCCCGCGCGCCACCGCGATAATCGTAACGGTTCTTCACCGCCCATTTCCAGGCCGTGACAATGTAAGAGCGAAGATGCGGTGCATAGTTCGGACTCCGGGCATAGCTCTCTGCCATCCAGGCCTGCAGGTCCTGGATCGTAACGTCCCCGGCGCGCGGCATGCCGCCGTGGCGGGCGACCAGAAAGGGCAGGAGAGCATACTTCCCGTCAATCAGCGTACCCTTGACGCGCCCATAGGATGTCACACCGCGCGCCTGCATGTCGGCGACATAGTCGTGAAAGAAATTGGCAGCGGATGCGGACACAGCATCGGCCACTTCCTCGGCCCGCGCGGCCGGCGTCGGCGCCAGCGCGCGCATTTCCCGGAACTCTCCGGCGCGCGCTCTCGCTTCTCTCAGGCCGATCTCGGGATAGGCACCAATGCGGACCCGCACCGTCTTGCCGCCAAGCTTCCGCACAGCCGAAAAAGTCTTCGCACCGGTCCTGGCCACACGCACTTTTAGGCAGGATTCGATCGTGTCGGAATAGTCTCCCGGGTCGGTCACAGCCGAAAGCCAGGTGTCCGTAAGGCGCAGTTTTGCCATGAGTTTTTGATCTCCGGTTACCATATGGTTACCACGGAGCCATTTGTGAGCAAAGTCTAACTTTTGCCCATTTATAATACATTGTTTTAATTGTTTTTTTGGTGATCCCGGCGCGATTCGAACGCGCGACCTACAGATTAGGAATCTGTTGCTCTATCCTGCTGAGCTACGGGACCACACGGGGTAGGCTATACGGCATGCCGGTGCGGGATTGAAGCCTGTCATGGGTGGTTTTCGCGGGGCCTCCGCGTGTTAAGACAGGGTGTTCGTGGGGTATTCAAGGGTTGTTCAGGGGAGTTTGCGGGGCGTGACCGGGGTATGGCGGGGCCTTTTCGGGGCGCTTCTGGTGCTGGCGGCCTGTAAGGGGCCCGATCCGCTGGCCGGCACGCAGCCCGGTGAGCATGGCCGCGTGGTGCGCGTCATCGATGGCGACGCGCTGGTACTGGACACAGGGCAGAGCGTTCGGCTGATCGGGATCGAGGCGCCGGCCGGGCCCTACAAGGACCGGAAGGGGGCGCCCTTCCATACCGAGTCCAAGCGGATGCTGGAGGACATGGCGCTGGGACGCGAGGTGCAACTCTTCTATGCCGGGCTGACGCGGGACCGGTATGACAGGGCGCTGGCGCATGTGATGACGACCGACGCGCTGGGGCCGGACCTTTGGCTGAACCGGGAGATGGTGGCGCGCGGCGGGGCGCGGGTGCGGGTGTATCCGGATACGGCCGGGGCGAACGGTTTGCTGCTGGCGCCGGAGGCCAAGGCCCGTGAGGCGAAACTGGGCCTCTGGAAGACGAAGGCCTATCGCATTCCCGTGGCGAGTGACCTGCCGGAGCCGTTCGAGAAGTTCCAGCTGGTGGAGGGCGTGACGGGCGAGCGCCTCAGCACCGATGAGCAGGGCGCCTCGTGCGAGCTGGCGCTCGCGGAGTCGGCGCTGACGCTGGAAATCCAGACCTCGGCGGCGGCGCTGTGCCAGACGCCAATGGGCACGGCGGTGCGGGCACGAGGCTATGTTTACAGGGGCAAGCTGGAGATTTCGCATCCGTTGAACCTGGAGACACTGCCGCGCGATTAGGGGCGGGCATTCACAAGCGGCTGCGTTTGTCCGATACAAGGACAGTCAAACCACTGGGAGACGACGCGCATGCTGGGCATATATATCCTGATCGGACTGGGCGTTATCGTGCTGGTCGCGGTCATCCTGATCTATAACGGACTGGTGCAGAAGCGGCAGATGGTGCGCAATGGCTGGGCCGATGTGGACGTTCAGCTGAAGCGGCGGGCGGACCTGATCCCGCGCTTGATCGAGACGGTGAGGGGCTATGCCGCGCACGAGAACACGCTGTTCCAGGAAGTGGTGGCGAAACGCGGCGCGGCGCTGGCGGCGGGCGATGACCCCGTGGCGCGCGGCACGGCCGAGTCGGCCCTGTCGCAACCCGTGGCGCGGCTGGTGGCCGTGGCTGAGGCCTATCCGGACCTCAAGGCGAACCAGAACTTTCTCGACCTTCAGAAAGAACTGGTCGACACCGAGAACAAGATCGAGATGGCGCGGCGCTTCTTCAATGGCGCGGTGCGCGAGCTGAACATTGCGGTGGAGAGTTTCCCCGCGAACCTGATGGCGGGACCGTTCGGCTTCCAGCAGAGCCCGTTCTTCGAGATCGAGACGGCCGACCGGGCGTTGCCGAACGTCAACTTCCGGGGCGCATGATGGGTATACGTCGCTTTCTTCTGGGCCTGATGGCCGCGCTGTTCGTACTAACCGCCACGGCGGAGGAGCGGATCAACCGGTTTGATGTGGCGATCAATGTGGAACGCGACGGCGATATCGTGGTCAGCGAGACGCTCGACGTGACGGCGGAGGGCTACCAGATCCAGCGCGGGATATTCCGTCTGCTGCCGCGCTATTATGAAGATGAAGGCGCCAAGTTGCCCTTCGACTACAAGATATTGAGCGTGACGCGGGACGGGGTGCGCGAGCCCTATGAGACCTCGACCGACGGCAATGCGATGCAGCTGCGAATCGGGGATGCGAATACCTATCTCGAGAATGGTGAGCATATTTACGAGATCCGCTACCGGGTGAAGAATCAGGTGCGTTATTTCGACGACATGGATGAATTCTACTGGAATGCCACAGGCAATTACTGGGACTTCCCGATTGATGTGGCCGACGTGACAATCACCTTTCCCGAAGGCGTTCAGGTGAAAGAACACGCGTCCTATACGGGTGCGGTGGGCGCCGCACATTCCGACTCTTCCTATCGTGACGAAGGCAATGTGCAGCGGTTCACAACGACACGTCCCTTGCAGCCTGGCCAAGGCCTGACCGTCACTGTCGGCATTGAGAAAGGACTGATCGACCCGCCTTCGAACGCGGACGAGACGCGGCGCTGGTGGCAACGCAATGGCGCGCTGGCGATCCTGATCGCGTCCCTGCTGGGTGTGTTCTGGTTTTCATGGCGCAACTTCAATCGCGTCGGGCGCGACCCTGTGAAGGGGCCGGTGTTTCCGCATTATGCGCCACCAGAAGGCTATTCACCGGCCGCCGTGCATTACATCTACAATCGGGGCCTTTCGGGACACAAGGCGCTGATCGCCACACTGATGAACCTGGCCGTGAAGGGGCACCTCATCATCGATGCCGGCAAGGACAAGGTTACGACACTGACGCGCACCGAAACCCGGCAGAAGTCCGCCACGCTGGCGGCGGAAGACCTGAATCTGGAGGCAGGCCTTTTCGGCGCACAAGCAACGCGGATGCTGGGCAAGGTGACTGATCCCGCCTTCCTCAAGACCTATACAAAATTCACATCGACGCTTGAGCGCAAATATGGCGACACGTATTTCCGCTGGAATATCGGCTACACTATCATCGCCATCCTGCTGAGCGGCGGGGCGATCACACTGGCCGTGTTGCAGGCGACGCAATGGTCGTGGTGGCATATGGGCCTGGTCATCGGCATTATCGCGCTGAATGGCTGGTTCATGTATCTGATGCCGGCGCCGACGAAACTCGGCCAGAATGTGCGCACCGAAATTGAAGGCTTCAAGCTGTATATGGAGACGGCCGAGAAGCTGCAGCTGAACGCTGTCGAGGTGGGGAGCGAAGCGCCGCCGCCGATGACGGCAGAGCGCTATGAGACCTTCCTGCCCTATGCGATTGCGCTGGACGTGGAAAAGCCGTGGACGAAGCATTTCGAGAAACTGATGCCGGAAGCGGCGAAGGCCTATAATCCGGTCTGGACCAATATGGCCGCGAACGGGTTCAGCGATGTGGGCCATATGACGAGCGGCATGGTCAGCTCGATCAGCTCGGGCGTTACGAGTTCAATGCCGCAAAGCTCAAGCTCGTCCGGCTCTGGCGGGGGCGGCTTCTCCGGTGGGGGCGGCGGTGGCGGTGGCGGCGGTGGCTGGTAGCCGCCTCAGACGTTCGGGATAAGGCCTGAGTCTTCCGGATCGCCAACGATACGCACGAGCGCCTTGCGCAATTTGCCGAGGGCCTGATGCTCGATCTGGCGGACACGTTCCTTTGAGATACCAAGCTCGATGCCGAGCGCTTCCAGCGTAACGGACTCGTCGCAGAGGCGGCGCTGCAGGATGATATGGGTCTCGCGCTCGTTCAGCGCCTTCAGGGCATCGGCGATCCATTCCTTGCGGCGCGTGGAATCGTGGTCCGTCATGACCTGGTCTTCCGGAATGGCCGAACCGTCGACAATCAAATCCTGCCATTCGCCATCGCCATCGGCGACCATGGGGGCGTTCAGCGAGCGGTCGCTGGCCGACAGGCGCGAGGCCATGGATTCAACATCGCGGACCGGGACGCCGAGATGTTCGGAAATCCAGGACGTGTTCTCTTTGGTCATCACGCCATCGCCCGTGTCGTCGATCTGGGCGCGCAGGCGGCGGAGATTGAAGAAGAGGGATTTCTGGGCCGACGTTGTGCCGGTGCGCACGATGGACCAGTTGCGCAGGACATAGTCCTGGATCGAGGAGCGGATCCACCAGCTGGCATAGGTGGAGAAGCGCACTTCGCGCGACGGCTCGAACCGGGCGGCGGCCATCATCAGGCCGACATTGCCCTCCGACACAAGGTCGGACATGGGCAGGCCATAGTGACGGAAGCGCGTGGCCATCGAGATGACGAGACGCATATAGGCGGTGGTGAGTTCGTGGAGGGCGGCTTCATCTTCCTCATCGCGCCAGCGGCGGGCGAGGTCCAGCTCGTGCTGTTGCTCGAGCATGGGCGCCTTCATGGCGGTGCGGACAAAGGCTCGGTCGGCCGGTCCGTTGGAATCGTATGCGCTCGCCATGGTTCAGACTCTCCCGAAATGATCCGGACAATTCCGATACCTTTGCTTTACGCATCGGCGCTGCGATCGGATCAGCGGGCCTTGATATTTTCACGGGCGGCGGCCCGCTTGACCCTGACGGGCCGCCGGGCGTAGGCTTCCTATGAGAACAATAGCGGAACGAATAATCTCGGCGCATGGCGGACGGACAGAACCTGACGAGTGAAATACCCCTGCCGAATTCGCGGGCGGGCGAGATTGCGCGTGGCACGCTGCGCCTTCTGGCGGGGCTCGGCTATTACGGGGTGACGGAGATGACGCTGGCGAACAATCGCCGGGCGGACATTGCCGCCGTAAGCCAGGCGGGCGAGATTGCCATTGTGGAGATCAAGTCGTCCGTCGCCGATTTCCGGTCTGATGCCAAATGGCAGGACTATATGCCCTTTTGTGACCGGTTCTATTTTGCCGTGATGGCGGATTTTCCGCAGGACCTGATCCCGGAAGACGTGGGCCTGATCGTGGCCGATGGTTTTGGCGGGGCGGTGATCCGCGAGGCGCCGGTGGCCAAGCTGGCAGGGGCAAGGCGCAAGGCCGTGACGCTGAAATTCGCCCGGCTGGCGGCGTGCCGGTTGCAGATGGTCAATGATGCGGGCTGGACGGACCGCCAAGTCTCGCTTACCTGACGCCGCTCATGAGCCACGCCTATCCCCTTGCCCGCAATGTGACCGAAGCCCTGGACCCGGCGGCCCGTGGCGCGCGTACACGCGTCGAAGCCGAAAAGCTGGCGGGCGGACTGGTCGTGGAATCCCTGCACACCGAATGGATGAGCGTGAGCGAGGAAGAGGCCGCGGCAAAGATGGCCGGGACGGCGGACGGCCTGACGCATGGCTTCCTGCAGCGCTATGAAGACGACAAGGGCGCGCCGGTTCTGGCGGTGAGCTATTGGCGTCTGGTTGATCCGGCGACGGCGAAGAAGGCCGCGAAACCGAAAAAGCCTGCGCCGGCGCCAGAGCCAAAGGCCGACGAAACCGACCATACCGATGATCTCTATTTCCGCTCCGGACGGACCAAGCCCGGTCGCCGGAAGCGCTTTGTCGACCCGAACCAGCTGGACCTGTTCGAGTCGAACGAGGGCTGACATTCCCGCCTGCACGTGCGGCGCCCGGTGAGGCGCTGTGGGGTGGGGGCTGGATTTTCAGGATGTGAGCGGGGGTCAGGTGTCCGGGATGGGGGCTTCAGTTTTCGCAAAGCGCCGTCTCCCCAGCGTATGCTGGGGCCCAGAGAGACCAAGACCCGATCCTGCGGCACTGGATCCCAGCGTGCGCTGGGAAAGCGGGACGAAAGGGGGAAGGGGTTCACTCAACGCGAGCGCCAGCCTGGCCGAGACGGGCGCTTTGATGACGCCGGGTCGCGGCGCTCGGGGATCGTCGCCGATTGCGCGGATATGGATATTGCCTCGGCGATCGGTGTCGATCAGCAGGGCGCGGCCCGTTTCGATGCGCCATCGGGTAATGATCCGCAGCTGCCACCAGAGCCAGGGCCAGTAGAGCACCATAACGTGCCGGTAGAGGGAGATGTATTCAGGCTCCATGGCGGGGATTATAGGCCCGTCCCGGCAGGGGGCGGACAAGACGCGCGGGATCGCCCGCAGGGATTGGGCGCAGGGAGGGGAAAACCGCCCGTCTGCGCCTGCCTCATGGTGAAGGCTTGCGCCGGGCGCCTAATCGGGGTGGGGTGGCGCATGGATATTGCCCCTGCCCCCGCCGATACACTGCCCCCTCCCCCACCGAAATATCTCAGCAATCGCGAGCTTTATGTTCTGGCGGGCGCGACGGCGGTGGTGATTGCCAATGCCTATTATATCCACCCGATCATCTCGCTGGTGGCGGATGGATTTGGCGTCAGCCATGCGATGATCGGCATGGTGCCAGCCTTCAACCAGATCGCGCTGGCACTGGGCATTCTGTTGCTGCTGCCGCTGGGCGACTGGTTCAGCAATCGGCGGCTTGTGTCTGTGCTGGTGGCGGCGCAGTGCGCCTCGGTGGGCGTGATGGCCTTTGCGCCGCATTATGGCCTGTTCGTGCTGGGCTCGACCGTGCTCGGCTTCTTCACCATCGCGCCCTACCTGCTGCCGGCCTATGTGTCGAAGCGCGTTGCGCCGGGCGACCTGGGCCGGGCGACGGGCATTATCACGACGGGCATTGTGGGTGGCATTCTTGTGGCGCGCGCGGGGGCGGGCGTGGTGGCGGAATATTTCGGCTGGCGCACGGTCTATTTCATTGCCGCAAGCCTCATGCTGGCCGTGACCTTCCTGTTGCCGCGCATCATGGAACCGCGTGAGGCGGGCAATGATCGCCAGGCCGGGCAGAATTATTGGCGGCTCATCCTCTCGATTGGCGGGATCGTGCGGGACTTCCCGGAAATTCTGCTGTCGGGCGCGATACAGGCGCTCGGCTTTGGCGTGTTCCTCGCGGTGTGGATGGGGATCGGCCTACACCTGACCAGCCCGGAAATGGGCTATGGCGTGGATGTTGTGGGCTATCTGGCCGTGCTGGGCGTGGTGAACCTCTATACGACACCCCGCTTTGGCGCCTGGTCTGACAAGGTGGGGCCACGGCGGGCGCGCGTTGTGCTGGCGGCAACACAGTTACTGGGCGTGTCGATGCTGTTCTTCGTCGGCAGCAGTCTGTGGCTGTTGATGATCCCGATCGTGATGATGAATGTCGGCGGGCCTGCGCTGGACGTGTGCAACCGGATGACGTTCCTGAACCGGGCGCCCGACATCCGCACCCGTTTGATGACCGTTTATATCGTCATCATGTTCCTCGGTGGCGGCGCCGGAAGCTGGGCCGGGACGGCGGTGTATGATGCGGCTGGCTGGCATGGCACGGCGCTGCTGGCGCTCGCCATGTCGGTGACCATGTTCGGTCTTTGCCTGTGGAGCTTCCGATGGAAGGACAAGGAGACCGCCGCGTGACGCCGCTGGCCGAGGCGCTGCTGGCGCTGGCGACTGGCGAAATGGCGCGCGGGGCGCGGGTGATCTTTGTGTCCGGGCCGCAGGGCGTGGGCAAGTCGACGGCGATGGCGGCGCTGACGGAGGCCATACCGGGATCGGTGGTGCTGGGGCTGGATGACTTCTACCTGACGCGCGGCGAGCGCCTGGCGCTGGCGCGGGACGTTCACCCCTTGTTTGGAACGCGCGGGCCACCGGGCACGCATGATGTGGCGCTGCTGATGGAGACAATCGCGCTCTTCAAGGCGTCGGGCGCGGATGAGCGGATTGCCGTGCCTGCGTTTGACAAGGCGGCCGATGAGCGACGGCCTGAGGCGGAGTGGCCGGTGCTGGCGGGGGCGCCGCGCGTGATTTTCGTGGAAGGCTGGATGATGGGCGTCGCGGCGGACCTGTCAGCGCCTGCGGGGCCGCCGCTGAATGCGGTGGAGGCGGAGGATGTGGACGGTGCGTGGCGCACGTATCAGGAGCCGCAGCTCGCCGGGCCCTATCAGCGCCTCTGGAACATGGCCGACGCGTTTCTCTATATCGACGCGCCGGGCTTTGACGTGGTGAAGGACTGGCGCATGCAGCAGGAGGAGACGACGCGGGGCGTCGCGCCGGGCGGCTTGGCGCCTGAGCGGCAGGCATGGGTTTCCCGCTTCATCCTGCACTACCAGCGCCTGACGGAACGCCTGCTGGCCGGCGCGCGGCGGCCGGGCCAGTCAGTGGCGGTGGATCGGTTTCGGCAGCCGCAGTTGCGGAACTAGACCCGCGCCTTGACGGCTTCTGCGACAGCTTCGGCGGTGATGCCGAAGTGTTTGTAGAGGTCCTTGGCAGGGCCGCTGGCGCCGAAACCGTCCATGCCGACGAAGCCGCCAGTGTGGCCGATCCAGCGATCCCAGCCGAAGCGGACACCGGCCTCGACGGCCACTTTCGGCGTGTCGCCGCCCAGCGTGTCGGACTGGTATTTCGCGTCCTGTGCTTCGAAGAGCTCCATGCAGGGCATCGAGACGACGCGCGTTTTCACGCCGTCTTTCGCAAGCTGTTCCTGCGCGGCGAGGGCGATTTCGACTTCCGAGCCCGTGGCGATGATGACGGCCTGCGCCTTGCCCTTGCAGTCTGACAGGACATAGCCGCCCTTGGCGCAGAGGTTTTCCTCTGTGTGCGTCGTGCGGGCAGGCTTGAGGCCTTGGCGTGTTAGGGCGAGCGTGGACGGGCCTTCGGCATTCTCCAGCGCGAGTTCCCAGCACTCGGCGGTCTCGACACCGTCCGCCGGGCGGAAGGCATGCATGTTCGGCATGGCGCGAAGGCTGGCGACATGTTCGACCGGCTGGTGCGTCGGGCCGTCTTCGCCGAGGCCGATGGAGTCATGCGTCATGACGTGGATGACGCGTGTGCCCATCAGGGCGCCGAGGCGGATGGCCGGGCGGCTGTAATCAGCGAAGACGAGGAACGTGCCCGAGTAAGGGATGATGCCGCCGTGCAGCGACATGCCATTCATCGCGGCGGCCATGCCATGCTCGCGCACGCCATAGTGGATGTAGCGACCGCCCCAATTGGTGGGCGTCAGCGCAGGCGTGTGCGAGGTAAGCGTATTGTTCGAACCGGTGAGATCGGCCGAGCCGCCAATCATTTCCGGCACGAGACCGGTGATGACTTCGAGCGCGTCGCCGCTCCACTGGCGGGTGGCTTTCGATTGGCCGCCGTCGACAACGGCCTTCTTGTGCTTGACCAGCGCCTTGCCGAGATTCTTGGGCAGGCGGCCAGCAATCGCAGCGTTGAACTCGCCCTTTTTCGGGGAGGCTGCGAGGCGTTTCTTCCAGGCAGCGCGATCATCCTTGCTGCGCTGGCCGGCTTTTTTCCAGGCATCTTCGATGGCGGCAGGCACTTCGAACGGCGCGTGGGGCCATTTCAGGCTTTCACGGATGCCGGCGATTTCGTCGGCGCCATAGGGGCCGCCATGGGCCTTGCCGGTGCCGGCAAGCTTTGGCGCGCCGAAGCCGATGATCGTCTTGACCGCAAGGAAGACCGGCTTCTTCTGTGTCTGGGCCCATTTGAGGGCGGCGGTGACGTCTTTTTCGTCATGGCCATCAACCTTGCGCGTGACCCAGCCGGAGGCTTCGAAACGGGCGCACTGGTCTGTATTGTCCGAGAGGCCGACGGCGCCGTCGATGGTGACATGGTTGTCGTCGAAAAGGACGATGAGGCGGTTGAGATTCAGGTGGCCGGCCAGCGTGATGGCTTCCTGGGAGACGCCTTCCATGAGGCAGCCGTCGCCTGCGATGACATAGGTCTTGTGATCAACAAGGTCGTCGCCGAACCGCGCATTGAGGTGGCGCTCAGCGATGGCCATGCCGACAGCGGTGGCGATGCCCTGGCCGAGCGGGCCGGTGGTCGTCTCGACGCCTTCGGTGACGAAATTCTCCGGGTGGCCCGGCGTGTTGGAGCCGACCTGGCGGAAATTGCGGATATCGTCGCGGCTGACCGACTTGTAGCCGGTGAGGTGGAGCAGCGAATAGATGAGCATCGAGCCGTGACCGGCGGAGAGCACGAAGCGGTCACGGTCGGCCCATTTCGGGTCTGTCGGGTCATATTTCAGGAATTTGCGGAACAGGACCGTCGCCGCATCGGCCATGCCCAGCGGCAGGCCAACGTGGCCAGACTTGGCCGCTTCTACTGCATCCATCGACAGGGCGCGGACGGCATTTGCCATATCCCGGTTCGTAACAGCCATTCTGCTATCTCCAAAAAAATCTTCGCGTGTCGTAGGCCAGACTCCCGCCCCAACGTCAAGCCGCTTGGCGGATGGCAGCAATGCCGTTACTTCATTGAGGAAATGAGTGACCTTGACCCATCTGCCCGCCGCCTTGATGCGGCCCTGAAGCGCCTTGAGGGCGCGCTCGACTCGCTCATGTCGCGAACGGGCGACCCGGCCGTGACCCGCGCAGAGCTGGCGGCGCTGGTGGAAGACCGTGCCCGCATGGCCGAAGAGCTGGATGCGTCACTCGCCCGGGAGGAGGAATTGCAGTCCCTCGCCGACGAGGCCAGCGAGGCGCTCGGCGCCGCCATAGAAGAGGTGCGTGCGGCGCTGGGCAATGGCGATTTGGCCGGCGGAACACCCGAAGAAAGCCCGGAATAGATGGCAAAAGCGGACATTTCCCTGCGCGGCAAGGCCTATGCCATCGCCTGCGCGCCCGGCCAGGAAACCCGCATCCAGATGCTGGCAGAGCAGCTGAACGCGCGGGTGAACCAGATTGCCGGGGCGGTGGGCGACATTGGCGAGGAGCGCCTGTTGCTGATCACGGCGCTCGCCCTGCTCGACGAGCTGGACGCCTCGCGCCGGGCTGTGCCGGGCAATGCGGCGGCTGAAGCCAAGGTGGCCAAGGCACTGAGCGATGCCGCCGCGCGGATCGAGGCACTGGCGGCGCGGGTTGAAGGCAGCCACTGAAAAGCAGACCCCGCGACCCTTTGCGCATGGCCGAGCAGGCCCCAAGCGCCCATATTGAGGGCTGACACAGCCGGAAAGGCAGACCCAGATGCAAACCTTCCTGTCGATTGCCTTCTATGTTGGCATTGCCGCCCTCGTGATCGTGCTGTTCCTTGGTATCGCCAACCTCGCGCGCACGGACGACAATCAGGCGAGCCGTTCGAACAAGCTGATGCGGCTGCGCATATTCGTGCAGGCCATCGTGATTGCCATTCTCGTGGCGCTCGGCGCGCTGGCCGGTGCCTTCAAGATCGGCTTCTAGGAGGCCATCATGGTCAAGCTCGACAAGATTTACACCAAGACCGGCGACAAGGGCAAAACGCGCCTGTCGACCGGCGAGCCGCTGGACAAGTGGGATCCGCGCGTCGCGGCCTATGGCACGGTGGACGAGGTGAATGCGGCGCTCGGCGTGGCCGCGCTGCATGCCGAGGGCGAAACGCTGGCAGCGCTTAGGCGTGTGCAGAATGACCTGTTCGATCTTGGCGCGGACCTCGCGACACCGGACCGGGGCACGAAGCTGGAATGGACGCCGCTGCGGATTATCGAGTCGCAGGTGAAGCGGCTTGAGAGCGAGATCGACGCGATGAACGTGAACCTCGCGCCGCTGGACAGTTTCATTCTGCCGGGCGGCAGCCCGCTCGCGGCGCAGCTGCATGTGGCGCGCACGCTCTGCCGGCGCGCGGAACGGATGATTGCGGAACTGTTTGCAATGGAAGACGAAGTGGTGAGCCCGGAAGCGCTCGCCTATGCCAACCGCCTGTCGGACTGGCTGTTCGTCATCGGCCGCGTTGCGAACAATAATGGCGCGGATGATATCAAGTGGGTGCCGGGGGCGAACCGGTAGCGACCAGTGCCCCTTAGCCCCATTGCTGTCTCACTTTCGTCAGATACCCAATCCATACTTGCTCACAGAATGCCTAGGGGCCGATAAAGGATCTGTATTAGGACGTGGTAAAGTGGGGCCTGATCATCCTAGCCGCTGTTTCCAGCGTGCTAATTGTCACTGTGGTGACTATTTCTGCCTCCTATTGGAACCAGGCCAGCAAAACTCTGGAGATATCCGATGCCTTCGAGGGAGCGCCGACGGGATCCCTATCGACTTCAGAGATTGCGATTTCGATGGTCATCTTCGGGGAAGATTCGCAGGGCGAAAGCTGGCTCTGTCCGACACTCAAACGACGGTTCTCATCTGATAGAGCAGGAATGCGGGCGGTAGACCTTCTGGCACGTGAGTTGAACGGCGACTCATATCAAGGTGGGACACTAGGAGCCGCAATCGGGCAGCTCTTCCTGGCTTGCAAGCTGGAAACGCGTCACGACAAGGATGCAATCGTTAGAGCGCTTTTCAACCAGTTGTATTTCGGCGCAGGTGAGTACGGCATTGATGTCGCCTCCAACAGCCTGTTCGGAAAGTCGGTTGCATCATTGTCAATTGATCAGGCGATGGCTCTGGCGGCTCTGATACAGTCGCCCAACCTTCGCGATCAACCCGAAGACTGGAACATACGCAAACACGTCTTGCTGGAGCGATACGCGAACATGCCTGAATCTGTTCTGCGCGCTGATCCGTGAGCCTCAACGCCTGTCAGTCTTGCTGACTTCGCGGGCGAGGGCGATGAAGGCCTTGAGGGCGGCGGAGGGATGGCGCCGGCCGGGATAGTAGAGGCAGAGGTCGCCGGTCGGGAGCGTCCAGTCGGCCAGCACGCGCTGCATGAGGCCCGCCTCCAGATCATCGTGCACATTCTGCTCCAGGAAGAAGCCGATACCGACGCCTTCGAGAACAGCCGTCCGCGCGAGGCTGGCTTCATCAAGTGTGATCGGCCCGGTCACATCGATCTGGAAGGCCTGCCCTCTTTTCTCAAAATGCCATGGAAAGAGCGCGCCATTCGGCAGGCGCACACGGATGCATTTGTGCCGGTAGAGGTCCGGCGGCGTGAGCGGCTTTCCGTGCTGTTCGAAATAGGCCGATGATGCGACCACGGCGTAGCGTTGCGGGCGCCTGAGCGGCACGGCAATCATGTCGGCGGGGACAAGGTCCGCCCGCCGCAGGCCCAGATCAAACCCATCAGCGACAATGTCGACGATGCGGCCCTCGGTGACGAGATCCACATGGACATCCGGATAGCGGCGCAGGAATTCCAGCACGAGCGGTGACATGATCTGCCGCGCACCGGCCGCAAACGTGTTGATACGGAGTGTGCCCGAGGGCGTCTGCTGCTGCGAACGGACGCCCGCCATGGCGTCCTCAATGTCGCGCAGTGACGGCTCCACCTGCAGGACGAAGGTGCGACCGGCATCGGTCAGCGAGACACTGCGGGTTGTGCGGTTGAACAGGCGCGAGCCGAGGCGGGATTCCAGCTTGGCGACGGCATTGCTCAGCGACGTCGTCGACATGCCCAGCGCCAGGGCCGCCTTGCGAAAGGATCCCTCGCGCGCAACGGCGACGATGGCTTCAAGCTCGGTGAGGCTGACCCTGTCCATTATCCCGAAAATCGCAATTCCTGATCCCGATTTGTCCTAATTATCGGGATGGTTGTCCACACCTAAATTGACAGGACCAACCCATACCAAGGAGACAGTGATGAAACTTCCAGCCCCCGTCCAAGCCTTTTTCGATGCCGACAAGGACCCGCATGGCGCAGCGCCCGTGGACGCCTTCGCGAATGATGCGATTGTCCATGACGAAGCCAAGACCCATGTCGGCCGCGCCGCCATAGGAACCTGGTTCCGCCAGGCGAAAGAAGAGAACCAGCACAGCTCGGAGCCGCTCGAACTCTCCGAGGATGGCGGACTGACAATCGTACGCGCGGAAGTGACCGGGCAATTCCCCAGCAGCCCGGCCATGCTCACCTTCAAGTTCAAGCTCGATGACGACCAGATCAAGGAACTGGAGATCACCGTATGAGCGCCTTAACCTTCAGGACAAGCGGGCGCTGATCACGTCCGGCACGCGGGGGGCGGGGGCGGCAACCGTCTCGCTGTTCCGCGCGCTTGGCGCCCGCGTGGTGACCACGGCGCGGACACGGCCAGACGACATGCCCGAAGACATGTTCGTGGCGGCTGACCTCACCACCGCGCAAGGCTGCGCCGATCTTGCGGCGGCGGCGACGGAGCGGCTGGGAGAGATAGACATAGTGGTTCACATGCTGGGCGGCTCGTCGGCGCCTGCAGGGGGCTTCACCGCGCTGGGCGATGACGAATGGGACAAGGAGCTTGATCTCAACCTGATGGCGGCGGTACGGCTTGATCGCGCGCTCGTACCCGCAATGGTCGCGCGAAAGCGCGGCGTGGTGGTGCACGTCACGTCGATCCAGAGCCAGCTACCGCTGCCGGATTCGACGACCGCCTATGCGGCGGCCAAAGCGGCGCTTTCCACCTATAGCAAGAGCCTCTCCAGGGAAGTCTCGCCGCAGGGCGTGCGCGTCGTGCGGGTGTCGCCGGGCTGGATCGAAACGGAGTCATCCGTGGAACTGACGAAGCGTGTGGCAAGCAATGCGGGAACTGACATTGAAGGCGGCAAGCAGCTCATCATGGATGCGCTGGGCGGCATTCCGATCGGGCGGCCCTCGAAGCCCGAGGAGGTTGCAAACCTCATTGCCTTTCTCGCCTCTGACCGGGCGGCCACCATTACCGGGACCGAATACGTCATCGACGGCGGCACCATACCGACGGCGTAGGGGGCACGGGGCGATATGGGGCGCATCCTGGATGGCATGTCAGAATGGCAACCGCGCGTTCTCCTTGACCTCCTTCATGACGAAGAAGGTTCGGGTTTGCCTGACGCCCGGAAGGGCGATCAGTTTCTGCCCGTGCAGCTTGTTGAAATCCGCCATGTCGCGCACCCGGATTTTCAGCAGATAATCGAAATCCCCCGCAACCAGATTGCAATCGAGCACTTCCTTCATCTTGAGGATGACCGCCTCGAAGGCGGCGAAGCTTTCCGGCGTAGACCGGTCAAGGACAACGCCGACCATCACAAGCGTTCCGAGGTCAACCGCCAATGGCGCAACATCCGCCCTGACACCCATGATGCAGCCTTCGTCGAACAGTCTTTGTGTCCGTCTATGGCAGGTGGCGGGACTGACACTCACGCGCGCCGCAAGTTCTGCATTGGTCAAGCGGCCATCAGTATGGAGCGCGCGCAGGATCTTCGCATCAATCCGGTCCAATGCCCCTTTGAAAGATTCTTCCATAAATCACCTAGAGATTTCACTTCATTACCCAGAAATTGTCTCTCTTCTTTTCCATTATGAAAAAATGGCAGTCAACTTAGAGAGCACCTTCCGGGAGGGTTAAGTTAAAAGGCACGCATCAAATCAACAAGGATAACCGACATGATCAACACACTCCGTCAAACCGCCGCTGCGGCGTCCGTTATCGGACTTGCAAGCTGCGCCCATCTTTCCCCGCAAGTCCCGGCTGACCAGGCGGTGCGCAATATCGTGCTCGTGCACGGCGCCTTCGCCGACGGGTCAGGCTGGCATGGCGTCTATAACGAATTGACAGCACGCGGCTATCACGTCGCCATCGTGCAAAATCCGCTGACCTCCTTCGAGGATGATGTTGCCGCCACACGGCGGATTCTGGCGCGGCAGGACGGGCCCAGCATCCTTGTCGGCCATTCCTATGGCGGCTCCGTCATCACCGAGGCTGGAACGGACGAGACCGTGGCGGGTCTTGTCTATGTCTCGGCGCTGGCGCCTGATGCCGGAGAGACCACGGGCGATCAGTTCGCCGAGATTCCGGCGCCGCCCGAGTTCGTGATAGAGACGGGACCGGACGGGTTCGGTTTCGTCAACACCGAGCTCTTCAAGCTCGGCTTTGCCGACGATACGACTGAGGGTGACGCGGCCTTCCTGCGGGACTCGCAAGTGCCGATCAACATGGCGATATTCGGAACGCCGCTGACTCAGGCCGCTTGGCATGACAAGCCCAGCTGGTTCGTTGTCGCTACGCAAGATAACGCCATCGACCCGCGCTTGCTGAGGCAGCAGGCTGAGCGCATCGGCGCTGACATTACGGAGATCGAGGGAAGCCATGTCGTGTTTCTCACGCAGCCGCTTGCCGTCTCTGACGTCATTGATCAGGCCGCGCGCGCGGCGTCGCTGAGCGGTCGCGCCAAGGAATGACCGAGCAACGAACAAATCGAAGCATGGAGACAGACATGTCCGAACCTGAATTGGCTGGTCCGTCTCACACCGACCGCCGCACCTTCCTCGGTCTCGGTCTCGGCCTCGGCGCAGCGACGCTCGCCGTACTGCCCGCCGCAGCACAATCCGTTTCTCCGCACCCCCCATTAAACGAAAGACATATGATCATGAGTACCATCACAACCAAAGACGGCGTCGAAATCTTCTACAGGGACTGGGGCCCCAGAGACGGGCAACCCATCGTCTTCCACCACGGCTGGCCGCTGAGCGGGGATGACTGGGACACCCAGATGCTGTTCTTCGTCAACAAGGGCTATCGCGTCATCGCTCACGACAGGCGCGGCCACGGACGGTCCGCTCAGGTCTCCGACGGCCACGACATGGACCACTATGCGGCGGATGTTGCAGAAGTCGTCCAGCATCTCGACCTGAAGAATGCTGTCCATATCGGACACTCAACGGGCGGCGGCGAAGTCGCGCGCTATGTGGCGCGCTACGGCCAGCCTCAGGGGCGCGTTGCGAAAGCCGTTCTTATCGGCGCCGTCACGCCCACCATGCTGAAGACCGCAGAGAATCCCGGCGGCCTCACCATGGACGTTTTCGACGGCTTCCGCTCCGGACTGGCAGCTAATCGCTCCCAATTCTATCTCGATATCGCAAGTGGACCCTTCTACGGCTTCAACCGGCCAAATGCGACGGTCATTGAAGGCGCGATCCGGAACTGGTGGCGCCAGGGCATGATGGGGTCTGCGAAGGCGCACTATGATGGCATCAAGGCCTGGTCGGAGACAGATTTCACATCTGACCTCAAGAGTATTAACCTGCCGACACTGGTGATGCATGGCGATGATGATCAGGTCGTACCGATCGCCAACACCGCCTTGCTCGCCGTCAAACTCCTCAGGAAAGGCGAATTGAAAGTCTATGAAGGCCTGCCGCACGGCATGGCGACGACGCAAGCCGATGTCATCAACCCGGACCTACTTGCATTTATCAAGGCCTGAGAGCGCAGATTCAAAAGAGTGCCTCAGCAGCGGCCGGCCCAGAACTTGGGTCGGCCCGTCAGGGCAAGATCAGAAGCGTTCGAGGAGGCGGCGGAGGTATTCGCGTTCGTCTTCGTCGTCGGCGTCATTGTAGCGGCGGCGGAGTTCGTCGAGGATGTCTTTGGCGCGCTGGCGTTCGCCGACATCGGGAATGTTGACGTTGTCGCCATTGCTGCCACTGCCGCTGGCATTGCGGCCGAACGGGTCTTTCGCATTGCCGGGATCGCCTTCGCCATTGCGCGCGGCGCGGATAGCATCGAGCGCCTGGGCAAGTTCGCGCGACTGTTCGGAGAGAAGCTGCGTGGCCTGCTCCTGATTCCGGGCGGCGCTGCGCCCGTTACCGCGATTGAGCGCATCTTCGGCCTGACGCTGGGCGCGGCGGATATCTTCCATTGCGTCCGGGTCGATACGGCCTGCCAGGGCATCATCGCCCGCCTCGCCGCCCTGCCCCAGACCCTTTTCACGCGCGAGCTTTTCGACCAGTTCGCCGAGACGGGCCTGACGTTCGGCCAGCGTGCCTTCGGTGATGGGCTTGCCAGGGCCTGAACCGTTTTGCTGATTGTCGGCTGACTGACTATCTCCGCTACCTTCACCCGGCGTCTCGCCCGGCTGCGACCCATCGCCGGCCTGCTGATCGCCGGAGGGGTCTTCGCCGCCGGGTTGCTGGCCCTGCTGCTGGCCGGGCTCCGTGCCCGGTTGCTGTCCGGGTCGTTCGCCGCGTTCCTGCGCGAGCGTATCATCATTTAGCTGGCGCTGCTCGCGCAGGATGTCGGACAGGCGCTTCATCGCGTCGGTCAGCTCCTGCTCTTCGGGCGGAAGGTCTTCGTCATTTTCGGCATTCTCGCCCGGCATGCCAGGCATGCCCTTGCCGCCACCGCCGCCCTTCTGGAATTCCAGGTTCTGCAGCATGTTGGTGATGTCGGAAAGGAGCTGGCGGGCCTGATCTGTCGCACCGGTTTCGGTGAGATCCTGCAGGGCTTTGAGCATGTCCTCAAAATCCTGCCCACCCAGGTTTGGCCCACCGGCCGATTGCTGGCCGTCTTCATTCGAGGGCGCATCCTGCATGCCATTGGCAATGGCCTCAGCCATTTTGGCGGCGAGATAATTGCTGGCCGCGTCCTTGAAGGCCTCCATGCGGCGCTTGATCTCGTCTTCCGAGGCGCCGTCGCGCAGGGCCTGTTCAAGCGCCTTGCGAGCGGCTTCGAGGCGGCGGAGTGCATCGGCGGAACTGCCATATTCGGATTTCAGCGCGAGAGCCCACAGAAGCGGATCAATCGCGTCGGCCTCTTCCTTGGTGCTGGCCGCGGCAAGCACGCCGCGCGCGGTGCGAAACGCAAAGAAGGCGCCAAGGTCCGGCATGAATTGCTCGCCCTTATAAGTGACCGCGTCCAGCATGAGCACGGCCTTCTGGACATCCGGCGGGGCGGCAGCGAGGCGGTTGGCGGCCTCGGCGTTCAGGGCATCCTGATGCAGGGCGTCTTCGTTTTTCGGCAGTTCGGCATAGGGCCGCGGCTCGCGCAGGACGGTGACGCGCACTTCCTGCGCCACGCGCGCGATAGGCTCGAGGAAGAGTTTCTCTGGCAGGATGAAGGGAACGCTGTCGCTCGTGCCTTCCTGACCGGCGCCGTCCGTGGCGACGAGGCGGACATTGACCGGGAGGCCTGCCCAGCGGTGGCGTGTCAGATCGAGCTGGGCGGCGTCCGTGCTTTCAGTGGGTGTGACGCCGGGCATGGGCACCGGCATGCGGTCTTCAGCGTCTGGCGCCGCGGGGTTGGGGTCGCGCAGCGAAATGGCGAGTTCGAGGGCGGTGACACCATAGTCGTCGCTGGCGCTCCATGTGAACTCGATGCGGTCCTGCTTGCCGACGGACGGAATGACGACGAATTTGACGGTCGGGGGATCATCAGGCGAGGCAAGAAGCCGCCAGGCCGCCCGCTCGCCCCACCAGCGGACGGAGAGACGCGTGTCTTCCATGACCTTGGCTTTGGCCTCAAAGGCGCCATCGGGCGTCGCGACGAAAGCCTGTTTGTGGGTCTTGCGGCCTTTCATCACGAGTCTGGGCGCAGACGGCGCCTGCGTCCGCAAAGTGACCTCAGAGCCTTTCGGGATGCGCAGACCATCAAGGCCGGGCTTCAGGAAGATAGGCGCGCGGCCTGTATGCTCAGGCGGCGTGATCCAGGCTTCTACGACCATGTCGTCAGCGCCCATCAGCGCGCCATAGTCTGGCGCGAAGGCGCGGTAGACACGGCCGGGCGCATCGCTCCAGGCAATAACGGCAATGGCGATAAGGGCTGCCGGCAGGATTGCCCGCAGGAAATAGGGATCAAGCGCTTTCCATGCCGCACTGAGCGAAGGCGGGTGGAGATTGCCAAGCTCTGAAAGGAGCCGCGCACGATGGTGGCGCCAGAGCGTCTGGGCGCCGCGCGATGGATCAGCGGGCCGGTCGGCGAGGCTGGTAAGGGGGCGCAGGTCTGACTGGCGGTCGAGGGCTTCAAGCGCAGCCTGGCGCGTCGGGGCATCATAGCGGCGCAGGCCCCGGAGCAGCAACAGGCCGCCACCGATGAAGAAGACCAGCGTCATCACCGCACCGATTGCCGGCTGGACACGGTCGAACACGCCCGCCAGCGCCATGGCGATGAAGAGGCAGGTGAACACGAATAGCGGCCAGAAGGCCCGGCCGAGGGCAAACAGCGTCAGTGTCCGCCACGTGGCGGAAACCTTGGCGTTGATCGCCTTCATGCCGTCTGTGTCAGCCAATCGGGTACCTGTTCGAGCTCAATCATTTCGTCAAAGGACGGGCGCCTGCGCACGATATCAAACCTGTCGCCTGTCACCAGCACTTCAGGCACAAGCGGGCGCGCATTGTAAGCCGAGGACAGGACCGCGCCATAGGCCCCGGCCGACATGAAAGCGAGCCGGTCACCCGGGGCGACCTTCGGCAGTTCGCGTGCGACGGCGAACTTGTCGGTCGACTCGCAGATCGGGCCGACAACGTCATAGGTGGCTGTGGGGCCATCGGCGGCGGGTTCTTTCAGGGGCACGATATCGTGATGGGCGTCATAGAGCGCCGGGCGCATGAGATCGTTCATGCCGGCATCAAGGATGAGGAATGTGCGATCGGGTGCGGGCTTCTCATAAAGCGCAGTGGTGAGCAGGACGCCTGAATTGCCGGCAATGACGCGGCCCGGCTCGAGGATGACCTGAACATCCATGCCCAGCATGACTTCAGCAATCATGCTGGCATAGGCCGATGGGGGGGCCGGGGCATCGCCCGCCTTGTAGGGAATGCCGAGACCGCCGCCGACATCGATGCGGCTGATCTCATGGCCTGCCTCTCGCAGGCGGCGTGTCAGGCCGACAATCTTCTCGAAGGCGGCGCGCATGGGAACAAGATCGCCGATCTGGCTGCCGATATGGACGTCGACGGCCACAACCTGGATGCCGGGCAGTGTGGCGGCTTCGGCATAGAGGGCCTCGGCCTCGCTCCACGGGATGCCGAACTTGTCGCCCTTCTTCCCGGTGGAAATGTTCGGGTGGCCACCGGCGGCAACATCCGGGTTCACGCGCAGGGCGATCGGCGCCTTGCGGCCAAGGGCACTTGCCACTTTCGACAGGAGGCGAAGCTCGCCGGCACTCTCGACATTGAACTGGTGGATGCCCTTTTCCAGCGCGAGATCCATTTCCACGGCGGTCTTGCCCACACCCGAGAACACAATGCGGTTGGCCGGGATGCCGGCCTTCAGGGCGCGCTGCAATTCGCCGCCGCTGACGACATCCGCGCCGCAGCCTTCGCGTGCGAGCGTCGAAAGGACCGCAAGGTTGCCATTGGCCTTGACCGAATAGGCAATCAGGCAGTCCTGCCCTTCAAAGGCTTCGGCAATGACGCGGGCATGGCGTGTCAGCGTCGCGGCAGAATAGACATAGCAGGGCGTGCCAACGGCGTCGGCAATCGCGTCGAGGCTGACGCCTTCGCATTGGAGGCTGCCATCGGAATAGGTGAAATGATGCATGGTCTAGCGCGGTTCCGGTTCGCTGAGGCCGCCATCTTCGACGGGCACGGCCGGGGCAGTATCCGGCACGATGCCGCCCCATTGATTGATGCGATCACCGTCCTGTTCGACAGGCTCGACGAGCACGGTGAGGGGCATGACGGGCGACGCAGGGGGCGTCACACGCGGGCCGGGTGCCTGACAGGCGCTTAGAAGCAGGGCGCCGGCGAGTGTGCCGGCACCTAGCCGGGGAATGCGCACGAAAGTCCTGCGCATGGATTAGTTCCCGTCGGTGCCGCCGAGCAATTCGTCGTCGGCATCATCGGTCGTGGCTTCGGAATCGCGCTCGGGCAGCGGTGGCAGGTCGGATTTAGCCGTATCCGGCAGGTCGGCCGCTTCGGTATTCTGGTTCGGATCGCCCCACAGGGGCGCCGGGCGCTTCAGGTCGCCGGTCAGGCCGCAGGCCGACAGGCTGCTGGCAGCCAGCAGCGCGGCGCAGAGCAAAAGGGGACGTTTCATTCGGGTTACTCCAGTCGCAATCTCTGTTTCCACTGTGCCACTTGTTCAGCGACGCGAACAGGGCTTGTAGCGCCATAAGATGTCCGAGATGAGGCGGACGCCTCGACCGTCAGCACATCGAATACGCTTTGCGTGATTCCGGCATTCACGTCCTGCATTTCGGCGAGCGACAGCTCGGCCAGGTCGCAGGATTTCGCCTCGGCCTTGGCGACCAGCGTGCCCGTGACATGGTGGGCGTCGCGGAAGGGCAGGCCAAGCTCGCGCACCAGCCAGTCGGCGAGGTCTGTCGCGGTGGAGAAGCCCTTGGCAGCAGCGGCGCGCATGGCATCCGGCTTGAAGCGGATCGTCTCGATCATGCCGGTCATGGCGCGGACACAGAGGTTGAACGTGTCGAAGGCCTCGAAAGTGAGGCGCTTGTCGTCCTGCAGGTCCTTGGCATAGGCGAGCGGCAGGGCCTTGATGGCGCCTTGCAGGGCGCTGTAATTCGCGGTGATGAGCGACGCCTTGGCGCGCACGAGTTCAGCCGCGTCCGGGTTGCGCTTCTGCGGCATGATGGAACTGCCGGTTGACCAGGCATCCGTGAGAGCTGCAAAGCCGAATTGCGGACTGGTCCAGAGGACGATCTCTTCGGCGAGACGTGAAAGATGCGTGGCGGCGATGGAGAGATCAGCGAGGGCCTCCAGCGCGAAATCGCGCGAGGCAACAGCATCGAGGGAGTTGGCCATGGGCCGGGCGAAGCCGAGGGCTTCGGCGGTCATGTCGCGGTCGATGGGAAAGCCGGTGCCGGCAAGGGCGGCAGCGCCAAGCGGGCTTTCATTGAGGCGCACGGCGCAATCAGCGAGGCGCGAACGATCACGCGAAGCCATCTCGACATAAGCGAGCAGGTGGTGGCCGAGCGTGACCGGCTGGGCCGTCTGCAAATGGGTAAAGCCGGGCATGATCGTGCCGGCGTTTTCATCGGCGCGTGTGACGAGCGCGGCCTGCAGGCCCGCCAGCAGCGACCCCGCGCCATCAAGCGCAGTCCGCGTCCAGAGGCGGAAGTCGGTGATGACCTGATCATTGCGCGAACGGGCGGTGTGAAGCCGGCCAGCCGGCTCGCCAATCAGCTCCTTCAGACGCGCCTCGACATTCATGTGAATGTCTTCAAGCGCCCGGCGGAATGGGAATGTGCCGTCGCGCAGTTCGGCGAGCACGCTGTCGAGGCCGCCCTGGATGGCCTCGTTGTCGGCTTCGGTAATGATGCCCATTTCGGCCAGCATGTCGGCATGGGCGCGGGATCCGGCGATGTCCTCGGCGGCCATGCGGCGGTCAATATCCAGTGAAGAATTGATCTCTTCCATGATTTCGGACGGGGTCGCGGCAAAGCGTCCCCCCCACATTGTCTGGCCTTTGCCCTGGTTCATTGCCATATCCTTTATTCGACGCGAGGAGACCGTTCCCGATGACCCGCCTAGCCTTTATCGGCCTCTTCTTGGTCGCCCTTGGTGCAATTGTCTATGTGCTGTTCAGCGCAGCAGGCGGAAAGCCGCCCTCCAACGCGTTCGAACGCTATGCCACAGGCGATATGGCGAAGCTGAGTTTTGCCTCTTCGGGCGAAGCTGCGCCGACAGCCAACATGTTTGCTGCCGATGGCACACCCGTCACACTTTACGCCTGGAAAGGCAAGACCGTGCTGGTGAACTATTGGGCCACATGGTGTTCGCCCTGCGAGCGCGAAATGCCGTCGCTTGGCGCCCTGCAGACGGCGCGCGGGGGCGACGCATTCGAGATCGTGGCGGTCAGCGTCGATTCCAGTGAGGACAAGGACTATGCCGCTCAGCGCCTCGGCGAACTTGGCGCCGCCAATATCTCCTTCCATATTGCCCCCCCGGAAAACTACGAAATCGTGTATGATTCCGGCGTGCAGGGCTTTCCGACCAGTGTGATCTACGGCCCGGACGGCAAGGAAATCGCCCGGCTGGCCGGGGATGCCGACTGGTCATCCATCGAAGCGGTGAACTTTATCGACGCTATCCTAGCGAAGGTCGGATAGTTCGAGCTTCACACGGCTGACTTGCGCGGCGATCTCGTTGACCGGCGCCGGGATGCTTTCCGCCAGCGGTCCCTCGGATGGCCACATGCGCACCAGCAGTTCCAGTTCCATCACAACGGCCTCGGCTTCCGGCTTGTCGATACGCTTGGCGATATCACGGGCCGTTACGGCAAAGCCATAGGCGTCCTGATATTCGCCCGCCTCAACGATGTCGCCATTGACGACGCCGACTTTGTATTCGGCAATGCAGGTGTCCATCAGGAAGTCGATCTGGCCGACGGGATCTGCGTTCGCGTTTTGCTGAAGGAGCGCGATATTTGCCTCGGCGGCGTCGAGTTCGGGCGCGATCTCTTCGGCTGACTTGCCGGCGGCAAGGTCGGCGGAGACCTTCTCGAAGATCGCCGCATCAAAGCCGAGCGCATCGATACCTGCGCGCTCAGCTGCGTGCGTTTCGGATACCGGGTGAAGCAGGTGGCGAGAGGCCTGATCCGGCGCGCCCGCGCGGAAGAGGGCGAGCCCCGCCGCGACATGGCCTGACATGAAGGCGATACGCTTGTCGACCGGCAGGGTCTGCATGTCCGCCATGCCAGCCATGGCGCCATTCTCCGTGCCGCCTTCGCCGCCCTCGCCCGCCATTGCGGCAGGCGCAGGCGCCGGGGCCGGGGCCGCAACGGGCGCTTCAGCCCGGACGGGCTCGTTGCGGTCACCGCAGGCCGTCAGGCTCGTCGTGCCCAGCAAGGCGGCGCCAAGGCCAAGGCTGGCCCAGCGTTTCGGAGTGTAGGTCATTGTCGCAGCTCCCGGAGTTTCGATTGCGCCCCGAACCTACGCCCGATACGCTGGCATCTGCAAGTCATTCTCAAACACTAATCGCAGTCCGGACAATCCATGTTCCTTACCATCGCCAACCTGCTCGGCCCGCGCGACGTGGCCCGCGTCCAGAAGAAAGCCGATGCCCTGGATTGGGTGGACGGTGCCCGCACGGCAGGCGGGCGCGCGCGCGTGGTGAAGCGTAACCTGCAGGCCAATTTGCGAAGCGGGCCGGGCGAAGGCCTGCACACATTCCTGATGGACGCGATTACAGCCCATCCTGTGCTGAAGGCGGCGGCCCAGCCTGCGCGCTTCTCACGCCTGATGCTGAGCCGCACAGGGCCCGGCAGCCATTATGGCCCACATGTCGACAATGCCCATGTTGGTACGGGCGAAGAGCGCGTGCGGACCGACCTCTCCTTCACGCTCTTCCTCAGCGACCCGGCCAGCTATGATGGCGGCGAGCTGGTAGTGGAATCGCAGAGCGGCGCGCATGCGGCCAAGCCGGCAGCGGGCGACCTCGTACTCTATGCCTCAGGCGACATCCATGAAGTGCGGCCCGTGACACACGGCGAGCGGCTGGCTTGTGTGGGATGGATCGCGAGCGCAGTGCGCGACCCTCAGGCGCGCGCAGCCCTGTTCGAGCTGGAGAATTTGCGCGCGGCGCTGGGCACGAAGCTGGCGGCCGATGAGCCGGAGCACCTGGCGCTGGAGAAAGTCATCTCCAATCTGGTCAGGCGCTGGGCGGAGGACTAGCCGACGAAGGCAACAGGCACGCGGGCCTGCGCAGCGCACCAGTCAGGCTTGCGCTCGCCGCCATCATAATCCCAGGCCTTGTGCGTGCCTTCGGAGATGAGCGTGGTTGCCACGTCCTTGCCCGCAACCTGCAGATCGACAACGAGGCGGCCATAGCGGTCAGGTCCGTAGGACTTGGCGATCTTGGCTGACTTGTCGCGGGTCAGCTCGACAGCGGCTTCCTTGGCTTCATAGCCCTTGATGCGCTCGAGCTCGCACTTGGCGCCGCCGCGCTGTTTCATACTGCCGGTTTCGGGTGAGTCGACGCCGTGGAGGCGGAACTTTGTACCATCGGGCAGACGGCCACTGTCGCCATCCGACCAGTAGACCGGAGCGGGATCGCCTGTCGCGGCCTGCGCAGCGAGCGCCACGGCCCCCGCGCCTGATGCCAGAACCAGCGCCGCTGTCAGCCACGGCGGAGCTTTGAATATGTGAGCCATTCTAGCCTCCTCGAAAGGAGGCAAAACTGGGGCGCAGGGGTTAATCCCGGATTAAGGTCTGCGGCAGAAGGCGGGGATTGCTCTGTAATTCACCCGCGCCTATTGATCTTCCAAAGGGGTCGATTGTGATGGATGGCGTAAATTATTCCCTGATCCTGCTGGCCGCATTGATGGTCATGGCGAGCCCGGGCCCCGCAACACTGGCCATTGCAGGCGCCTCCATGGCATCAGGGCGCCGTCAGGGACTCGCGACAGCCCTGGGCGTCACGACCGGCTCGGTAATGTGGTCAGTGCTGGCGGCCTATGGCCTTGGCGCCGTGATGGTGTCGAACGCCTGGGTGTTCGGTATCCTGAAATATCTCGGCGCCGCCTATCTGCTGTTTCTGGCGTTCAAGTCGGCCATATCGGCCACCCGCCCGCACAAGACAGAGATTGTGGGAATCGCGCAGGCGTCTTTCAGAGCAGCCTACGCCAAGGGGCTCGCCCTCCATTTGACCAACCCGAAGGCGATTCTGTTTTTCGGGTCGCTCTACTCGATCGGCATTCCAGTCGGCACGCCGTTCCAGAGCCTGTTCACGATCATCGCCCTGCTTGGACTGATGGCCGCGTGCATTTTCCTTGGCTATGGAATCGTGTTTTCCAGCCCGGCGATTGTTCGCGGTTATACGCGGATGCGGCGCTGGTTCGACGGCGTGTTTGCCGTGTTTTTCGGCGCGGCTGCCCTCAAGATACTATCGACGCCCGTTAAATAGGGCGGCGCTGGCCTAACGTGTCGGGACGGGGTGCTCGCCGGAATAGTCGTAGAAGCCCTTGCCGACTTTCTTGCCGACCCAGCCGGCCTCGACATATTTCACCAGCAGCGGGCACGGCCGATACTTCGTGTCGGCGAGGCCATCATGCAGGACCTGCATGATCGAGAGACATGTATCGAGACCGATAAAGTCGGCCAGCGTCAGCGGGCCCATCGGATGGTTGGCGCCAAGGCGCATGGCCGTATCGATGCTCTCCACCGTGCCGACGCCTTCATACAGCGTGTAGACGGCTTCGTTGATCATCGGCACCAGGATGCGGTTCACGATAAAGGCCGGATAGTCCTCGGCATTGGTCGTGGTCTTTTCGAGGCGCTGGGCGAAGGTGATGGCGGTTTCATATGTGTCCTGGCTGGTCGCAAGGCCGCGGATCACTTCCATCAGCTTCATCAGCGGCACCGGGTTCATGAAGTGCATGCCGATGAACTTGTCGGGCCGGTCCGTCACGGAGGCGAGGCGCGTAACCGAGATGGAGCTGGTATTGGTGGCAAGATAGGTGTGCGCGGGCACGATTTCGCAGATCGAGCGGAATATCTGCTCCTTCACTTCGCGTTTTTCGGTGGCCGCTTCGATGACGATGTCTGCATCTTCATGGGCCTTGATCGAGGAGGAAGTGCGGATGCGCTTCAGGCCGCTCATCATGGCGTCGTCTGTGATCATGTCGCGCATGACCTGACGGCGCATATTGCCCTCGATCGTGGTCACGCCCTTGGCCAGTGCCTCGTCAGAAATATCGGTCATGATGACGTCATAGCCGGCAAGGGCGGCAACATGCGCGATGCCATTGCCCATCTGGCCCGCACCAATCACGCCAACAGTTTTCAGCTCTGCCATCTCGATACCATCCTGAATGTGCAAGTTTTGCTACACCTAGCCATATCCTTTTTGTGCACTGCGTCAAAGACCACGCTTCAGTACCGGAAGGCACCGTCGACAAGGGGCAGAGGCGCCCGAACATAAAAAGCCCGGCGCGAGGGCCGGGCTTTTCAAACGTTTGGGAGGAAACGCTATGACTAGAGCGCCTCGGTCAGTTCCGGAACGGCGTTGAAGAGGTCTGCCACGAGGCCGTAATCGGCAACCTGGAAGATCGGCGCTTCTTCGTCCTTGTTGATCGCGACGATGATCTTGGAATCCTTCATGCCGGCAAGGTGCTGGATGGCACCCGAAATGCCGATGGCAATGTAGAGTTCCGGCGCAACGATCTTGCCGGTCTGGCCGACCTGGTAATCGTTGGGCGCATAGCCAGCATCCACAGCAGCGCGCGAGGCACCAACAGCCGCGCCGAGCTTGTCAGCGAGTGGCACGATCAGGCGGTTGAACTCATCAGCCGAGCCGAGGGCACGGCCGCCGGAGACGACGCGCTTGGCGCCGGTCAGCTCAGGACGGTCGGACTTGACCATCTCTTCGGACACGAATTCGGACTTGAACGGGCCTTCTGGCGCCGCAACGTCTTCAACCGAAGCCGAACCTTCATTGCCAGCCGCTTCAAAAGCCGTACCGCGCACGGTGATGACTTTCTTCGCGTCGGAGGATTTGACGGTCATGATGGCGTTGCCGGCATAGATCGGACGCGTGAAGGTCGACGAGTCGACCACATCGATGATCTCGGACAGCTGCATGACATCGAGCCTGGCGGCGATGCGCGGCGCGATATTCTTGCCGGTTGTCGAGGCCGCGATGAAGACAGCGTCATAGTTGGCCATCAGAGGCACAACCAGGGCTTCCATGGATTCACCGGTCTGCTTGCGAAGGCTTTCGCCTTCAGCCTTCAGGACCTTGCGGACACCGGAGACCTTCGCCGCCGCTGGGACGACCTCGGCAGCGTGTTCGCCAGCCACGAGGAGATCCACGTCGCCGCCAAATTTCGCAGCGGCCGTGACGACCTTGTGCGTGGCATCCGACAGGGCGCCGTGGTGATGTTCAGCAATTACGAGGACGGCCATTACACAGCTCCTGCGGTTTTGAGTTTGGAGACGAGCGTCGCAACGTCTTCGACCTTCTCACCGGCCTGGCGCACAGGCGGCTCGGTGACGGTGACGACAGTGAGGCGCGGCGAAATGTCGACGCCGTACTCTTCCGGCGTTTTCTCGACGATCTCTTTCTTCTTCGCCTTCATGATGTTCGGCAGCGACGCATAGCGCGGCTCGTTGAGGCGAAGGTCAACCGTGACAATGGCCGGCAACGTGAGCGAGACAGTCTGCAGACCGCCATCGACTTCGCGTGTGACTTTCAGCTTATCGCCGTCTTTCTCCAGCTTGAACGCGAACGTGCCCTGCGGCCAGTCCAGCAGCGCGGCCAGCATCTGGCCGGTCTGGTTGCTATCGTCATCGATGGCTTGCTTGCCAAGGATCACGAGGTCAGGGCTTTCGTCGGCGACGACCTTGGCGAGCAGTTTGGCAACGCCAAGTGGCTCAACGGTCGCGTCGGTCTTGATCAGGATGCCGCGGTCAGCGCCCATGGCGAGCGCTGTGCGCAGGGTTTCCTGGGCCTGTTGCGGGCCGACGGAGACAACCACGATCTCGGTGACCGTGCCGGCTTCCTTCATGCGCACGGCCTCTTCGACGGAAATCTCGTCGAACGGGTTCATGGACATCTTGACGTTGGCGAGGTCGACTCCGGTTTTGTCCGGCTTGACGCGGACCTTCACGTTATAATCGATCACGCGTTTGACGGGCACGAGGACCTTCATGCGGTGCTCCCTTTTGGTTTAGAGACGTTTGACATATGGCGGCGTGAGTAGACGTCCACCGCAAAAGACGCAAGGTTTACGTTGACGTAACGGTCAATTTGGCGCGGTTTTCATTTTGTAATGTTTGCGTTTCGTGTATCACGTGTGTTCGTTCATTGGCGCACCTCGGCGCGCCCCAACCTCCAAGCTCTGAAAGGAGACCAAGCCATGATCAGCCCCCGTCTCCACATCCAGCTTTCAGGTTCAGATGAACATTCTCCACGTGCTGGCGCGCCGCGCCAGACGGGTTTGGCCCTTTTCCGGTAAACCAAAGGTCCCTTCAGATACCCAATCCGACAAAAGGCGCGCGCATGCGATCCTTCACACGATACTGCCGCCACATCTCCTGAAGGATGTCGGCGCGGATGACGGCTAGCTGTCTGCGCCCCTGGCCATCAGGGCGGCGAGGTCCTTGCCCGGTGCGGCGCCCTTCAGGAAGCCGAGCGTGCCGGGGCCGAGGAGTTCCTCCCCTGCCCTGACCAGCGCGCCATAGGCCGTGTTGGCGAGGGCTGAGCCCATGCTGACGCGCTTGACGCCAAGCGCTTCAAGCTCCGCCATCGGCACGAAACGGCTACGCGGGCCCATCAGCACATTGAGGGGCCGGTCGACGGCGCCCAGCACGGTCCTGATATCGTCCATGGTCTTGAGGCCCGGCGCGTAGAGCACATGGGCGCCCGCCTCCTGATAGGCCTGAAGGCGGGCAATCACGTCTGACAGGTCCGGCACGCCGGTGAAGAAATTCTCGGCGCGGGCGGTGACGAGGAAGGGGAACGGCAAGGCATTGGCGGCCTCGACGGCGGCGCGCACGCGGTCTGCCGCCTCGGCAATGCCGTATTGCGGCCGGGCGCTGTCGCCCGTGAAATCCTCGATCGAGCCGCCGACGAGGCCGGCCTCGGCGCCAAGGCGGATCGTCTCGGCGCAGGTTTCGGGACTGTGGCCGAAGCCGTTCTCTAGGTCTGCCGTCAGCGGCAGCGGCGTTGCCGGGGCAAGCGCGCGGATATGGGCGAGCTTCAGGTCGCCGGTGATCTGGTAGTCGGCGACGCCCGTGCTGGCGGCAAAGCCGGCGCTGGTGGAGGCGAGGGCCTTGAAGCCAAGCCCGGCAAGCACGCGGGCCGAACCGACATCCCAGGGATTGGGCAGCACGAACATGCCCGGATTGTCGTGCAGCGCCTTGAAGGCGAAAGCCTTGTCCTTTTGCGTGGTCATCTCTGTGTCCCTCCGTTTGCGTACCAGTCTGGTCGCATGGGCGCGCAAGGACAAGCCACCCGATCCCTGCGCATGGCAGGGCTACCGAAACGCTTAGGCGGGCGGCTCGTTATTGGCCGCCAGTACTTCACCGGCGAGATAGAGCGAGCCACAGATCAGGATACGGTCGGCGTCTGTTGCGGCCGCGGCACTGACGGCCGCATTGAGGTCAGCGCAGGCGGTGACATTCAGGCCTGCCGTGCGCGCCGCATCGGCAAGGTCGTGCGGCTCGGCGCCGCGATGGCCGGGGGCATTGGGCAGGGTGAAAACGTCCGGCTTCAGGTGGCGGAAGGGCAGGAAGAAGCCGGTCGCATCCTTCGAGGCGAGCATGGCCGTCACCAGCACCGTTCGCCCCGGCAGGGTTTTCAGATGGTGCGCAATCGCCCGCGCCGCATGCGGATTATGCCCGCCATCGAGCCAGACTTCCGCTTCAGGCGCCAGTGCCGTCACCGGACCCGGCTTCAGCCGCTGCATGCGGGCGGGCCACGTGGCGGTGCGCGCACCTTCGAAGATGGCGTCCTGGCTGATGCGGGTGGAGGCGCCGAAGAGTTGCATGGCCATGGCGGCGAGCGCCGCATTGCCGCGTTGGTGTTCGCCGATCAGGGAAATGTCGTCCGGCATGGCATCTATGAAGTGCGCCTTCAGCCGGTAGAGCGGGGCGCCGAGACGGGCCGCCTCGTTGGCGATCACCTCGTCGCATACCTTGCGCTGGATGGCCGTCACAACCGGCCGACCCGGGCGGATGATGCCCGCCTTCTCGCCCGCGATCTTGCGGATATCGGAGCCGAGGAAGGCCTTGTGGTCGAAATCAATCGGCGTGATCACGCAGAGCGCGGGCTTGGCGATCACATTGGTCGCGTCATAGCGCCCGCCAAGGCCGACCTCGAGAATGAGGAGGTCTGCGGGCACTTCGCTGAAGGCCAGCAGGGCGGCGGCCGTGGTTGCTTCGAAATGCGTGATCTGGAGGCCCTGAACGGCCTCGAAGGTGCGGTCGAGCCAGGCGATCAGGCGCGCATCGTCGACAATCTCACCCGCCAGCCGGATGCGCTCATTGAAGCGCACGAGGTGCGGTGAGGTAAAGACATGAACCGTAAGGCCAGCCGCCTCGGCCATGGCGCGCATGAAGGCGGAGGTCGAGCCCTTGCCGTTCGTGCCTGCCACATGAATGACCGGCGGCAGCCTGTCCTGCGGACGGCCGAGCGCATCGAGCGCGGCCTCGACCCGCCCGAGCGACAGCTCGATGGTTTCAGGATAGAGCCCTTCGAAACGCGCCAGCGCTGCGGCAAGGGCCGCATTGTTTCCGATCAAGCAGTCTTGCCTTTGGTCTCCGCGGCCTTGGGCACATGGGTCTTGGGCTGGCTGAGCGCCGTGATGCGCGCATCATCGCGGCGGCGGGAATTGGGCAGGAGATGCGACAGGATACGCGTCAGTGTCGCCTTCATCTCGCGGCGGTCGACAACGATATCGACCTGGCCCTTTTCGCGCAGGAATTCCGAGCGCTGGAAGCCCTTGGGCAGGCTTTCGCGAATGGTCTGTTCGATCACGCGCGGGCCGGAGAAGGCAATCATCGCGCCCGGCTCGGCCAAATGAATGTCGCCGAGCATGGCATAGGAGGCCGAGACACCGCCGGATGTCGGATCGGTCAGCACAACGATATAAGGCAGTTTGGCTTCAGCCAGTTCGTTCACGGCCAGCGTTGTGCGCGGCATCTGCATCAGGCTGAGCGTGCCTTCCTGCATGCGTGCGCCGCCGGAAGCCGTGCAAACCACAAAGGCCGCCTTGCGGGCGAGGGCCATTTGCGCAGCGGTGACGAAGGCCTCGCCCGCCGCCATGCCGAGCGATCCGCCCATGAAGTCAAAATCCTGCACCAGCAACACGGTGGGCACGCCGCCGATCTTGCCATAGGCCGCAACCATGCAGTCATCCTGCAAAAGAGGCGCGCCGCCATTCTCGGTTTCGCGCTTCTCGCGCGCGGCGATCTTGGCCTTGGCCGCCTTGATGCGGGCCGGATAGGGCTTGTCGTCCTTGAATTTCAGCGGGTCGGACGGAACAGGCGGCAGCAGGATCGGCTCCCAGCGCTCTTCATCGAACAGAAGGCGGCAGCGCGTGCGCGGACTGATGCGCATGTGTGCGCCGGCGGGCGTGACCCACCAGTTCTCTTCAAGGTCCGTCTTGTAGACAAGTTCACCGGACGCAGGACATTTGACCCAAAGGTCATCCGGCGTCTCTTTCTTGGCGAGCATGGTCTTCAGGCCAGGGGGAGTGACCTTCGTGATCCAGTTCATGCCTTAACTCCTTAAAGACCGTAACAGCCTCTACGCTTTAACCACCGCAGCGATCGCTGCGCTCAGTTCCCCTGCCAATGCGCCCATTCCCCGCGGCGCTTTTGAATAATCACCCGATTCGTGGGCTGACTGAGCATGCTCCACGAAAGCGGAGCCTACGACAACCCCATCGGCGATTTTAGCCATTTCTGCAGCCTGTACACCATTTTTCACACCAAAACCAACGCAGACGGGCAATCCTGATACGCGTCGCACCATCTCGACGTTCCCGGCGATGGACTCAGGATCAGCCGATCCGGCGCCTGTAACACCGTTAACGGCGACAAAATAAACGAAGCCAGAAGCGCCATCGGCCACTTTAGCCATGCGGGCTTCATGCGTGGTTGGCGTGGCGAGGCGGATGACGGAGAGGTCGTGCTTGGCATATTCGGCGCGCAGCTCTGCGTCTTCTTCCGGCGGAAGGTCAACGAGGATCGTGCCATCAATGCCAGCCGCATGGGCCGCTTCGGCAAAGGCCGCATAGCCCAGCGAATGCACGGGATTGGCATAGCCCATCAGGATGACAGGCGTTTCCTGATCGGTTTCGCGGAAGCGCGCGACGAGCGAGATCACGTCGATCAGCTTGGTATGATTGGCGAGCGCACGCAGGCCGGCCCGCTGAATGGACGGGCCGTCCGCCATGGGATCAGTGAAGGGCGCGCCGATCTCGATAATGTCGGCGCCATTGTCCCGCAGGGCCTGCATGGAGGCAAAGCTGCCTTCAAGGTCCGGGTCGCCCGCCATGAGGTAAGCAACCAATGCTGCGCGTTTCTCCGCTTTAACCTTGTCAAAGCGTGCCGTAATTCGGGAAGTGGGCATCAGGAATCCGTATTTTCGTTGACCCAGGCCTCGTAAGGCGCGGAGACATGGGCGCAAGGCAGCGCGACAATGGCGGGCACCTCATAGGGGTGGATCTCGTTCACCAGCGCTTCGATCTCGGTCCAGTGTGCCTCGGGCGCCTTCATCCACAGAACGAACTCGAAAGCATGCTCGACCACGCCTTTCCAGCGATAGGTGGAGGTGACCGGCCCTTCGAGATTGGCGCAGGCCGACAGGCGGCGCTCGACAGCGGCGTCAGCAATTTCCTCGGCGACACGGCGCGACGGGCAGGTAACGCGGATGAGGAGAATGGTCATTCACTATCTCCTGAACGCTTATCTTTTTCCAAGATGAAGGCGATCCTTCGGGCAAGTTCGTGATCACTCATTTGCTCAATTTCGGCTTCCTGCAATTGATCGGCCTTGAAAGGTTTTTGCTTCAATTCGTCTTTTACGAACCAGTGACAAGTCACAACGTCGTCCTCAACACTGAAGACGGTCATCTGAGGTCCACCCGACCTCAACCGCACAAGCAGCCCAACGGAGAATGTTTCGCCGCTGCTCAAATCTCAAACCCCAGAGCCTTCGCGACGCTGAACACATCCTTGTCGCCGCGGCCGCAGAGATTCATGATCAGGAGGCCGTCCTTGTCCATTGTATCGAGGACGTCGCCAAGGCGCGCAATCGCGTGCGCGGGCTCCAGCGCCGGAATGATGCCCTCAAGCTGGGTACAAAGCCGGAATGCAGCCAGCGCCTCATCGTCAGTGCATGAAAGATACTCAGCCCGGCCCGTATCGCGCAGGAAGGCATGTTCCGGCCCGATGCCCGGATAGTCTAGGCCAGCGCTGATCGAGTGCGCATCGACGATCTGGCCGTCATCGGTTTGCAGCAAATAGGTGCGGTTGCCATGCAGGATGCCGGGCTTGCCGCCATTCAGCGCCGCCGCATGCTCACCCGTCTCGATGCCATGTCCCGCCGCCTCGACGCCGATCAGGCGCACGCCCTCATCATTGATGAACGGGTGGAACAGGCCGATGGCGTTGGAGCCGCCACCGATACAGGCCATCACGGCATCCGGCAGACGGCCCTCGCGCTCAAGGATCTGCTGGCGGGCTTCGATGCCGATAATGCTCTGGAAGTCGCGCACCATCTCAGGATACGGGTGCGGGCCAGCGGCCGTGCCGATGCAGTAGAACGTGTCGTCCACGTTGGTCACCCAGTCGCGCAGGGCTTCGTTCATCGCATCCTTCAGCGTACCCGTGCCGGAAGACACCGGCACGATCTCGGCGCCCAGAAGGCGCATGCGGAAAACGTTCGGCTTCTGGCGCTCGACGTCGGTCTCGCCCATGAAGACCACGCATTTCAGGCCAAAACGCGCGCAGATCGTCGCCGTCGCAACGCCATGCTGGCCGGCGCCCGTCTCGGCGATGATGCGTGTCTTGCCCATGCGCATGGCCAGCAGGACCTGACCAAGGCAGTTATTGATCTTGTGCGCGCCGGTATGGTTCAGCTCATCGCGTTTGAAATAGATCTTGGCCTTGCCGAAGTGCTCGGTCATGCGCTCGGCAAAATAGAGCGGGGACGGGCGGCCGACATAATGGGCCCACATGTCGTCCATCTGCGCCTTGAAGGCGGGGTCCAGCTTGGCCGCCCGGTATTCCTTCTCAAGGTCCAGGATCAGCGGCATCAGCGTTTCGGCGACATAGCGTCCGCCGAACTCACCAAACCGGCCGTTTGCGTCCGGCCATTTGTCCCAGGTATTGCGCAGGTCCATCGTCATGCCTTTGTTTCCTGTCCCGAAGACGCGCCAGGCGCGCTCAGGGCTGCTTCGCGGCGCGGATAAAGGCCCGCACCAGCTCTCTGTCCTTTAACCCTCGTACCCGCTCGACGCCAGAGGAGACATCAACTGCGGGCGCTCCTGTCGCGGCAATAGCTGAGGCGACATTGTCCGGCGTCAAGCCGCCCGCGAGCATCCAGGGCGCCGCAGGCTGCCATCCGTCGAGGATTGCCCAGTCGAACACCTGCCCATGACCGCCGGAATAGGCCGCATCCTTTGGCGGCTTGGCATCGATCAGCAGCTTGTCCGCGCTCACGAACGTATTGGCGGTGTCCAGGTCGGCGCGCGTGGCAACGCCCAGCGCTTTCCAGACTTCGCGCCCGGTACGCGCCTTGATCTCGGCCAGCCGCTCTGGCGTCTCGGCGCCATGCAGCTGCAGCACCGGGAAGCCGAGCGCAACAATCACGTCCACCTCGGCATCGGTCGGATCGACCATCAGCGCCACGGGCCGCGCCTTGCCGACCTGTAGCAAGAGGCTCGCCGCCGCTTCCGGCGTCACGCGGCGCGGGCTGCCCGGGACGAAATTGAAGCCAATCCAGTCGGCCCCCTCACGCGCCGCAAAGCGCACGAGGTCCGGATCGATAAGGCCGCATATCTTCACGTGGGTCATGACATGCCCGTTACGCCAGCACCGGGCCTACGTCCACACTTCGGGCCCTCAGGCGCGGGGCGCGCGGGCCAGTCCCATGGTGGCCGGGCCGGAGACATTTACGGCCTGAGCCAATGGCTGCTCGCCATCGGGGCGCGCGATCATGGCCTTGAGACGCTCAAGCTGGTCATGCGCCAGAGGACTGAACGCATTCACGGACGACGGCATGGACGGGCGCCCGAAATAATAGCCCTGCGCCGTCAGGCACCCGATGTCGCGCAACTGGAACGCCATGTCGCTGGTCTCAACACCCTCGGCTGTCACTTCCACATCCATGCTGGCTGCGAGCGACACCAGCGCCTCGACGATCTTCCGGCTGGTCGGGTTGTGCGTCATGGTCGCAATGAAGGACTGGTCGATCTTGATCTTGTTGATCGGCAGTTTGCGCAGGTGCGTAAGGCTGGAATAGCCCGTGCCGAAATCGTCAAGCGCCAGCGAGAAGCCCGCACGCCGCAGCTGCGCCAGGACAAGACCGGCCGCCTCGATATCATTGATCAGGGCGCTTTCGGTGATTTCCAGCTCCAGCCGCTCTGCGGGAAAACCAACGGCCTGGATAATCTTGACCACATGCGCGCAGAGATCGCGATTGAGCAGGGACGCGGAAATATTGATGGCAAGATAGTGCTGCCCGGCCTGGTGCATCGGGTCCGAGCAGGCTTCGCGGATCAGCGCCATCGTCATTTGCTGGATCAGGCCCGTATCCTCGGCAATTGGAATGAAGGCATCCGGCATGATCATGCCGAGATCAGGGTGCAGCCACCGCGCCAGAACCTCGAAACCTTCGACACGCCCGTCCGACAGGCGCACAAGCGGCTGGTAATATGCGCGGATCTCGCCATTGGTCAGCGCGCGCTGCAGGTCGTGCTCGAGGCGTTTGCGCGCCGCCAGCTGATCGCTCATTTCGTGCCGGAAGTGACAGAACGTCCCCCTGCCCGACCCCTTGGCCCTGTAGAGGGCGAGATCGGCGCGGCGCATGAGTTCATCACCTGACAGCGCAGCATCCGGCGCACAGGTGGCGATACCGATGCTTGCTCCCACCGTACAGACTATGGCGCCAATCCTGACCGGCTTTTCCATCTCGGCCAGAATGCGTGTGGCAATTGCGGTGCGCATTTCCAGTGTTTGTGCGCCGCTATAAAGGACAGCGAACTCGTCGCCGCCGAGACGCGCAAATATGGCCGCACCCTGGGACACGTTTCTGAGGCGGGCCGATAGTTCCCGCAACACGGTATCACCGACGCCATGTCCATGCAGGTCATTGACCGGCTTGAACCGGTCCAGATCGATCATGAACAGGACGCATGATCCATTGCCGGCCTCGGTGAGGTTCTGCAGGACCCGGTGGAAGGCCCTGCGATTGGGAAGTTCCGTCAACGAATCCGCTAGCGCAAGATCCGACATGGTCTGCTCGGCAACCACACGCCGGGCGTGTTCCCGTTGCATTTGCCGATAACGCAGCGCCGCAATGATAAGGGCCTGAATCGATAGCGAGATGAAGACCAGCGCGAACTCATCAATGTTCCAGTGTTCATGCTTGGCAGAAAACGCAGCGAACCGCTCAAACAGATCGTACTGACCGCCGATCATGATGGTCAGGGCACTTCCCGCGATGAGGAATGCGATGTCATTATGCAACCATGAGGGCAGCATCCTGTCGCTTGCGCGGATCAGATTACCAATAAAACGACGCATGCAGTTCAGGCGAACCAATCCTTGGTTTCGGGAGAAGCCAAGTTTCTAGGCCGACATGTCTAAATAGTGCTTGTGCCATTCAGCCAAATTGACCGGAAAACAGCGACGTTTCGGGCTAATTCAGGCGCATTTTTACCGCGAACTGTTGGCTCGAATACAGGTCGGAACGTTAACGCCCTTTAACAAAGTGTGCTGCAATTGCCACAGCAGGATTCAGCGCACATGCGGGGCTGGAACGCGGCGCTCATGGGAGCCGTTAGCGCACCATGTCCCGAACAGTTCGGGATGCCTAAACCAAAGGATTTCCTCCCATGAAAAAGCTTTTGATCATTTCCTCGTCCGCTGCCGCGATTGCCCTTGGCCTTTCCGCCCCCGCCGTCGCTCAGGAAGATACCGGCCTCTATGTGCAGGGCGGCTATTCCTATGTGAACATCGAGCCTGACGGTGCTGATTCCGGTATCGACACCAACGCCATCACAGGCCGCGTCGGCTACCAGTTCACGCCGATGTTCTCCCTCGAAGCCGACGTGACGTCCGGCATCGATGATGGTGAGTTCGACTACAATGTCGACGAAGACGACTTCGATCTCGACGACAATGAGGACACGGACCTCAATGACGTGATCGCCGCTTCGGGTGACCTCGGCCTGAACTACCTGGTTGGCCTTTACGGTCGCGCCAGCGTGCCACTGACCGAGCGCCTGAATGTCTCGGCCCGCGCCGGTTATGCCTATATCGACGTTGACGCTTCGGTCATCACACCCGGCGGCACAACGCTCGCCGTGATCGAGGATTCGGCTGATGGCCCTGCCCTCGGCGCAGGTCTGACCTATGACCTGACCGACAGCTGGCAGCTGCGTGGTGATTACACCTATTATGACTTCGAAGACACCGACACGGGCGCCGCAACGATTGCGGTTGGCTACAAGTTCTAAGCCTGCCTGATTGCCTGAATGAATGCGCCGGTCTCCGAAAGGAGGCCGGCGTTTTTCATCATGCCCGTATGGAACCCGCCTGCAGTCGCACTCATTGGAATGGGGACACCGGAGACTTATCTCTCAATACTGGAACATACAGGAAACGGGAATCGACATGGCCAATGGCTGGGCGCGGGATGGCGCCGTACAGGATCAGATCGACGACAGCATCAAGGATGCCGTGCGCAATGCGCGCGCCAGCATTCCTGCGGGTGCAAGCGCAACCCATTGCGACGAATGCGAGGAACCCATTCCCGAAGCGCGCCGCAAGGCGGTTCCGGGTGTGCGTACGTGCGTGAAATGCCAGTCGGAGCGCGACAAGGCCCGCGTCCATTCCGGCATCAACCGCCGCGGCAGCAAGGACAGCCAGCTGCGTTAGGCCTGTCGATTGTCCGGATGGAAGCCGGGCTGGCGGTGAGACAGGGATTCGAACCCTGGAGACTATTGCTAGCCTACACACTTTCCAGGCGTGCGCCTTCGACCACTCGGCCACCTCACCATCGCCTTCGCGAAGCACAGGGCCATAGCGGAACGCATGGCCGCTCGCAAGACCGTGATTGCCGTTCGCAGCACGCAGCCCCATATTCCTGTCAGCAAAGGAGACCGCACCATGTTGTTCTCAACCAAACCCGCAACCATTCCGGATGCCGCGAGCGCCCTTCCCGGCCGCAGCGCCGCCATCCCGACGGCTGCCGAACATTTCGTCTTTCATCGTCCGCTTCAGGGCGAAACGCCCGCCGGATTTGAAGTCGCCATTTTCGGCCTCGGCTGTTTCTGGGGCGCCGAGCGCAAGTTCTGGCAACAGGATGGCGTCTGGATGACCGCCGCCGGCTATGCCGGCGGACCGACCCCGAACCCGACCTATGAGGAAGTCTGCAGCGGCCGCACGGGCCATACGGAAGTCGTGCGCGTCGTGTTTGACTCGTCAAAGGTCACCTATGGCGAGCTGGTGAAACTTTTCCTCGAAAGTCACGACCCGACCCAGGGTATGCGCCAGGGCGGGGATGTCGGCACGCAATACCGGTCGGCCATTTACACGACCAGCGATGCGCAGGAAGACACGGCCCATCAGATGGTCGAGGCCTATCAGGGCGCGCTGGCCCGTTCCGGTCACAGCGCGGGCATTACGACCGAGATCAAGCCGATCGATAAGTTCTACTATGCCGAGGACTATCACCAGCAATACCTCGCCAAGAATCCGGCAGGCTATTGCGGCATTGGCGGCACGGGCGTGTCCTGCCCGATCGGGCTCAGCGTCTAGGACATTCCGGGTCTTGCTCCCTGAGCGCTCATCCTGAGCGAAGTCGAAGGATGGGCGCGGGCTTCCAGAGATGATCGTACAGGGCTCGTCCTTCGACTTCGCTCAGGATGAGCCCTTTTCATGTCGGGAGGGTCTAGGAGCCGAAATTCATCGAGAAGCGCTTGCGCGTCTCGATCATGGTCTGCGCCTTGAACATGGCGTCCGAGGCGGTCTGTGCCTTCTGGATGGCCGGATCGCCTCTCAGGGCCTCAACCACCAGCGACAGCTGGGCGATCGCCTCCTGAACCGTCTTCTGGTCGAACTGTTTCTCTGCGCGGGCGAGCAGGGCCCGCCCAAGATCCATCCGGGCCTGCAGGACAAGCGCTGAGTCGGATGTCGTGTCGACCGCTTCGAGGTGCGCGCGGCGCATGGTGATCACCCGGTCGAGCGCGGCCAGGTCGCCCATGGCCTCCGCCACATGCACGCCGGATGCACAGAAGTCGGCCTCAAGCTCGCTCCGCACAACAGGCGCTACGCCCCCTGCCCCCGCCATCATCCCGTCCAGCGCTTCGGCGAGCAGTTTCATCTTTTCAGGCCTGAAGGCCTGCGGATTGGCCAGCGCCGGCTGCAGCTTCTTGGCCAGCAGGTAGGCCGCGACCCGCGGCATCTCGCCGTCCAGCGCGTCAAAGCGACCGGGCAGCGGAATGCTGAAGGCCCGGGCTTCGTCTGCCCGCAGGCCGCCGCCGCGCGACAGGCCCTGAACGACCAGCCCATCCGCTCCCTTGCCGATGCGGCTCGCCCAGACCAGCATGTCGGCATCCGCCGTCGCGAGGCGCTTGCGGGCCTCAGCCAGAATTTTCTGCTCCGAGCCGCCCGTGATCTGGCCTGTGCTGACAACGCGGAAAGGCGCGCCGAAATTGAACTCGGCGAGATGGTCCTGGATGGCCGCTGTCAGCCATTTGCGCGTCCGCCCGGCTCCCGGCCCCGTTGGCCGCGCCAGAAGGATGCGATAGCCCGGCTCCTTGCTGCGGCGGAAAGCCCGTGCACCGGCTGCGTTGCGCATGCGCGTCACAAGCGCGCGAAGGCCCGAGAACAGGAGGAAAATCAGCACAAGGCACAGGAGCACGGCCATCGCGAACCCGAACGTCGCGAACTCATGGGCACTGAGCGCATGCGTCTCGACCCAGTCTTCAGCTGCCGTGAACCAGCCTGTTTCCAGCATGGCAATTGACCTCGTTAACGCCAAGGCGATACGAGCCTTGCCCTTCTGTGGCAACAGGTAATCACTGTTAGACCGGGCGATCCCGCGCTAGCATCGCCATGCGGCATCAATGGGAGGGCACGTGTCAGAATTTGTCACCCGTTTCGCGCCGTCCCCCACGGGGCACCTGCATCTCGGCCACGCGGCCTCGGCCTTCCATGTCTGGGATGCGGCCCGCGCAGCTGGCGGACGCGTGCTGCTGCGCCTTGAGGATATCGACCAGACCCGCTGCCGCCCGGCATACGAGGCCTCCATTCTCGCCGACCTGAAATGGCTGGGCCTCGACTGGTCCGGCCCCGTCCGGCGCCAGTCGGACCATTTCGACAACTATGCGAAGGTCATCGACAGCCTCAATGAACGCGGCCTGATCTATCGCTGCTTCAAGACCCGGCGCGAGATCGCCGCCGCCCTGCCCGCCGGCGTCGACCCGGACGAAGCCGGCTATGTCGGCAAGCCGTTTTCGCCGTCAGAGGAAGCCGAGTACCTGAGCCGGGGCCATGCCTTTGCCTGGCGGCTGTCCCTTGCCCGGGCAAGGGACGCACTCGGGCCACGCTACGGCACACTGTCGTACATGGAAGAGACTGCGAACTGTCCAAGAACGGTCCGGGCTGACCCGCAAGCGTTCGGCGATGTCGTCCTAGCCCGCAAGGACACGCCCGCCAGCTACCATGTCGCCTGCTGCCACGATGATGCGCTGCAGGGCGTCACCCATGTCATTCGCGGCGAAGACATACGCGCCATGACCAGTGTGCATGTCCTTTTGCAGGCGCTGATGGACTGGCCGACGCCGCTCTACCGCTTCCACCCGCTGGTCCTTGGCCCCGACGGTAAAAAGCTCTCCAAACGCGCCGGCGACAAGGGATTGTCGGCCTACCGCGAAGAAGGGATGACACCAGACGATATCCGGGCCATGACCAGCGCCGCATGACCTCCCTGGAAACACACTCAACACCCCTGACACGTCACTGGATCGGACCGCTCATGGTCCTGACCGGCGGCATATGCATTGGCTTTGCACCCATCGGCCTCCGGCTGGGACTGGGCGAACTGGGGCCGCAGGGCATCGCCTTCTGGCGCTATGTCTTTGCCGCCCCGCTCTTGCTGGGCCTCGTCTTCTTGATCGAGCGCCGGGCGCCGCGCCCCCCAAACCGGTTCGTGCTGCTCGCCGGCACCTTCTTCACGCTCGACATTGCCCTCTGGCACTGGGGCCTGACGCTGACCACCGTGTCGAATGCGACATTCATCGTGAACCTCGGCAACGTGTCCGTCGGTTTCGTCGCCTGGCTATTCCTGAAGGAGCGCCCGACCAATATCTGGTTTGTTGCCATCCTGCTGGCAGTCGCAGGCGCCGCGGCCCTGTCGCTGGGCGGAGAAGTCGGCGGCAAAGGCGACATACGCGGCGACCTGCTGGCCCTCGGGGCAGCGCTGCTCGTCTCGGGCTACATGCTCTGCTCGAAACTTGCCCGGCGGCGCCTTGGCGGTATCGAGACCATATTCTGGCTGACCATTGTGGAAGTCTGCGTCGGCGGGCTTATTCTGCTGGTGTCGGGCGAACCGCGCCTGCCGGCCACACTCAATGGCTTCGGCGTGCCCCTCTTCCTGGCCATTTTCGTGCAGATCATGGGTCAGGGCCTCATCATTGCAGGGTTGGGGCGAACACCCGCCGCCATTGCCGGCGTCCTCGTGGTCGTCCAGCCCGTTGTCGCGGCGGCCATTTCATGGGTCATGTTCGACGAACCGCTCACTGCCCTGCAAGCTGGCGGCGCCGTGGCCATTCTCGTGGCTGTGTGGCTCTCGCAACGCGGAAAACCGGTCCCGATCGACTAAATCGCGGCGATTGAATCGAAACTGCCACAAAACTCGTCTATCACTCCCCCCATCGTATCTGATCGGGGAACCAAAGACATGCGCACTTCCATCGCCGCCCTCATGACGGGCCTCGCGCTCGCCGCCACCTCCTGTACAACGCCGCCGCCTGCCGAAGCGCCTGACGCACTGGCCACCACCGAAACCGCTGCGCCCCCTGCCCCGCTCCGCCCGGGCCTCGTGCCGGAACAGGCAGGCGATTCCTATTATGTCTCAGCCGCGGCCGCCGTGCAGAAGCGCATTGACACGCAAGGCGTGAAGCCCGCGAAAAACGTGATCCTCTTCATCGGCGACGGCATGAGCATTCCCACCGTCACCGCCGCCCGCATCTATGCCGGCCAGAAGCGCGGCCTTGACGGCGAGTCCTACTCGCTGACGATGGAAACCCTGCCGCACATGGCCCTCTCGAAAACCTACAGCCATGACTATCAGGTGGCCGACAGCGCCTCGACCGCGACGGCCATGACCGCTGGTGTGAAAGTCAATTCCGGCACGCTTGGCGTCCTCAAGGAAGCCACCCGCAACAATTGCGCGCTGGCACAAGGCAACGGCACCGATTCCATCTTCGACCTTGCCGAGCGCGAAGGCCTTGCGACCGGCATCGTCTCCACGGCCCGCATCACGCATGCAACGCCGGGGTCGACCTATTCGGAAACCCCGAACCGCGACTGGGAATCCGACGCGGATCTCAAGGGCGGCGATGCGGGAGACTGCAAGGATATCGCCCGCCAGCTGATCGAATGGCCGGAAGGCGACGGGTTCGAAGTCGCCATGGGTGGCGGACGCTCCGCCTTCCTGACCGAAGCTGAAGCCGACCCGGAAAACGACGGCAAGACCGGCAGCCGCAAGGATGGCCGCGACCTGACCGCCGAATGGGTCGCCAAGGGGCCCGAGCATGTCTACATCACCGACCAGGCAGGCTTCGATGCCACCGACTTTACCTCGAATGTGAAAGTCCTCGGCCTGTTCGAACGCTCGCATATGCAGTTCGAAATAGACCGCGCCAAGGATACGGCCGGCGAGCCTTCGCTGGTTGATCTCACCAAGGCAGCCATCACCCGCCTGTCGCAGGATCCGGACGGCTTTGTCCTGATGGTCGAAGGCGGCCGCATCGACCATGCCCACCACGGCGTCAATGCCGCCCGCGCGCTCGACGAGACCGACGCGTTCGACCAGGCCATCGCTGCAGCCCTCGACATGACCGACAATGACGACACGCTGATCATCGTCACCGCCGACCATTCCCACACGATGACGATTTCCGGCTACCCCCAGCGCGGAAACCCGATCCTCGGCAAGGTCGCGACGGGCCTCGACGACGACCACATGATGGCGCAGGACGGCAAGCCCTACACGACGCTCTCCTATGCCAGCGGCATGACCGCCTGCCGCATGGTTGAAGGCGAGCCGGACTGCACGCGCGAAGACCTCTCCGATGTCGACACGACCGATCCCGACTTCCAGCAGCCCTCGCTGGTGTTCATGGGCTCTGAAACCCATGGTGGCGACGACGTGGCGATCTTCGCCACCGGCCCCGGCTCGGAACTCGTTTCCGGCGTCATGGAGCAGAACGAGATCTTCCACGTCATGGGCCGCGCCAGCGGTCTCGTGAAGGCAGCCAGCGAAGAATAAACTGCCTTACGTAGCGGCCGGGCTGTTCAAATCCCGGCCGCTGCGCAATGCTGGCGGCTGAGACCCGTGCGCCATCAAGCGAGCGCCGGGCCAAACCGGAGGAAACACGATGAAAGCTGCCGTCATGCGGGCGCCCAATGCGCCGCTCTCGATCGAAGAGGTCACGATCTCCAAGCCCGGCCCGCGCGAAGTGCTCGTGCGGCTGAAGGCTGTCGGTGTTTGCCATTCGGACGTGCACTTCTGGGACGGCGCCTTTCCGACCGAAATGCCGGTCATCCTCGGCCATGAGAGCGCAGGCATTGTCGAGCAGGTCGGCTCCATGGTCAGCGCGGTAAAGCCCGGCGATCATGTCGTCTCGATCCTCTCGCCTTTCTGCGGCACCTGCGAATATTGCCTCACAGGCCATATGTCGGTCTGCCACACGGTGAACGGCGAACAGTTCAAGCGCGGCCCGACAGAGGCGCCCCGCCTGTCGATCGGCAAGGAAAAGGTCTCCCAGTTTCTTAACCTCTCTTCCTTTGCCGAACAGATCCTCGTCCACGAGAATACGCTCTGCGTCATCGACAATGACATGCCGATGGACCGCGCCTGCCTGATCGGCTGCGGCGTCATAACGGGTGTCGGGTCCGTGTTCCACGCCGCGAAAGTCGAGCCTGGCTCGACCGTGGCCGTGCTCGGCTGCGGGGGTGTCGGCCTCTCCACGATCAATGGCGCGGCGATTGCCGGTGCCTCGCGGATCATCGCTGTCGACCTTTCAGACGAAAAACTGGCCATGGCGAAGAAATTTGGCGCCACCGACTTTGTTAATCCAAAGAATGGCGACCCGGTCGAACAGGTGAAGGAACTGACGCAAGGCGGCGTTCACTATGCCTTCGAATGCGTCGGTCTGAAGCTGACGGCCGAGCAGGGCTACATGATGATGCGCCCGCGCGGCGTGATGACGGTGATCGGCATGATCCCGCCCGGCGTGAACATTGAAATCCCGGGAATCGAACTGCTTGTTACAGAAAAGCGGCTACAGGGTGCGGTCATGGGCTCGAACCGCTTCCGCATTGATTTCCCAAGACTTGTGACACTTTACCAACAGGGAAAACTCCACCTCGACGACCTTGTGTCCGATCGGATCGGTCTTGACGGGTTGACCGGTGCGCTCCAGAATCTTAAAGATAACAAGGGTTCCGTCGCTCGACAGGTTGTCATGTTTGACTAAGAATCTACGGGAAAACGTGCGCCGTTAACGGGAATGTTAACCATCTGAGGTAGCTTGTTAGAAACTAGCTGCATGAAAATGGGAACGAAAGGAGGGCCTGTTCATTTGACCAATATGACCAAGCCGCCTCAAATCCTTATTGTCGAAGACGAGATCCTCATCGCGATGGATCTTGAAGACATGGTCGCCGAAATGGGCGGGGCCGCTGTTGCCTCCGCCCATACGATTCAAGCAGCCATGAAACTTGCCGAATCAATCGAAGCCGATGCGGCCATTCTCGACGTGGATGTGGCTGGACAGCTTGTGTTCCCGGTCGCCGATATCCTTGCCGCACGGGGCATCCCCTTCCTGTTCAATACAGGCCATTCGGCTGAGGACATTCTCCGAGCGCGCTATCAATCAGCTCCGATCTGCCGCAAGCCCACGCTTCCGCGCCAGCTCAAGTCTGCCCTGAAGCAGCTTCTCTCATCAAAAAATGATTCGGTCGGCAGCGGGCCCCTGCCAGCCTAGTCGCGCAGCAGCTCGTTGACGCCGGTCTTGGACCGCGTCTGGGCATCCACCGTTTTCACGATCACGGCGCAAGCCAGCGATGGTCCGCCATTCTTGTCGGGCAGCGTTCCCGGGACGACGACCGAATAGGGCGGCACCTTGCCATAGCTGATCTCGCCCGTCTGGCGGTTCACGATCTTGGTCGACTGCGTGATGAAGACGCCCATCGCAATCACCGATCCTTCACCCACAACCACGCCTTCAACCACTTCAGACCGCGCGCCGATGAAGCAATTGTCTTCAATGATGGTCGGATTGGCCTGCAGCGGCTCCAAGACGCCGCCGATACCCGTTCCGGCGGAGATGTGGCAGTTCGCACCGACCTGCGCGCACGAGCCGACTGAGGCCCATGTGTCGATCATGGTGCCTTCGCCCACATGGGCGCCAATGTTCACATAGGACGGCATCAGCACGGCATTCTTCGCGATGAAGGCGCCCCGGCGCACGGCGCACGGCGGCACGGCGCGGAAACCGGCTTCGATAAAGTCCGCCTCACCCCAGCCTTCAAATTTCGACGGCACCTTGTCCCACCATGTGCCTGGGCCGGGGCCGCCTGGAACAATGCCATTCGCGTTCAGGCGGAACGACAGGAGCACGGCCTTCTTCAGCCACTGGTGCACGGTCCAGCTGCCATCAGCTTCCTTGCTTGCAACGCGTGCTTCGCCCTTGTCCAGCAGGTCGATAGCAGCCTCGACAACTTCGCGCACTTCACCGGTTGTTCCGGTGGAAAGCTCATCACGGCGCTCCCAGGCGCGGTCGATTACGTCAGCAAGGGCGTGGGTCATTTCGGCGAGTCTCCGGTGGGCAGGCTTAGAGTGTTTCAATCGCCGCTTCGAGAAAAGCGGCAAGGTCGCCCGTCACATAGTCGATGTGATCCGGCCCGTCATCCCCAAGAACATCAGAGAGGTTCGCAGGACGCGCCTCGATCGGTTCATGGCTCCAGTCCTTCTCCGAATGGACAAGAACCGTGGTGAAACCGACATCCTTGGCGGGCGCCAGGTTGCGCGCGAGATCCTCGAAGAAGATCGCGCCGTGGGGGTCGACATCATGCAGTTTCAGGAAGGCGGCATAGGAGGCAGGCTTTGGCTTGGGCACATAATCGGAATCCTCGATTCCAAAACTGCCATTGAACAGATGTGAGAGCCCCATCTTGTCGGTCACCTGCTCGGCATGGCCGCGCGAGCCGTTCGTATAGACAAACTTGCGCCCCGGCAGACGCTCCAGCGCGCTTCGCAGGTTCGGCAGGTCTGGCAGGGGGCTCAGGTCTATTTTGTGGACGTGACCCAGAAAGTCAGATGGGTCTATCTTGTGAACTGTCATGAGGCCAGCCAGCGTGGTGCCATACTCCGCATAGTATTGTTTCTGGACCTTGCGTGCTTCTGCCGGCGGCAGCATCAGCAGGCGCGAGACAAAATCTGTCATCCGCGTATCGATCTCGGCAAAGAGATCGCACTCGGCAGGGTAAAGCGTATTATCCAGATCGAACACCCAGTCGCGGACATGCCCGAAACTGCCAAACGGCGTGATATGCACGCCCGCGCGATTATCGGTCATTCTGGCTCGCCTTTGCAAAGTCGCGCTCGAAGAATTCAAATACCAGCTTGCGGTCCACCGGTGGTGGTGCCGCCTGAAACAGCGCCGTGCGATAGGCCGAGGCCTCGCACTCGTCGCGCCCGATGATCGCAAACTTGGACCGGCCAACACAGAACGCATCAGACGCCTTGGCCAGCGTGCGGATCGTGTCGCCATCCTCCATCTCGCCATAGACGTAGTGCTCCTGCCCGCTGAGCGGCCTGTCGAGCACGCGTGAACATCCGCCCGCTTCCAGCATCCACCAGCCCCGGCTCTCCCAGCCCTCCGAACCGCGCCGCGCAATCGCGCTCCAGATTCGGTTCTTGGTGCGGTTACAGACGGTAAAGCCCACGCCGCGGCCGCGCTCCTTGGCGACCTGCTCGAGGAAATCGATCAGGTCCGCCTCGGACGTCGTCGCCGGGAGGCCGTTCTTCTTCAGGAATTCCGCAATTGCGGCACGCGTCTTGTGGCCGATATTGCCGTCGATCACACCAGACACGACACCCGCCTCTTCCAGCAGCCGCTGGATGCCCGCCGCGCGGGCTTTCTCGGCATCATAATTGTCGATCTCGGTGAACGGCGTCATCCAGCGCGTGCGCCGGGTGACCTCGACCGCCCGAAAGCCGCGCGCTTCGAGCCCCATGGCCGCACATTCCGGCGGGCTTTCCAGCGAGAAGCTACCCGTCGGGTCAACGCAAAGCTCGGTATTGCCGCCCCATTCGCGCACGCCGCCACGATGGGCAGATGAAGTGCGCGCATAGACGAAATGGAATTTCGGCTCCAGCGGGCCGGGCAAAGCCAGCTTGCAGCTGCCGGGCTGAAGCTTGATCCAGCCTTCGACCGTGATGCCCTTGGCTTCCGGCCGACCGATCGCCGCCTCGATAATATAGCTGGTGCGATTGCACAGCGACCAGCCGTCATTGCTGTCCTGCGCAGCAGCCACCTGGCCGAAGCCTACAAAAGCGGCCAGCAGACCGAGGATTTTAAGAAACGAGCGTACCTGCGCCATGTTCTGTGAATAACTCCAGGAGGAGGGCATGCGGCGCACGCCCATCAAGTATCACAGCCGCCCCGACACCATGATTTACGGAATGCGCGGCAGTTTCAAGCTTGGGAATCATACCGCCTGCAGCTGTGCCGTCCGCGATCAGCCCCGGAATATCCGCCACGGGGATTTCCCGCATCAGTTTCTTGTCCTTGTCGAGCACACCGGCCACATCCGTCAGCAGCAGGAGACGGCTCGCGCCCAGCGCCGCCGCCAGCGCGCCAGCAGCGGTGTCAGCATTGATATTGTAGCGCGCGCCATCGGCGCCAACGCCCACCGGCGCCACGACCGGAATGAGGTTCGCATCGGCCCGCAGCATGGCCAGCAGCACGGTCGTGTCCACCGCGCTCGGCTCGCCGACAAAGCCAAGGTCCAGCACCTGCTCGATATGGCTGTCAGGATCTTTCGACGTCTTCGTTGCCTTTTCGGCGCGGATCAGATTGCCGTCAGAGCCCGACAGGCCAACGGCCTTGCCGCCCGCCTGGTTGATCGCCCGAACGATGGATTTGTTGATTGGCCCTGAGAGGACCATCTCGACAACTTCCATCGTCGCTTCATCGGTCACCCGCAGTCCGCCTTTGAATTCGGACGTGATACCCAGCTTTTCCAGCAGGTTGCCGATCTGTGGCCCGCCGCCATGCACAACCACCGGATGGATGCCGAGCGCCTTCAGCAGCACGACATCGCGCGCAAACCCGGCAGAAAGCGCCGGATCAACCATGGCATGGCCACCATATTTCACCACGATGGTCTGTCCGGCATAGCGCTGGATATAGGGCAGGGCCTCGGACAGGGTCTTTGCCGTGAACTGGGCCTGGGAAGCGGTATCTGTCATTGCGCGGCGCGCCATCCTTCATCGTGTAACACTTGCGCCAGCCTCATAAGGCGCTTTTCGGCCCGGCGAAACCCTCGCATTCCGCACGCGACATCCGTGCGCCAAGCCGCTAGGCTCCGGCAAAAGACAAATCAGGCGGGGAAATTCATGATGAAACGCATTCTGGCGGGCGTTGCAGCGCTCCTTGTTATCCTCCTGATCGGTGCCGGAATCTTCCTGTGGGACCCGCTGCCCGCCAACCCGTCCGCCGCCGAGCTGTCCGCTGCTGCCGCAGATTATGACGCCGAGGTGATCCGCGACGAATTCGGCGTACCGCATGTGCATGGCGCGCGCGACGCGGATGCCGCCTTTGGCCTCGCCTATGCCCATGCCGAGGATGATTACGAGACGATCCAGGAAACCGTTGCCGCCGGGCGCGGCATGCTTGCCCATTATCGCGGCCAGGATGCCGCCCCGGTCGACTATCTCGTTGCCCTGCTTGGTGTCTGGGATACGGTGGCCCTGCGCTACGAGACGGACGTGCCGGAAGATGTGAAAGCCATGGCCGAGGCCTATGCGGCCGGCCTCAACCTCTATGCCGCGGAAAACCCCAAGGCGACCTGGCGTGGCCTTGCCCCATTCACCGCAGAGGATGTCGTCGCAGGCTTCATTTTCAAGACGCCCTTCTTCTACGGGCTTGATGACACGTTCATGGGGCTCTTCGGAAATGACTATACCCAGACCATTGCGCTCGACCCCGCCGAAGGCCGCAAGGCTTTCCTGATCGGGCCGAAGACCATGGCGGAGCGCGGCTCCAATGGCATCGCCGTCTCAGGCCGCCGTGCGGGCGATGACGTCACACGGCTGATGATCAATTCCCACCAGCCACTGACCGGCCCTGTCGCCTGGTACGAAGCCCAGCTCACCTCCGATGAAGGCCTCGACATCACCGGCGGCCTCTTCCCCGGCACACCGGTTATCCTGCACGGCTTCACGCCCGATCTCGGCTGGGCCAATACGGTCAGCGCACAGGATCTGGTCGACACCTATGTCCTCACCGTCAACCCGGACAATCCGCACCAGTACAAGCTCGACGGCGAATGGGTGGACTTTACCGAAGCGACCGTCACGCTGCACGTCAAACTGTTCGGCCCATTTGCCCTCAAGGTGAAGCGCCCCGTGAAGCGCTCCGCGCAAGGCCCCGTCATCGAGGCCAAGCACGGCACTTATGCCGTGCGCTATGCCGGCATGGGCGAGATCCGCCAGCTCGAGCAATATTACCGCCTCAACAAGGCCGGGGACATGGACGGCTTCATGTCCGCCATGTCGCTCAACGCCCTGCCCAGCATCAACTACATCTATGCGGATAAAGACGCGAACGTCGCCTTCATCCACAATGCGCAATACCCCGCCCGCAATGATGCCTGGGACTGGTCAGGCGACATGCCGGGCGACAGGTCAGACCTCATCTGGCAGGGCTATCGCCCGTGGGATGACGTGCCGAAACTGGTCAATCCCGTCTCTGGCCTCGTCTTCAATTCCAACAACACGCCCTATAGCGCGACCGATGGCCCGGATAATCTGAGGCAAGAGGATTTTCCCCAGTCCATGGGCCTGCAGTTGAACCAGACCAACCGCGCCCAGCGCATGATGGAACTGACCGACGGCAAGAGCCCGATCAATGAACCGGACCTCCTCGCCATCAAGTTCGACACGGTCTATTCCGCCAAGTCCGAAGCCGCCGACCTGATCGCGAAAGTCATTGCCATCGACTGGAGCCAGGAGCCGGAAATGGACGCGGCTGCCAAGCGCCTTGCCGCGTGGGACATGAACATGAATGCCGAGAGCCGCTATGCCGCCCTCGGCGGCCTCACCGTGCTGCGCGAGATTACTGCCAAATACACCCACCAGCCCGCACCCAAGCCTGAAACGGCCTTCCGTGAGGCCGTTGAATGGTTGATGGTCCACCATGGACGCGTCGATCCTGAATGGGGCGAAGTGAACCGGCTCGCCCATGGCGATGTCAGCCTGCCGATCAGCGGCGGTCCGGACACCCTGCGCGCCGTCTATCCCGATGCCATGCGCGATGATGGCACGCTGCACATGACCGCCGGTGACACATGGATCGCCCTTGTTGAATGGGACCGCCAGGGCCGCCAGACCGCCCGCGTCATCAGCCCCTATGGCAGCGCCATCAAGGACACTTCATCGCCCCACTATACCGACCAGGCTGCCCTCTTCGCCGCCGAAGAATGGCGCAAGGCCCACCTCACGCACGAAGACGTGGTGGCAAACGCCACGCGGACATACCATCCGGGCAAGGATTAGCCCTTAACCACAACCCCTCTCCCTCTGGGAGAGGGGGGACCCGCGCCCAACGGGCGTGAGAGGTGAGGGCCACTTATCCAACCCCAATCGACCCCGGCGTATAATACGCCCGATGTCGGACTTCAGCCTCTTCCGCCCCATGCAGGGCCTGCCATGGTACCTCGTACCGATCTGGCCGCTGATCTTCCTGCGCATCCAGCGCCTGCGCGCATGGCTCAAGGCCAATGGCGGCCCCGGTTCGCAAATGCTCTGGGCCGTCACCAATCATGGCCGCGTGGATGTGGTTTTCCTCTCGGACGACCTATCCGTGCATCCTTCGTGCATTTTCCGTGCACCGGTATCCGATCGGCTCACCCGCGCGCTCGCAGGGGAAGACCTGCTTTCTCCTCCCATCCCGCTTTCCCAGCGCACGCTGGGATCCAGTCCAGCAGGCACAGCTCCTTGCGGCTCTGGGCCCCAGCTTTCGCTGGGGATATGGCTCTTTGTGGAGAAACTGGGCCCAATCCCGGACACCTGACCCGGAATCCCAATCTCAAAAACAGGAAACACACCCCCAAGCGCCTTCACAGGCGTCGCTGGCGTTACAGCATCGCAATCTCGGCGCGCAGCTCGGGGATGCCCCAGCCCTTTTCGGACGAGGTCATCATCACGAACGGGTGGGCCGCGCCATGCTTCTTCAGCTTGGTCTCGATATCCGTCACCAGTTTGTCGACTTCGCCCTTGTTGAGCTTGTCCACCTTGGTCAGCAGGATCTGGTAGGTCACCGCTGACCCGTCCAGCATCGCCATGACTTCTTCGTCCGTGTCCATCAGGCCGCGGCGGGCATCAACCAGCAGGAACACCCGGCGCAGGCTTGGCCGCCCGCGCAGGTAAGATCGCGTCAGCTTCATCCAGGCTTCAGCCTGCGTGCGGCTGACCTTGGCATAGCCAAAGCCCGGAAGGTCGACGAGATAGAGCTGGTCTTCGCCGACGGTGAAATAGTTGAGTTCGCGCGTCCGGCCGGGCTCGGCCGAAGAGCGGGCCAGCTTGTTACGGCCGGTCAGCGCGTTGATCAGGCTCGACTTGCCGACATTGGAGCGACCCGCAAAGCAGACTTCCGTGCGGTCAGCCGGTGGCAGACCTTTAAGGTCGACCACGCCCATGACGAATTCGACAGGGCCAGCGAACAGGAGCCGCCCGGTTTCGATCTGGTCTTCACTCGGGACGGGGCGGGAATCCATGGCTCAACCCGCCGGTTTCTTCTCGCGGCCAAGCCAGCGCGAGATTGTCTTGCCGAGCTCGGTATCGACCCCGTTGCGGCGCATGATGAAATACTGCTGCGCAAAGGACAGCGTATTGCTCCACACCCAGTAGAGGACGAGGCCGGCCGCAAAGCTGCCGAACACGAACATGAACACGATCGGCATCGCCTGGATAACCATTTTCTGTGTCTTGTCCGTCGGCGCAGGATTGAGGCTCTGCAGCATTGCCATCGTCGCCCCGTAAAGCAGCGGCAGGATACCGATGCCGATAATCATGCCGATCACCGGGATCGCCTTGATGTCGGATGCCGCCCAGGGCAGCAGGCCGAACAGGTTGCCAATGGCCGTCGGGTCGGGCGCCGAAAGGTCCTTCAGGAACAGGAACGGCGTGTGGCGCATTTCCAGTGTCACATAGAGCGTCTTGTAGAGCGCGTAAAAGATCGGGATCGTCACAACGAGCGGCAGGCAGCCGCCGATCGGGTTGGCGCCTTCCTGCTTGTAGAGCTTCATGATCTCCTGCTGCTTGCGCTGCGGATCGGCGGCAAAGCGCTCGCTGATCTCCTTCATCGGGTCCTGCAGCTTCTTCATCTTGGCCATGGACTTGTAGCTCTGGTTGAACAGCGGCACGAGCGGCAGCTTCACGAGCACCGTGAAGGCCAGGATCGCCCAGCCGAACGAGCCGAGCACGCCCGCCAGATATTCCAGCACATAGAAGAAAGGCTTGGTCAGGAAGAACGCCCAGCCCCAGTCGATGGCATCGACCATGCGCGGGATGCCTTCCTTGTTCTGATAGTCCTGCAGAACCTGGAAGCGCTTGGCGCCGGCAAAGATGCGGTTCTGGACGGTCTGGCTGGCGCCCGGCGCCAGCGTGATCGCGTCGCTTTCGGTGCGCACTTCCAGCGGGCCGCCGGTGGCGATCGCCTTTTTGTTGAGGCTCGCATCGAACGCGCGGTCCTGCTGGGGCACAAGCGCGCCCATCCAGTATTTGTCGGTCAGGCCCCACCAGCCGCCTTCGCTGGACGGGAAGGTGCCTTCGGCGGTCTCGCCGTCGATCTTCTTCAGTTCCAGCAGCGGCTTGTATTTCTTCATCCGCAATTCGCCATCCACCACGCCCATCAGGCCCTGGTGGGCAAGACCGCTGGCCGTGGCCGAACCGGGATCTGTGACTTCAAGGAAGTCCTTATAGGCGCCGTGGCGCTCGACCGAGCCGATGGCGCGGACAATGCGTTCGCCGGAGCCTGTGTTTGTCAGGGTGTCCTCGAAAGAGAACATATAGTCCTTGTCGACCGAAATCGTCCGCTCGATCGTCAGGCCGTCCGTTTCAAGCCGCAGCGTGATTGGCGTCGCCGGGGTCAGCTCACGACCGCCAACCTGTACCCAGGGCGAGTTACGACCGGCGACCAGCGCCTTGCCATCCGCCCAGTAATAGGTGGCGAAATAGCCATACTCAGCCGATTCCGGACGGAACAGGCGCACTTCCTGGGTCTTCTCGACCGTCAAATAGTGCTTGCGCAGGCTGAGATCGTCGATGCGCGAACCGGCGAGGCGGATCGATCCGTCGACCGAATCGGCCTCGAACTTCACGCGGCCAGGGCCGGAAATGGCTTCATCGACCGTCTTGGTCGCGGCGATAGCCGGCACATTGCTCAGCTCGCTGGCGGTCACGCCCGGCGTTTCCTCGGCCTTGATCGCGGCCTGCTGGGCCTCAAAGCGCTTCTGGGCCGGCTCCATGAAGACCTTCTGGTACCCGAAAACGAAGGCCACCATCAGTGCCATCGCGATCAGGAAATTGCGCTGATCTTGCTTTTCCATGGAATTTTGCCCCGGAGGTTTATGGGCGCCAACTCGCAGATCGAGGCGGCACGGTCAATCAGCGGCGAGGCTTATCAGCGCGCTTTCCATATCGTCAAGCAAACGCGTCCAGCCAATGTCAGCGGTCGCATCCCGCGCAATGAAGACATAGTCGGTTCCGGGCTTGCCAAACCGGGGCAGAAGAAGACGCGCGGCCTCACGCAAACGGCGCTTTGCGCGGTTGCGGACAACCGAATTGCCGACCTTCTTTGTCGCCGTGAACCCTTCACCCATATGCGTGCCGGGGGTCTCGCCGGTCCGCTGTCTCGCCTGTACCACAACGGATTTGCGCCGTTCGGCCTTGCCGCTGCGCACAAACAAGAATTGAGGCCGCTTCGCCAGGCGAACGACCTCAATCGGAATGTCTTGATTGTCCTGCGGCATGGGCAGCTCCCGGCCTTTCAGGCAGCGGGAAGGTCGTGTCTCGCCTAGGCGGACAGTTCCTTGCGGCCTTTTGCCCGACGGCGTGCCAGAACCTTGCGGCCGTTTTTGGTGGCCATGCGAAGGCGGAAACCATGGGTACGCTTGCGGCGCAGGTTGCTCGGCTGGAATGTACGTTTCATGGGTCTGCTCTAAGGCTGATGTGTCTCGGAAAGAGGGGCCAATACAGGCCACAGACACGAAGGTCAAGGCAGCCGGGCAGTATCCGGGGTAATTTCTGCGCATCGGACGTGGCGCATCTAACCCTTCCGCGCCCTAGAGCAGCAACTCATTATCCGCCTCTTCCGCCGGTGTCTCGTCATGCATGGCAAACGCGATACCAAAAGACAGGATACCGACCCGGCCGGCGGTCATCAGGATGATTATGATGAGCTTCCCGAGAACGGACAGATCACCCGTCAATCCCATACTTATACCGACAGTGCCCAGCGCCGAAATGCACTCGAAAACCATGACTTCGAAGGACGCGCCCGGCTCGGTCAGCGACAGAAGGAACATGGCGAGTGTCAGCAGGATCATGAAATAGAAGAATGTCGCCCCCGCCGCCTGCAACCGTGAGGCAGCGATACGTCGCTTGAAAAGCCTGACATGGGCACGCTGCTTGAGCGTCGAGCGAACCAGCCCGACCATGGCGGCAAAGGACGTGGTCTTTATGCCGCCGCCTGTTCCCGAAGGCGATGCCCCAATCGCCATCAGGAAGAACATCACGAGCAGGGTCGCATGGCTGAGCGCGCCGATCGGCACCGTGTTGAAGCCAACGGTGGTAGATGCAGACATGGTCTGGAAGAAAGCCGCAAGCAGTCGGTCGAGGGGGTCCAATGCCGCAATACTCGGTTCGGCGACAAATAGAATGATCGTCCCGATGAGCAGAAAGGCGGCCGTCATGCGAATGATCAGCTTGCTGGTGAAACCGAGATACACAGATCGCCCCGTCAGGTTGCGCCAGATGTCCCAGATGATCAGGAACCCCATCGCGCCGAACAGGCTGAGCGCCGAAATCACGAAGTTCAGCCCGGGATGGCCCGCAAGGCCCTCGAAACTGTTGCTGTTGAGGCTGAAGCCGGCTGTGCAAAAGGCAGACACAGAATGAAAGATCGCGCTCCAGACGGGGTTGCTGATCCCCTCCGATGCAAAGATCGCATAAAGCGCGATCGCCCCCACCAGTTCGCAAATCAGCGTGAAAAGGATGACCGTGCGGATAAACTGGGCCGGACTCGATCCATTCGGCAGTGAAAAGGCTGCCATCGTCACGCGTTCACGTATCGGGATCAGGCGCTCATGGGTCGCGAGCATCGCAAACGATCCAATCGTCATGTAGCCAACGCCGCCTGCCTGAATCAGCAGGAGAAGAACAATCTGGCCCCAAATATTGTAGGTGCTGCCCGGATCAACCGTGACCAGACCTGTTGTCGAGACAGCAGATACTGCGGTGAACAGGTTATCTATCTGCCTCACCGGCACATTCTGCATGAAGGGCAGGGACAAAAGTGCCCAGCCGATAAGCATGTAGAAGACGTATCCGAAGACGAGCAGCTTGGCCGGGTTGATGCGAAGCAGCATCGCGCGGGCACCTTTGTGTGTCTCAAGAAGGGAGCGGCGGAAGACGTCCAGGACACGAGCCTCTGGCATGAGAGCACCTTTGAAGTTGCGCACCACAACGTGAAGAGACGCCGCAAAGTTCCGTCTGCACAGCGTCATATCAGCATGCCAGCCATGCGCGCAACGTGTACCCGGCTCTTTACACGGCCAGCCGACTTGGCTCACACTCGCCACGGGCGGGCAGCAAGAATCAAGGGATATTCATGCGTTTCCTGCGCTCTGCCATCCTGTGCCTCAGTGCCGCGCTCGCCGTACCGGCCGCCTTGGCCCAGGCCATCGACTATGACCGTCTGGACCAGCGCCTGACGCGCCTTGCCGCCGATGATGAGATCGTCGGGCTTTCAGTTGCCGTGATCGAGAATGGCGAGATCCGTTTCGCCAAAGGCTATGGCTTTACCGAGATCGGCGGCGCGCCTGTGACTGACACGACCGTGTTCCGCTGGGCCTCGCTCTCCAAGGGCGTGGCCGCCAGCCAGGTCGCGATCCTTGCCGAACAAGCCAGACTGAACCTCACTGACACAGTGTCCAAGTTCAAGACATCGCTGCGCCTGCCGGGCGGCGGCGAAACGCGCGCAACGCTGGAAGATGTCCTCTCCCATCGGCTCGGCATTGTCTCAAATGCCTATGACACGACGCTGGAAGACGGCCGTGACCCGGTCGAGATCCGTGAAAGCCTGCGCGGCCTGAAGAATATCTGCGCCATCGGCGAATGTCATAGCTACCAGAATGTTGCCTTCGATACCGTTTCGGAAATCGTCGAGCAGGTGACCCATTCCTCCTATGCCGACACGGTGGAGGCCTCGATCTTCCGGCCCCTCGGCATGGTGACGGCCAGTATCGGCCGGGCTGGCCTGCAAGGTTCGGACTCCTGGGCAAGACCTTATGCGAAACGCTCAAAGGAGGCAGGTCCCCCGTTCGAGAAGATCGTGAATGACGATTATTACCGCGTGCCCGCCGCTGGCGGCGTGAATGGCTCTGTCCGAGACCTTGCTCTCTATGCCCGCGCGCAGATGGGCCTCGTGCCAGACGTCCTCAGCGATACGGCCCTCACCATGCTTCAAACACCGCGCATCTATACCAGCCGCGAACAATCGGGCCTCACAAGGCGCTACAAGGGCCACATGAAGGATGCCCGCTATGCCCTTGGCTGGCGCGTCTACAAATATGGCGAGACCGGCAACCGCGTCGTCGGCCATCGCGGCGCCGTGGAGGGCTACCGCTCAATGATCCTGTTTGATCCGGAACGTGACACAGGCATCGTGGCGCTCTGGAACTCCAGCTCCCGCAAGCCTGTCGGGATCGAGTTCGAAGTCATGGACATGGCCTATAACCTGCCCGCGCAGGACTGGATGGAAATCGACACGGAATCAGCTGGCGGCAGCAAATAGCTCTCCTATCGCGATCACGGGGCTTTGATCGCAGGCCAATCAAGCGTTACGGGCATGTCATCCGGTGATAGGATATAGGTTCCGGCTGAATCCCGAGGAACCTGTCCCGTGCAACCCGCCCGCGCCCTGCTTGCCACCCTGTTGATTGCGATGCCGCTCGCACTGCCCGTCATGGCAAGGGAAGCGGAGGCCGGGATCACAACAAGAGACACTGTCATGACAGAGGCCCAGCACGCCCCGTGGACGGCGCTCCTGTCGAAATATGTGCACACCTCCCCCGATGGCGTGAACCGGTTCGACTATGCCGCCCTGAAAGCCAGCCCGGCGGATCGCGCCGCGCTCAATGCCTATATTGCCGGTTTCGAGACCATGGACCTGTCCGGCGACAACAAGGCCGCATTCGCCGCCTGGGCCAATCTCTATAATGCCGTCACTGTGCGCCATATCATCAGCAAGTATCCCGTCCGCTCAATCAGGGATGGGTTCCTGTTCGGCGGCCCCTGGAAGAAGGTGAAAGTCATGGTCGGCGGCCGGGAAGTCTCGCTCGACGATATCGAGCACAAGATCCTGCGCCCGACCTTCCACGACCCGCGCGTGCATTATGCCATCAATTGCGCCGCCATCAGCTGCCCCAACCTGATGGCGCGGGCCTGGGAGCCCGCCACGCTGGACGGTGATCTCGATGCGGCTGCCCGTGCCTATGTCAACGATCCCCGCGGCGTCACGGTGACTGACGGAGGCCTCATCCTCTCGACGATCTATGATTGGTTCAAAGCCGATTTCGGCGATTCCCGACAGGGCGTCATCGACCATTTGCTCAAATATGCCGATAAAGGCCTCGCCCAGCAGATCAACGCCAATCCGAAGATCCGCTCCTACACCTATGACTGGTCCCTCAATGACACAGAATGAGCCTCAAACCGACAAGCCCACACCGCTCGCTATCCGACTTTGGCCGCTTTACGTTATCGCGGCAGGTATCATCGCCGCCTGGGCGTTTGGCCTGTTCGACTATCTCTCGCTCGAGACACTCCGCACACAACAGGATGCGCTACGCAGCTTTGTGAGTGAGCATCTCTTCCTGGCCGTAGCCGCTTATATTCTCATCTATGCCGCTGCGACGCTGTTCATGCTGCCCGGCGCGCTCTGGATAACGATTGCGGGCGGTTTCCTGTTCGGCCTCTATGGTGGCACGCCGGTGACCATTGTCGGGGCGACACTGGGCGCCAGCCTTCTCTTCTTTGCCGCGCGAACATCCGTCGGCGCCGCCTTGCGCGAGCGCGCCGGGCCCTTCGTCAAGAAGATGGAGCGCGGCTTCCAGGAAGACGCGCTCTCCTACATGTTCGCGCTGCGCTTCCTGCCGGTCGTGCCTTTCCCGGTTGCCAATATCGCCCCGGCCATTCTCGGCGCAAAATACCGCGACTATGCGATCACGACAGCGCTCGGCATCATTCCCGGCGTCATCGCCTATACGTGGATCGGCGCCGGACTGAGCGCCACCTTTGCAGCGGGCGAGGAACCAAACTTTGCCAGTGTCGCCAAGAACCTCATACCTGCAGTCGTTGCCCTCGGCGTGGTCTCGCTGATCCCGGTCATCTACAAGAAACTCTTCTCGAAAAAAGCCGCCAAGCTGGAAAGCGCCCTTTAAATGCATGATACAAAACTTCAGGTGACGGATCACAAGGCTGATCTCGTAGTCATTGGCGCCGGCTCAGGCGGCCTCTCGGCTGCGGCTGGCGCGGCCATGTTCGGTCTCAAGGTCGTACTCTATGAAAAAGGCGAGATGGGTGGCGACTGCCTGAACTATGGCTGTGTTCCGTCCAAGGCTCTGATCAGCGTTGCCAAGGCGGCCCAGTCTGCCCGCGACGCCGGCAAATATGGCGTAACAGTCGGGGCGCCGACAAGTGATTGGGAAGCGGTCAAGGCGTATGTCTCCCAAGTGATCGAGACCATCGCACCGGTCGACAGCCAGGAGCGGTTCGAAGGCCTTGGCGTCACCGTTATCCGTGAGGCTGCGCGCTTCGCCGATCCGGACACGATTGTCTCGGCCACGAGCCGCACCCGCGCACGGCGCATTGTCGTCGCCACCGGCTCCACCGCTTTCATCCCGCCCATCGAAGGCCTGAGCGGCGTACCTTACCTGACGAACGAGACCATTTTCTCGATGCCGGACTTTCCCGAGCATCTCGTCATCCTCGGTGGCGGCCCCATCGGCATGGAACTCGCGCAGGCCTTCACCCGACTGGGCGCGAAGACCACAATCATCGAAATGGGCAAGGCGCTCGGCAAGGCCGATCCTGACCATGCCGCCGTTACCCTTGGCGCCTTGCGCGCGGAAGGCGTGACCGTGCTGGAAGGCCACAAGGCCGTGCGCGTGTCCGGCGAAGGTGGGCGCATCAAGGTCCACGCCGAACACGAAGGCGTCGAAAAAGTGATCGAAGGCAGCCACCTCCTCGTCGCCGTCGGCCGGCGCACCATGCTCGACGGGCTCGATCTCGAAGCCGGCAAGGTCGATTTTGATCGCAAAGGCGTCGTCGTCGGCGACAATCTCCGCTCAGGCAGCAATTCGCGTGTCTGGGCACTGGGCGACGCTGCCGGGCGCGAACAGTTCACCCATGTCGCGGGCTGGCATGCTTCCGTCTTCTCGCGGCGCGCCTTCTTCAAGCAGCGCACCAAGGCCGACAGCCTCCCCATACCGGCGGTGACTTATACATCTCCGGAAGTGGCCCAGATCGGCCTCATGGAAGCCGAAGCGCGCGAGCAACACGGCGACTCTATCGCGACCTCCTCCTTCCCCTTCCACGACAATGATCGCGCAATCGCCGAGGGCAAGACGCTCGGCGAAGCCAAGCTTGTCATCCGAAAGGGCAAACTGGTCGGCGCCTCGATTGTGGGCGAGGGGGCAGGGGATATTATCCAGATCCTCGCCGTCGCCATGTCGAACGGTTTGAAGGTGCAGGACCTCACCAATTTCATCTCGCCCTATCCGACCCGTTCGGAAGTCGTGAAGCGCGCCGCCTCTGCCCATTTCACAGAGGCGCTCTTCGGCAAGACAGCGAAGCGCCTTGTCGGCTTGCTCCAGCGTATCCCGTGAGCTAGTTCACCTAGGGTGAGCGACGAGACCCGGCCCGCCCTTGCACGCGACCTGCCCGCACCCGCGCTCTCGCGCTGGTTCGAAAGCCTTTCCTTTCGCCTGTTTGCCCTCACGCTGGGCTCGGTCCTGCTGGTCGAATCGCTGATTTTCGTGCCCAGCGCCTCAGGCTTCCGCAACAGCTGGCTGAATGAGCGCGTACAGGCTGCCCGCACGGCGGCCCTCGCGCTTGATGCGTCGCCTTCGCGCAATGTGTCTGATGAATTATCCGACCAGCTCCTGATGAGCGCCGAAGTTCTCGCCGTGACCGAAATCGAGGACGACATGCGCTTCCAGCTGCTGCCAGCGCAGCAACCGGTCGAGGGCGAAACCCACAATATCGACATGCGCGGCTCGACCATGATGGGCCGGTCCTTTGCCGCATTGGGCGCATTCTTCGCCCCTAGCGACAGGATTCTCGTCATCCAGGCGGATGGGTCCGCGCCCGGCCGTGTGCTGGAGATCGTCGTACCGCAGGCGCCGCTCAAGGCCGCGATCAGCGCCTATGCGCGGCGCGTTGCGAGCCTGTCCCTGCTGATCGCCCTCGTGGCGGCAGGCATTATCTACGTGATGCTTCACCTGCTTGTGGTGCGCCCGATGCGGCGTGTTACGCTCAGCGCGGAGCAATTCCGCGATGATCCGGGCGCTTGGTCACGGCGCCTGCCTCCAACACGGCGCCGCGACGAGATCGGCCGGGCCCAGAACGCCCTCGCCGACATGGAAGAAACGGTCGCCACAAGTTTCCGCAACAAGACCCACCTGGCCGAACTCGGTACGGCGGTCGCCAAGATCAATCACGACCTGCGCAATTCGCTCGCCTCGGCGCAACTCGTCTCCGATGTGCTGGCCAGCTCCGAAGACCCCCGCGTGCAGAAGGCCGCGCCGCGCCTTGAACGCGCGCTAGAACGCGCCATCACGCTGGCCACTGAAACGCTCGACTATGGCAAGGCGACGCCGACACCGCCCCGCATGGAAGCAGTGATACTGCGCGCCGTGCTGGACGAGGCCGCCGCTGAAGCGCTCGGCGCGCATCCCGATATCGTATGGGAAAACAATGTGCCTGCAGGCCTGCAGATACAGGCTGACGCCGACCACATGCACCGTATCACGAGCAATCTGGTGCGTAATGCCGCCGAAGCCATGACCCCGCGGGTCGAGGGGCCTTCGCGCATTGTCGCCTCTCTCGGGCCGGACGGTCTGGATTTCACCGACAATGGCCCCGGCATACCGGATTCCGCGCGCGACAACCTGTTCCGGCCCTTTGCGGGCAGCGCGCGGCGTGGCGGCACAGGCCTTGGCCTTGTCATCGCGCGGGAGCTGGCTCAGGGCATGGGCGGAAGTCTTGTCCTCGCCGAGACGGGCCCGGACGGTACCGTTTTCCGCCTCCGGCTGCCGGGCCTCGGCGCGTGAGCGTCTACGCTCCGCCGCAAGGCAAGGTCTGCTATCTCCACACGGACCCGGACCTGATCGTTATCGACAAGCCTGCCGAACTTCTGTCCGTACCCGGGCGCGGACCCTACAAAGCTGACTGTGCCATCGCCCGTGTGCAGGCGGACTATCCTGATGCGCTGACCGTTCACCGGCTCGACATGTCGACCAGCGGCCTGCTTGTCTTTGCCCGGTCAAAAGCCGCCCAGCGCCATCTCGCCATCCAGTTCGAGAAAGGCGGGGTGGAGAAGACCTATATTGCCGATGTCTGGGGCGTGCCGGAAAATACCGCCAGCCTCATCGACCTGCCGCTTGGCCAGGACTGGCCAAACCGGCCTCGCCAGAAAGTCGACCCTGACAAGGGCAAGCCGAGCCAGACGCGCTATGAGACGATTGCCAGCCATGCCCATGGCGCGCGCCTCAGCCTCACGCCGCTGACCGGCCGCACGCACCAGCTGCGCCTGCACCTCGCCGCCATCGGCCATCCCATCCTCGGGGATGACATCTATGCCCATACCGATGCGCTAGGCGCGGCCGACCGGCTTCGCTTGCATGCAACATGGATGCGGTTCCGCCACCCTGCGAGCCAGGACTGGCTGTCATTCGAGGCCGTTTGCCCTTTCTGACGAAGGGTCCGTTGACTCCTTCGCCACCGGGCATTATCGTTTTACGATAAGATGGAGTTCCAACATGCACGCCGAGATTGTTCGCCTTTCGCTTCACCATGTCGATATCAAGATCGTCAATGAGGAGCGCATGCATGTCCTGCAATGGCGGCGTAACCTGCTATGGGATGAAGTGCTGCTCGACGGGAAACGCCAGGCGGCGAGCCATGGCCTCTGGGGCCGCGAAAATGTCTATGGCCTTGTGTTTGGCCGGGACCTCGACGGTTCGGGGGGCGAACAGGTCATGTTCCTGATTGATCCGGGTGTTGGCTATACAAGCTGGTCGTCGGGCGAACAGCGCGTCAAAGGCGTCCGTCTCGAAGGCCGTGACGGTCCGCTCGTGTCGTACGGTACGCTTGATCCGAAATCGCTCGAAAAGCCCGCCACCTTCTCCGACTGGATGAAGAAGTCGATGGGCATGAACTGGGGCACGGATATTTCGCGCCCCAATTAGACACGCATCAGCTTTCCGGGATCAGGCGCACTTCGGTCTTGCGATTGAGCGGCGCTTCGACGCCGCCGGTCTTGATCGCGCCCTGATCACCATAGGCCACAAGATGCACGCGCTGGGCATCGACACCGCGCGTTTCAAGTGCCGCCAGAACAGCATCGGCCCGCTTGGCGGAAATCACTTCATTGGTTGCCGAATCACCGCTGGCATCGGCGTGGCCTTCGATCTCCATCTTGTAGAGATCGCAGCGCGAATAGGATGCCGCGACAGCGTCCATCACGGCATCGGATTCTTCAGAAAGCTCGGTCGCGCCTTCCTCGAAATAGATGGCGAAGGATTCAGCGCTGCAATCCGGCGCAGGCAGGGCGACTTCGGCCGCCACAGGCTCAACCGGCGGAACCGGACGCGACACACAGGCCACCAGCAAAAGTGGCGCGAACAAATAGACAGAAATTTTCATCAGACTCTCCAGCAGCGCCAATCAATCCCTTATGCATGGATTGGTTCCCGCTCACAGCCTTTTCTTGGTCCGCCCCTCATGAGCCCGCGCATTGGCCGGATCATCCGGCCAGTCATGCTTGGGATAGCGCCCGCGCATGTCCTTCGCCATGTCGCGATAGCCATTAGCCCAGAAGCGCGGCAGGTCCTGCGTGGTCGCCGCCGGTTTCATGCCCGGCGACAGCAGCTCCACCGTCACAGGCACACGGCCGGACGCAATCGCAGGATGCGTCGCAAGGCCATAAAACGCCTGCGCCCGAGCCGACACCAGTGGCGCGCGCGGGTCCACATAATCAACCGAAGCGGTCTGGCCGGAGGGCAGGGTGAGCGCCAGCGGCGCATGCAGCCGCAGCGCCTCCTGCACCTGCCAGTCGAACGATGCTACCAGCGCCTCGCGCACTTTTCCGGCCGCGGGAACCTGCGCGCCCTGCCGCTTCAGCAATGGCATCAGCCAATCAGGCGCATCCGCCAGAAGACTCTCAATCGACCAATCGGCGCCCTCAATCAGTCCGGCCTGCACAAGCACGCGCAGGCGTCCCAGCGTCTCCTCCACCACATCTTCCGCTCCAATCGCCCCAAAGCCTTCCGTCACAACGGCATCCAGCATGGCTTTGGCCGCAACGGCGGGCGCAGGTTTCGGCAGCGGCGTTTCGGACAGCACGATGGCGCCCAGCGCGCGCACGCGCCTTGCGGCAAACTTGCCCGTCTTCGGATCAAAGTCTGCCCGCTCTTCGGTCGTCACGCCACTAGCCAGCGCATCCGCCTCGCTGATCGGCGCGGCCAGCGTAATCCGCGCCTGACCGCTCGCCCCGCCAAGATCCGCAATCACCAGCCAGTCGGACTTCGCCAGCGCGTCCGTGACCGGCAGCGTGGCCGCGCGGCCCGACGCCATCAGGTAGACCCCCTCACTGCCAGGCCGGGCCCGCGCGATCTGGTCCGGCCACGCCCTGGCGAGCAGCGTCGCCACATCGCCTGAAGATGCCGCGCCCTTGCCCCAGGTCTTAGCCTGCTGTTGCAGCGTCCGCGCGCGCGGCGACCGCTCCGCCCGGAAGCGCGACAGGCGTTCGCGAATGTCGGCCGCATTGCCGCCCATCCCGCGCTCACCCGCGAGCGCCGCAATCTCTGCCGCCAAGGCGCGTTCGCCGGGCGATCCGGCCCCGGCCACAAGCGCCGCAAGACGCGGCGCAAGCGGCAGACGCGCCATCTCCGCCCCTAGCGGGGTCAGACTGCCCGCATCATCCAGCGCACCGAGGCGCGTCAGCATGTCGGTCGCCGCTTTCAGTTTTCCTGCGGGCGGCGCATCAAGCCATGTCAGGTTGCCCGCATCGCGCTCGCCCCATTCGGCGAGCGCCAGCACGAGACCCGAAAGATCGCTGCCAAGAATTTCCGGCTGCGGCGCGGCGACCAGCCCGCGTGTCGCCGCTTCGTCCCAGAGACGGTAGCAGACGCCCGGCGCTGTGCGCCCCGCCCGCCCCCGGCGCTGGTCAACCGAAGCCCGCGATGCCTTCACCGTTGTCAGCCGTTGGCCGAGACCCCCCGTATCATCCTCGGCCACGCGGGCGAGGCCAGAGTCGATCACGACGGTCACGCCTTCAATCGTCAGCGCACTCTCCGCAATATCGGTCGCCAGCACAATCTTGCGGATACCGGGTGGGGCAGGGGAAACCGCAGCATCCTGTTCAGCCGGCGACAGCGCGCCGAAGAGCGGAGCCACACGGCAGTCTTCCGGCAGATCCTCCAGCCGCTCTGCGACATGCGAAATCTCCCGCGCACCCGGCAGAAAGACGAGGATGGAGCCTTTTTCCTCCCGCAGCGCCCGGCGAACCGCCGCCGCCATCCGGTCCTCGATCCGGTCAGTCGATCGACCAAGATAGCGTGTCTCCACTTCGAACTGCCGCCCCGCACTCTCGATAACCGGCGCGTCAATGACAGTGGCCACCCGGCCCGTATCCAGCGTCGCCGACATGACAAGAATGCGCAGATCCTCCGCCAGAACGCCCTGCGCCTCCAGCGCGAGGGCCAAACCAAGATCAGCATTCAGGCGCCGCTCGTGGAATTCGTCAAAAATGACCGCTCCGACGCCCTTCAATTCAGGGTCTGACAGGATGCGCCGTGTGAAGAGGCCGTCCGTAATCACTTCAATGCGCGTTGCGGCAGAGACCTTCCGGTCAACGCGCGTCGTCAGGCCCACGGTCTGCCCCAAAGGCTCGCCGAGGCTTTGCGCCATCCGCACCGCCGCCATGCGCGCGGCCACACGGCGCGGTTCCAGCAGCAGAATGCGTCCCGGAATCACCACAGGCCCGCCCGTCAGTCCGGCCAGCGCCAGCGGAACGCGCGTTGTCTTGCCAGCCCCCGGCGGCGCAGCGAGCACGAGGCGATGGCCGTCGCGAAGCGCGCCGCAGACCTCGTTCAGCACATCATCAATCGGCAGGGGAGACATCGCGACGCTCATGGGGCGCAGACATAGGGCCGGGGGGCATTGCAGGGCAATGGGCATTACGTGGGCAGCCAGCCCGACCACTGGCAAAATCGCCATCTCGGCATTTGCCTTCCCCGCAAAGCCCCCCTACCGTCCCGGCTTCAAATGACTCATGGGAGTGGCGTATGGGCTGGTGGTTCAAGATAGATTTGTGGAAGCGGGTGATGGTCGGCCTGGCGCTGGGCGCGATCACCGGGCTCATCCTGCGGCAGGTCATGGGGGCGGAGGCCGCTGGCGCCAATGTCACCGCATGGGCCAAGCCCATCGGCGATGCCTTCATCAACCTGATCAAGATGCTGGTTGTTCCGCTCATCTTCACCACGCTTGTTTCGGGCGTGCTGGCCATGGGCGACCCCAAGAAACTCGGCAGTCTCGGCGGCCGCGCCCTCGGCATGTATATGTGCACGACGCTGATCGCAGTCTCCTTCGGCCTGCTGATGGGCTCGATCATCCAGCCCGGCGCCGGCTTCGATACGACCACCGTTAATCCGGCTGACATGGAAAACACGCGCGCCCAGCTCGCCGCCAATCCGCAGCCCGGCAGCGTCGCCGAGCAGCTGATGAACACGATCCTGTCGATCATCCCGACCAATCCCGTGGCCGCCATGGCCAATGGCGACGTCCTGCCCATCATTTTCTTTGCCATCATGTTCGGCATCGGCATCCTCGTCTCCGGCGATGCCGGCAAGCCGCTGGCCAATGTGATGAACAGCGCCGCCGAAGCCATGATGAAGCTGACACTGATCGTCATGGAAACGGCGCCCATCGGCGTCTTTGCCCTGATGGCCTGGGTCCTCGGCGACCGGGGGCTCACCATTCTCGCCGTGCTCGGCAAGATGACGGCGGCGCTCTATATCGCCTGCGCCCTGCACATGCTTTTCACCTTCGGCTTCGTCATCAAGGTCATTCTGCGCCTGCCGCTGTTCGACTTCTTCAGGGGCGCCGTGGATGCGCAGGCCGTGGCCTTCTCGACCTCGTCGTCCAACGCCACCCTGCCAATGACCATGTCCTGCGCCACGCAGAACCTCGGCATCAGCAAATCGATTGCCTCCTCGGTCCTGCCACTCGGCGCGACCATCAACATGGACGGGACGGCGCTCTATCAGGGCCTGATCGCCCTGTTTGCTGCTCAGGCGCTCGGCCTGCCGATGACGTTCAGCATGTATTTTACCATCGCCCTGATGGCGACGCTCGTGTCGATCGGCACGGCAGGCATTCCTTCAGTCAGCCTGTTCCTGGCCGCCACCACGCTCAGCGTTGTTGGCGTGTCAGCAGACCAGACCGTACTGATCATCGCTCTTCTCTTCCCCTTCGACCGCATCCTCGACATGGCGCGCACGGTGACCAACATCACTGGCGACCTCGCGGTTGCAACGGCGGTCGCCAAGTGGGAAGGAGAGTTCGATGAAGAGGTCTTCCGAGCCCGAGACGCCGTCTAGGCACAGAATGCGGCGCACCGCCCTGGCGGTGCCCGCAGCCCTCTGCGCGCTTGTCCTGGCGCTACTCGTCTCCGGCATCGCGGGTCTATGGGATATTGATGTCTTCGACCGGAGCATCACCGACCAGGTGCCCGGCCTTCGCACGCCCGCGCTGACCAATGTCATGCTCTTCGTCTCCGCCTTTGGCGACGCGGTCTATCTCTGGTTCATGGGGCCTCTGGTCCTCGTCACCCTCGGCCTCTATCGCAACTGGCGCGCTCTCGCCGCCTATTCGGCGGTCTTCGTCCTGACGCCCATTATCGTCCGCCTCGTCAAGGCCTGGGTCGCCCGGCCCCGTCCAACCGTTGATCTCTATGGCGGCGTCGAAGCCTTCAGCTTCCCGAGTGGCCATGCCACCAATTCCACCCTCATCTATGGCGGGCTCGCCCTGCTCGCCTTGATGACGTTCAAGGGTGCCGCGCGCTTGTGGGCGGTCGGCTGCCTCTCCGTACTCATCCTGCTCATCGCGGCATCCCGCATCTATGTCGGCGCCCACTGGCCGAGCGACACGCTGGCGGGCCTTGCGCTCGGCGGCCTGATGCTGTGCGGACTCGGAACGGTCACGGAATACCCCGCGAATAACCGCTCAACACTCTTCACTGTCACCGCACTGGCCCTGACGGGGCCCCTCTATGCCCTGCTGACGCTGCCGGCCGCGCGCATGCTCTATCACGCACTCGGTTAGGCTGGCCGCCGATGCTGACGCGCCGGAAGGTCTTCTCCCTCGCCATTCCCATTGTGCTGGCACAGGCTGCGACCGCCACGACCGGCATTGCCGACACGTTCGCCATGGGCCGCTTCGGCGACAAGGCAGACCTCGCAGCCGTCGCCATCGCCGCCGTCGCATACAGCTTTATCTATTGGGGTTTTGGCTTCCTGCGCATGTCCACAACAGGCCTTGCAGCACAGGCCAATGGCCGTGACGACGCGCCGGAAGTGCGGGCCACATTGCTACGCGCCCTGATGCTTGGCGCCGCCATCGGCGCAGTCCTTTTCCTCCTTTCCCCGCTGCTGCGCGGGCTCACCTTCGCCGCCTTTGCCGGAACCGACCATGTGGAAACCCTCGCCGCAGGCTATTTCAACGCCCGCATCTTCGGCGCCCCCGCCTACCTGATGGGATTGGGCATTACAGGCTGGCTGATTGGCACGGGAAAGACCGGTCAGATGCTGGCCGTACAGATCGTGATGAACAGCGTGAATGTCGGGCTGGATATATGGTTCGTGGCCGGGCTGCACCTTGGCCCGACAGGCATTGGCGCCGGAACAGCCATTGCAGAATGGACGGCGCTGGCCTTCGGACTGGTTCTCGTGCGCGACGGCTTCAAGGCACCTGCCCGACTGCTGGACAAGGCACGCCTTGTCGCCCTGTTCTCGGCCAATCGCGACATCATGATCCGCACGCTAGCCCTCGTGTTCAGCTTTGGCTGGTTTGTCCGCTCCGGCACTCTCATCGGCACTGCGGCAACAGCTGGCAACGAAGTCCTGCTGCAATTCATCACCGTGTCAGCCTTCGTGCTCGATGGCTTTGCCTTTGTCGCCGAGAAGGAAGCAGGCGAAGCCTTTGGCGCAGGCAACAGCAAGCGGCTCGGCCGGGCCATGCGCCTGACGTCTGAGTTCGCGCTCGGCTTCGGCGCCCTGTTCGCCCTGACTTATTTCCTCGGCGGCGGCTGGCTGATCAGGGCCTTTATCGCCGACCCGGAGGCGCGCCGCGCGGCACTGGATTTCCTGCCCTTCTGCGCTGCTGTGCCAATCATCGGCGTTGCGGCCTGGCAATTGGATGGGCTGTTCCTGGGCACAACGCAGGGCAGGGCGTTGCGCACGGCCGGGCTTATATCTGCAGCCCTCTATCTGGCGACCGACATGGTGCTGCGCCCGGTATGGGGAAATGCCGGTGTCTGGACCGCTTTCCTGCTGATGTATGTCTATCGCGCGGCGGCACTGGGCTGGTTCGTGCCGGGGCTCTTCAGAGGTCTTTCCCGACCGCCTGTTCCAGCCGCGTAAACCCGTCGGCCTTCAACAGGCCAGCCAGTTCCGAATGGACCCGGCTGACAAGCCCGGGGCCTTCATAGACCATTGCCGAATAGAGCTGTACCGCATGGGCACCGGCCCGAATCTTGGCATAGGCATCGGCGCCACTGGCAATGCCGCCAGCCCCAATAAGATCAAACTCACCCTTGAGCGACCGGGCAAAGGCTTTCAACACTTCAGTCGAAGGCGCCATGAGCGGGGCGCCGGACAGGCCACCCGTCTCGGCCTTGTCACGGCTGGTCAGGCTGTTTGGCCGGGCAAGCGTGGTGTTCGAGACGATAAGTCCCGACAGCCATGCGCCCTGGTTGCGCACGACCCCGACAATATCGGCAATCGCCTCGGCGTCGAGATCAGGGGCCACCTTCAGGAAGACCGGCTTCCCCGCCCTGTCGGCTACGCCGCAGGCCGTGAGGAGGGATTCAAGCGCGGCCTTGTCCTGAAGGCCGCGCAGGCCGGGTGTGTTGGGCGAGGAAATATTGACGGTGACATAGTTCGCATGGGGCGCGACCGCCTCGATGCCGCGCACATAATCGGCAATCCTGTCAGCGCTTTCCTTGTTGGCTCCGACATTGGCCCCGATAGGTGGCGCAGCGCGGTATTTCGACAGGCGCCGCACGAAGTAGTCGAGGCCGAAATTGTTGAACCCCATCCGGTTGATGACGGCCTTGTCTTCACTGAGGCGAAAGAGGCGCGGCTTCGGATTGCCCGGCTGGGGCAGCGGCGTGACCGTGCCGCATTCGATGAAACCAAAACCGAACCGCGCGACGGACGAAGGCACTTCGCAATTCTTGTCAAAGCCCGCCGCAAGACCGACAGGGCCTGCGAATGTCAGGCCGGATTTGGGCAAAGTTGTTGCCAGGATCGGATCAATGGCTGGCGCCTTGAGAGGCACGCCAAGCCCCTTTTCCAGCGCTTTGATAGTCGCGGTATGGGCCGCTTCCGGCGGCAGGAGTTTTACGGCGGCAACGCCGATATCAGTCAGCCCCATCTAGAGATCCTCCGGCATGGTTGGCGTGCCGCTTGTATCCGGGCGAAGCTGCCAATGACGGCTGGCAAGCGCAATGGAAAGATCGCCATAAAGATGCGGAAACAGCGTGCCGCCACGGCTCGGTTCCCATTTCAGGGGCGGCAGGTCTGCCACGGCGAATTCAAGAAGATGCACGACGGGCTGGCCTGAATAATAGAGCCGGGCCGTCTCCGCGACGGTCCCAATGCCTGACAGGTGAACATAACCATCTGCCGCGTCCAGTGGGACAGACGTGACGCCAGCAGCTTCTGCGGCGGACCAATCGGCTTGGCTAAGTAATTTGTAGACATGCGTGTCGCTCATTGGGCGGTTTCAGCAGGCTTTGGGCGACCGCGCAACGGCGCGTGACGCCCTATGCAGCGGAACCCGGTTGGTCCGCCCGCGTTTGGCTGCAAAGAAGGAATTATTCCATGCTGACCAGAACCCTCGCCATACTTGCGTTGTCCACAGCTTTTAGCCCCGTCGCGCTGGCCGATCCTGGTGCGCATGGCGGCCCTAAAGCGTGTCCGCCCGGGCTTGCCAAAAAAGGCTGTATCCCGCCCGGACAGGCCAAGAAATATGACATTGGTGGCCATCTGCCGCGTGAATATGACCGGTTTCGCGATTACGATCGCTACGACCTGAAAGCACCGCCGCCGGGATATTACTATTCGCGTGTCGATGATGACGTGCTGCTGGTTGATGAAGACACGCGCACAATCATCAGCCTTGTTTCAATTCTGGGAGCACTTGCGCAGCAATAAGAGCGCAAAGGGGGGATAAATGGGAAAGGATCGCACAGCGGATAGCGAACTCCTGAATGTACAGCTCGGAAACGGGCGAACGCTCGAGGATGAGTTGCGCCACCTGCAGATGTTTGCACGTGTGCTGGATTCGCGCTTTTCGCTGATGGGCATGAAGTTCGGGCTGGATTCAGTGCTCGGCCTTGTGCCTGTGGCGGGAGACGTCGCGACGGGTCTGGCTGGCACCTATGCGCTTTACACCGCTGCGCGGCTGAAGCTTCATCCCATCGCCCTGGCGCATATCGGCTGGAACCTGCTGTTCGATACGACGCTGGGAGCAATCCCTGTATTTGGTGATGCGTTCGACTTTTTCTTCAAGTCGAACACCAAGAATGTACGCGTTATCGAGAAGCATCTTCGGCGCAAAGTGCAGAAACAGCTGAAGAACCAGCCCTTGGCCTAGACGCCTGAATCTGATGCGCGACCGAGGATCCAGCCGCCTGTCGGAGCCTCGCAGGCGGCAAAACGGCCGCGTTCCTGTCCCGGGAAGGCATAGGCAATGTCGCGGCACGTAACGGACACTTTCATCGGCATGACATCGGCGACGTAGCGGACGACGGAATCGGTTGCCTGACCGGTATAGCTGATGGGGCGGACCGTGGGCTTGCTGGCCTCGCGCGTTGTGGAGCGTTCAATACGGATCTCGAGTTTGCGACCATCCGGCGTAGCAAGGATCTGCGTGGCGCCATCGGCCTCGATTTCGACGAGGCGGAGGAAGTCATTCTGCAATGTTTTCAACAGCGTGGGATCGAGCGCTTCAGCGGCGGTCAGCTCAACGCGCTCGGCCATGAATTCATCGACATTGCGCGGACTTGGCAGGGCTTCAGCGGCCGCGAAGGGGCGCACTGTGGGGGCAGACTGGGTATAGGCCGGGGTATTCGCGGACCGTTCCGTGACCGTTCGCGGGTTACCAGCGACCAATTTGGGGCCCATGGCGGGTTTGAGCGTGGCCGCCGCCGGGACCGGGCCTGTATAGGCGGCCATCTGGAGCGGAGCTTTTGGCGTGGCCGTCGGCTTGACCGCGACCGAGGCAGGCACCGCGACGGAGGCGTTCAGCGCGGCGAGGCGGCGCTCTTCAGCCTCGGCAGCGGCGAGACGCTTCTTCTGGTTTTCCGAGGCGATGGCCGCGAGGCGTTTCTGCTCGGCGGCGGCATCGGCCACGCGTTTGGCTTCGGCATCTGCGGCCTGCCTGGCCTTGAGATCGGCGACACGTTGCGCTTCGGTTTCAGCCTGGGCGACGCGGCGGGCTTCGATCTCGGCGAGGCGTTTGGCCTCTACCTCAGCGGCGGCGGCCTGTTCGGCCTCCAGCGCGGCCTGGCGCTGGGCATCTGCCTCGGCGACCCGGGCGGCTTCAGCTTCGGCCAGACGGGTCTTTTCCTGCTCGGCGGCAGCATTGCGGGCGCGTTCGGCGGCGGCATCCTGCTCAGCCGCTTCGGCGAGGCGCTGGGCCTCTGCATCGGCAATCGCATTAGCCGCTTCGACGCGGGCCTGTTCGGCCTCGGCGGTGGCGGCTTCACGTTGCGCGGTGTCAAAGGCGGCCTTGCGGGCGGCCAGCTGGTCAGCCACGCCCTGATAATTGAACCATTGGGTCGGCGCGGTTCCGACAGGTGTGGAGGCCTCCGCCATAGCGACAGATGACGCGGCGCTGGGTGCGATAACCGGATCGAAGGTGGCTACACTCGAAACGTCAGTTTCCGAACCGGACTCAGCCTCACCATTATTCAGCGCGCTGTCGGCGGCCATGACGGAGAGGCCTGCGAGGCCCAGAACAGCGATGCCGGCAAAGGCCAGCTGGGAAATGTCTGCCAGGCGGCTGCCGGAATCATCATCGTCGTCATGCCCGCCGCCCTTGCCATTGCGGCCCAGCGGCAGGAGGCCCGGATTGGCAGACACGGCGCGCAGCGGCCGGATGGGGCCGCGATTGTGCGACGGCTTTACGGGCTTGGTCGTGTCGGAGGCCTTGGCCTGGATACCGGAAATGATGGCGAGGGTGGATTGCGGGCGCACGGCATCGCGTGCGCGCAGGCGGGCCCGGAAGGGCATGTTCATGTTGGCGCGCTCCTCGGCGCGGCGACCGGCATCCTGCGCGGCGCGCACCGTCTGGCGCACGCTTTCCGGAATCATCGGGCGAACCGGTTCCGGCTTGGTGAAATCCTTCGTGAACATCGGGCAGTCTTACGCCCCTAAAGGCGCCTCTGTATGAAACGGTGTTGGCCGATTATAGCCGCTTAGGCATTCTTTAACCATAGGAAATGGCCCGGCCCCCGGCTTGTCATCACGGGCTTCTGTCCTTAAGGCAACACCCATTGAAAACACGCACAATAAAGGTGCACGCGCATGTCCAAGGCCAAAGCCGCCCCGAAGAAAGTCGTCCTCGCCTATTCCGGCGGCCTCGACACATCCATCATCCTGAAATGGCTGCAGACCGAGTTCGGCGCCGAGGTGGTGACCTTCACGGCGGACCTGGGGCAGGGCGAAGAACTGGAACCGGCCCGCAAGAAGGCGCTGGCCGCTGGCGTGAAGCCGGAAAACATCTTCATCGAGGATGTGCGCGAGGAATTCGTGCGCGACTTCGTGTTCCCGATGTTCCGCGCCAATGCCGTGTATGAAGGCGTCTACCTGCTGGGCACGAGCATCGCCCGGCCGCTGATCGCCAAGCGCCAGATCGAGATTGCCGACATGGTGGGCGCCGATGCCGTGTGCCATGGCGCGACCGGCAAGGGCAATGACCAGGTGCGTTTCGAGCTTGGCTATTACGGCCTGAACCCGGACATCAAGGTGATTGCGCCCTGGCGCGACTGGGAGTTCAAATCCCGGACCGACCTGATGAAATTTGCCGAATCCCACGGCATCGAAATCGCCAAGGACAAGAAGGGCGAGGCGCCCTTCTCGGTGGATGCAAACCTGTTGCACTCGTCCTCCGAGGGCAAGGTTCTGGAAAACCCGGCCGAGGAAGCCCCGGAATTCGTGCACATGCGTACGGTGAGCCCGGAAGCGGCACCGGACAAGCCGGAAGTGATCACGATCAGCTTTGAACGTGGCGATGCCTGCGCCATCAATGGCGAGGCGATGAGCCCGGCCACGATCCTCACGGAGCTGAACGCCTATGGCAAGAAGCACGGCATTGGCCGGCTCGACCTGTTGGAAAACCGCTTTGTCGGCATGAAGTCGCGCGGCATCTATGAGACGCCGGGCGGCACGATCCTGCTGGTGGCGCATCGCGGCATCGAACAGGCCACGCTCGACCGGGGCGCAAGCCACCTGAAAGACGAGCTGATGCCGAAATATGCCGAGCTGATCTATAACGGCTTCTGGTGGAGCCCGGAGCGCGAGATGCTGCAGGCGGCCATCGATTACTCGCAGCGCTGGGTGACCGGCGACGTGACGATCAAGCTCTACAAGGGCCAGGCCTATCTCATCGGCCGCTCATCGCCCTATTCTCTGTACTCGGAGAAGATCGTGACCTTCGAAGACGACCACGGCGCCTATGACCAGAAAGATGCGGAAGGCTTTATCAAGCTGAATGCGTTGCGGTTGAGATTGCTGGCGGGGCGTGATCGGAAGTTCGGGAAGAACTGATTGAAGGCTGCGATATATCGACTCTCGGGACCAATCGGTTTTCTGATAGCGGTGATGTCCGTTATCGCAGTGACATACCCGTTGCAGATGGCCCATCGCGATTGGCAGATTTGTTTTGATGCCATCTCAGGGCCCTTAGGCGCGCCGCGCGGCCTGTCGGACCTGACGTTGGGACAGCAGATTTCGGAGTTCTTCAGGGCAATAAACCCGCTCACTGCGTACTTTGCTGTTCTTGTTGGCCTCGGTTTTGCGCCATTCGTTCTCGGAGCATCAAAAGCACCTACACTTCGTAGCAGATTCGTCTGGCTGTTGGGCCTTGTCGCCGCATGCTCGCTAGGCATCTGGGTATCTGGCAGATTGGATGCCTCCATCTGGCATGATTGTGACCGCAAGGGCGCAGAGGTGGGTGCCCTCGTAATTCCTTTGCTTGTTTGTATGATGTCTGGCGTGTTCGCTGGCATTACGTTTCTGATCGGCAAAGCCATCCGCAAGAGTAGGGCGGGTTGAGCGCGCGATACCCACCATTGGTTCTCGCCGCAGGAATCACCCAACTGTTTAAGAGCGCTAATCTCTAGTGGAGCATTCGGGTGATGGGTTCCCAGATGGCCTGCGGCCATCGGGGATGACGCGTGTTGGGAGGCTTGATCTTTTATCGGTACGCCGTTTCATTCCTGTCGCGAGGCAGGGGGAGGACGCCATGGCAAATGAGGATCGCATCATTGCGGTTTACATGATGGCGAACCGGAAGAACGGGACGCTTTACATCGGCGTCACATCCCATCTTGTGCAGCGAACGTGGCAGCACCGGGAGGGAACTGCGGCGGGATTCACCAAGACCCATGGCTGCAAGAGGCTCGTCTGGTACGAGGTGCACGAATGGATCGAGGCGACGATTGCGCGGGAGAAATCCCTGAAATCCTATCGTCGGCAGAACAAGATAAACCTGATCGAAAAGATGAATCCCGACTGGAAAGACCTTTGGTTCGAGATCACGGGGTAAGCGCTTGCCATCCCCGGCGCCCTGCCTAAATTCAGGCCATGAGGCGAAATACCGGAGGAGAGCCGGGACGTGAAGTTCTACCAGATTACCTATTGGAAAATGCCGCCGATCTCGGTGATGACCTATTGGGTGCACAGGCCGCTGGACGGCGAGAGCCTGAATACGGCGACAATGTTTGACCCGCCGCGGCCGGGCCCCGTGCCGGGCGAAGGCTGGCCGGTGCTGATGGTGGAAATTGACGGGGTGGAACTGGTGTTCACCTCGCTGGCCGAACTGGACGCCTATGTCGAAGTGATGTCGCGCCAGCCGCTACCCTCGACGCGGGAACTGTCGCGGGAAAAACCCATCGGCCCGAACAAGCACTGGCTGAGCCGCATGCCGAAGAAGGCGAAATCGACCAAGCATCGCGAGAAGGCGATCAAATACCTGAGCGAGATACGCGGGGCGTTTGCGGCAGTGGCGGAACGCCCCTTCTGAGGGACGCCGAAGGACGGGCGCCGACGGCACGAGACCCCGGCTTTCGCCGGGGATGCGTGGGACTTAGTCTTTCAGGCTCTCGACGATTCGGAGGGCGGCTTGCCAGCGGGCGGCATCGCCCACGCCAGAGAGGGCGCGGGACTGGAGTTCGGTGAGTGCCTTGTCCGGGCCGAGGCGGCGGACAGTGGTCATGGCGGTGGCGAAGTCTTCGGCGTCGCAATAGTCCGCCCTCGGTGTGCCGAAGATCCAGGCCGTGCCGGTCTTGCCTTCACGCTTGCCGAGGATGCAGCGCTGTTCGGGCTCAAGGCTGAGCCAGGTGATGGCCTGGAAATCCGGGAAGGCGGCGCCGAAAATATCCGAATGGCCGAGGTCAAGACCGCCCGTTGCGCCGGGCGTGGTATCGACCGTGTTGAGGCCCGCGAGCAGGACCGGCTCGCTCGCATCGCCCGCGCGGCGGCCGGACTTGTTGAAACGACTGGACGCCTGCAGGGCGCGGTCCTTGGCGCTGGCATAGAGCGTCATGTCTTTCGCGAGGCCATGGACGCGGTCCATCATCTCGATGAAGTCATCAGCGTCGACATCGGGCGAGGCGAAGACGACCTGATCGAAGGGCGCAGGCACGGCGCGCTCGTCATCCGCCATTTCCTGCAGGGCACGAACGAGGAATTCATTGCCCATGGAATGGGCGACGATATTGACCCGTTCGGCGCCGGTCTGCTCGGTGAGAACGTGGAGGAAGTGCTCGAGGTCGTCGATCGTGGCCTGCGTGATCTGGGCGCGGTCGGCCTTGTAGCCGAACACGCTGCCGGCCGACGGCCATGAGTAGAGGACGGGAGCGCCATCAATCTCGAGGTCTACGGCGAGCTGGGCGGTGCGCTCAACCGCTGTCGGGAAATCATTATTGTAGCCGTGGATGAAAATGAAGATCTCGCGGCGCTGGGAGCGGGCGAGCGAGATGCGCACATTGGCGAGGAATTCGGCCATGGTCGCGTCGACCTGCATGTCACCGAGGATGACGTGTTTAGCGGGATCGGGTCGGCGGTCGAAGCTGAAAATGCTGGGCTTGGGAATATCGCCGACGGCACGGTTGCGGGGCACGGAGACCATGACGCTGCCCGTGGCGAGCGGGGCCTGCTTACCGCCATAGTATTTGTAGGGATTAAAGACCGGCTTGCCGCCGACCATGGCGACGCGCTTGATCGTGGGGGCGCGGTTCGTTCCGAAGAAGACGCGGACGAGGTCAAAATCCGGCTCCGGGCCGAGGGCGCGGCTGCGGCTTGAGGCGGCGGCGAAGGCGCGTTCGCGACCGCGTTCAACGCTTTCGGTCAGCGCGTCATCGACATTGAGGCCGGTGATCTCGGCGATGCGGGCATTATCGAGATCGTTTTCGATGGCGAAGGCGAGCAGAGGCGCAAGGCGCGGATGGTCTGCGCCGAGATGGATGCGGACCTGCCTGATGGCGGCAGACAGTTCTTCGGTCGCGCGCGGTTTGTCGCCAGCGGCGAGGGCGATTTCGGCCATGCGGGCGCGCAGGTCGATCTGGTAGGCATAGTCTGGTGGTGTGGCCGCGCTCGCTTCGGTCAGCACCTGGCGATAGGCGACGAGGGCGGCTTCGGTCTGGCCGGCGTCTGCGAGGATGTCGCCAAGGTCTGCGCGCACGTCGCCCCTTATCGCAGGATCGGCCAGCAGGGCGCGGGCCTGAGCGACCTGTTCAGCCATGTCCCCGGCCGCTTGTGCATCACCAAGGAGGACGAGGCGGTCCGGTTCGGGCTTGGAGGCGCAGGCGGCCATGAGGCCGAGAAGGCCAATGCAGATCAGCCTCGAAATGGTTTTGTGATGCATCGTTTCGTCCCCTGACTTGCCCCATCAAACCCTAGCATGAAGGCAAAAATATGGGACAGGCTTTTGCCTAGCGTTTCGGGCCTTTCACGGCCTGGAGCGTCGTGGTTTTGACATCGCGGCCAAGATCGACCTTGCGGCCACCATAGCTCGGTGCGCCGCTGGCCGCACCGGAGACCGCGCCGCGAACAGTACGTTCTGTCAACGGCGGGATGGCCATGGCCTGTGGGTTTGGACCGTTCTCATCGAACAGGCTGGCGAGCTGTTCCGTCATCGCGCCGCCGAGCTGTTCGGCGTCCACAATGGTGACGGCGCGCTTGTAATAGCGGGTCACGTCATGGCCGATGCCGATGGCGATCAGCTCAATCGGGCTGCGATTCTCGATCTCGTCGATGACCTGGCGCAGGTGGCGTTCCAGATAGTTGCCGATATTCACATTGAGCGTGGAATCGTCGACCGGCGCACCATCGGAAATGACCATCAGGATTTTGCGCTGCTCGGTACGGGCGAGCAGGCGGTCATGCGCCCAGAGCAGGGCCTCACCGTCGATATTTTCTTTCAGCAGACCTTCGCGCATCATCAGGCCAAGATTCTTGCGGGCGCGGCGCCATGGCGCATCGGCCTGCTTGTAGACGATATGGCGAATGTCGTTGAGGCGGCCGGGCCCGTTCGGCTTGCCGCCGCGCACCCAATCCTCACGCGACAGGCCGCCTTTCCATGCCTTGGTGGTGAAGCCGAGAATTTCCGTCTTCACGCCGCAGCGTTCCAGCGTGCGGGCCAGAATGTCGGCGCACAGGGCCGCAACCATGATGGGACGCCCGCGCATGGAGCCTGAATTGTCGAGCAGGAGCGTGACGACCGTATCGCGGAAATTGCTGTCATCTTCCTGCTTGAAGCTGAGCGGCGCTGTCGGATCGGTGATGACGCGCGTGAGGCGAGCTGTGTCGAGCACACCTTCTTCAAGGTCAAAGCTCCATGACCGGTTCTGCTGCGCCATGAGGCGGCGCTGCAGCTTGTTGGCCAGTTTGGACACGGCGCCCTGCAGGCCTTGAAGCTGGTGGTCGAGATAGGCACGCAGGCGGGTCAGTTCTTCCGGGTCGCAAAGATCAGGGGCCTGCGCCACTTCATCATGCGCGCGCGTGAAGACCTGGTAGTTGAAACGGTCGCGTTCGTCGCCATCCCGGAAGTTCGGGCGTAGCGGCTTGGAGCCGTCATCGCTGTCGTCCGGCTCGTCGTCGGCTTCCATGTCGGCGTCCTGATCGACGCTGACATTGGTTTCTTCGCCGTCCATGTCCTCGGTGTCGCCAGCTTCCATTTCCTCGGCGGAGGCGCCCATGGGCTCTTCGGACTCCATGTCCTGTTCGCCCTGCTGGGATTGCTGGTCGTCTTCGCTCTCTTCCTGCTGCTGCTCGTCCTGGGACTCAGCCTCATCGCCCGACTGGTCTCCAGCCGTCAGATCACGGATCATCTCACGGATGGTGCGCGCAAAACCGGACTGGTCGTGCAACTGGCCAATCAGCTTGTCGAGCGCGCCGCCGGTATCGGCCTCAACGCGGTCGCGCCAGACATCAGCCACGCGTTTGGCGCCTTCCGGCAGCGGACGGCCGGTCAGTTTTTCGCGCAGCAGGAATTCCAGGGCGGGTGCGAGGATCGCTTCGGGCTCTTCGGCGCCCATGGCAAATTCGCCGGACTTGCTGCGATATTCCAGGACGGCGTCGAGATTATTGGCCGTGCCACGCATGGCATTGGCGCCGAGGCTTTCGATGCGCGCATGTTCTGCGGCGTCGTATACACGGCGCGGCAGGTCGCCCTGCGGACGGTGCTGGAGGTGGGCCGCTTCATTATGGTGGGCCCGGCGGAGCGCCACGGCATCTGCCTCGCCGCGAATGCGCGCGGCAACAGGCGCGGGAACTTCAACCGGTGGCGGACGCAAGACGATACGCGCGGCGTCTGACCCGGCATCATTGCCGAAGCCGACTTCGACCTCGCGATCGGCGCTCATCGCCTTGGTGGTGGCGGCAAGGGCCTGTTTGAAAAGTTCCTGAGGGCTTGTATCCTTCGCCATTACTGCACCGCGTCTGAGAACAGGTCCAGCGTGCGTTTGAAGGCGAGGGCATCACTGGCGGCATCATGATCGTCGGAGCCCTGACGGGCAAAGCCGTGGGCGGCGTCATAGACGTGAACCTGCACATCCTTGCGGGCAGCGGTGAAGGCTTCAACGCTGTCCATGGGGATATGGGGATCATTCCGGCCGAAATGCGCCGCAACGGGACATCTTGGTTCGGCCGTCTGGAAGGAGGGCAAGAGGCTGCCATAATAAGCCGAAGCCGCGACAATTCCCCTGAGCCGGCAAGCGGCCAGATAGGCAATCGATCCACCATAGCAAAAGCCGGTGATGAAGACCGGACGCTCCAGCGCGTCAACGCAGGCGCCAATATCCGCCATGGCGTTATCCAGCCCGTTGGCGCGGGCATAACCAGCCCCTTCCGTCATGGCCTCGATAGAATGGTCTTCGCGGGCAAAGCCCGGCTTCTGACGATCAAACATGGATGGCAGGAGCACTTCATAGCCTTCGGCCGCAAAGCGCTCACCTGCGCGGATCATGTCGGAATTGATACCGAAAATTTCCTGCACGACAATCAGGCCGCCTTTGCGCACACCTTTTGCCTCGATGCGCACGGCACCGAAGACAAAGCCGTCATGGCTTTTAAGGCTCAGGCTGGTCGTGGTCATTCAGATGTCTCCGCTCAGGCGACCTTCACCATCAACGCGCTCTCTGGCAGTTCCTCGGCAAAGCAGCGCTGGTACATCTCGGCCACGAGGGGGCGCTCGAGTTCATCGCATTTGTTGAGGAAGGTCATGCGGAAGGCATGGCCGAGATTCTGGAAGATCGCGTAGTTTTCAGCCCATGTGATCACGGTCCGCGGGCTCATTACGGTGGAGAGGTCTCCGGCCATGAAGGCATTCCGCGTGAGATCAGCGAGCGTGACCATCTTGGACAGTGTGTCGTCGTCCACACCGGTCGCCTTGGTCTTCACGATTTCGACTTCGGCATCGTGCTCAAGATAGTTCAGCGTGGTGACAATGCTCCAGCGATCCATCTGGCCCTGGTTCAGTTGCTGCGTGCCGTGATAGAGGCCGGTCGTGTCGCCGAGGCCGACCGTGTTCGTGGTGGCGAACAGACGGAAAAACGGGTTTGGCGCGATGACGCGGTTCTGATCGAGCAGGGTGAGCTTGCCGCTTGCTTCCAGAACGCGCTGGATCACGAACATCACATCCGGACGGCCGGCATCATATTCGTCGAAACAGATAGCGACCGGGCGCTGGAGTGCCCAGGGCAGGATGCCTTCACGGAATTCGGTGATCTGCTTGCCCTCTTTGAGGACAATCGCATCCTTGCCGACCATGTCGATCCGGCTGACATGGCTGTCGAGGTTGACCCGGATCATCGGCCAGTTGAGGCGCGCAGCGATCTGCTCGATATGAGTCGACTTGCCTGTGCCGTGATAGCCCTGGACCATGACGCGGCGATTGTGCTCGAAGCCGGCCAGAACGGCCATCGTCGTTTGCGGGTCGAACCGGTAGGACGGATCGATCTCGGGCACGTATTCGGTGCGGGTTTTGAAGCCGTGAACGGTCATGGCCGTGTCGAGGCCGAAGACCTTCTTCACGTTGACTTTTTCTGTTGGCTTCAGGCCCTCAAGGGCATCGGTTTCGCTCATTACAGTCATGGAATTTCAGTCTCGTCGGGGAGGATATGTGGTTTCAGTATAGGTTCTAGCACGAGATGGGCGCGCGCCTAGTGCGACGTAGCGTAAGTAAGCCCCCTCAGACACCCCCGGGGGTGATGACAAGCCCTTATCCCGGTTCTAGATTTCACGATGAGGGTGGAGGAAAATAGCCATGGTTTCAAGATTTCTTGCGCGCACAGCCCGGATGCTGGCTGGCCTGGCCCTGATGGCGGCGCCTGTTGTGGCGGTTGCGCCCCTCGCCTCTGCTCAATCGCTCAGTGTCGAGGACACAGCCCGCCCACAGGAAGCGACGGGCGACGCCTTGCTCAGGCTTGGCCGGGAATATGCGGCGGGGACGTATGGCGCGCCCGATTTCGAGCGGGCATCCGAGCTTTACCTGCAGGCCGCAGATGCGGGCACGGCGGAAGCCTATGCCGATGCCGCCGTGCTGAGGGCGACGGGCAAGGTCACCTCAGGCGACGAGGCGGAAGACAATATTGGCGCCAGCTACCTCTACATGGCCGGGGCTGAAGCGGGCTGCATCACCTGTATGAAGTCCCTCGCGCGGATGTATGAAATGGCACCGATCGGCGTTGAGCGAAATCTGGGCGAGGCGCTCGTCTGGTATACCAAGGCCTACGAGATGAGCATCTTCAAGACGGATGCTGAATTCGAGAATATCAAACGCGTCTCGTCCGAGGCCTATTACGCGGCCGTGGATGAACGGGATGCCGGAAATCACTGGGAGGCCTATAACGCCTTCAAGACCCTGTGCGACTTCAAGGGCCCGGCCGCCTGCTACATGCTGGGCCTCTATCAGGGCGCAGTAAACTCCCCCTATGGCAAGGATGAGCGGGCCGCGCTCGCGCCGCTCGCTTTCGCTTGTGACAATAGCATACCGAAAGCCTGCGAGAACCACGCCCGACTGACCGGATTTGTTGGGCCGAGTGCGGGCTATTCCAATGGCTATCGGGCCGAGCGCTATTTCAAATCCCAGTGCGACTCCGACACGCCGGACTATAGCGCCTGCTTCAATGTCGCCTGGCTGAACTATTATACCGATTATGGGCTGAACAATTGGCAGACGATCCGCACCTATTCCACCAAGGCCTGCTTTCAGGGCGGCGATAGCATGGGCTGCAGCCTGGCAATGAAGATGGCCAACATGATGGGCCCACCACCCGGATCCATGCCGACAAAATCAGGCGGGAACTGGGGCCGGAGCGTCGACAACGCGATTGGCGGGATTTTCGCGGCGTTGGCCAGCGGCGCGAGCGCGTATGCGAGCACTGGCAGTGTCGGCTCGTCGGGCAGTTATTCTTCGTCCGGTTCGTCTTCCTCGTCGAACAACGTCTCCACTTGGCAGGACAATCGCGATTGGAACGACGCACTCAGGTCCACGGCCAATATCGGCACGGCCTATTCCTCGTCCTGCCGCCCCGGCAACAAGTACTGCTAGGGCGCGGACGCGTCAGCGCTCCAGACGACTTCGCCCCCAACCATGGTCATCAGCGGTTTGGCCTCAAGGATTTCGGCTTCCGGCACGGTCATCAGGTCGCGGTCGAAGACGGTGAAGTCGGCGAGTTTGCCGGGTTCGATGGTGCCGAGATCATCTTCTTCGAAAGCAGCGTAGGCTGCGTTCGATGTGAAGAGAGCGAGCGCCTCTTCCCGCGTCAGGGCCTGTTCAGGGTGCCAGCCTTCGGCGGATTCGCCCTTGAGGCTCTTGCGGGAGACGGCGGCGTAGAACTCGATCAGCGGAGAGCCAACCTCGACCGGCGCGTCAGACCCGCCCGCCACAACCGCGCCGCTATCCCAGAGGCTACGCCAGGCATAGGCGCCCGCGAGACGCTGCAGACCAAGGCGAGAGGGAGCGAAAAACAGGTCACCAATGGCGTGAGAAGGCTGCATCGAGGCAACCAGGCCGTTTGCGCCGACGCGCGGGATATCGGCAAGCGCGAAGTTCTGGGCGTGTTCGATACGCCAGCGATGGGAAGCATCGTAGCCACCCGCCTCAACCGCTTCGAGGATGCGCCTGTCGGCCAGATCGCCAATAGCATGGATGGCGAGCTGGACATTGGCGGCATCCGCCCGCGCCATGATGGCGGCGAGGTCTTCCGGGCTCATCAGGGCGAGGCCCGATGTATCGGGACGGTCGCTATAGGGTTCGATCAGCAGGGCGCCGCGGCTGCCGAGGGCGCCGTCCATATAGATCTTCACGGCGCGATTGGTGATCGTGTCCGTTTCCATTTGGCGACCCGCCGCGATATCGAAGCCTTCAGCATCCAGCGCATTATAGAGCCGGATCGGCAGGCGGCCCGCCTTGTCCAATTCTTCCATCAGGGGAATCTGTTCGGGTGCGACGCTCATATTGTGACCGCCCGTCCACCCGCGCGACGCATAAAGCTTTGCGCCAGTTTCAAGCGCCGTCTTCAGGCCTTCCGCATCCGGCGCAGCCACCAGGGGTGCGACGAGATTCATCGCATTGTCGATGAGGAGGCCATTTGGCGTGCCGTCTTCATTGCGCTCGATACGGCCGCCTTCAGGATCGGGCGTGCCCTTCGTAATCCCAACGGCAGCGAGCGTCGCGGAGTTCACGACCATAGCGTGGCCGTCTGAGCGTTGCAGGATGACTTTGTAATCCGCGCTGACAGGATCGAGGTCAGACGCCATGGGCATGCGCGCCTCAGGCCAGCCGGTTTCGATCCAGCCGCGACCGAACACAACCGAGCTCGGTTCCTTATCCGCCACTTCCGCCTCAACGCGGCTGACAAGTTCAGCCACCGAAGCGGTGCCCTCAAGGTTCAGGGTCAGTTCGCGCTGGCCGACGCCCAGAAGGTGGACATGCGCATCAGTGAAGCCGGGAAACATGACCCCGCCCTTGAGATCGATGAGTGTAACCTCGTCCTCGCTCCAGTCGGCAGAGGCTGGTGGAACAGTCGCGGTAATGCGCCCATCCGCGCCGACAATGACCGCCTCGACCGTCGGCTGGTCCGGGTTGCCCGTATAGATCGTGCCGCCTGTGATGACGGTGACTTTTGCAGCCGGGGCCGTTTCAGGCGGGGGCGGTGCATTTCCGCCGCATGCGGTGAGCAGGAGCGCGGCAAAGGCGAGGCAGGCGGTGCGCATGAGATGGCATCCTTCCGGTCAGGTCTGGAGATGACCGAGCAGACGGCGCGCATTACGGGAAGTCAAGGTTCGAACGAAAAGACCGCCTCAAATGGGACGCCAAACGCAAGCGATATGCGAAAGGCAAGCTCGAGCGACGGTGCATACTTCTCCTGCTCGATGGCGATAATGGTCTGGCGGGTTGCGCCGACGGCTTCGGCGAGTTGCGACTGGGTCATGCCGCCCGTCTCGGCGCGCAGCGCCTTGATGTGGTTTCGGACCTTGCCCTTTGCCATCGCCTAGACCCTGTAGAGCACGAGCGTGGCAACCATCTTCACGATGTGTGCAGCAAAGAGCAGCGCCAGCAGGGTAAAGACAATGCCGCTGGTCGATACGATCGCGAGTGGCGAGAGTACTGAGCTTGAATAGGTTTCCTGCATGATCAGGCGCAGTGCCAGGACATTCACGACTGTAATGATGAACCAGTGCGAAATGATCCCGGCGCGGCGCTCGATCTGCTGGTCACGCTCGTCCTCGAAGTCCGCGCTGTCAGCTGTCGCGTCATTCAGGACCGACCCGGCAATCGAGACGCCGGTCGTCACGAGAATCTCGCCGACAATCATGCCGATGATGACGGTGACATAGGTACTGAGCATCTGATCAGGCGGCAGGTCCACAACCTGCCAGCCATCGAGGAACCGCGTCTGCAGGAGCCAGACCGCCCAAATGGCGATCATGAGCGAGCCGAGAGTGCGGATTTCAGTCCATGACATGCGCTTGTCCTTTCCCAGTGATGTAAGATATGTTTTACATAGCGATGGATTGGGACAATGTCCAACATGTTTTACAATTTTATTCGCATGCTCAACGGGCCCGTTCCAGTCCCCAGACTCCCGGACAAACAAAAACGCGCCCCCGAAGGAGCGCGTTTTTCAGTTTGCCGGTCGCAAGGAGCGATCAGGCGGCAGCAGCAACGGCCTTTTTGGCGATGTCGCGCTTGATCTTGAGGGCCTTGGACGACAGCTTGTCGTCCTTTGCCTTGGCCAGGAAGCCGTCAAGGCCGCCGAGCTTGTCGACGGTGCGCAGGGCTTTCGCCGCGATGCGCATCTTGAATTTCTGGTCGAGGGCTTCGGAATGAAGCGTCACGTCGATCAGGTTCGGCAGGAACCGGCGCTTGGTTTTCACCTGGGAGTGGCTCACCAGGTGGCCAACGATCGGCTTGGTGCCGGTAAGTTCACATTCGCGGGACATGGGCCTCGCTCCGATTGCATGTTCAGGGTTGTCTCGAAGGCGCGTCGTTACACAGTAGGAGGGGGCCGTGTCAACTGCGAAGCCACATGCGAAGTACGAGTTTTACAGCCCCCTGTCATGGCCTGTGATGAATCTTGAGTGCAACCCGTCGCTTGATTGGGGCATTATAGGGGCAATCTTGTTCAGGCGCCGTTGGTGTTGCACCCTTATATAAGAGTGCGATGGGCCCCAATCCAAAGGATACGACCTGATGAAACGCGCATACATGCTTGCTTCCGGCCTTGCGCTCGCAATGGCTGGCATCGCCGTGGCCGATACGTCGGGCGGCAGCAGCGCAGCTGCGCCGACTGTGCTGGCGGGTGTAAAGGCCGGAACGCCGACACGCATGATATACGAGCTGGAAGCCAAGGCCTATGTGCTGTTCATCCCGGCGACGGGCCGTGCAAGCTTTACCGTCGACATGAAGCCGGACAATTACGTGATCAATTCCCGGGTCAAGGTGACCGGCATTGCGGACTGGTTCGTCAACTATGACATGGTCCTGCAGGCGTCCGGCTATACGCGCGACAATGCCCTGAAGACCTATTCCTATGTCTCTCAGAACCGCGACGGGAAGAAGAACCGCCGCGTGAACCTGACCATCGGCCCGGACAGCTTCAAGATGAAGGCCGATCCTGAGTTCGGAAACCTGGGCGATCCGGCCGCAACGACCGAGCAGGTGCTGAAGACAAATGACCCGATCACGGCGCTGATCACGTTCGCGCTGGAACCGCGCGCACCGGGCGCCGACCCTTGCGGCGGGCCGATCCGTATCTTTGACGGACGCCAGCTGACGTACCTCCACCTGAAAAATGCTGGCATGAAACAGGTCAAGACCGATGCCTGGTCGGGCAATGCCATTGAATGCCATGTGACGATGGAAAAAGTCGCCGGCTACAAGAAGGGCGAGTCCAACAAGGATAATTTATCAGGCATTGATGGCCCGCTGCGCATGTGGCTGGCCCCGCTGGAAAACGGCACGACCGTGCCCGTGAAGATCCAGGCCGATACGGACAAGATCGGCAAGATCACGCTTCAGGCCAAGAAGCTGCGGTTTGAACCGATCGTGACGGAAGAAGCGACTGTGACCTCGGATGGTCAGTAAGGGCAGGCGCAAGATGCCCTGCCCTTGCCGGATCTAGTCGTGATCGTCCTTGGGCAAGAGGCGTAGCGCTGCGATAAGGCCCGTCATGTCCTCTGGCAAAGGTGCCTCGAAATGAAGGTCCTCTCCCGTAATCGGGTGGACGAAGCCGAGGACGGCCGCATGTAGTGCCTGGCGCTCGAACCGGCGGGCGGCATCACGGGCGGTATCGAAATCTTCGCCCGAGCCCCAGGCAGTCACGCCTTTTGACCTGCCATAGACGGGATCGCCGATCAGGCTGGCGCCGACATGGCTCATGTGGACGCGGATCTGGTGTGTGCGGCCTGTCTCAAGCGTGCATTTGACGAGCGCTGCAGCCGGCAGACCCGTTCCCTTGTCGCGCAGGCCGAATGTTTCGAGCGCCTTGTAATGCGTGATCGCCTCGCGTCCGTGGGTGCCGTCGGGATTGCGCACGACGGCCATTTTCTTGCGGTCGCCGGTGGCGCGGGCAATCGGCTCGTCGATCGTGCCGGATAGAGGCCGCGGGGCGCCGCGTGTGACGGCAAGGTAGGATCGCTCGATGTCGTGTGTCGCAAACAGGGCCGAGAGGCCCACATGGGCCGCTTCGGTCTTGGCCGCGACCATGACGCCGGTCGTCAGCTTGTCGAGACGGTGAACGATGCCCGGGCGCTCAACGCCGCCAATGCCGGGCAACTGGCCCTCACAATGGAAGAGGAGCGCATTGACCAGCGTGCCGTCCCAGCTGCCGGGCGCCGGGTGAACGGCCATGCCTGAAGCCTTGTTGATGATGATGAGGTGTTCGTCTTCGAACAGGATTTCGAGTGGAATGTCTTCCGGCTGCGGGACAGCCGGCACAGGCTCTGGCAGGGCCAGCGTATAGGTGCTGCCTTCGACAACGGCCTTGCGCGGATCGTCGGTCGGCACGCCATTGATCATGACGGCGCCTTCCTTGATCAGGGATTTGGCGCGTGAACGCGACAGCGACCCGGCCCTCTCGGCAAGGAAACTGTCGAGACGCAGGCCGGCGTCTGTCGCGCTGGCGGTGAGAGAAATCGTTTCCATTTGCACCCTTATAGACTTCGAGTTCGCCAAGCGTCATTCAGTTGTCGTAGTCGCGCCCTACAAGCGGCCCGAACTCACTGGAGGATATCATGAGCGCAGTTACCCGACGCGGCCTTCTCGGCGCCGCAGCCACCGGAGCCCTTAGCCTTGCCGCGTGCGCAAAGCCAGCCACCAATGCATTGGCGCCCACCGCACCTGCCTATGAGGGCGACGTTTCCTTCGACCACGGCGTGGCATCCGGCGACCCGCTGCCGACCAAGATGATCCTCTGGACACGCGTCACGCCGAAGTCCGGCACGGGCCCGATCCCGGTGCGCTTTGACGTGTTCGCGGCCGATAATAGCGAGACGCCTCTCATTACGGGCATGACCAGCGCCGAGGCTTCGCATGATTTCTGCGTGAAAGTGGATGTGGCAGGCCTCAGCCCTGCGACCGTTTACACCTACCGCTTTACCGCCCTGACCAGCGCGGGCGATATCGCCTCGCCGGAAGGCCGGACACGCACGACAGCGGTATCAGGCACAACGCCTGTCCGGCTCGGTGTGGTCTCCTGTTCCAACTGGCAGTTCGGCTATTTCAACGCCTACAAGGCCCTTGCCGCCGAGCCAGACCTCGACGCGATCATTCACCTTGGCGACTATCTCTATGAATACGGCGTCGACGGCTATGGCTCGAAAACGGCCGAAGCCCTTGGTCGCCTGCATGAACCAACAACGGAAATCGTCTCGCTCGACGACTATCGCAAGCGCCACGCGCAATACAAAACAGACCCGAACCTGCAGGCCGCCCATGCCGCTGCGCCATGGATCTGCACATGGGACGACCATGAGAGCACCAATGACAGCTACCGCACCGGCGCCGAAAACCACAATCCGGACAAGGGTGAAGGCGAATGGTCTGACCGCAAGCTGCGCGCCATTCAGGCCTATTTCGAATGGATGCCGATGCGCGAACCGGAATCGGGCAACATCACCTCAGCCGTCTGGCGCGACTTCAGCTTTGGCGATGTTGCCACGATCTTCGCAACGGAGACCCGTCTGACGGGCCGTTCGCAAAGCATTGGCTGGTCCGATGCTGTGACCACATCCGACCAGACGGAAATGATGGCTCAGATTGAGGCGCATATGAAAGTCATCAATGACCCCGCGCGCACGATGATGGGCGCGGCGCAGGAAGCCTGGATTGATAAAGGCCTGAAGGAATCGGTCGCGGACGGCAAAACATGGCAGGTTATGGCTAATCAGGTCATGATGGCGCGCGTCGCCCTGCCAGACATGTCGAAAGCCTTCACGCCTGAGCAAATCGCGCAGGCGATCCCGCAAGTCCAGCAGATGATCGGCTTCTCGGCTCTTGGCCTGCCATTCAATCTGGACGCCTGGGACGGTTATCCGGCAGCGCGCGGTCGTCTTTATGACAGCGTTGAGGCAGCCGGCGCCCGCCTTGTGACGCTGACAGGCGACATCCATTCGGCCTGGGCCGACACACTCGTGGATGACAAGGGCGAACGCGTCGGCGTGGAATTCGTGACCACGTCGATCACCTCACCCGGCATCAGCGCTTATATCACCGACGTGCCGGACCTGGGCCAGCGCTTTGCCGACGCCAATCCTGAAGTCGAATGGCATGATCCGGAAGGCCACGGCTATATCCTGATGACGCTGACGCCAGAACGCGTCACCGGCGAATTCGTCAAAGTGTCGACAGTCCTTTCGACCGACTTCACGGCAGAGCGCGTTGCGACCTATGAAGTGACGCCGGAAGCCAAAGGTGTCTCGGCCCTGACCCGGGCCTAAGACCCTAATCCAGCAAGCCGGAGAGGCGCATGCGGCCCCCATCGAGCCGCAGCGCCTCGCCGGTAATGAAGGCGGCCTCAGGCGACGCCAGGAAGCGGCAGGCGTCGGCTATTTCATCAGCCTGCGCCGTGCGCCCCAGCGGCGTGCGGCGTGTCGTCCAGCTCTGAACGCGCTCCTCGCTCGGCCTGACGGCGACAATGGCATTCACACGAATGGACATCTCGGCGAGTTCAACGGCGCCAGCGCGCATGACGCCAAGCACGCCATTCTGCGAAATGGTTTCGGTGAACTGGCCCGGCATGGAGGCAATAGCCGAGTAGGAGAGAACGAAAGTGATCGTTCCCTTCTGCCGCAGGCGCTCGACGCCAACAGTCGGCAGGTCTTCCTGTTCGGAGAGGCGCTCGGCGAAAACCTGCAGCGCGAGGGCCGTGCCACGAATGGATTTCGCGATCGCCTTGTCAAATTTATCGCTGGCAAAGTCGAGTAACGTGTCCGGCGCTTCCAGCTCAGGAATGATGACCGCATTATCGATACGGCCAAAGCCTTCAACGGCGGCCGTGAAGGCATTGCGCAGGCCAAGACGCGTGTGGAGTTCGCCGTGGTGGAGCACGACGCCATCCGGCACGGCGTTGCGCGCTGTGGCGAGACGCTCGGCGCTCGGATCAGCCGCCATGACGCGGTGGCCGGTTTCGCTGAAACGACGCGCGATGGCATCGCCGACTTCCCGGCCAAGGCCGAGGATCGCTGTGACGGGTTCGCCCATGGCGGCTATTCCCCGGCTGTTTCAGACGGCGCGGACGTTACGCGGGTGGGATTTCGGATATCGTCGCCCAGAATGGCAAGCCGGTCGTTCAGCCTGTGCAGGGCGGCGAGAATTTCGCCGAGCAGCCTGACAGTCACAAACAGGAAGATTATCAGCGCAAACCCGAACGCGAGCCGGGTAAGCGCCATGATGACATGACCTTTGAACAAGGCCAGCAAGGCCCCGAAAAGAACGAAAAGCGCAGCCATTAAGAGCGCCAAGCCCAGAATGGCCGTGGCCAGTTTCACCGCACCGAGTGTCATCGGTCGGTCCTGGTCTAGAATATCTCGCATGGGTCGTCCTCCGCCCGTTGCCTGCACCAGTTCCCGGCGCGCCGGCGGAGGACCTGTTCCGCCTTTACTGCGCTAGCTGGCCTTCAACCATTGCAATTCTTCTTTAATCTTGAGTTTCTGTCGCTTCAAATCCTTTAGCTCAAGAGCATCAGCCGACGGGTGCTTCTGGGTTTGAGAAATCTTCTCATCCAGTTCGCGATGTTTGTTGGCGAGCTCACTGATCCGACCGTTGAGCGACATGGGCAGTCTCCTTCTGCGGTTAAGAACTTGTGTCTTTATTGCCACACTAAATCATAGAAGAGGGATGGCGTTAAGGGGGCGAGCCGCGCATTTCATGAGTTTAATAGTCTCGGATCAAGCGTGGAGCGGTCGACCCGTTTTCCTGCGCGCTTTTTGGGCGAACATGTCCTGATCAGCCAAGGCGACCAGCGTATCGGCGCCCTGCCCTTCCCGCCATTCGGCAACACCGCATGAGGCGCCGATATGGACTTTTGGCGCTGCCTCATCCTCGCCATCGCAGACAATCAACTGGTCAATGAGAAGCGCCAGCTGGCTCGCCTTTGCCAGGCTATCGGCGTGGCTGGCCTGCGCGAGCACGATCCCGAACTCATCGCCACCGAGGCGCCCCACAATGTCGGTTTCGCGCGTATTCTTCAGCAAGATATCCGAAATGCGCAGCAGGACATCATCGCCAGCGGCATGCCCAAAGACATCGTTGACCTTCTTGAAATGGTCCAGATCGATAAAAATAAGCGAAAGCGGCGTGCGGAAGCGCCCGGCCAGCGCAATTTCCCGGCGGACCTCCCGTTCGAAGGCCCGGCGGTTGAAGACAGGGCAGAGCGCGTCATTGTCGGCAAGAAGCTCGGCTTCGGCGAGTTCCGCCCGCAGGCGCGCGGCCTCTTCGCGCAGGGCAATCACCTCTTCGCTGAGCGCCTCCAGCGCAGCCCGCTCGCGGCGGCCAAGCGCGGCGAGATCGACCCCGAGAATGTCGAGTAGGGCGCGGCGTTGATCCTGCGAAACCTGATGGAATTCTTCCGTCATGGATAAAGGATATACGCGATTTGTGGCGAGGGGGAGACGTGCAGCAGATGATTCACCTGTGACGTGTAAACAGGGCACCAGTTGACCGCGCGCACGGCATTCTTATGGTGCGCGCTTTCTGGCAACTAAGACTACCCATACCGCTGAAAGACCGGTGCTTTTATGATTGATCATCTCTCCATCAATGTTGCGAGCTTTGACCGATCGCGGGATTTCTATGACCATGCTCTTGGTGCGATTGGTGCAGCGCTCGTCATGATGAAACCTGAAGAAGCGGGTGGACCGCCATCGGGTGGATATGGCCGTGGCAACAAGCCCACCTTGTGGATCACCCAGTCTTCCTCACCCCATACAGGCTTGCATGTAGCGTTCGTCGCGGACAAGCGGATCGACGTGGACGCTTTTTATAAGCGGGCACTTGAAGCAGGTGGCCGTGACAATGGCACACCGGGACTGCGTACCCATTACCACCCGAACTATTACGCAGCTTTCGTATTCGACCCCGACGGGAACAATGTCGAAGCAGTCTGTCATTTACCGGAGTAACCACGACCAGAATGACCACATCCCCAACAGTCGGTATCATCATGGGCAGTCAGTCGGACTGGCCGGTCATGCGCCATGCCGCCGCCATTCTTGAAGAGATGGGCGTGCCCCATGAGGCGAAGATTGTCTCGGCCCACCGCACACCTGACCGCCTGACGGAATATGCCAAGGCCGCCAAGGCCCGCGGCCTGAAAGTGATCATTGCAGGCGCGGGCGGCGCAGCACACCTGCCCGGCATGACGGCAGCCATGACGCCACTGCCTGTTCTGGGTGTGCCGGTCCAGTCCAAGACCCTGTCGGGTCTCGATAGTCTTCTTTCCATCGTGCAGATGCCGCGCGGCGTGCCGGTCGGTACACTGGCCATTGGCGAGGCTGGCGCAGTGAATGCTGGCCTGATGGCTGCAGCCATCATTGCCCTCAATGATGACGCGGTCGCAGCAAAACTTGACGCCTATCGCGCAGCCCAGACTGATGGCGTCGCCGAGGTTCCCGAGGGATGACTGGCTTGCCACCCGGCGCCGTGATCGGGATTCTTGGGGGCGGACAATTGGGCCGGATGCTGGCCAGTGCGGCCAGCCAGCTCGGTTTTGATGTGCATGTCTTCTGCCCGGAAGACGATGCGCCTGCTGCGCGCGTTGCCATGAAGCACTGGCAGGCTGACTATGACGACGACGATGCGCTTTCAGGCTTTGCCCGTGCCTGCGATGTGGTCACGCTCGAATTCGAGAATATCCCGGTCAGCGCCGTGGAAGCGATTGCCGCCACCGGCACCCCGCTGCACCCAGGGGCAAAATCGCTCGCCGTGTCGCAGGACAGAGCTGACGAGAAGGCTTTCCTCAACAGTATCGGCATCGCGACGGCGGATTACCGGACGATTGATGCCGAGACTGACATCGCCGCGGCCCTTTCGACACTGGGCGGCAAGGGCGTCCTGAAAACGCGGCGGGATGGCTATGATGGCAAGGGCCAGGCATGGCTCAAAGCGGAAAGTGATATCTCAGTCGGCTGGCAAGCTGTTGGCGGCGCGCCGTGCGTGCTGGAAGCCGCCGTGGCCTTCGAACGCGAAATCTCTGTCATCGTGGCCCGGTCCAGTAGCGGCGAGACCGCCAGTTGGGCACCGCCCCGCAATGTGCATGAAGAGGGCATACTTGCCCGCTCAATCGTCCCGTCCGGTCTTTCGCTTGAGGTTGAGGTGGAAGCGCGCCGACAGGCCGTGTCGCTGGTCGATGCGCTGGGTCATGTCGGGGTTCTGGCGCTCGAATTCTTTGTCATGGCGGATGGCAGCCTGATCGCCAATGAGTTTGCCCCGCGCGTTCACAATTCCGGCCACTGGACGCCGGAAGCCTGCCAGACGGGCCAGTTCGAACAGCACATACGCGCCATTGCGGGCTGGAAGCTGGGCGACACGCATCGGCTTTTCGATGCGGAGATGCTAAACCTGATCGGTAAGGCAGGCCTGATTGATCCGGCCATGCTGGCCCCGAACGAGACGCTGACACTCTATGGCAAGCGCGAAGCGCGCGCCGGACGCAAGATGGGCCATATCACAACGCGACTCGGACCGCGAAAGGACTAAGCCCATGCTGCTTCCCGTATCGACCTGGCAGGACATTGAACGCTGGCTCACAAAGTCACGCACCATCGTCATCCCGATCGGCTCGATGGAGCAGCACGGCCCGAACGGCTTTATTGGCACGGATGCCCTTTGCCCGGAAATCATTGCCCGCCATGCCGAGAGCCTCGCGCCAGAGGATATTCTCGTCGGGCCGACCTTTAATGTGGGCTGCGCGCAGCACCATCTCGGCTTCCCCGGTACGATCACGCTGCGGCCGACGACCATGATCGCAGCCATGACAGACTGGACCGAGAGCCTGATGCGGCATGGCTTCGAGCGCCTCTACTGGTACAATGGTCATGGCGGCAATATCCACACGATCGAGGCGGCTTTCAGCGAGATCCACGCCCGGCGCAGTTTCGACCCGCGCGGGGCGGACAATCGCCCCGGTCTGTCGCTCAAGCGGCGCGACTGGTGGGATTTCCGTGACGTGATGGGCCTTTGCAACAAGCTCTATCCCGTCGGCCATGGCAGCCACGCGACGGCATCTGAAGTGTCGGTGACCTACCATGCTCATCCGGATCGGGCGCGGCCTGAGGTCGAAATGAGCCCGAAAATCGCCCCCAATGGCAAGATTGGCGACGCCGTACAGTATCGCCGCGATTTCCCGGATGGCCGGATTGGGTCTGACCCAACGCAGTCCAATGCGGAAGATGGTGGCAAGATTGTCGAGGCCGCCGCCAAGGCCATGCTGGAAGATGTTGCCCGCTTTTCTGCGTAAAATGACACGGCCGACTACAGCAGGGAGACTGGCCACGCGCAGCGAAGGGCGGTATCAAAGTATGCTTCCAGAAAGGCGTGCGAACCAGATACATGCTCGACATTCAGAGGCTGGAAAAATCATTTGGCGCAAAGCATGCTGTGCGCGGGGTGTCCTTCCGGCTTGAGAAGGGCACGGTGCTCGGCTTTCTCGGGCCGAATGGCGCAGGCAAGTCCACGACAATGCGTATGATTGCCGGGGTGCTTGAGCCCGACAGCGGCGACGCACTGATTGATGGCAAATCCATTCTTTCCAATCGGCGCGAGGCGCAGCGGGCGCTCGGCTACCTGCCCGAAGGCGCGCCCCTCTACGAAGACATGACGCCGCCCGAGTTCCTGGTCTTCATGGCATCCGCGCGCGGCATGAACGGCATTGCGCGCAAGAACGGCGTGGAGCGCGCCATCGCAGACGCGCGCATTTCCACGGTGTGCGACCAGCGTATCGGATCTCTTTCCAAGGGCTATCGCCGCCGCGTGGGCCTTGCCGGGGCTATCCTTCATGATCCGCCGGTCTTGCTGCTCGACGAACCGACGGACGGCCTGGACCCCAATCAGAAACGTGCAGTCCGCGCGCTGATCGCCCGCATGGCGCCGCACAAGGCGATCCTGATCTCGACGCATACGCTGACGGAAGTCCCAGCCATGTGCACGCGCGCCATCGTTGTCGACCGGGGCATGGTGATTGCCGATGACACGCCGGAGGCGCTGGCCCGGCAATCCGAGGACGGGACGCTGGAGGGCGCTTTCACCCGCCTGACCGATCAGGCCGAGGCGGAATCGGCATGATGATGTGGCTGCGCGAACAATTCGGGGGGTTCACCGCCACCTATCGACGCGAACTGGGCGCCTATTTCGCGACGCCCATGGCCTATGTCTTCCTCGCTGTTTTCCTGCTCGCATTGGGAGTCTTCACCTGGGAAGCCTCCCGCTTCTTCGATACCGGTTCTGCCGATCTCGCGCCCTTCTTCGTCTGGCATCCGTGGCTCTACATGATCTTCCTGCCCGCCCTCGCCATGCGTCTCTGGGCAGACGAGCGATCGGCCGGCACCGATGAATTGCTGCTCTCCCTACCACTGGGCATGCCGGGGCTCGTGCTCGGCAAACTGCTGGCGGCATGGACCGTTGCGGGTGTCGGCCTCGCGCTGACGGCGCCCATGTGGGTGACAGTCAATGTGCTCGGCAGCCCGGACAATGCGGCCATCATGCTGACCTATCTGGTGAGCTTCCTGATGGCCGGCGCGTATCTCTCAATCGGCGCCGCCATATCAGCCCTGACAGGCAGCCAGGTGACCGCCTTCGTGATCAGCGTCGTCATCGCCTTCGTGTTCACGGCGGCTGGCTGGCCGCTCGTGCTGTCCGGCGTAAAGTCCGTATTCGGAACGGGCGGCGCTGAACTCGTTGCCTCATTCTCCTTCCTGACCCAGTTTGAAGGTGCGCAGCGCGGCGTACTGGAGCTGCGCGCCGTAGTTTTCTTTCTTGGCTTCACAGCCTTCTGGGCCACGCTGAACGGCCTCTGGGCGACGCGGCAGAGGCTCGGATAGGATGAAGGCGAAGCATTACATGTTCGCCGCCACGGCCCTTGCCGCCACGATCTTCGTGTCGGGCAACCTGGTTATGCAAAAGCTGCTGTCCGGCGCCCGCGTGGATTTCACACAGAACAATCTCTACACGCTGTCGCAGGGCACGAAGGACACGCTGAGAGGCGTCGCCGAGCCGGTCGAAATCACCTTTGTCTATACCCGCGGTGTGGGGCAGGAATATCCAGCCGTGCGGGCCTATGCAGCACGCGTGCGCGAATTGCTGGAAGCCTATCGCAGCCAGTCCCATGGTCAGGTGATCGTTCGCGAGATTGATCCTTCGCCTTTTTCCGAGTCTGAAGACGAGGCGCTTGCTGCAGGCATAACGGCGGTGAGCACAACTGGCACCGACCCGCTCTATTTTGGCATTATCGGGCGCAACGCCATAGACGACCAACGCGTCATTCCCTTCCTGGCGCCCGAGCACGAAGTCACACTCGAATATGACCTGACGCGCATGGTCGCGCGTCTGGATGATCCGGATCCGCCGCGTGTAGGCATTCTCTCCTCCCTGCCGGGCATGACGGCGCCTGGCGGCGAAGGTGGCTATACGCTCCTGTCCGACATTGCGAAATCATTCGAAATCGTTCCGATATCGGAAGAGTTCCAGTCCCTGCCGGAGGATCTGGATGTCCTCTTCCTTGCCCACCCACCTGAATTGGCGCCGCGTCAGGAATGGCTGATCGACCAGTATGTCCTGCGTCATGGCCGGGCCGTCATCATGGTGGACCCAGCCGCCAAGACCGCTGTCGGCAGCAGCATGTTCGATAGGGGCAATGATCACCCCCGCTCCGATCTTGGCGTTCTGGGCAAAGCCTGGGGCGTAAGCCTGTCAGAAGGCGCGGTTGCGGATGCGGCAAACGCATTGCCGGTGCCGGTCGATACAGGCAATGGCCGCACTGAAGAACTTGCACATCCCCTGTTCATCGGCGCGCCGTCGGCAGACATGAACCGGGACGACCTCGTAACGGCAGACCTTACGCGGACGGTCAATTTCGGCGCACCGGGCGCATTCGTTACGACCATGTTGCCGGACGGGGTCAGTTTTTCCCCCCTCATCGAGACCGGACCCAGCCCCTCCTATATGGACGCAGCCGAAGCCGTGCGCGACATGACGCCTGGCGATGTTCTCAAATCCTACAAGACGGCGCCGGAGCCGCTGGTTCTGGCGGGGCGTCTTTCAGGACCACTTGTCACGGCCTTTCCTGCAGGGGCGCCCGCCTTGGACGAACCCTCCGATCCGACACTGGCCGATTTGATGCGCGCAGAGGCGGCCAACGCACCGCCGCATATCAGCGAGAGCGAGACGGATGCAGAGATTGTCCTGATTGCCGATGTCGACACGATTGCGGATGATTTCTACATCGTGCCGGGGCGTGGCACGGTCGTTGCCGATGACGGCGCATTGGTGCTGAATGCGCTTGATGCCCTTTCCGGTGGCGGCGAGCTGTCACGTCTTCGCTCGCGCTCACCGAGCCTGCGCCCGATGACCCGCATCGACAAGATGCGCGAAAGCGCCGAAGCCAAATATTTCCGCCAGCAGTCCGAGCTGGAAAGCCGCCTGGAGACGGCGCAGGCCCGGCTGGAAGAGCTTCAGGAAATTGGCGCTGCAGATGGTTTCTTCTCTGGTGACCTGGAGGCAGATCTCAGCGATTCCGAGCGTGCTGAGCTGACGAAGTTGCGAGCCGACATTATCGAGCTACGCGGCCGCCTGCGCGGAATAGAGCGCGATTATCGCCGCGAGATCGACCGGCTTGAAGGGACACTGAAGGTCATCAATATCTGGGGTGGCCCTCTCTTCGTTGGTCTGATCGGCCTGCTTGTCTGGCGCCGCCAGCGTCATCGTCAGGGGCGCAGCACATGATCGACATTCGCCACGGTCAACGCGTGCGACGGCTTCAGGTGCTCGCCGTACTGGCGGGCCTGCTCACCGTGCTGGCCATCTTTCTGAATATCGGCGGAAACGAAACACCGCAGACGACGGGACGCATGGGCAAGCCGGTCTTGCCTGACTTTGCGGAGGCGCGGGCCGATGCGGCAGAAATACGGATCACCCTGGCAGATGAGTCCTATAGCCTGATCAATGGGCCCGACGGCTGGACGCTCAAAGGGTCGGGCGGCTACCCGGTGCGGGCCGACCGGCTGGCGAGCCTTGCCGGGGGCCTCGGCGATCTCACATGGGGCGAAGGCCGCACGCGCGACCCTGGCAAGATGAACCGGATCGGCCTTGGCGATCCGCGTGACGGGGGTACCGGCGCCCTGATCGAGATCATCAACGAGGCGGGCACTGTTACCGCCTCCCTTATCACGGGCCGCAAGGGTTCGATTGTGTATGCCCGCCTGCCCGGCGAAGAGCAGGCCTTCCGCGTGAATGGCGACCTGCCACCGCTTTACAATCACGACGCTTGGCTGGACCTCGACATAATCGACATCCATTCAGACGCGGTATCGGCCGTCCGCCTGTTTGATGCGCGCGGCAACAGTCTCTACCTGCAACGCTCTGTCGGTAGCAGCGATCGCAGTTTCCGGCCCGCTCCACCCTATCAGGACTATCGGCTCGTCAGCCGGATTGCCGCCTCTACGCCTGCCCTGGCGCTGACGCGCTTCCAGCCGATAGGCGTGAAACCCGCCAGCAAACTGACAACCCGGCCGGTCGCGCGGCACATCACGGAAACGCATGACGGGCTGGAGGTTGACCTACAGGCCTATAGGGAGCCGGACGGGTATTTCGTCACGCTGCGTGCAATCGAAGCCGGCGAAGGCGCACAGCGGGGCAGTACGATCAATCAGAAAGCCTCCGGCTGGGCCTTCGAGCTGACCGAATTTGACTGGAATGAATTCACGCCGAGCATTTCATCCATCGTCAGGCCACCGCAACCAAGCGACCCGGCCTCTCCAGCCCAGCCATGAAAATGAGCTTGAGCAGGCCGATAAAGTAACTGTAATATTTGCATTCGGCCCTATGTGGTCACGCCAAGAGAACTGGACCCATGGCCATAGATCGCCTTCAGAGCGCCGCCCGGTGGGTTCTGTTACTTTTGGGTGCGCTTATCGCGGGTATGATCGTTGTAGGATATCTGATCCTGCAGGCCTTCTCCGCGGGCATTGAAAGCCGCGATCAGGCTGTCCTCAGTTCTGAGCGTACTATGCAGATACGGCGCATCCTGCTGTCGGCTATCAACGCCGAGACAGGGCAGCGCGGTTACCTGCTTACGGGAGACCCCGCTTACCTCGAGCCCCATACGGCCGCCAACCGCAACTATGACGCGGCCGTGAAGGCCTATTACGAAGCCAAGGATGGCGAATTGAATGCCTTGCAGGCAGATCTGCTGCCTCAATTGACATCATTGCTGGACAAGAAATTTGCTGAACTGAACCTGACGGTGGATCAGACCAAACGAGGAGACCGGGACGCTGCGATGGCCATGGTCAGGACCGATATCGGACTGAACCTTCTTGCAGAAGCCCGGGACGTCGCAGCTGAACTGGAAGCTGAAGAGGTTCGAATATTACACAACGCCATCGCACGGGCAGAATCGACGGAGCAGCGCGCACGCGCCTTGCTCCTGTTTCTTGGCCTGGCGGCGCTCGCCGTCGTGCCTGGCATGATTTACCTGTTCTGGCGTGCCATGCGCTCGGAGCGGGCTGAGCGCTCCCTTGCGCTGACCCGGGCCGCCAAGGCGCAGACGGATTTGCTCGCCCATGAACTCAATCATCGCGTCAAAAACCTTTTCACCATCGTGCTGTCACTGGTCCGGCAGTCAGGCCGCACAACGCCGGAACATGCCGCAGCATGTGAAGTCATCCATGACCGCATTCACGCCCTGTCCCTGGCGCATGCCGCTGCGTTACGCAGTGAAAAGGATAACAGCCCCGTCAAACTGAACGATCTTATCGTCGTGCTTCTTGAGCCCTACGCCATGGGCCAGAATGTCTATGAAATCGAAGGTGCAGACATTGCTCTCGCACCGGCTGTGGTTACGCCGCTCAGCCTGATCATTCATGAACTTGCCACCAATGCCGTAAAATACGGCGCATGGTCGACGGATCAGGCGGGCGTAGTTCGCACGCTCTGGCATACCGAACATGATGCTGAAACTGCAACTGAACGCATTGTGCTGAGTTGGGAAGAAATAGGGGGGCCCGAGACTGATGCAGCCCACATTGGCAAGGATGGCTTCGGATCCCGCATGATCAATCTCAGCTGCCGCCAGATCAATGGCGAACCATCAAGTGAATGGTTGTCAGGTGGGCTGCATTTCAGGCTGTCATTCGACAACAATTTCTAGCGCGCTGGCAGGTCCATAGCAGCCAGCACACGGCCAAAGCCCGCTTCCTGAACGACCAGGGCGCAAGTCGACTTGCATACCGATGGATCAATCTCGACCCGGCCGCCCAGCCAGGGGCCGATTGAGGTAACGTGGGTCACCGGGTGAACCATATCGGTCGGATTGGCATCGCCATCCAGATAATCGATAACGAATATGTCCGTCAGTTCTTTCACATTGCCTGTGAGCTCAATCTTGCCGCCCTTGCGTTTGAGATGGGCCGGGGACGGGGCAACGCGGTTCGTGCGCTCCAGGGCAGATTCGACCTGAGGCAGCTTGTTCCCCGGGCATTGCTCGACACCATTATAAACCGTCTGGGGCGTATAGGGCCCACGCAGGCGGAAACGGTCAACATAGGCCCGCTGGCGATCCTTGGACTCGGACATGGCCATCGGATCTTTTTCACCGAGATAATCCCAGTAATCGACAGACCATGTCAGGATCAGCACGTCATCCCGCTGGGAATCCACCTCGGCCAGCGTGCGATGTGCTTTGGGGCATGCGCGGCAATTATGCGATGCAAACAACTCCACCAGCACCGGCGAGGTATCAGCGACAGACATCGGCTGGCGCGCTGCAGCAGGCAGGGCAGCGAACAGCGAGATGGCGAGGATAAGGATGCGGGCGTGTTTCATGACAGTCTCGTTATAGGCCCATGCCAAATCGCATGACAATCACAGGGGTGTGAGGACTGTTAAAAGCCCCCCGCGTGCGAACGCGGAGGGCTTTTGAAGATCAGATTGTGCGAACCGGCCCCTAGAGCGCCTCACGCGCCAGGTTGCGCAGCACGTAGTGGAGGATGCCGCCATTGCGGTAATAATCCAGCTCGTTTTCCGTATCGATGCGGACACGGCACTCAATGCTTGTGGTCGAGCTATCAGCCTTCGTGATCGTGACCGGCAGCATCATGCGCGGGGTGATGTCGCTGATACCTGCGATGGAAACCTGCTCGTCGCCTTTGAGGCCAAGCGATTCCCAGGTTGTGTCGCCGGTGAATTCCAGCGGCAGGACGCCCATGCCGATCAGGTTCGACCGGTGGATACGCTCGAAGCTGCCGGCGATGACCGCGCGAACGCCCAGCAGGATCGTGCCCTTGGCGGCCCAGTCACGCGAAGAACCGGTGCCGTATTGCTGGCCCGCAAAGATGACCAGCGGAACGCCCTCATCCTTGTACTTCATGGCCGCATCATAGATCGGCAGTTCTTCGCCGCCCGGATAATGCTTGGTCACGCCGCCTTCGACGCCCGGCACCATCTGGTTCTTGATGCGGATATTGGCAAACGTGCCGCGCATCATGACCTGGTGGTTGCCACGGCGCGCGCCGTAGGAGTTGAAGTCCAGCACCGGCACCTGATGCTCGCGCAGGTAATCGCCTGCCGGGCCATCGGTCTTGATGTTGCCAGCCGGTGAGATGTGGTCGGTCGTGATCGAGTCGCCGAAGAGACCGAGGACACGGGCATTCTTCACATCTTCAGGTGCCTCGGGCTCAAGACCCATGCCGTCGAAATAAGGCGGGTTCTGAACATAGGTGGAGCTCATCGGCCAGTCATAGGTCTGGCCGCCGGACACCTTGATGCCCTGCCAGTTCTCGTCACCCTTGAACACGTCCGCATAACGGCTGCGGAACATTTCCGGCGTCACAGAGGCGCGCATGACTTCGGCGATCTCTTTCGAGCTTGGCCAGATGTCTTTCAGGTAAACCGGGTTGCCATCCTGATCCATGCCGAGCGGATCGGTGGTCAGGTTCTTGTGCAGCGAACCGGCGATCGCATAAGCGACGACCAGTGGCGGCGAGGCCAGATAGTTCGCCCGGATGTCCTGGCTGATACGGCCTTCAAAGTTGCGGTTGCCGGAAAGAACCGAGCAGGCCACGAGATCGTTCTCGTTGATCGACTTCGCGATTTCCGGCGGAAGCGGACCCGAGTTACCGATACAGGTTGTGCAGCCATAGCCGACGAGGTTGAAGCCCATGGCATCAAGATCGTCCTGAAGGCCGGCGCGGAGCAGATAGTCCGTCACAACCTGTGAGCCGGGCGCAAGCGACGTTTTCACCCACGGCTTGGACACAAGACCCTTGGCACGCGCATTGCGGGCCAGAAGGCCGGCGGCGAGCATGACGGACGGGTTGGATGTGTTCGTGCAGGACGTGATGGCCGCAATGACCACCGAACCGTCATGCAGGTGATAATCACTGCCTTCGACGGCAAAGGTCGGCACGCCATAATCGTCCGGAATGGTCTTGTTCATCGTGGCGCCTTCGTCGGCGAAGCGGGATTCGCCTTCGCTGTCCGGCACCTTGTCCTTATCGACGCCGCCACCCTTGATGCCCAGTACGTCTTTCTTGAACTGAGCCGCTGCATCCGTCAGCAGGACGCGGTCCTGCGGGCGTTTAGGTCCTGCCAGCGACGGGACAACGTCGCCAAGATCCAGTTCCAGCGTGTCGGTGAACACCGGATCCACCATGTCAGGACGCCAGTAGCCTTGCGCCTTGGCATAGGCTTCAACCAGCGCAACACGGTCGGCCTCGCGGCCTGTGTCTGTCAGATAGGTGATCGTCTCCTTATCGACCGGGAAGAAGCCGCAGGTCGCGCCATATTCCGGCGCCATGTTGGAAATCGTCGCTTCGTCTTCCAGCGTGAGGTTTGCAAGACCGGGACCGAAGAACTCGACGAACTTGTCGACAACGCCCTTCTTGCGAAGCATCTGCACGACCGTCAGCACGAGGTCCGTCGCGGTTGCACCTTCGGCGAGCTTTCCCGTGAACTTGAAACCAACCACCTGCGGGATGAGCATGGAGACAGGCTGGCCCAGCATGGCCGCTTCGGCTTCGATGCCGCCAACGCCCCAGCCGAGAACCGACAGGCCGTTGATCATTGTCGTGTGGCTGTCCGTGCCGACACAGGTGTCAGGATAGGCAACCGTTTCGCCGTCCTCCTCTTTGGTCCAGACCGTCTGGCCGAGGTATTCGAGGTTCACCTGGTGGCAGATGCCGGTGCCGGGTGGCACAACGCGGAAGTTCTTGAAGGCCGAGGAACCCCAGCGCAGGAATTCGTAACGCTCGCCATTGCGCTCATATTCACGCTCGACGTTTTTCTCGAAGGAATTGGCGTGGGCAAAGTTGTCGACCATGACCGAGTGGTCGATTACGAGGTCAACAGGCACTTGCGGGTTGATGGCATCAGCCGCAGCGCCAAGTTTCTTGGCAGCGTCGCGCATGGCAGCAAGGTCAACAACGGCTGGCACGCCCGTGAAATCCTGCATCAGGACGCGGGCCGGGCGGTAGGCAATCTCGTGGCTGGTGGCGCCTTTATTGTCGAGCCAGGCCTTGAAGGCCATGATGTCGTCCTTGGTGACCGTCTTGCCATCCTCGAAACGCAGCATGTTCTCGAGGAGAACTTTCAGTGAAGCCGGGAGGCGCGACACATCGCCAAGGCCGTTTTCAGAGGCTGCGGCGAGCGAATAATAAGTGTACGTCTTGCCAGCAGCGGTAAGCGTGCGTTTTGATTTAAAGCTGTCTAGAGACGGCATGCGGGAGACCTCGCGTCTTGATGTGTACATGTGGGTGCCGCGTCGGGCGGCGCGTTGCCTCGTGTCATATAGAGGGTAAGCACCTGATGCAATTGGGACAAAGGGTCTATTCCGAGGGGAATTACTGTTGCTGAGCGCCACCAATCTCGGGATCCTGCGGGGCGAGCGTGTCCTGTTCGAGGGCGTATCGCTGAGCGTTGCGCCCGGCGAAGCGGTCGTTCTGCGGGGCGCGAACGGGGCCGGGAAGACCACTTTGCTGCGCATTCTGGCCGGTTTGACGCGTCCTGAGGCCGGTCATGTAGACCGCCAGGCCACCCATCACTGGATCGGACACCGCGAAGGACTGAAACCCCACGAGACGCCGAGGGCGCACCTGAAACTCTGGGCGCAGGCCTGGGGCTCTGACGCCGATATTGATGCCATTCTCGGGGAAATGGGGCTTTCTCGTCCTTCTGAAGTGGCCGCACGCTATCTCTCCGCCGGCCAAAGACGGCGCACTGCGCTCGCGAGGTTGATGCTGGATCAGCGCCCGCTCTGGCTGCTCGACGAGCCGTTCACGGCACTGGATGCCGAAGGACGTGAGCAATTGCTCGCATTGGTGGCGAACCATCGCCAGAGCGGAGGCGCCGTTATTGCGGCCATCCATGGCGACGCAGGTTTTGCGGCGAGCCGGGAGGTCACTCTGTGAGCCCGAAACCCATCCTCTCTGCTTTCCGGCAAGCGCTCAGCGAATCCTGGGCAGGTGGCGCAGGCGCACTTCTGCCGCTTGGTTTCTTCGCAGGCGCAGCCGTTCTTGTGCCTCTGGGTATCGGAACTGAACCCGGCATGCTGCGCGCCGTCGGGCCCGGCATACTCTGGGTGTCACTTGCGCTATCCAGCCTTGTCACGCTCGAACGCATCTTTCAGGCCGATGTCGAAGATGGCGCGCTGGACCTCTGGCTGCAGGCCGGCGCGCCGGTCTCGGCCATCGCAGCGGCCAAGACATTCGCCCACTGGCTGACGGCCGGCCTGCCGCTTGCCCTGATGAGCCCCGTGCTGGCGCTGATGTTTCAGGCGGAAGCGGGAATCGGCCTCCTGACAGGCCCCTTGATCTATGGCCTTGGCGGGTTGGCCTTCTTTTTCTGGGGCGGCGTCGGCGCCGCGCTGTCAGCCACCGTCCGCCGCGGAGGATTACTTATAGCGCTCATTGCCCTGCCGCTTTATGTGCCGACGGCGATTTTCGGATCAATGGCCATGCGCGGTGCAGCCTTGGGCGATACCGCGCCACTATTGCTGGCCGCATCGACATTGTTTGCGCTGGCGGCGGCGCCATTTGCCATGGCTGCGGCCCTGCGCTTGGCGGCAGATTGAGGGGATAGTATCTGAATGGGCATGTTGTCAGCCTTCGCAAATCCACACCGGTTTCTTGCTCTATCGAGCTGGCTAGCCCCGCTTTTCTATACGGTTGGCGGCGCCTTGATCGCATGGGGCGTATGGCAGGGTCTCTGGGTCGTGCCGAAGGATGACTATCAGGGCGGCGACATCATGCGCGTCATGTTCATCCATGTCCCCGCCGCATGGCTCGCCATGGCGAGCTATTCGGCCATGGCGGCGGCCAGCTTCATCTGGTTCATCTGGCGCCATGAATTGGCTGACATCGCCGCCAAGGCCATCGCTCCGCTCGGCGCGACATGGACGGCACTGTGTCTCGCGACCGGCTCGATCTGGGGCAAACCGACCTGGGGGACATGGTGGCAATGGGATGATGCCCGCATGATGAGCGTCCTGTTCCTCTTCTTCCTTTTCCTGGGCTACATGGCCCTGCGCGCAGCGATGGATTCGCGCCAGAAAGCGGCCCGCGCCGGCGCCATCCTTGCCATGGTCGGTGCGCTCAATGTGCCGCTCATCAAGTTCTCGGTCGATATGTTCACCTCGCTCCATCAGGATGCCAGCGTGATAACGGCTGACGGCCCCAAGATGGCGGCTGTCTATCTCTGGCCGTTGATGATGAGCGGCCTTGGCCACTCCCTCCTGTTCGGCGCATTGGTGATGACCCTGATGCGGGCTGAAATCTGGACCCGGCGCGCAGCGCGCCAGCGCGCCCGTTTGTTGGCAGGCGCATGATGGAACTCCTCCCCGACCTCGGCAAGAACGCGGCTTATATTTGGGCCTGCTACGGACTGGGCGCTTTTCTCATCGGCGGCGCCCTTGTCGGCACTGTCCTGAAGGCACGCGCCGCCAAGGCTGCGCTCGACCGAATGCAGGCAAGCGATGAGGACGCAGCATGAAACGCTGGCTCGCCGCCATCCCGGTCGCTCTGCTTGTCCTCTTTGCGGGCCTGGCCCTGTCTCAATTGTTGAGCCCGAAGAAAGGCGAGTTCGAACGTGTGTCCCGGGCAGCGCCTGACCGTCAGTTCGCTGCGCTTGATGGTGGAGACATCGCCTTTGCACCGCCCCCCGGTGATGAAACCATTATCGTGAACCTGTTCGCCAGCTGGTGCGCCCCATGTGAGGCCGAGCACCCGCAGCTGATGGAGCTGTCAGAGCGCTTCCCGGGCCGGGTGTACGGTGTTCTCTACAAGGACACGGCCGAGAATGGCGCTGAATTTCTTCAGCGCATGGGCAATCCTTTCACCAGGGTAGCGGAGGATCCTGATGGGCAGGGCGGACTGGATTTTGGATTGACCGGCGTACCGGAAACATTCGTGATCTCAAGCGATGGCGAGATCCTGTTACATGTCGCAGGGCCACTCGGCCCGGACGATGTGAAAGAGGTGAGCGGGGCGCTGGACGCGCCCCGCAACTGACCCCGAAGTCTTACTTCTTTCTCTTGGCGGCAGGCTTGGCCTTGGCTTTTGGCGCTGGCTTCGACTTGATCACCGGCTTCGATTCAGAAGCGGCCTTGGCTTTCGCCTTTGGCTTGGCTTTTGCCTTCGGCTTGGCTTTCGCTTTTGCTTTCGGCACGATCACAGGCGCTGGCTCAGCCGTTGCCTTGGCGGTCGGCGCAGGCGCTTCAGCATCATCAACCAGTTTGGTGAGACCGGAGAGCAGAGCGTCCTGCTTTGTTTTCGGCATGGCGTCGAACAGTGCAGCATCCGCAGCATCTACAGCTGGCTGGGCTTTTTCAAGCGCCTTGCGGCCCTTTGCCATCAGCGAAACAGACTTGGCGCGGGCATCTGTCTTGGACGCGACGCGCTTGATGAGGCCGGCCTGCTCCATGCGGGCAACCATGTCAGCAAGGGTCGAACGGTCGATGCCGGTGGCGTTGACGAGGTCGGACTGGCTGACGCCTTCATTGCCGGAGAGCGCAGCAAGCACCGAAAACTGGCGCAGCGTGACGCCAGCGGCCTTCAGCGCAGAGGCAGAATGGTTTGCAGCGATCTGCTGCGCGCGGTGCAACAAATGGCTTGGGGATTTGTTGAGGTTGAAACTGGTTGTGGTTGCCATTGGAATGTCTACTTTCAGGGTTTGACGCGGTTTCCCGCTGGAAATGGGTTGGTGGCCCGCTTAAAGCAGCTGGCCCGTGTGCGGATCAACAGTTTTCTCCATAAGAGACATAGGTTGAAGATTTGATGACGGATGAGTTAGCAATTAGTTCCATAACACCTGATTTCAGTACAGCTGTGCCCGATGGCGACGACCGCGAACGGCGTATTTGCAACACGTGCGGTTTCGTAGACTACGTGAATCCGAAAATCGTCGCCGGATCGGTGGTGACCGACAAGGACGGAAAAGTGCTTTTGTGTCGTCGGGCGATCGAACCGCGCAAGGGGTTCTGGACCCTGCCGGCAGGCTTCATGGAAGAGAATGAAACGGTCGAACAAGCCGCACAGCGCGAGGCAAAGGAAGAGGCCTGCGCCGATATCCGCATTCAGCAAATGCTCGCCGTTTATTCAGTTCCACGCATAAGCCAGGTGCAGATCATGTTCCGCGCCAGGCTGGAATCTTCAATAGATTCAGGGCCTGAGAGCCTTGAGGTGGGTATGTTTGACTGGAAAGACATTCCCTGGTCCGAGCTGGCATTCCCAACCGTCATCTGGGCGCTGACACATTATGCCGCTACACGGCACCTGCAGGCTTTCCCACCTTTTACCAATCCACCGGGAACGGAAAAGATAACCCGCTAGGTGGCTTCGTCGGCGTCCTCGGATGGCAGCATGTGCTTGAGTGTGTAAGGCACATTTGCGAGCGCAAAGACAAAGCCGATTGCCATATTGCCAAGCCGCCAATTGGCCCAGGTTTCCTCTGAGAAGAACTGCCACAAAATAATATTCCAGATCGCCAGAGCGACAAAATAAAGGCCCCAACGGATCGCAAGCGTCCGCCATGCAAAGTCGGGTAGCTGGAATGCGCCATCAAAATGTATGGTCCGCCCCGTCATTGCAAGG
>NZ_ARYL01000006.1 GCF_000685295.1 Hyphomonas oceanitis SCH89
CCAGCGGGGGAGGATAAGGGCTCATGGCGCCCATTGAAGGAAGTTGGCAAGCAGCTGGAGGCCGACGCGCTGGCTCATTTCGGGGTGGAACTGGGTGCCGAAGATGTTGCCCGAGGCGACGGCGCTGGTGAAGGGCACGCCATAGTCTGTCGTCGCGGCGACATGGGCGGGGTCTTCGGGGCTGATCTTGTAGGAATGGGTGAAATAGGCGTGCGGCGCGGGGCCGAGGCCTTCGAGCAGGGGATGGCTGTTGGGCATGTGGAGCTCGTTCCAGCCGACATGCGGGATCGCATGGCCGGGGCCGGGCTCTATGCGGTCGACCACGCCATGGATCCAGCCGAGGCCGCGTGTTTCGCCGTCTTCGAGGCCGAAATCAGCCAGCAGCTGCATGCCGACACAGATGCCGAGGAAGGGCTTCTTGTGCTTGAGGACAGCGGATTCCAGGGCCTCGACGAGACCGGGGCGCGCGTGGAGATTCGCTGCGCAATCGGCGTAATGGCCGACGCCGGGCAGGATCACGCGGGCAGCTTTGGCAATGATTTCAGGGTCGGCGGTTGTCGTGACCTCGATGGCGAGGTCGGCGCGGCGGGCGGCTTCCTTCAGCGCGCCGGCGGCTGAATGGACATTGCCGGAGCCGTAATCGATGAGGGCGACGAGGTTCATGTGGCCGCTCTTACCGCCACGACACGTAATGCGGAAGAGAAGATTCACTTGAATTTCCTTGCGAGCGGATGGTAACTCTATTCCAATAGAGTTACCGGAGGAGACCCAAATGACCGACGCCCACAGGAAACTGTTCGAGCGCGAACTGAACACGCTGCCAGAGGCAAGCGAAGTCAGGGCTCTTGCGGCCGAGGCCAAGGCGGCAAATGGCGAGGCGAGCGAAGCGCTTCGCATGACACTGGCGGCGCGCCTCGCCCATGTTGCCTTCCTCGCGCCTGACCGCGTTGGCGAGATCTATGATGCGCTGGCAGAGGGCTGGATCGGTGAACCTGTCGGGGCCGCGCCGATCCCGACACTGGACGAGCCGCCGCTGAGCGCGCCGGCCGGCCTGTGGGATACGTATTGGGGCATCGTGGAAGACGGTGTGGCGGGCAAGCTGGACGCCCTGTCGGTGACGCAGCGAACCGCGGATCTTGGCGGCGAGCATACCCCCGAATTCGTGGACCGCGTTGTGCGGATGTCGTTCACCTATGAAGGCGTCGAAGAGGTGTCCAAATGGCCGCTGCCGCGTCGCCTCGATCTTGAAGAACTCGGCGCCTGCCCGGAGAATTCGGTGGGACGCCTGTTCTATCACGTGATCGTGGACAATTCCTTCGACCTGGAAGTGCTCGACCGGGATGCGATTGGCCTCTCAAAATTGCCGTCGCCACTGGATTACCTGAATACGCGCATGCTGCAGGCGCATGACCTGTGGCATCTGGTCGGCGGCTACGAGACGACTTCGCTGCATGAAGTGGCGATCTCGGCGTTCCAGATGTCGCAGTTCGGGCACAATTATTCGGCGCAGTTCCTGGCCGTGACGGCGACGATTGCGGCGCAGGGGCCGGGTTTTGGCTATCCGATCCTGATGGACACGATCACCAGCGCCTGGGTGCACGGGCGCCATACGCCGCCGATGATCACGATCGACTGGGAATCGGTGTGGACGGGCACGCTGGAAGAGGTGCGGGCGCAGTTCGGCATTACCGCCTATGAGCGGCCTTACCCGGCGAACCTTGTCGAAATGGCGCAGGCAGCCGCCTAGAGGCTGCCCTTTGTCGAGGCCGGCTTGCCGTCAAGCTTGGCATCCACTGCAATGGCCGTCCGCAATGCGCGGGCGGTCGCCTTGTAACAGCTCTCGATAATGTGGTGGCTGTTCTCGCCGTAGAGATTCTCGACATGGAGGCACATGCCGCCATTGCCCGAGAGCGCGTGGAAGAATTCCTTGAACAGTTCGGTATCCATGTCGCCGACCTTGTCGCGGGCGAAATTGACCTTCCAGATCAAATAGGGGCGCTTGCAGAGATCGAGACTGGCACGGCTCAGCGTCTCGTCCATCGGGATATAGGCGTGGCCAAAGCGCGTGATGCCGGCAAAGTCGCCGAGCGCCTTCAGGATGGCCTGGCCGATGACGATGCCCGTATCCTCGACGGAATGGTGCATGTCGATGTGCAGGTCGCCCTTGCAGCGGACCGTCAGGTCGATGGCCGAATGCTTGGAAAAGCTTTCCAGCATGTGATCGAAGAAGCCGATACCGGTGTCGATATCGGATTGGCCGGTGCCATCAAGGTCGAGGGTGACCGAAATATCGGTTTCCTTGGTCTTGCGGTCGACGGTGGCGGTGCGGTGCTTAATCATGAGGAACCATATAGTGCGCTGTAAACACGACAGCTAGCGCACTTTGTTCACTGATTTCTAAACATATTCACAGAATGTCCGATTTGTACCGGTTCCACCTGGACGCAAGAAGGCGATTCGGCGCTTGAAGAAGAAGAGATTCCTCAGCCGGCTGTTCGGCACGATGACCATTCCCGCCTTTGCGAGTCTGGCCGCCGTGGGCATGGCGCTGGCGATCTTTTTCATGCTTCTGGTGATCGAGCTGACCTATCGCGCGATCTTCCTCGGCGTCCACATTTCGGACCTGCCAAACCCGCCGGTCGTGCTGGTTGTCGAGATCATTGTGGCCCTCGCGGGCGCGGCGGGATCGGCCTATCTGGCGGCCTCCAAGTTTCGCAACTCGCTTGAGCGGTTCAATGACTTTCTCATGGACGCGCGCGCCGACGGGGCGACAGACCTGGAGAGCATGCAGTTTGCCGAGCTGCGCCGGTTGCGCGCCGGTGTGACGCGCACGGTGAGCAAGCTGCGCCGCGAGAATGCGCTCCTGCGCGAGACGGCCTTCATCGATCCGCGCACGGGCCTCGCCAACATGATCGCGATCGACAAGGCGATTTCCGAGACATTGCCGCAGGCGAGCTTCGAGGCGCCGGCCGCGCTGATCGTGCTCGATCTCGACCGGTTCAGCCGGGCCTCGGAACAATTGGGCTCCTACGCGAGCGAAGCGCTGCTGGCGCAGGCCGGTCAGCGCCTTAAGGACGAACTGGCCGGTATCGCCGGGCCCGCTGGCGCTGCTCTGCGCGATGCGACACTCGCTGCGCTGCAGGCGGATGAGTTTGCGGTTTACATGCCGACGGCCGGCAGCCGCGAACATGTGGCAACGATTGCCCGGGCCATACGCCAGGCCTTTGCGGCGCCTTTCGAGCTGAATGGCCAGACGGTGAGCCTTGGCATTTCCGGCGGCATCGTGATGGCGCCCGAGGATGCCGACAGTGCGCAGAAACTGTTCCGGCATGCCGAACTGGCGCTGCGCCTTGTGCGCGAAGAGGCGACGTCCGGCTTCCGTTTCTTCACGCCGCGCCTGACGCGGGTGGCGCGCGGCAAGTACAAGCTGGAGGACGAGCTGCGCGAGGCGGTCGCCAATCGCGAGTTCAAGGCGGTGTTCCAGCCCAAGGTCGATTTCAAGACCGGCAAGGTTGTCGGCGCCGAGGCGCTGGCGCGGTGGCGGCGTCACAATGGAAAAATCATTTCCCCGGCGGCGTTCATTCCGCTGGCGGAGGAAACGGGTTTGATAAGCCAGATTGGCGAACAGATACTCGAAGCCGCCTGTCAGTCTGCTCGTGTGTGGATGAAGGAAGGGCTGGATGTTTCAGTTGCCGTCAACGTGTCGCCGCGCCAGTTCGAGCGCGGCAATTTGACGGATACGGTTATGGATGTGCTGAAGCGCACGGGCCTGCACCCGAACCGGCTGGAGCTGGAGATTACCGAGAGCATGGCCGTGGAGAGCCCCGCCAAGGTGGCCGAGGTGATGGGGCCGCTGCGCATGATGGGCATGAAGCTGGCGATCGACGATTTCGGCACCGGCCACTCGAACCTCTCGATGCTGACGCAATTGCCGTTCGACGTGTTCAAGATCGACCGCCAGTTCGTGTCGGCACTTGAAGGCGACAAGCAGGCGCCTGCGATTGTGGAAATGATCCTTGCCATGGCCGAGACGCTCGGCCTGCAGACGGTGGCAGAAGGTGTGGAAACCGAGCGGCAGGCAGATTTCCTGCGCCGTCGCGGCTGCACGATGGGGCAGGGCTTCCTTTATAGTCCCGGCCTGCCACACGGGGCATTCCTTGATTTCCTGCGGGCGTTCCGGGCCAATCCGCAGCCGCTGGATACCCGCAAGGTCAGCTAGGTGGCCGGGCCTTCGCGGCGGAAAACATTGATGGGATGGTCGCGGTAGAGCGCCTCGCACCAGAATTCATAGCCGCATTTTCCCGCGACACGCCGCGAGGCGAGATTGCCATCGTCGATGATGCAGCCGGCCGGGCCGGGTCGGAATTCATCCAGCCAGTCATGGATCGCGCCGACCGCCTCGCTGCCATATCCCTTGCCCCAGGAGGCACGGTTGAAGGCCCATCCGGCTTCCGGCATGGCCGACATGTCGGGCGTCATGCCGCGCTTGAAGTCAGCAAATCCGGCTTCACCGAGAAATGTGCCGGTCGCTCTTTCTTCGACAATCCAGAAGCCGTAGCCGAGCAGGGGCCACATGCCGCGCGAACGGGCGAGGGTGAACCAGACGTCCTGCGCCGGGCGTGTTGTGCCGCCAATATGGCGAACAACTTCGGCGTCGTTCCACATGGCGACGCATTCGTCGAAATCACTTGCCTGCTGGGCGCGGAGGACAAGACGCTCGGTGATGAGCGTGGGCGGCTCAGTGATCATGCACCTGCTTTCATCTTCGCGAGCATGGCGCCCATCGCAGCATGCACGGTCTGGATGGCCTTCAGGGGACGGACCATGACCTTGAAGTCGGTGATCTTGCCCTGGTCATCCCATTCGATCATGTCGACGCCGTTGACGTTGATACCGTCCATGACGCATTCGAACTCGAGTACGGCCTTGTCATTGCAATCGAAGACGCGGGTGTAGCGGAACGTGTCGCCGCCAAGGGTTTCGCCTGCGGCGAGCAGGTAGGACATGGTGATGGCCTTGCCTTCCTGCGGGGTGTGGACGACCGGGCTGCGGAACACGACATGTTCAGCGAGCTGGCCGGAGAGGCCTGCGGCGGAATGGTCGCCGTCCATCCAGTCGAACCAGCGCTGGAGATAGAGCGTGTAGCCTTTGGTGGGGACGAGATGTTCTGCCATGTGTTTCCTCCTGCGGCGTTTATAAGGCGCAGCCTATTGCGCGGTCACCGGCTTGCCCACAAGGAATTGGTCGGGCGTGTCGAAACAGCTGCCGCGCATGGCGACCCAGCCGCCGGGAAAATCGGGCTCTGTGAAGACGATGTGGATGCGGCCCCAATTATGGCGTGGCTCGCCGGTCCTGGGGTCGGCAATGGCCACGGAGCAGGCATCGCCGACTTCCGATTCGGTCCAGACGCCTTCGAAATAGGTGCGGCCCGTGAAGACGCCGGCCATGCCGGTGAAATAGGCCATGCTGCGGATTTCGGGGTCGCCGGTGGGGAAGGAGAGGACGGCCTCGCCGGTTGTCAGGTCGTCTTCGTAGATCACGTCGCCTACGGGCGTGGACCAGACCTCGTCAGCGATGGCAGGCAGCGCGATGGCGGCGAATGCGAGCGATGCGGCGATTATGGATTTCATGCGCGTGTCCCTCCCGAGGACTTACGGGAGAATCCCGCTGCACCAGCCTAGCACGGCTGGCGCAGCGCAAAAGCCGGAAATCAATCGTTATAGGCGGCTGCGCGTTCCGGGTCCTTGGTGGCGACGAGATCCGCAAGGTCGGCGATGACCTTGGCCTGTTTCCAGGTCGCGTCGTCCTGCATCTTGCCGTCGAGCATGGCGACGCCTGTACCGTCGGGCATGGCTTCGAGGATGCGGCGGGCGAATTTGACCTCGTCCGGATCGGGGCTGAACACGCGCTTGGCGATGTCGATCTGGTTCGGGTGGAGGCTCCACGCGCCGGCGCAACCGAGGAGGAAGGCGTTGCGGAACTGCTGCTCGCAGGCGTCGCCATCGGAAATATCGCCGAACGGGCCGTAGAAGGCATTGATGCCAGCCATGCGGCAGGCGTCGACCATGCGGGCGATTGTGTAGTGCCAGAGGTCCTGCTGGACGCTGGCGCGGGCGCTGCCATCAGCGTGCGGGTCTTCAAGCACGCGGTAGAAGGGATGGCCGCCGCCGACGCGGGTGGTCTTCATCTTGCGGTCGGCGGCAAGGTCTGCCGGGCCGAGGCTGATGCCCTGCATGCGCGGGCTGGCGAGGGCGATTTCCTCGACAAGCGACATGCCCTGCGCGGTTTCGAGAATGGCGTGGAAGAGGATGGGGCGGGTGAGACCGGCCTTGGCTTCGAGCTGGGCGACATATTGGTCAGCGAAATGGATGTCCCATGGGCCTTCGACCTTGGGCAGCATGATGACATCGAGCTGGTGGCCAGCCTTGAGGACGAGTTCGGAAACATCATCCTGGAACCAGGGGGAGTTCAGGGGATTCACGCGGCTCCAGAATCCCGTGCCCTTGCCTTGCCAGTCATACATGTTGGCCATCTCGATGGCGCCGGCGCGGGCGGCATCCTTGGCATCAGCGGGGATGGCGTCTTCAAGGTTGGCGAGGATAACGTCGACCTTGGGCGCCATGTCCGGCACCTTGGCGCGCACCTTGTCGAGGTGGGGCGGGACGAAATGGATCATCCGCTCGATCTTTACGGGCAGGTCCCGCAAGGGTTCGGGGGCGCCAATGGCGAGTGGCTTGAAAAAGTTGCGCGGTGTTTTCTGGCTCATGATCGTCTCCTCAGGCGACCGATGCCTAAGGCCGATGCTGCGACGCGTCAAACCGGAACAAAGCCGCACCTCGGCCATTGATTGCGTGAACACAAACAAAAGGAAATGCCAATGTCCCTCGTGATGATCCTCTTAACCATCTTCCTGCCGCCGGTCGCAGTGGCGGTGAAGCAGGGTATCGGCGTGCAGTTCCTGATCAATATCGTGCTGACGTTGATCGGCTGGTTGCCCGGCGTGATCCACGCTTTCTGGGTCAACTCGCGTGAAGGTTCGGCTGTCGCCTAATCCGATAGATTTCAATAAAAAGCCCGCTTGCAGCGATGCAGGCGGGCTTTTTCATGTGCGAGAGGCTTGAAGCCTACTCAGTGGTGACCGGCACTTCCGCGTTCATGCGGCCTTCGGCACGCCATGCGAGGCGGAAGATAACGGCGGCGAGGAAGGCCGCGCCGACCATGTCCACCACTTCAGCACCCATGATCAAGTATTTGCCCGCATGAAGTTCCGACATGAGCGCCCAGACGGCCGTCGCTGACGTAATCACGGCCAGTTCGGCGAGGAGGATGGTGGGCACAAGGGCTTTGAAGAAGCGGTTCATGATCGGACTCCGGTTATTTCGACAGATATTGGCGCGGCGTGGGGGAATCGCAATGGATTTTATCAGGATGGTCAGCGCCGCGCGAGCGGATGGCTGGTTTCGAGCAATTCGGCGAGCTCATCGGTAAGGACGTGGGTGTAGATCTGGGTCGTCGCGATGTCTGCATGGCCGAGCAGGGTTTGCACACTGCGCAGGTCTGCGCCGCCCTGCAGGAGGTGGGTCGCGTAGGCGTGGCGCAGGGCGTGGGGGTGGACTTTGGCTGCGTTGATGCCTGCGGCAAGGGCGAGATCATCGAGCAACTGGCCGAGGCGGCGGCGGGTGAGATGGCCCTCCTTGCCGCGCGACGGGAAGAGGAAAGGCTCGGCGCGGCCTCGGGCAAGGCTGCCTTCGGGGAGGCTGCCTTCACGCACGGCGAGCCATTCCGATAGCGCCAGCAGGGCCGGGCCACCTAGCGGGCAGAGGCGTTCCTTGCCGCCCTTGCCGCGAATGATGATGTCTTGCGTCACCCAGCGCGTGCCCTTGCGGCGGGGCAGGCTGCCAAGGGTGAGCGAGACGAGTTCGGAGGCGCGCAGGCCCGCGCCATAGAGCAGCTCGACGAGGCATTTGAGCCGGAGGTCTTCACCGCAGGCGTCGATCAGACGCTTCAGTTCCTCACGGGAGAGGACATCGGGCACGTCGCGTGTCGTCTTGGGGCCATCGATCTTGGCGGTCGGGTCGTCCTTGCGGTCGCCTTCCTCGAAGAGGAAGCGAAAAAAGCGCCGGGCGGCGGAGAGTTTGCGGGCGGAAGTGGAGGCGGCCATGCCGCGCGCCGAAAGGTCAGCCTGCCAGGCGGCGAGGTCCTGGCCCGAGGCGGTGGTGAGCTGGCCGCCGCAGAATTCGGATGCGTCGCTGAGATCGCGCGCATAGGCGTCCAGCGTGTTGGCCGCTGCGCCGCGTTCGGCGCTCATCATTTCGAGGAAGGCTTCGATACGGTCGCGGTCTGACATGGGACAAGAATAGAGCGCCTGTGTTAATGACGCCTCTATGCCGTCCGACGGTCAGCCGGGCAGGCGCGCACAAGAACAGGAGATAATGATGGGTGGGACGATCGATTATAATGGACTCGCACTGGACGCGCCGGGGCGCGGCCGGATTTATGGCTCGATCCTGGAAACGGTGGGCAATACGCCGATCGTGCGTGTACCGCGTCTGTCTGAAGAAGAGGGGCTGAAAAGCACCCTCCTGCTGAAGCTCGAATTCTTCAACCCGCTGGCCAGTGTGAAAGACCGTATCGCCGTGGGCATGATCACGCAGATGGAGAAGGACGGGATTATCGGCCCGGGCGCAGTGCTGATTGAGCCGACGTCGGGCAATACGGGCATTGGCCTGGCCATGGTGGCGGCAGCGCGTGGCTATCGCCTGATCCTCACCATGCCGGAATCCATGTCGATCGAACGCCGCAAGATGCTGGCGATCCTTGGCGCTGAACTCCATCTCACACCCAAGGAGAAGGGCATCAAGGGTACGTTCGAGAAGGCGCATGAATTGCTGGAGCAGATTCCGGGTTCGGTGATGCCGAGCCAGTTCGACAATCCGGCCAATCCCGCGATCCATGAGGCGACAACAGCTGAAGAGATCTGGCGCGATACGGGCGGTGCGGTCGATGCCGTGATTGCCGGAGTTGGCACGGGCGGCACGTTCACGGGCAATGCGCGTGTGCTGAAAGCGAAGAAGCCGAGCGTGAAGATGTTTGCGGTGGAGCCGGAAGCGAGCCCTGTCATGTCAGGCGGCGAACCGGGTCCGCATGTGATTCAGGGCATCGGAGCCGGGTTCATTCCGGGCAATATGGATACGAGCCTGATCGACGGGATCGTGAAAGTCTCGAATGAGGATGCGATCGCGACGGCGCGGCGCGTGGCGCGGACAGAAGGCATCCCGGTCGGCATTTCATCCGGCGCGGCGCTGACGGCCGGGCTGGAAGTGGCCAAGCGGGCCGACATGGTTGGCAAGACGATCGTGGTGATCATCCCGTCCTTCGCGGAGCGTTATGTCTCGACCCTCCTGTTTGAAGGCCTTGGCGGATAGGGGCCTATTTCCCGGCTTTCCAGTAGCCTGTTGCCTCGAGCGCGAGTTCAGAGGCGGCATCCTGCGCGCCAATGGCAACGAGGGCGCGGCCCATCAGGGTGAGATCAGCGACATCGAGTTCCGACGGGTCGCCGCCTGTCAGGGCGACGGTGCCGAGGATGGCTTCGCCTGCGGCGCCGGCTTCTGCGGCAGCGAGAATCGCGACGACGGCGCCGGGCTTGTCGGTCTTGCCGGGGGCTTCACTGTCTGACGCCATCAGGGCGCGGGCAGAGGGCGGGGGCGTGATATCGGCCATTGTCCAGAGGGCGAAGAGGCGGGCGGCGGCTTTGCGGTCGGCCTTTGAGGTGGATTCTGTCACGAGGCGGGTGCCAATTTCCTGCGCGTCGCCATTGCCGGCCAGAACGCCAAGGGCGTCGATCATGGCGAAGTCGACGGCGCGGGTTTCCGGGGCGCCGTCAATGTCGGGCACAAGAGTCCAGAGGGTGGCGCCTTCGAAATCGCGGGCGGCGATACTGGCATGGGCGAAGAGGTTGGCGTGCTTCGCGGTCTCTTTGGTGAGGCTGAGGGCCTGAATCTCGGGCAGGAGGACTTTCGAGACCGCGGCAAAACGGGCTGGGTTGGCCGTGGCTTCGGTCAGCGCGGTGGCGACGGCATCGGCACGGCCGTCTTCGGGCATCTCGGTATTGCGCACGGTTGCGATGGCCATTTCGAGCTTTGATTTCGGTTCGAAATCAGGCTCCGCAAAGAGTGTATCGAGCACTTTGCGCCAGTCGGATGTGTCGATGAGGCCGGCTTCGGCGGCAATTGCAGCGGCTTCGGCGCGCACGGGCGCAGGAAGACCGGGGCGGGCGACCATGGCGGCGGCAAGGTCTGGCCGTGTGGTGGAGAGAGGTTTGTCAGGTGGCGTGAGCCCGGCCTTCGAGGAAATGGCGAGCGCAATGCCGCTATCGTAGCGGGCTTCGGGTGGGTTCGGCAGGTCGCCTGAGGCGGCGAAGACGGCGGAGGTGAGCCATTTGTCGTCGACACCCTGGCTGGTCGCCATCTCGATGGCGAGTTCAGCGCCGGCCGTGTTGTCACGCAGCGCGGCGCAGACGGCGCGCAGCATGGCCCAATAGGCGCCGTCGCGGGGCTTGCCACTGTCGGTGCTGCAGGCCTGCGCTTCGTTGCCGAGGGCAAGGTTAAGGTCGGTGGCGATCTCGTCGCTGTCCATGCCGGGCGGCGGCGTGTCGAGGCGCGCCATGAGGGCGGCGGTAGCGCGGGCTTCGCCGAGCTCGAACATGATGCGCGCGCGTTCAGCCAGGAGCGCAGGCGATTCGGTGCCTTGCGGCGCATTGGCAGGCGAAAGCGCCATGCGGCGCATCAGGGTGCGCTCGCCGGGCGTCAGGCCTTGCGTGCGCACATCCTGCATCATGGGCAGCAGGGTGGATGTGTCGGAAGCCTTCCAGAGGGAGGCAGGCAGGGCCGGTTCGCCCGCTTCAAGGAAGCCCATGCCCCAGGGATCGACCATGGCGAGGCCGGATTCCTCGAACTGCGCGCTTGCAGACAGGCAGAAGAGTGCGGCGCCGGCGAAAAGCGCCGGCAATACCTTAGAGGACACCCTCTACCTCCATGCGCACTTCGCCATCGGTCGGCTTGTTCTTTTCGGCCTGCGTGCCGAGCCACCAGATGCCGACAAGGCCCAGAACGACCAGAATGCCGAGAATGATAAGATATTTGCGCATAAGTTTTACACCCCAGGGCCTGATTCACTTTGGCATCGGCCGTTGACCGATTGCTCACACTGTCTCGTCTCTATAGGAATTGTCCTGAATAGTGAATGAAAGCCTGCAATGCCCGCTGATAGCGACAGTCCTGCACAAATATCTGATCCGGTGCCTGCCTATGAGTCCCGGACGATTGCGCTTGTGGGCCTGATGGGGGCGGGCAAATCGACCGTTGGACGGCGGCTGGCCGAGAAGTTGGGGCGCCAGTTCTTTGATAGCGACCATGAGATAGAGAAGGCTGCGGGCCTCTCCGTGGCCGATATCTTCGCGATGCATGGCGAGGCTGACTTTCGCCGGGGCGAGCAGAAAGTGCTGGAACGCCTGCTGGGCGAGGCGCCGCATGTGCTGGCGACCGGCGGCGGCGCCTATATGAATGAAGAGACGCGGGCGCTGTTGCGTGAGAAGGCCGTGACGATCTGGCTGAATGCCGACCTCGAAACGCTGTGGCGCCGGGTGCAGAAGAAGAATACGCGGCCCCTGCTGAAGCGCCCGGATGCCAAGGCTGTGCTGCAGAACCTGTTCACAGAGCGTGAGCCGATCTATGCGCAGGCCGATCTGGTCGTCCACAGCAAGGAGGGGCCGCATGGCTCGACGGTGAATGCTATCCTGAAGGCCCTGAAAACATGGAAACCGGCATGAGCGAGACACTTCCAGCTGCGGAAATCGTTCGCGTCAGCCTTGGCGCGCGCAGCTATGACATCGTGGTGGGCCATGGTGCGCTGTCCATGCTTGGTGCCCGGCTGACGCCGATCCTGAAGCAACCGCGCGTGTTCGTATTGACGGATGAGACCGTGTCGAACCTGCATATGGGCGCGCTGGAGGCGGCGCTGAAGCCTGTGGGCATCCGCTCGCATGTGCTGTCGCTGGTGCCGGGTGAGCGGTCGAAATCCTTCTCGAACCTTGAGCATATCCTCGACTGGCTGCTGAGCACGGGCGCGGATCGCAGCGATGTGCTGGTGGCCTTCGGCGGCGGCGTCATCGGCGATATTGCCGGGCTTGCGGCCAGCCTGATGAAGCGCGGCATGGGTTTTGTGCAGGTGCCGACGACCCTGCTGTCGCAAGTGGACAGTTCGGTGGGCGGCAAGACGGCGGTAAACACGCCGCGCGGCAAGAACATGATTGGCGCGTTTTACCAGCCGCGTCTGGTGATTGCCGATACGGCCTTGTTGGCGAGCCTTCCGGCGCGGGAATTGCGCGCGGGCTATGCCGAAGTGCTGAAATACGGGCTGATCAATGATCCGGCCTTTTTTGACTGGCTGGAAGGCAATGGCGAGGATGTGCTGGCACTGAAGCCGGACGCGATCCAGCAGGCTGTCGCGACCTCGTGCCGGGCCAAGGCGGCGATTGTTGCCGAGGACGAGACCGAGGGCGGCGTTCGGGCGCTGCTGAACCTTGGCCATACATTTGGCCATGCGGTTGAAGCCGCAAATGAATACCGGCCTGACGTATTGCATGGCGAGGCGGTGGCGCTGGGGATGGTTCTGGCGTTCCGTTATGGCGCGGCCGAGGGCATTACGGCGCCAGATGTTGCGGCGAAAGTGGCCCGCGTGATTGGCGCATCCGGCCTGCCTGTCGAATTGGCGCATATGCCCGGCGGGCCCTATGAGGCCAGCCAGCTTGCCGATCTGATGCAGCAGGACAAAAAGGCCCGGGGCGGGCGCGTTCCACTAATTCTGGCGCGCGGCATCGGACAATCCTATATTCACCCGAACGCGGATCTCGCGTCTGTTGCCGCCTTCCTGGCGGGGGAACTGGAAAAGGCGTGAGGAATAGCTTCCTGCTCGTGACATTATGATTATCGGATATATTCTTGCCATTGTGGTTCTGCTTGGCATGTCGGGCTTCTTTTCCGGTTCGGAAACGGCGCTGACGGCGGCATCGCGTGCACGCATGCACCAGCTTGAGAAAGAGGGTGACAAGCGCGCAGCGGCGGTGAACCGGCTGATCGCCGACCGGGAGCGCCTGATCGGCTCGATCCTGCTGGGCAATAACCTCGTCAATATTCTCGCCTCTGTGCTGGCGACATCGCTGTTTACGTTGCTTTTCGGGCAGGGTGGCCTGGCGCTGGTTGCCGCTACCGGCGTGATGACGGTGCTCGTGCTGGTCTTTTCCGAGGTGCTGCCAAAGACTTATGCCATCACCCGGACTGATTCGATGGCGATGGCTGTGGCGCGCCCGATCGGCATTCTTGTGCTGGCGGTGTCGTGGATCGTGCAGCTGATCCAGTTGATCGTGATGACGACGCTGAAGATCCTCGGTCTCGCAACGCCGGCCGATGCGCTGTCAGCCGAAGAGGAAATCCGGGGCGCTATCGACCTGCATGCCTCTGAGGGGGCTGTGAATGCGGCGGACCGGCTGCGTCTCGTTGGCGCGCTGGACCTGAAGGATTTGACGGTCGAGGACGTGATGATCCACCGGCGCAACATCAAGATGCTGAATGCCGACATGGAGCCGCGCCAGATTGTCATGAAGGCACTGGCGAGCCCGCATACGCGACTGCCGCTTTATCGCGGTGAAAAAGAAGAGATTGTTGGCATTCTGCACGCGAAAGACCTGTTGCGGGCTGCGCTGCCGCTGGGCGGGGACCTCTCCTCGCTCGACCTGGAAAGCATTCTTCGCAAGCCATGGTTCGTGCCGGAAACGACGCCCGTGCAGGACCAGCTGGACCTTTTCCTGTCAAAACGCAGCCATTTCGCGCTGGTTGTCGACGAGTATGGCGAGCTGCAGGGCCTGATCACGCTTGAGGATATTCTGGAGGAAATCGTCGGGTCGATCCATGACGAGCATGATGTTGCGGTGCAGGGCGTGCGTCCGCAGCCAGATGGCACGGTGAATGTCGATGGCTGGGTGCCGATCCGCGATCTGAACCGGGCGACAGGCTGGGACCTGCCGGATGAAGAGGCTGTGACTGTTGCCGGACTCGTCATTCACGAGGCGCAGACAATCCCCGAACCGGGACAGAGCTTTGTCTTCCACGGCTATAAATTCAATATATTGAGACGTCAGCGGAATCAGGTGACGGGACTTAATATATCAGAAATTGAAACCGGCTGAGTCAGCTGAATCGTCCGAGGCATAGATCGGATCATTGTTCAGTTCGTTGCAGCCATTGACGTTCAGCCACATCTTTTCGCGTTCAGAGACGATGCTGGCCGAGTCAGGGTCAGGGTCATTCATCGAAATAACCGCATAAGTCGTGCGATAAGACTCGTAGTCGGTCGATACCGGAACAAACACGATTTCGCTGCTGCCGGCGCAGACAGTTGCCTGGATCTGGTGAAGAAGTGGCATGTCGAGATCACCACGCGGTGTCTCGGCGGAAGCCATTCCAGCTGCCATGATGAAGGCCGTACCTAGAACAATTCGTTTCAATAACATCACCCGTACTCCTCGACGGTTCGAGAATGTAACGATTGACTCCAAATGCGGTTCCCTGAGGTGTTAACAAAGATGAATTATGGCATTTTCGCCTGTAAGGAGAGTGCATGTAGACCTGTGTCGAATTCGGTCTGGAGCACCATCATGACGGCGCGCTGGATCTGGACCCGGGACAGGCCTTCAAAGGCGGCAGACGTGATTTCGACGTTAAAATGCGTCTCTCCGCCGGGTGCAGCGCCCGCATGACCGGCATGTCTGGCGCTGTCATCAGTGATTTTTAGGTGCAAAGGCTCAAAAGCCTCTGTCAAAAGGTCACGAATCCGCGATGTTCTGTCACTTGGTTGTGGCATATTTACCTTCGACTCCATATTATGGCCCGCTATGTCAGATTCAGACCCATTCAGCTACCGCGTAAAGTTCACCGATATACGGGTGAAGCCTCCGGCCGAGGAGACGTCAAAGGCCCGTGCCCGCAAGACCCGCGTGTGCGAACATCCCGAATGCGAACTCGAGGGCGCCTTCCCGGCACCCAAGCGAGGTGGCAAGGGCAAGGTATACTTCTGCCAGCAACACATCACCGAATATAACCGCGCCTTCAATTTCTTTGAGGGCATGTCGGAAGCCGAAGCGGCCTCGTTCGCGCGGTCGGAACGGTTTGGTCACAAGCGGACCTGGAAATTCGGCACTGGCCCGATGGCCGGGAAAAAAGCCAAGACCAGCCATGACCCGCGCACGTGGGCCGGCCGGGGCTTCTTCAATGTGGATGATACGGCGAATGCCGAAGGTGGCGGCAGTGGTTCGGGACGTCGCTCGGCGCTGCAAGTGCGCGCGCTGAATGAACTGGACCTTGAGGCAAGTGCCACGCCGACGGAAATCCGCGCGCGCTATGCCGAATACATTCGTCGCTTCCACCCGGATTCGAACAAGGGCGACCGGTCGTCTGAGCACAAGCTGCAACGGGTGATCCGCGCCGGCAAGCTGCTCAAGGCGGGCGGATTGATGAAGGGCTAGGCCGGGACGGTGCACGATCTCCTGGTCATTGGTGGCGGCATTAATGGTGTTGGCATTGCGCGCGACGCGGCCGGGCGCGGCCTGAGTGTTGTCCTGTGCGAGAAAGACGACCTTGCGGCGCATACAAGCTCGGCAAGCACGAAGCTGATTCATGGTGGGCTGCGTTATCTTGAACAGTATGATTTTGCGCTGGTGCGCAAGGCGCTGATCGAGCGGGAAATCCTGCTGCGCGCGGCCCCGCACATCATCTGGCCGATGCGGTTCGTGCTGCCCTATGACAAGGATTTGCGGCCCGCCTGGCTGATCCGGCTGGGCCTCTTCATCTATGACCATCTTGGTGGGCGGAAAATGCTGCCGCCGACAAAGACCTTGCAGCGGAGGAAAACGAATCGGCTGGACCCGCTCAAGGATGAATTCCGGCTGGCTTTCGAATATTCCGATTGCTGGGTGGAAGATTCGCGCCTCGTTGTTCTGAACGCCGTTGATGCGGTTGAGCGCGGCGCTGAAGTGCTGACGCGCACAGCCTGTGTCGCTCTTGTGCGCCATGCCGACCATTGGGAAGCGACGCTTAAAGGTCGGGACGGCGTGAAAACGGTCATGGCACGCGCGGTGGTCAATGCGGCGGGCGGCTGGGTGGATGAAGTGCTTGGGCTGGCCGAACCGGGCGCAAACCAAACGCATCTGCGACTCGTGAAGGGCAGCCACATTATCGTGCGGCGCTGGCATGAGGGCGAGCACGCCTATTTTTTCCAGAATGGCGACGGCCGCATCATGTTTGCCATCCCCTATGAGCGCGGTGAGTTCACGCTGATCGGCACGACCGACGTTCCCTATGAGGCCAACAAGGACAAGGTTGAGATCAGCCAGGACGAGATCGATTATCTCTGCGCTGGCGCCAGCGAATATTACAAGCGCGAGATCAAGCCGAGCGATGTGGTCGCGACCTATTCGGGTGTGCGGCCCCTCTATGATGATCACGCGGCGAATGCGTCCAAGGTGACGCGGGATTATGTGCTGAATTGCGACCGGGAAGGTGGCGCACCGATCCTCTCCGTGTTTGGTGGCAAGATCACGACGTTCCGGGAACTCGCCGAGCATGCGCTGAAAGAGCTTGGCCCTGATTTTCCAGGCATGGGAAAGGTGTGGACCAAATCAGCGAGCCTGCCGGGCGGCGATATTCCGCAGGCGGATTTCGAGGATTTCCTGCGCGGGGCTTCACTCCGAAATGCCTGGATGGAGCAGCGCCTGCTACGGCGTCTGGCACGGGCCTATGGCACGCGGATGGACCGTGTCATCGGCGACGCCAAGACCATGGCGAGCCTTGGCCGGCATTTCGGCGGGGGCCTGTACGAGGCCGAAGTGCGCTATCTGATCGACGCCGAGTTTGCCAGGAGCGCAGACGACATCCTCTGGCGACGCAGCAAGCTGCGCCTGCACCTGACAGAGGCCGAACAGGCGGGCCTTGCCAACTGGTTCGCCGAAGAAGCTGTCGCCTAGACGCGCGGCTTGCCAAGCTGGCGAGCGCCGAAGACGAGAAGCGCGACAAGCACCAATTCGATCACGACCGGCTGGACGATGCCTGCAGGTGGGCCATCGACAACAATACCAATGAAGCGACCGAACACGGCGAGGCCGAAGACAAGGGCCGAGCCGTAGAGCCAGTGCGCCTTGCCGCGAAAGAGCGCGAGGGCGCAGGCGATGAAGTTCACCAGGAAGAAGGCGGCAAGGTCTGCGCGCAGTGAATTGGTGCCGAGTGGATCAAGGCTGGCAAGGCCTAGTACGGCGCCAGCTTTCTCGGGGCTGGCCCAGAAGAGCAGGCCCATGGCGAGTGAAAATAATCCGGCGAGCGTAACGCCCACCCGTGCCAACCAGATCATGTTTGCCTCCCAGCGCGGGCCCTTCTGAATGGCCCGTTTGATGAACTTAGAACATGCCTCAGCGTGAATTGTACAGGCCCTATCGGGCCTCACTCAAGGGCAAGTCAATCTATTGACAGTAATCGTGCCAATAGAATACGTCTAGAAAAAACGGGAGGTTACGAGGTGGAGGTATTACGGACACCTGAGGCGTGTTTCGACGGGCTGAAGGACTATGCCTTTGCGGCGCACTATCATGTCGTGAAGGCAGAGGACGGGACCGAGCTGCGCGTACATTACCTGGATGAGGGGCCGCGCGATGCGCCGATATTGCTCTGCATGCATGGCGAGCCGTCCTGGTCTTACCTTTACCGCAAGATGATCCCGCTCCTGACGGCGGCCGGCTATCGCGTGATCGCGCCGGACCTTGTCGGTTTTGGCAAGTCAGACAAGCCGGCGGCGATGGACGACTATACGTATTCGGCCCATGTCGACTGGATGAACCAGTGGCTGAGAGGGCTCGACCTGAACGGGCTCACGCTTGTCTGCCAGGACTGGGGCGGCCTGATTGGCCTGCGCGTGTTCGGCGACAACCAGGACCGGTTCGACCGGCTGGTGATTGCCAATACAGGCCTGCCGGGAACAAGCATGCTGACGGATGATGTGTCGGCCATGATGGCGCAGATGTTTGCCATGGTGCCTGTGCCGGATGCGGCGATGGTGGGCGAACAGTTCCGCAATGGCGGACCGGGCGCGTTTCTTTACTGGGTAAAATATGCGAGCGAGTCGCCGAGCTTTTCGGTGCGCGATGTTTTCGGGCTGCTGTCGGACATCTCGGATGAGGATGTGCTGGATGGCTACTGTGCGCCATTTCCGGATGACAGCTTCATTGCCGGGGCACGGAAGTTTCCGGCGCTCGTTCCCTTGCTGCCGCAGCACAAGGACGAACGCCTCAAGAATGATGCCGTCTGGAAAGTGCTGGAAACATGCGGAAAGCCGGTGTTGACCGCGTTCAGCGATGGTGACCCTGTGACCAAGGGCGGTGAAGCGCCGTTTATGGCGCGGATACCGGGCGTCAAGAATGTGACGATAGAGGGCGGTGGACATTTCCTGCAGGAAGACGCGCCTGACGCGTTCGCCCGCGAAATTATCGCATTCATGAAAGCGTCCTGAGAGGCTGATTACATGTGGAAGAAACTGGTTCTTGGCGCGCTGGCTATTGTCGTGGTGGCAGGCGGGGTCGCCTTCCTGAACAAGAAGGCGATCATCCTTTATGTGGCGACGCATACGGGCCGGACGGATGTTGCGCCGAATAGGGCGATCGACTGGGACCAGGGACCGGCGGTGGCGAGCGAGACGGCGGCAGAGCGCCCACCGAATATCATCTTCATCCTTGTCGATGATCTTGGCATCAATGACCTCAGCACGTTTGGTGGCGGGGTCGCCGGTGGCCGAGTGCCGACACCGAACATCGACAAGCTGGCCGCTGATGGCGCCCTGTTCACGCAGGCCTATGCGGGCAATGGTACCTGTGCGCCTTCCCGCGCGATGCTGATGACGGGTCGCTATCCGACACGGACAGGATTCGAGTTCACTCCGACGCCGCCGGGCATGGGCCGGATCGTCTCCATGTTTGCCAACGACATGGATCGCGGCGCGCTGCCGGCTGTCGACTATAATCGCGACGGCGCCGATGACGCTGTGCCCTTTGCGGAAATGGGCTTGCCGGGCCAGGAAGTGACGATTGCTGAAGTGCTGAAGGACAAGGGCTATCACACGGTCCATATCGGCAAGTGGCATCTCGGCCGGAGCGCGGAATCAAATCCGAACGCGCAGGGCTTTGACGAGAGCCTGCTGATGGCGAGCGGGCTTTTCTTGCCGGAAGACGACCCTGATGTAGTGAATGCGAAACTCGACTTTGACCCGATCGATAAGTTCCTCTGGGCGAGGATGCAGTTTGCCGCATCTTTCAATATGGGCGACTGGTTTAAACCGGGCGGCTATCTCACCGATTACTGGACGGACGAAAGCCTGAAAGTGATCGAGGCCAACAAGAACCGCCCTTTCTTCCTGTATCTCGCACATTGGGGCGTTCACACGCCGCTGCAGGCGACGAGGGCAGACTATGAGGCCGTGGGCGATATCGAGCCAGAGCGGCTGCGCGTCTATGCGGCCATGTTACACGCGTTGGACCGTAGCGTCGGCGAGATAATGGCGAAGCTGGAAGAAGAGGGCCTCGCGGACAATACGATGATTGTGTTTTCAAGCGATAATGGCGGGGCTGGCTATATCGGCCTGCCTGAAATCAACCAGCCCTATCGCGGCTGGAAGATCACGCTGTTTGAAGGCGGTATCCGTGTACCGATGTTCCTGAAGTGGCCTGCGAGGATTGCTGCGGGTACGCAGGTCGACACCCCTGTGGCGCATATTGATGTCATGCCGACGCTGGCGGCCGCTGCGGGCGCGAGCCTGCCGGAAGGCGTGGAGATCGATGGACGGGACATGCTGCCTGTAGCGACCGGGACGGGCACGATTTCACACCCTGATGACGCCCTGTTCTGGCAGAGCGGCTATTATCATGTGGTGCGAGCGGGTGACTGGAAGCTGCAGGTCGACGGGCGGCAGGAGAAGAACTGGCTGTTCGATCTGGCCACTGACCCGACCGAGCAGGACAATCTGGCAGACAGTCGCCCGGACAAGCTGGCGGAGTTGCAGGGCCTGCTGGACAAGCACCATTCCGGCGCCGTTGCGCCGCTCTATCCGTATACGATTGAATCGCCCATTGCGATCGACAAGACCGAAGCGGACAGGGTTGAGCCGGGCGACGAATATGTCTGGTGGCCGAACTGATCGATCATTCGGTTGCGGGCGGAATGTCTTTCGCGATGCGGAAGCCGATATGGATGGATGAGAAATCCGTATCCTGCGGCTGCCGCGCGGCGGGGCGGTAGCGGCGGCAGAAATTGTCGGCGCAGAGATAAGAGCCGCCCTTGAGCGTATGGGATCCGGCGGCATAGGGCGTGTCGGTCCACTCCCAGACATTGCCAATCATGTCATAGAGACCGGCCTTGTCTGGTGGGAAACAACCGACAGGCGCAGCGCCGGCAAAGCCGTCGGCCTGCGTATTCGCGACGGGGAAGATACCCTGCCACGTATTGGCGACCGGGTGATCTTCGCCGTCATAGGCGCCTGATTGGGAATCCATCGGATCAGGCAGGCCGCGGGTCGCCGCATATTCCCATTCGACTTCCGTCGGCAAACGTCCGCCCGCCCAGCTGGCATAGGCGGCGGCATCGTGCTCTGACACATGTACGACCGGCCAGGCGCCTTTGTCCGTGAGGGAGGAGCCTGGACCGGCAGGGGATCTCCATGTGGCTCCTGGCACGAGTCGCCATGGGTCTATGCGCGCCGATGCGCCATCGGGTAGGTCGAATACAGCGGACCCGGCTTCAGGCCCGCCGGCGGCTGCGCTTTTCTCGGCGTCTGTGACATAGCCCGTGGCGTTAACAAAGGCGGCAAACTGGTCATTGGTGACCTCGTGTACCTGAAGGGCAAAGGGGGCGACATGAAGGGCAAGTGTCGGCGCCTCTTCATTGTAGACGGGACTGGCGCCCTTGGTGAAGCTCCCGCCGGGAACGTCCACAAATTGGCCGATGGATGATGGGGGGAGCCCGCAGGTCACTTCGGACGTCGTGGCCTGTTTATCCCCGCCGCAGGCTGCAGTGAGGAAGATCACGAGCAGCGGAGCGCGCCTGATCATTCCCGGATCAGGCGCTCGACCATCAGCATCATCACGCGCGTCGCGTCTTGCTGCGAGAGGTTCTGGTCCTGTCGCATGCGGCGCCAGGTATGGAAGCCGGTCGCAACATCGAGGGCATCCAGAAGCCCGGCCTCGGCGAGGATCTCCGCTGGCAGGATGGCTTTCAGGGTCTGGCGCTCGAACATGATGCCACGCCGGTATTCATCCATCAGGAAGCGGGACTGGAACCGCCGCAGGTTGGCCGACACCCGCACGGGAAATATCCGCTCGAAGACATCCGACCGCCGCTTGACGAGTTCGCTCAGCCGTTCCCGCCAGTCACTTGAGGCATAGGGCGCCAGCACGATCGGCATGACTTCCGTCTGTATCTGCTCTGCCATTTCGCCGAACAGGCTGTCCATATCCTCAAAGTGCCGGAACACGGTGCGCTGACCGACGGCGGCCCGTTCGGCGACCCGCGCCGCGCTCGGGTTCATGTCGCCTTCGCGGATGAGACCGAACAGGGCGTCGATGATCTGGCTGCGGCTACGCTCGCTGCGGAGCCGGCGCCCGTCAGAGGAATCCTCGGTGGATTGCGGGGCCGGGAAGGGCGTGACTTTTGGTGTGCTCATTTGAAGCCGTCGTGTTGTGTGATCGCGTCACTGTCAACTGGCAGACTGAACACCATGCCGTCTTCCGAGACAGTTATTTTTCCCTTGAAGATGTTTTTTGCGTCCCGGACGAAAAGCGCGTTGAGAAGGTGCGACGGAAGCGGCGGGATCGTATGATAGAAGACCAGCTGCCGAGCGCCGGCTTCGGTGGCAGAGCGCGCTGCATCTGACGGCGTGGCATGATAGGTGAGGATATCATCCAGGATCTGCGGGATGCCCTGCACATTGTGGGCGACAGCGGCCTCATGCATCACCCCCACCATTTCAGGGTCGAGCGCCTCATGGAAAAGCACCTCGACGCCTTTGGATGCGCCAACCAGATTCGGGCTGTAGATCGTATCGCCGCTAAAGGCCACGGAGCGGCCCTTATAGTCGATACGGTAACCGAAGGCGGGTTCGACAGGCGCGTGACTGACGGCGAAGGCGGTGATCTTCAGGCCATCCTCGTCGAGCACTACCGCCTGAGACCCAGGACCTGCCGGCAGGGTAATGGTTTCGCCTACGCCGCCGCGTCCCGCAGGGTTTGCGATGTCCAATCCATGGTGCGCCGTGCGGAACGTGCCGTCGATACGATAGGCGGCATTGAAGCCATCAACGACTTCATCGACGCCGCGCGGGCCCGACACGGGAAGGGGCTCATCGCGCCCGCCATTCACCCAGACCTGCATCAGCAGTTCGCCCAGGCCGTCCATATGGTCGGAGTGAAGATGGGTCAGGTAGACGCGCTCGGTTTTTCCGAGCGGAAAGCCCATGCGGTTCAGATTACGAGAACCACCTGAGCCGGCATCAAAAACGAATGCACGTTTGCCGGCGAGAACGGCAAGGCAGGGTCCGGCACGCATCGGGTCGGGCATGGGCGTTCCCGCACCGCAGACGAAGACATGCAGGCCGTCGGGCAGGGTTTCGCTGGCATCTCGGCCGACATTCTCCCCGACGGCCTGCTTGAACGCGGCCATGGCGATCTGCGTCTTGAAGACCTGGAATCCAATAAGGGCGATGAGCAGCAGCCCGGCGAGGCCTGCGGCAGTCCGAAGGAACCATTTCATGATGCAGCCCCTTCGCCAGCGGTCAGTGCTGCAAGGAAAGGTGAGTCTCCGCCGTTCTGCGGGGCGACGGTCTCGATATTGAGCTGGCCCTTCAGGCCTGCCGCGCGGTGAACGGAAATCTCGCGCCATTCATCGGACAGTGACATGCGGACCATGCTGGCGCGGTCAGGATACATGGCGATGGCAATCTCGTCCCAGAGCTCCTCGACCTGACCAAGCGCCAGGAAAGTCACGTCGCCAGCAAACAGGCCCCGTCCGCCAAACTTGGGCAGCAGGTCCGTCACGGCTCGGCCATAGATCATGTAGGCATCGCGACCGGACAGGTCGGTGGCGCGACCATCCTCATAGTCTGCCTTGTCCTTGAACTTGAGCAGGTTGACCATGAAGATCGGACCATCTGGTCCTTTCTCCATCATGGCCATGATCCGCGCCGGATCCGTTGGCAGCACTTCATTGGTAACCTGCATCGCGTCGTCCTCCCTGATGGGTCAGCTCTCCGGCTGCCTCAATTCTTCTTCGATCACCCAGAGCCGGTCCTGGCCCCACGTAATAATATTGCCTGCACGGAAGCTCGGGACGCCCCAGATGCCGAGATCCATCATCTCGGCGCGGTTGGCTTCCGCCTCCGCGCGCCAGTCATCATTGTCGATGACGTCGCGCGCTTGAGCCCAGTCGAGCCCTGCGGTTTCGACGATTTGCTGCATGCCCTTGTCGGAGCCTGCATCTATTCCGCGTGACCAGACGCCTTCGAGAAAGGTGTGGCAGAATTCAAAACCGAGTCCCTGTTCCCGCGCCCATGGTATCAGTGAGTAGCCGCGTTCCACGGGGCGCCCGACAGGGTCAGCGATGCGACCGAAGGGGATGCCAAGCCGGTGGGCTTCGCGGGCCGTGTCCTGTGTGATGTAGCGGCTCTTCATCTTGGGAACCGGCAGGCCGCGCATGACCATGGGCAGGACAAAGCGCAGTTTCAGCTCTGTTCCATAGGCATTGGCGAGGGCCTTGGCACGTTTCGCGGCGGCGTAAGTGTAGGGGCTCCGAAATGACAGGTAGAAGTCGAAGTGCGTGTAGCTCGTCGGGGTATTGCCGGTCGGATGGGCCGGGACAACAGGCGGGGCATAGATTGGCCCGGTTCCGTGGCCCGGACGACGGGCCCCGAGTTCGGTGAGGCGTGCTTCCAGATAGTGAAGGCGGTCGATGCCCCAATACCATTCGCCGCCATAGTAGAACATGGCGCCGAGATAGTGGCCGAGGGCTTCGCGTCTTGCATCGCCGATGCCGGTGCGCACATCGGTTGGCGTTGTCGGCAGGCCGTGCTCACCGGTTTCGAGGCCGGCCTTGCGAGCGAGGCGTTCGGCATCGATGATTGCGTATGCTTCGAGGCGCTCGCGTTCCGGGGCAGCCCAGTCCGGTGGTGCGCCAACGCGATTGAGCCGCAGCTCGATATCATATCGCTCGACAAGTTGTCCGAGGACCTGGGCTGCGAGATGCGAGTAGGGGTCGTCGGCCTGATGGAAGTATTCGACGATGTGGGGCAGCTTGCGGGCGCGGCGCTCGCGCTCAACCTCGGCGCGCTTCTTATTTAGCCGCTCCTCGCCCGTAAGCTTTTCTGCGACCCGTGAGACAAAGGCTGTTTTTAACGACATGGGATCTGCTCGCGTTGTGCAGTGATTACGGGCGACTTCGACATGTTTGCTCCTTACGCCCGGCACTTGCAAATCTTATGGCACCCTGTCTGCCATAATGTGCGCGGGCCTGCAACGGTCGGCCGAAAACTTCTGGACATCAAGCGATAAAAAGGCCGCGCTGCGACTGATGCGGGTGCCACTCTCGACGAAATGAAAGGGTCTCTTGCCCAGTGCGCGTGCAACCAGCCCGGACGTGCCGGATTGAGTTCTTGCCGCATGGACATGACCGGGCGGCTATGGTCAAAGGCGACAACGGCAATTCCGGCTCGGCCGGCAGATGAGAAGCGTGACATGACCAAGGGTTTGGTGACGGTATTCGGTGGCTCGGGCTTTATCGGGCGTTATGCGGCGCGGACGCTCGTGGAAAAGGGCTACCGGGTCCGGGTGGCCTGCCGCCATATGAACACGGCGCAGGATGTGCGCCTTGCCGGCGCGCCCGGCTGGATCGACCTTTGCCAGGCCAATATTCGCAACAGGGCCTCAATCGAGCGCGCGCTGGACGGTGCTGTCGCCGTGGTGAACCTTGTCGGCATCCTGTTCGAAGGCGGGCCGCAGAGCTTTGAATCCGCGCAGCGCGATGGCGCGGCCCTGCTGGCTGAAGTCGCCGCAGAAAAAGGCATCAGGACTTTCGTGCAGGTCTCGGCCATCGGCGCAGACGTAGAGTCCAAGTCAGACTATGCGCGCACCAAGGCTGAGGCTGAGGATGCGGTTCGCGAAGCCCTGCCATCCGCCACGATTCTTCGCCCGTCTGTCGTGTTTGGTCCGGAAGACGGCTTCCTCAACAAGTTTGCCCAGATGACCCGCTTCTCGCCTGCGCTGCCTGCCATCGGTGGCGGCAAGACGCGGGTTCAACCCATCTACGCTGGCGACGTCGCCGAAGCGATTGCGCTGGCGGTTGATTCTGAAGGCGCCGCTGGGAACACGTATGAGCTAGGTGGTCCACGCGCCTACACGTTCAACGAGATCTACGACATTGTCCTGAAACTGGTTGATCGTCGCCGTTTCAAGATTTCGCTGCCTTTCTTCCTCGCACGTCCGCTCGGCTATATTGCCGGGGCTGTCTGGCGCTACATCCCGCCTTTCTCGTGGGGAATGCTGGGCGAGCCGTTGATCACGGGCGATCAGGTCGAATTGCTAAAGACGGATAATGTCGTGGCGGAGGGCGCGCTGACGGCGGCGGACCTCGGTCTCACGCACCTTGAATCGGTTGAATCGATTGCGCCGACCTATCTCTGGCGCTTCCGGCCCTATGGCGAGTTCAGCAAGCCCGCGGACGCCTGAGCAGGCGGCGCCATAGCGCGTCTAACCTGAATGTAATCCGAACAAAAATGCCCGCAAAATGCCCGATAGACGCCGTCATGCGTGCCGTATTGCTGCGCGACATGAGGGTCTCCGCACGCGTCTGGGGACGCACGATGCAGGAGGGATGGCACGCGGCAGGGGGATCCACCACTGGGCTGCGTGTTGTCTTGCGCGGAATGTAAAAAAAGCCGCCCCAACATACATTATGCAGGGGCGGCCTCTGTCGGCAATGTGAGGGAAGCTGGCCTAGATGGCCTTGTCTTTCGCTTCAAGTTTCTTGATCTCGGCATTCACCGACACCTGAAGCTTCTTGATCAGCGCCGCTGATTCAGGCGTCAGATCTGTCTTGGCGGTTTTGGCGAGTTCGTCGCGGATGTATTCTTCACCGCGTAGCACTTCCTCAATCGCAACTTCGGAGTCGTTGTCGACCGCTGTGCGAAGCGCGGTGAATGTGCGGTGGCCGGTGCCGAGGGCTTCACCTATCGTTGCCGGGTCGCCACCGAGGGCGATGACGCGATCCTGGATGACTTCGCGCTCGCCATTGCGATAGTCGTGCAGCTCGAGCAGCATTTCTTTCAGGCCATTGTTTTTGTCCGGAATATCGGCAGCCTGCTTATAGAGTGCAGCCGCGTCTATATAGATGGATGTGAGCTTGTTCAGTTCGTTGACTTCGGTCTTCAGGTATGGCGCTTCGGCCGTGCTTTCCGATGCCATGGCTTTTTCTGAATTGGTGAGGCCGGCATTGGCGCATGCGCCGAGGGCCAGCGGAGCAGCAATGGCTGTAAGGGCATAAATATGGAGTCTCATGGGGTTTCCTTTCCGGAAGTGTCTGGTGCGTGACTAATCCGCGCCAGGCCGAAAGGTTGCGGTGGCGGCTGCTGGCGGCCGCCTTATCCCGGGTTTGCTAGAACAGTCCGATGGCTGGAGACATGAGGATAAGTGCAATGCCGAGCGCGAAGCGATAAAGCACGAAGGGCAGGAAGCTCATGCGCTGGAGAATGGCCATGAGGGCGGCAATCGAAGCGAGGCCGGTTATAAAGGCGACACCCGCGACGATCATGCCGTCCTGCAGCGTTACGACGCCGCCAGCAGGCTCTCCCATCAGGCCGAGTGCGCCGTAGAGTCCTGCAGCCGCCAGGATCGGCGCGCCGATGAGCATGGCAAATCGCGCCGCCTCGGAACGCTCATAGCCGAGCGCGCGGGCGGCCGTCATGGTGATACCGGAGCGGCTGGTGCCGGGGATGATGGCGGCGACGGCCTGCGTTGCGCCGATAAGGAAGGCGTGAAGGAGGGTCATGTCCTCTTCCTTGCGCTCGCGCCCGCCTTTCACATCCGCCCACCATAGGAGGGCGCCGAATATGATGGTGGCGCCAGCGACGGTCGCCGGGCCGCGCAGGGTTGCCTGCAGATCTTCGGGAAGGAGCTTCTCGTATCCAGCAGCAACGGCCAGCGCGACAGGCGTCGCCACGATAATGCAAAGCGCAAGACGGGCACCTTTTGATAGCGGCTTGCGGGTGACGGGCGCTGCGACCAGTTCGAACCCGCCCACGATGGCGCCGGCGACATCCTTGCGGAAATAGAGAAGCATGGCGGCAAGCGTGCCGAGATTGGAGACGGCATTGATCAGGAGCTCGTCATGGCCTTCGAGGCCGAAATAGCCTGATGCCAACAGGACATGCGCTGAAGAGGAGATCGGCAGCCATTCCGTGAAGCCCTGGAGCGTCGCGATAATGATGAGCTGGAGCAGGGACATGACGGCCTCTTCACATGGTGCGGCCCCGGACCGGCCAGCATGGCTTTCCTCATCTAGCGCAGTTTTTTAAGAACGGCACCCTTTTGATAGATATATCATATCAATATTTAAAGGTCAGAATGGGATCTGCAAACGATCCACATTGAATTGGAAATCGGCTATAAAATATCATAACGATACGTAATAATGGAATTCCTGCTTGTGGTGCCTGTCCTCATCATTGTAGATGACCGGACGGATTAGTGGGAGGTCTGCATGGCCGAGAAAATGCTGCAGTTTACCAAGGTCGAGCGGTCCATGCCGGCCAAGCGCGCCGCGGATGCGCGCGCGACGGACTTCGAAGAGATCTATTCGGAGTTCAGCCTCAAGGCAGCTGGCGCGCAGGCGGCGCGGTGTTCGCAGTGCGGCGTGCCGTTCTGCCAGCAGGGTTGCCCGCTTTCCAACAATATTCCCGACTGGCTGAAATTGTCCGCTGAAGGGCGCCTTGAAGAAGCCTGGGAAGTGTCTTCGGCGACCAATAACATGCCGGAAATATGCGGCCGCATCTGCCCGCAGGACCGTCTTTGCGAGGGCATCTGCACCATTGAGCAATCGGGCCATGGCACCGTGACAATCGGGTCAGTGGAAAAATTCATCACCGACACGGCCTGGGAAAAAGGCTGGGTGAAGCCCATCGTGCCGCCACGCGAGCGCGCGCAGTCTGCCGGCATTATCGGCGCAGGCCCCGGTGGCCTTGCAGCGGCTGAGCAGCTGCGCCGCAAGGGCTACCAGGTCACTGTATATGATGCCTATGATCGTGGGGGCGGACTGCTGGTTTACGGTATTCCGGGCTTCAAGCTTGAAAAGCCGGTTGTTGCGCGCCGGATCAAGCATCTGGAAGACAGCGGCATTGCGTTCAAGTTCAACACGCGCGTGGGCCAGGATGTGACGCTTCAGGAATTGCGCAAGACGCATGACACGCTGCTGATTGCGACAGGCGTTTATCAAGCCAAGGATCTGAAATGCCCCGGCGTTGGGGCCAGCGGCGTCTATGCCGCGCTGGACTACCTGACCGCTTCCAATCGCAAGAGCTTTGGCGACGCAGTCGAAGAATTTGATGACGGCACGTTGAATGCTGATGGCAAGCGCGTTGTCGTGATTGGCGGTGGGGACACGGCCATGGACTGCGTGCGCACGGCGATCCGGCAGGGCGCCAAGTCGGTGACCTGTCTTTATCGGCGTGACCGTGCCAACATGCCAGGCAGCCAGCGCGAAGTTGCGAATGCCGAAGAAGAAGGCGTCGTGTTCGAGTGGCTTGCTTCACCGGAAGCCATCCTCGACACCAAGGCCGGCAAGGTGAAAGCCGTGCGCGCTGCGAAGATGAAGCTTGGCGAGGCGGATGCATCCGGTCGCCAGAGCCCGGTCAAGACGGGCGAGACGATGGACGTTAAAGCCGACATGGTGATCAAGGCGCTGGGCTTTGACCCCGAAGACCTGCCCGTCCTGTTCGGCGAGCCTGCGCTGACCGTGAACCGCTGGGGCGCTGTTCGCGTCGACTATGCGACCATGGAGACCAGCCTCTCGGGCGTCTATGCGGCGGGAGATATCGTCCGCGGTGCGTCACTCGTGGTATGGGCCATCAAGGATGGGCGCGATGCGGCCGAGGCAATGCACAAGGCAATGAAGGCGGCCGATAAGGCCGCGAAAGTGGCGGCGGAGTAAGACGACATGTCAGATTATGTGAAACAGTACGAAGCGAACCGCCAGAAACTGATCGACGGACACGCCTATGACCCGGCGGACGAGCATGATGCCTGCGGCGTAGGCCTCGTCGCTGCGCTGGATGGTAAGCCTCGGCGCGAGATCGTCGAAATGGGCATCATGGCGCTCAAGAACGTCTGGCACCGGGGCGCAGTCGATGCTGACGGCAAGACGGGCGATGGCGCGGGCATCCGTGTGGCCGTGCCGCAGGACTTTTTCCGCGAGCATGTGACGCGCACCGGCCACACGCCGACGGATGACCCGATATGCGTCGGCCAGATTTTCCTGCCGCGCACGGATTTTGCAGCGCAGGAAGCTGCGCGCACAATCGTCGAAACCGAAGTGCTACATTTCGGCTTCTATATCTATGGCTGGCGCCAGCCACCTGTCGATGTATCCGTAATTGGCCAGAAGGCGAAAGACACGCGCCCAGCCATCGAACAGATCATGTTCCGCGATGCGCAGGGTCGTACGCCGGAAGACCTTGAGCGCGCCCTCTATATCTGCCGCCGCCGCATCGAGCGCCGCGCGCGCGAAATGGCCATTCCCGGCTTCTATGTCTGCTCGCTCAGCCATGCTTCCCTGATCTACAAGGGCATGTTCCTCGCGCAGGACATCGACAATTTCTATCTCGACCTGCGTGACCCGCGTTTCGTTTCGAACTTCGCGATCTATCACCAGCGCTATTCGACGAACACGTTCCCGCAATGGTCCCTTGCCCAGCCTTTCCGGATGATCGCGCACAATGGCGAGATCAATACGCTGCGCGGCAACAAGAACTGGATGAAGAGCCACGAGATCCGCATGGTCTCGGAAGATTTCGGCGACTATGTCGATGACGTGAAGCCTGTCATTCCGGATGGCTCGTCTGATTCGGGCGCGCTGGATTCCGTGTTCGAACTGCTCTGCAAATCCGGTCGCGCTGCGCCGATGGCCAAGGCAATGTTGATTCCGGAAGCCTGGTCGAAGCGGGATTCCGTCATGCCGACGGCGCACCGCGCGCTTTATGACTATTGCAACTCTGTCATGGAGCCGTGGGACGGCCCGGCCGGCATCGCGGCCTATGATGGTCGCTGGGCGATTGCGGGCCTCGATCGAAACGGCCTTCGTCCGCTCCGCTATGCGCTGACCACGGACGGGATTCTCGCTGTCGGTTCGGAAGCGGGCATGTGTCCTCTGGGCGACCATGAAGTGGCGCGTCGCGGGTCTATCCCGGCCGGTGGGATGATCGCGGCCGACCTCAAGACGGGTAAATTCTACGAGCACCGTGAGCTGATCGACTTCCTCGCGGCGCAAAACCCGTATGAGGAGTGGCTGTCCAGCGTGACGGAGCTTGAGCCCGAAATCGGGCCGGGGCCGGAGCCGAAACTGTACAACAAAGAAGAGCTGCTGCGTCGTCAGACGGCTGCGGGCTATTCCCTTGAAACACTGGAGCTGATCCTCTCCCCAATGGCCGAGTCCGCGAAAGAGGCGCTCGGATCCATGGGCGATGATACAGCGCCTGCGGTTCTCTCCTTCTCCTACCGTCCGATGAGCCATTTCTTCCGGCAGAATTTCAGCCAGGTGACTAACCCGCCGGTGGACCCCCTGCGCGAAGCGCGGGTGATGAGTCTCAAGACCCGGTTCAAGAACCTCGGCAACGTGCTGGACACGGACAAGTCCCAGCAGGAAGTTTTCGTGCTCGAAAGCCCGGTCCTGACAACGGGCATGTATGAGCGCCTGATTGACCGGCTGGGCGTCGGCATGGCCGAAATAGACTGCACCTTTGATGAAGCCGACGCGTCTTCTGATGGTGCGGCGCTCAAGGATGCGCTCAGCCGTATCAGGCGTGAGGCTGAAGAAGCCGTTCGCGAAGGCCGCGAGCATATCGTCCTGACGGACCAGTACCAGTCGGCCAGCAAGATCGCGATCCCCATGATCCTTGCGACGGGCGCGGTTCACTCACATCTCGTGGCTCAAGGCCTGCGTACATTCTGCTCCATCACGGTGCGATCTGCGGAATGTCTCGACACACACTATTTTGCCGTTCTCGTCGGCGTCGGCGCAACCTGCGTCAACGCTTACCTTGCGCAGGACGTGATTGCAGACCGCCACGCGCGCGGCCTGTTTGATGACATGGCGCTCAATGAGTGCGTCAAGAACTATAAGGAAGCCATCGAGGCGGGCCTGCTCAAGATCATCTCCAAGATGGGTATCTCGGTCATTTCCTCCTATCGCGGCGGATACAATTTCGAGGCACTTGGACTCTCTCGTGCGCTTGTCGCGGATTACTTCCCCGGCATGAACAGCCGCATCTCGGGCCTTGGCCTTGCGGGGCTTGAAGAGAATGCGCTGGCGCGCCATGAAGCCGCATTCGACGAGGACGTTGTTTCACTGCCTGTCGGCGGCTTCTATCGTCTGCGCGCGAAGGAAGAGCCACATGCGCTGGACGGCAACCTGATCCATACGCTGCAGGCTGCCTGTAATCGCGGTGACTACTCCATCTATCGTAAATATGTCGAAGCGGTGCATGCACGCGACCCTATCCAGCTGCGTGACTTGCTGGACTTCAAGGCGGCGGGCGAAGCTGTGCCGCTGTCGCAGGTCCAATCGATCAACGAGATTCGTAAACGCTTCGTCACGCCAGGCATGTCGCTCGGGGCGCTCAGCCCCGAAGCGCATGGCACCCTGAACATCGCCATGAACCGGATTGGTGCGAAGTCGGTTTCCGGTGAGGGCGGCGAGGATCGTGCGCGCTATCGGCCGCTGCCGAATGGCGACAACATGAACTCGGCCGTGAAGCAGATTGCCTCCGGGCGCTTCGGCGTGACGGCGGAATACCTCAACCAATGCCGCGAGATCGAAATCAAAATTGCTCAGGGCGCCAAGCCCGGCGAGGGCGGGCAGCTGCCGGGTTTCAAGGTGACGGAATTCATTGCCAAGCTGCGCCATGCGACGCCGGGCGTGATGCTGATCTCGCCGCCGCCGCACCATGACATCTATTCTATCGAGGATCTGGCGCAGCTGATCTACGACCTGAAGCAGATCAACCCGGATTGCCGGGTTGCTGTGAAGCTTGTCGCCCAGTCGGGCGTTGGCACCGTGGCCGCTGGTGTGGCCAAGGCCAAGGCGGACATCATCCTGATTGCCGGCGGTGTCGGCGGGACGGGTGCGAGCCCGCAGACCTCAATCAAATATGCCGGCCTTCCCTGGGAACTGGGGCTTGCTGAAGCGCACCAGATCCTGTCGCTCAACAATCTGCGCGACAAGGTTACTTTGCGGACTGATGGTGGCCTGCGGACCGGGCGCGATATCGTCATCGCGGCAATGCTCGGCGCTGAAGAGTATGGCATCGGCACGGCCAGCCTTGTGGCCATGGGCTGTATCATGGTGCGTCAGTGCCATTCTAACACCTGCCCAGTCGGCGTCTGCGTTCAGGACGAGGCGCTTCGCGCGCACTTCACAGGTTCGCCGGAGAAGGTCGTCAACCTGATGAGCTTTATCGCAGAAGACGTGCGTGAAGTGCTCGCCTCGCTCGGCCTGAAGTCGCTCGACGAGGCGATCGGTCGGACAGACCTGCTCGTGCAGGTCAGCCGCGGCGCATCGCATCTTGATGACCTCGACCTCAACCCGCTGCTGGTCCAGGTCGATACCGATCATCCGGTTGTCTACCAGCCGACACGGCGCGAGGAAGTACCTGATTCGCTCGACGTTCAAATCCTGCGGGATGCCGAGCCGTTCTTCGAGCGCGGCGAGAAGATGCAGCTGGAATATAATGTCCAGAACACGATGCGGGCCATCGGCGCGCGGTCGAGTTCCGCGATCACGCGCAAGTTCGGCATGAGCGCGCTGCCGGAAGGCCGCCTTCATATCCGGCTTGAGGGATCGGCCGGTCAGTCGCTCGGCGCATTCGCCGTGCAGGGCCTGCTGCTGGAAGTCATCGGGGATTCCAATGACTATGTCGGCAAGGGCCTGTCGGGGGCAACGATTGTTGTTGCGCCGAAACCGCGCGAGCGGCGCTCGGCTTCGGGGGATGCGATCGTCGGCAATACCTGCCTCTATGGCGCCACGGCGGGCAAACTATTCGCGGCCGGCACGGCAGGCGTGCGGTTTGCCGTTCGTAACTCGGGCGCCAGGACGGTGGTTGAAGGCTGCGGAGCGAATGGCTGCGAATACATGACCGGTGGCCGCGCGGCGATCCTCGGGCCTGTGGGTGACAATTTCGGTGCCGGCATGACCGGCGGTGCGGCCTTTATCTGGGATCCGGAAAACCGGTTCGAGCGTGTTGCCAACCCGGACTCCATTGACTGGTATCCGCTGGCCGACATGCCGACCGAGCATATCGAGCAATGCCATGCCTTGATCCAGGAACATGCTGACCGGACAGGCTCCGTCCGAGCTGTGGAGCTTCTGTCGGAATGGGAAGCTTCGCTTGGGCAGATCCTGATGGTCGTGCCGAAGGAGATTGCGCACCTCCTGCTGCCAAAGGACAAGCCCAAGGCAAAGAAGAAAGTGGCCGAAAAAGCCTGATGCAAAATCGACCGGGCCTCATTCTGTGCGCTTGCTCAGGATGAGGCCCGGTCTGTTTGTCAGGACTTCTTGCGGCGGATGCGTGGCCAGATCAGTTTCAGCCAGAGCCACAGGAAGACGCCAATCAGGATCAGCCATGGCAGGCCGACGGCGAACGCCGTGATCACGGCGGCCAGCGCGCTCGACAGGTTGTAGAAGAAGCCGCCGAACGCATCACCGAGCGGGCTGAGGGCGCTGCTGGAGACCGGGTTGCGCTTGGTCTCGTAGCTGACCGCGAGCTGGCTCATGTTCACGCGCTGCATCAGCGCCTTCATGGATGACTTCAGCGAGTCGATCTCGCCATTCACGCGGGCGAGTTCACGTTCGGTGTCGAGCAGTTCGCCGAGGTCACCGGGGCGGTTCTCCAGCAGGTCTTCGATCCGCTTCTGCAGGGCTTCCTGGGCATGCAGGCGGGCATTGGTGTCGATGATGGTGACGGTCAGGTCTTCCGCCGTTGTCTGGCGGGTGGTGACTTCGCCCTTGGCCGCATCGGCTTCAGCCTCGACTCCGTTCAGAAAGGTCTCGATCCAGTCCGGCGTGGCGCGCAGGTTCAGTGAGCCGGAGGATTCGTCTTCCGACCAGGCGTTCAGGTAGGAATTGGTGACGATACACTTGTCCGGCCCGGCCTTGTTGCAGGCGGCAATATGGCCCTGCATGACGGGCTCAATGGCATTGACCGGCAGGCGCAGGCCGAGGGAGTGGGAGTAGGCGATATATTGCTGCACGGCGGCATCGACCGGGGTGCCGCCGCCTGCGGCTTCTTCCATCGGGGCGGCTTCATAGTTTTGCTGGCTCATCATGGCTGTTGGAGCTGGCGGTGGCGGCGCCATGGCGCTTCGGTCGGCGCTGCCCTGGCCACCGCAGGCGGCGAGCGCGATGGCGGCTATGGCTAGCAGGCTGGTATGTGTCTTCATTGTCTTTGTCCCTCCAAAGATCGGTCACAGCCATCATGAAACCCGAATAAAGGCAATATGAGGCTCCAATTGTGCGCGGCTTCAGGCGGGTGAGACATCGGCGCGTGATACATATGGGAGGTGATATGATAACGCGGTTCATGAACCTGATTTGCTGGCGCCCATGAAACCGAAAATTCTCACCACGTTGAAAACCTATTCCTGGCCGCTCTTCTGGGCGGATCTTATGGCGGGCTTTACCGTGGCCATGGTTGCCCTGCCGCTCAGCCTTGCGATTGCCATTGCCTCGGGCGCTGACCCGGCCAAAGGCATTGTCACGGCGATTGTGGGCGGTTTCATGATCTCGCTGCTGGGCGGAAGCCGGGTTCAGATTGGTGGGCCGACCGGCGCGTTCATTGTTGTCGTGTTCGGCGTGATCGCCCAGCATGGCTATGACGGACTGGTGATTGCGACCTTCATGGCGGGTGTCATTCTTGTTGTGGCCGGGCTGCTGAAAGTGGGTAACCTGATCAGCTACGTGCCCGAAGCCGTGGTGAATGGTTTCACGATTGGCATTGCGATCATCATTGCGACGAGCCAGGTGAAAGACCTCCTGGGCCTGTCGATGGAAGCGTTGCCGGCAGACTTCCTTGAGAAGGTGCCGGCTCTCTGGGAGGCGCGGGGAACGCTGGGGCTGGCGGCGCTCGGCATTGGGCTGGGGACCATGGTGATGATTGTCGGGTTCCGTAAATTGGCGCCGAAGGCGCCGGGGCTGATCGTTGCTGTGGCGATCACCTCAACCGTGGCGGCGCTGATGGTGTTGCCGGTCGACACGATCCAGTCGCGCTTTGGCGACTTGCCACGCTTCCTGCCGATGCCTGCGATGCCGGACTTTTCTGTGGACCGCATTGTCGAATTGCTGCCGTCGGCTTTCGTGATAGCTTTCCTCGCGGGCGTTGAGTCTCTGCTGTCAGCCATGGTGGCCGACCGGATGAGCGGCGGGCATCACAGGCCGAATGCCGAGGTGCTGGCGCAGGGGTTTGCGAATATGGGCTCGTCCCTGTTTGGCGGGCTGCCCGCGACAGGCGCGATTGCCCGGACGGCGACAAATGTGCGCGCCGGGGGCAAGACGCCGGTCGCGGGGATCGTGCATGCGGCGACAATCCTGATTGCCATGATGGTGGCCGCGCCGCTGGCGGGTTATCTCGCCATGCCGGCTTTGGCGGGCCTTCTGATCCTGACGGCCTGGAACATGAGCGAGCCGCACAAATGGAAATCTTACCTCTCAGCACCGATGGCGGACCGGTTGTTATTGTTGCTCACTTTAGTCCTGACTGTGGTGACGGACCTGACGATTGCGATCGGGGTGGGCGTTTCGGTGGGACTGGCGCTGCGGTTGAGGCGCCGGAATGTGCCGCCTGCGGACTGGGAGACGCCGGAGCGTTAGGGCTGGTGCGCCTGCGACGCCTGCGAGGGCGCTTGGGGTGTGTTTTGAGTTTTCTGAGGAGGGATTCCGGGTCAGGTGTCTGGAATAGGTCCAACATATCCGTATTCCCGGCGAAGGCCGGGATCTCTTGCAGTTTGTTCGGAAGCCATCGCCTGAGGCCCCGGCGTTCGCCGGGGACACGGATGTGGGGTGTGGTTAATTTCACCTGTCAGCGCCGTGTTGAAACTGTGGGATAGCGGGACCGGAACCCATGGGTGTTTCGGCGTCGCGCACATGTCATCGGACAGGCGGGTGAGGTCGACGCGGCCATGTTTGGTGACAGCCCAGTGCATCTCGGATTCAGGGCCGCAATTGGCGTAGAACCATGCCTGCAGGCGGCGGATCTGGACGTAGATCAGCGGCCAGATCGGTACGAGGTACCAAGGCAGGCCCTGCATGGGGCGGAAGAGGCTGAAGTCTGGCATCGGCGTTGATTATACGCCGGGGTCGATTGGGGTTGGATAAGTCCCTCACCTCCCACGCCCTGCGGGCGCGGGCCCCTCCTCTCCCAAGGGGAGAGGGGTTGACGGCCGTGAACCACTTAACCCCTCTCCATTTGGGAGGTGAGAGGCTAAGGCCGGTAGCCGTGCCTGTATTCGCCGGGTTCCATGATGCGGGCGGCGTGGTGGATGAAGTCGACGAGGAGCGGGCGGGTGTCGCGCGGGTCGATGATTTCTTCGGCGAGGAAGCTCTCGGCAGTGCGGAAGGGCGAGCGGATGGCTTCAAACTTCTTGTAGAGCGCGGCTTTCAATTCGTCCGGGTTTTCGGCTTCGGCAAGTTCCTTGCGGAAGGCCGCCTCAATGCCGCCCGCCATGGGCAGGCTGCCCCAGTCGCCGCTTGGCCAGCAATAGCGCCACTTGGTTTTTGACTGGTTCATCATGGCGGAGCCGGCGAGGCCATAGGCCTTGCGGATGACGACGGAGCAGACGGGCACGCTGGCCTGATAGATGGCGGTCATCGCGCGCACACCGGCGCGGGTGACGCCAGCGGTCTCGGCTTTCACGCCCACGGCAAAGCCCGGGCAGTCGACGAAGTGAATGACTGGCAGGTGGAACATGGAGCATAGGTCCATGTGGCGGGTGACCTTGTCGCAGACATCCGCGGTCCATGCCCCATCAAGGAAGAAAGGATCGCCCGCGAGAATGCCGACCGCGTGGCCGTCGATGCGGGCGAGGCCGCAGACCATGCCCCGGCCCCAGTCATGGCCGATCTCGAAGAAGCTGTGACGGTCGACGGTGGCTTCGATGATCTTGCGCGGCTTGTACGGGGTCTTGCCGTCGGTGGGGACGATGGAAAGGAGGAAGTCTTCCTTGCGCTTCGGGTCATCGCGGGGCGCCGTGCGTTCGGGCAGGTCGTGGACCGAGGGCGGCAGGTAGGACAGGAAACGGCGGGCGGCCTCGAAAGCGTCGGCTTCCGTATCGACCACATTGTCGACCGTGCCGTTCTGGCCCTGGATCTTCCAGCCGCCAAGTTCTTCCTTGGTGACGTTCTCGCCAAGGGCGATCGCGACGGGTGGACCGGCGACGAAAACTTGCGAGAGTTCTTTCACCATGACCGAGAAATGGCTGGCGGCCACACGGCCCGCGCCCATGCCGGCGCAGGGGCCTAGGGCGAGCGAGACGAAAGGCACCTGCGTCATGCCATGAACGATCTCGTTCCAGCCGGGTGTTTCCGGGATGTACGTGCGCGGGTCTTTCTCGAGGCTCTTGACCGAGCCGCCGCCACCCGTGCCGTCGATCATCTGGACGAGGGGCATGCGATATTCGGTCGCCATCTTGATGGACTGGACCATCTTCTGCCAGATCGCGGCATCGGAGGCGCCGCCGCGCACGGTGAAATCATCGGCGAGGATGACGGCGGGATCGCCATTGAGCGTGGCGCGGCCGGTGACGGAGGTGGAAGGCGTGAAGGCCTCCAGTTCGTCGTCCGGGCCATAGGTGGCCTTGCCCGCGATCTTGCCCACTTCGTGGAAGCTGCCGGGGTCGACGAGGAAAGCGACGCGCTCGCGCACTGTCAGCTTGCCGCGCCCGCGCTGGCGTTCGACCGGCTCTTCGCCGCCCATCTTTTCCGACAGGCGCTCACGCCGACGGAGTTCCTCAATTGATTTTTCCCAACTCATGCCTTCATCAATCGGCGCTGAGAGGGGGATTGGTCAAGCCATTCCGGAGTCGCAGATCGCTTGCCGCTAGGTCAGCAAGATTCCGTATTGACTCGCAAACCGACCAGTTGGTATGTTTTAGATCAGGAGACAGACTGTATGGCCCCAAGGCAATCCCCCGCGAAAGAGAAGCTGATCGGCGCCGCCGTCAAAGTGGTGCGGGAGAAGGGATTCAATGCGACGTCCGTGGACGATCTCTGCCGCGAGGCGGGCGTGACCAAGGGCGCCTTCTTCCACCACTTCCCGACCAAGGTGGACCTTGGCATTGCGGCGGCAGGGGCGTGGAAACTTCACGCGAACGAGCTGTTCGGGACCGCGCCCTATATGGCGCATGAAGATCCCCTGGACCGGATCCTCGGCTATCTGGCGTTTCGGCGCGATATGCTGGATGGGCCGATCGCCGAATTCACCTGCCTTGTCGGCACGATGGTGCAGGAATCCTATGACAGCCAGCCGTCGCTGCGCGCGGCGTGCCAGGATTCCATCTGGGACCATGCGCTGACGCTGGTTGATGATATTGAGGCGGCTCGCAAGCGCCATGGCGTGACCGGCGACTGGACCGCCGAGAGCCTCGCGCTGCACACGCAGGCCGTGCTGCAGGGCGCCTTCATTCTCGCAAAGGCGGCGGATGATCCGCAGGCCGCGCGCGACACTGCCGACCATCTGATCCGTTATGTGCGGATGCTGTTCAACCTGCCTGTAATACGTTCTGAAGGAGAACATCATGGCTGACCCGACTGCGCTTGAAACCCCACATGAGTTTGATCTTGTCCTTGAGCGGACCATCTCCGCGCCCGCAGATACGCTCTATCGCTGCTATACCGAGCCGGAATTGGTCTGCCAGTGGTTCTGCCCGAAACCGTGGAACGTGACGGAAGCGAAGCTGGACCTGCGGCCGGGCGGCGCCAGTTATCACCGGATGGAGGGGCCGGACGGCGAGGTGAACCATGTCCATGGGCAATACCTGGAGGTCGTGCCCGGCCGTCGCCTTGTCGGCACGGATGCCTATGTGGGCGACTGGGTTCCTGCCGAGAATTCCCCGTTCATGACCAGTATCATCACCTTCAGGGATCTCGGCGACGGCACCACGCTCTATCGCGCGGTGGCCCGGCACTGGTCGGAAGAGGCGATGAAGGGGCATGAGGCGATGGGATTTCACGAAGGCTGGGGCAAGGCGGCTGACCAGCTGGAGGCGCTGGCCAAGAGCCTTCCGCCCGAGCCTGTCCGCGTCCGCCCCGCCAATCCGGGGGATGCGCACGAGGTTGTGCCGCACCTTGTCTGCAGGGGCGCAGCTGAGGCCATCGCCTTCTACAAGCAGGCCTTCGATGCCGAGGAGATGATCCGTCTGCCGGGGCCGGATGGTCGCCTTGCCCATGCCTCCGTGAAGATCAATACGGGCATGGTGATGCTGGTCGACGAGTTCCCCGACATGGAGGTGAAGAGCCCCGAGACGCTGGGCGGCACGGCGGTAACACTGCATCTGGCCGTCACCGATGCGCAGGGCGTGTTCGACAAGGCAGTGGCTGCCGGCGCCAAGCCCCTGATGCCGGTCGCGCGCCAGTTCTGGGGCGATCTCTACGGCATGGTCGAAGATCCGTTCGGGCACAAATGGTCCATTGCGACACCGGGTGAGAATGCGCCCCGCACGACCGAGGCCCTGCAGGACGCCATGATGGCGGATGCGGCGAGCTGACGGAGAGGGGAGAGACCGATGCCAGACCTGAAACTCTATTATTCGCCGAACCTGAACCCGCGCGTTGCCGTGGCCGTTGCGCGCCATCTGGACTCGCCGGTCGCGTATATCGCGGCGTCGCCCATGCACCCTGATCACCGGCGTGCGTTCAAGGCAATCAATCCGAACACGCTGGTGCCTGTTCTGGTCGAGAACGGCAAATCCCTGTGGGAGACCGATGCAATCGCGTGCCGGCTGTCGCAGATCGCGGGATCAGACTTCTGGCCGACCGATGAGAGAATGTCGGAGGTGCAGATGTGGGTCAGCTGGAGCAATCTCCACCTGACCCGTCCGGCAGGCACGTTCTATTTTGAGCGGCTGATACGGCCACAGTTCTCGGATGTGCCGGAGGATCCGAAGGTCATGAAGAATGACATGGTTGCGTTTCGCAACTCGGCGGGCATTCTCGACGGGCTGCTTGCCGATCGCGAATGGCTGGTGGCGGATCGCCTCTCCTATGCTGACTTCCGCACGGCGACGTGCCTGCCCTTTGCCGAAGGCGCGGGTCTTCCGCTTCACGATTTTCCCAATGTCGCGCGCTGGCATGACCAGCTTCTTGCGATCGATGCATGGCGTGACCCGTTTGCGGGCATTGCGGAGACCAGTATGGAAAGAAGGGCCTAAGCATGACCGAGCTTCCCATTGTCAGGCCCTTCCTCTGGTATGACAGCAACGCGCTGGAAGCGGCAGAATACTATGTCTCGGTGATACCGGATTCGCGGATCGTCGATGTGATGCGGCAGGACGGAGCCGTGCTGCTGGTGACGTTTGAAATCGGGGGCGTCCTCTTTACGGCCATGAATGGCGGGCCGGGTCACCCGCATACGGATGCTTTCTCGATTTCCGTGACCTGCAAGGATCAGGTGGAAGTGGACCGGATTTGGTCGGCGCTGACGGATGGCGGCAGCGAGGTCGCATGTGGATGGTTGAAGGACCGCTTTGGCCTCAGCTGGCAGGTCGTTCCAAAAAAGTTCTACGAACTGATGAGCGCCGGGACGCCGGAACAGTCGCAGCGTGTGATGCAGGCGATGATGAATATGGTAAAATTTGATGTGGCGGCGCTGGAAGCCGCCTTTGAAGGGTGAGAAAGGAAAATCGCAATGACCTATGTCATGGGATTCGTGATTGCCGTGCCGACGGAGAACAAGGAGGCCTATCGCGAGATGGCCGAAGCGGCAGCGGTCGTGTTCAAGAAGCATGGCGCACTCAGCGTCGTCGAAGCCTGGGGCGCGGATGTGCCGGAAGGCAAGCTGACAAGTTTCCCGATGGCGGTGAAGCTGGAACCCGGCGAGACGGTGGTTTTTTCGTGGATTGTCTGGCCCTCCAAAGAGGTCCTCGAGACCGGCAACATGGCTGCCATGAATGAATTTGAGGAGACCGGCCTCATGGCGTCTCACCTGTTCGATGGCAAACGCATGATTTTCGGTGGCTTCGAGACGATTGTTGAGGCCTGAATTGGCCCTGGAATTGGTATTGCGGCGAGGCTGAACGATTCCCCTCGGCTTCAATCTTTACTTGCTTTCCCCTATGTCCCTCTGCTTTATCCCTTACAAGACCCATTCCAAGGAGGACCCCGTTATGGATCTCGCAGAACTCACAACCAAGGCTTCATCCGCTGTCGAGCCAGGCGGCGATTTTACCAAAAAGGTGAAGTTCGACTTTGGCGATGCTGGCAAGCTGTTCATCGACGGCGCTGCGGGCAAGGTCGACAATTCCGACAGCCCGGCCGATGCCACAATCAAGGTTGACTGGAACGACTTCCAGAAAATCTCCGGCGGCCAGATGGACCCGACCATGGCCTTCATGCAGGGCAAGCTGAAAGTTGAAGGCGACATGTCTGTCGCCATGCAGCTGCAGAGCCTGATGAAGAAGTTCTCGTAGAATCCGCGACGGCTTTCCAGACAAAAGGAGCCGCCCCGGGGAAACCTGCGGGCGGCTTTTTTGATGCCATGACAGACACGCCTCCTCCTGACGCCGTCCAGCGCAATGACTTTGTGACCATACCGGACAATCCCGCGCCCGACGGCGCGGAGATCATCTGGTTCAAGGGCAGCGGCGGGCGTTCGCTGCGCGCCTGTATCGCGCCGGCCCTGACCTACCAGAATCCGCGCGGCACCGTGATCGTGTGCCCCGGGCGGACCGAATTCATCGAGAAATATTTCGAGGTGGGGCGCGAGCTGCAGGCCATGGGCTTTGCCGTGCTGATCATCGACTGGCCGGGGCAGGGCTTGTCCGAGCGCCTGCTGGACGACACGAAAAAGGGCCATATTGACCGTTTCGAGACCTTTATGGGCGCCCTCGCGAAGGGGCTGGAGAAGCTGGATGACCGGCTACCGCGCCCTTACGTGTCGCTGGCCCATTCCATGGGCGGCGCAATTGCGCTGGCGGCGATTGCGCAAGGACTGGTCAAGGTGGATGCGGCCGCCTTCTGCGCGCCGATGTGGGGCCTCAAATCCAAGTTCTTCGGCATGAGCTATCTCGTCTGGGCCATGCGGGCGACGGGCCGGTCGGGCAATTATGCGCAGCAGCCAGGACCGGCCGAGACATTCGAGACCAATATCGTGACGCATGACAAGCGCCGCTGGCAGATGCAGCGGGACCTGTGCGACGCTGCGCCGGAACTTGAGCTTGGGCCGGTGACCTGGGGCTGGCTCGATGCTTCGCTGAATATCCTGTCCACGTTCGGCAAAGCGAAAGCGCTGAACGCGGTGACGATCCCGGTCTTCGTGGCGTCGGCGGCAGAGGAAAAGCTTGTCGACAATGCCTCGCATACGGCGGTCTGCGCGCGCCTGCCTGATTGCGAGCATGTGACGGTCGACGGCGCGCTGCATGAAATCCTGATGGAAACAGATGAGCGCCGGGCGGAGTTCTGGGAAGGGTTCCAGCGTCTGCTCCAGCGGGCCGGCATCTGAGTTCTGCTGGCCTGAGCAGGGCGAAGGGGGTAAGCTGGCATTCCTGACAGGGAGTGGGACGCTATGGCCGACAAGACGCTCGTGGAATTCGTCAAGGAGAGCCTGCAGCAGGGACAATCGCGCGAGGCCATTCATGGCGCGCTGACGCAGGCTGGTTGGAAGAACGGCGAGGTGGATGCCGCGCTGGCTGTCTATTCGGATGTCACCTTTCCCGTCGCCGTGCCCCGTCCGCAGCCTTATCTCTCGGCGAGGCAGGCCTTTCTCTATCTGCTTTTCTTCATCCTGCTGGGCATCGTCTCGTTCAGCCTTGGCTCGCTGCTGTTTGCGCTGATCGATTATGCCTTTCCCGACAAGGTGGAATCAGGCGGTTATGCCGTTCATTTCCGCGATGCGCAGGTGCGCAGCGGCATCTCTGGTGTGCTGGTCGCAACGCCCATCTTCCTCTGGCTCGGTTACATCTTGCGCGGGGCGCGAGAGCGCAGTCCGGAACTGCAACGCTCCCGCATCCGCAAATGGCTTACCTATCTCAGTCTCGTGATCGCTGGCTGTACGCTCGTGGGGGATGCGACATCGCTGGTCTACAATTTCCTCGGCGGTGACCTGACGGTGCGGTTCGTGCTGAAGTCGCTCGTCGTGGGCGTGATTGCCGGGGCGATCTTCACCTATTTCATCAGTGATGCGGAAAAGGGGGACCAGGCCGATGTGGACGCCGCGTAGCGCAGGAGACTGGCTGGCCGTGGCGCTGGCCGGTGTGGCATCGGCGAGCGTTATCGCTGGCTTGGTCATTATTGGCGGGCCGAGCAAGGCGCGCGACATCCAGCGGGATGATATGCGCCTGCAGGCGGTCGTTTCAACAGCGGAAGCGCTGAACTGCTACAGCCGGGGCATTGGGCCATTGCCGGGGGATATGCAGGTTGCGCGTCGGGCCATTGCGGAGCCTGGTTCGCCTGCGCGACTGGCCCAAGGCTGCAGCAATGTGGACTGGAAGGATGACCCGATCAGCGGTGAGCCTTTTGAGATCCGTCCAGTGGACACAAAGCAAGCCGAGATCTGCGCCGTGTTCGCGCGGCCTGGAGATGGCGACGCGCAAAGCTATTATTACGGATACGGCGCGGCCTATATCAACGCCGAGACGACGCGCCCTGAGGCGGGACAGTTTTGCTACACCGTCAATCTCACTGCGGAACCCGGCTGATCTGCTTGACTTCCCTTACGTCGGCACCCGACTTCTGGAGCCAACAGGAGGAAACATAATGAAAGTTGCAGCCGTCAAAAAGCCCGGTGGTCCCGGAAATCTAGTCATTGAGGAACGCGCAGATCCGACGCCGGGCCGGGGCGAAATCCTCGTTCGCGTGAAGGCAAGCAGCCTGAACTATCACGACTTTGTCGTCGTGATGGGTGGCATCCCGACGCCGGACGGGCGCATCCCCATGTCGGATGGTGCATGCGAAGTCGTCGCTGTAGGCGAGGGCGTCAAGAAATTCAAAGTGGGTGATAAGGTGCTGAGCCTGTTCTTCCCGAACTGGGCCGCTGGGCCGCCTCAGATGGCGGGCTTTGCCAGCGTGCCGGGCGATGGCGCGGACGGCTTTGGCGCCGAAATGGTCGCTGCGCCGGAAACGGCCTTCACGCGCATGCCGGAAGGCTATTCCTTCGAAGAGGCCGCGACGCTTCCCTGCGCAGCGCTGACAGCCTGGCGGGCGCTGATGGTGGAAGCCAAGATCAAACCGGGCGACTGGGTGCTGACGCAAGGCACGGGCGGCGTCTCGATCTTTGCGCTTCAGTTTGCCAAGGCAGCGGGCGCGCGCGTGATAGCAACGTCATCATCCGACGAGAAGCTGAAGCGCCTGAAGGAACTCGGCGCCGATCACCTGATCAATTACAAGGACACCCCTGAATGGGGCAAGAAAGCCAAGGAACTGACAGGCGGTCGCGGCGTGGATGAAGTGGTCGAGATTGGCGGCCCGGGCACGCTCGCGCAGTCCATTGCGGCCAGCAAGATGGGCGGGCATATCTCGCTGATCGGCGTGCTGACGGGCGTCTCCGGCGAAGTGCCGACGGCGGCGCTGTTCTCGATGAACATAACGCTGTCAGGCATCACGGTCGGCTCGGCCAGCATGCAGGAAGACATGATCGCGGCCATTGAAGCCAATGGCATCAAGCCCGTGCTCGACCAGACCTTCCCACTCGACAAGATTGCCGATGCGTTCGGCCATCAGGCGTCGCAGAAGCATTTCGGCAAGATCATCGTCTCGATCTGATCGATCGGGGACTAGTGCCGGAAATGGCGCATGCCCGTAAAGACCATGGCAAGACCAGCTTCATCCGCGGCGGCGATAACCTCGTCGTCGCGGATCGAGCCGCCGGGCTGGATCACGGCCAGCGCGCCAGCTGACGCGGCCTGCAAGAGTCCATCCGGGAACGGGAAGAAGGCATCGGACGCGGCAACGCAGCCCTTCGTCTTCGGCTCGGACCAGCCAGCGACTTCGGCGGCATCCTCGGCCTTGCGTGCAGCGATGCGGGCCGAGTCGATCCGGCTCATCTGGCCAGCACCAACGCCGACAGTCGCGCCATCCTTCGCATAAACAATCGTATTCGACTTCACGTGCTTGGCGACGCGCCAGGCGAAGAGGAGGTCGTCCAGCTGTTGCTCTGTCGGGGCGATCTTTGTCACGACCTTGAGGTCAGCGCGGGTGATACGGCCGAAGTCACGGTCCTGCATCAGGAAACCGCCGGCGACGGTTTTGACGAAATGCCCCGGCGCAGCCGGATCAGGCAGGCCTTCCGTGATCAGGAGGCGGAGGTTTTTCTTCTTGGCGAAGATCGCTTCGGCGTCAGCGTCTGCGCCGGGCGCGATGACAACTTCGGTGAAGACCTGCGAAATCTCTTCGGCGGTCGGGCCATCAAGCGGGCGGTTGAGAGCGACGATGCCGCCGAAGGCGGATGTGGAATCGCAAGCCAGCGCCGCGCGATAGGCTTCGATAATTGTACCAGCCTGCGCAACGCCGCACGGATTGGCGTGCTTGATGATGGCAACGGCAGGTATCTCGGCGCCAAGTTCGCCAACCAGTTCATAGGCGGCGTCCGTGTCGTTGATATTGTTGTAGGAAAGTTCCTTGCCCTGCAACTGTTTTGCGGTGGCGACGCCGGGGCGAGCCTCTCCGCTGACATAGAAGGCGGCTTTCTGGTGGGGGTTTTCACCATAGCGCAGGGATTGCTGCAGCTTGCCGCCAATGGCGGCCCAGTCCGGCGCGGTGTCGCCCAGCTGACGGGCATACCAGCCGGAGATCGCGGCGTCATAGGCGGCAGTGCGGGCATAGGTCTTGGCGGCGAGCTTGCGGCAGAGCGAGACGGGCACGCTGCCGTCATTGGCTTCCATGTCGGCGATCACGGCGTCGACGTCGCCGCCATCGGTGCAGACGGCCACAAAGGCGCCGTTCTTGGCGGCGGCGCGCAGCATGGCGGGGCCACCGATGTCGATGTTCTCGATACAGGTTTCGAAGTCCGCACCGGAAGCGACGGTCGCTTCGAACGGGTAGAGGTTCACGTAAATGAGGTCGATCGCGCCGATGCCGTGGGTTTCGGCATCCTTCACATGGGAAGGATTGTCACGCAGGTAGAGCAGGCCGCCATGGACAGCGGGGTGGAGCGTCTTGACGCGGCCGTCCATCATTTCCGGAAAGCCGGTCAGGTCGGCGACGTCTTTTACCGGAAGGCCGGCATCCTTGAGCAGTTTCGATGTGCCGCCGGTGGAGACCAGTTCAACACCCATTGCGACCAGCTTGCGCGCCTGATCCACAAGGCCTGTCTTGTCGGAGACGGAGAGCAGGGCACGGCGAATACGCACGGGAGATCCGCTATGGGCGGCGTCGGTCATGGGGTCATCCTCTGGCGGGTGGCTGAATTACCGCGCGGGGTAGCACGAACGACCGGGGCGTCAAGCGCTCTGGCGCCGGTTCCGTTCAGCCCGGTTGGCGCCGTATTCAGGCACCAGCACACCCAACAGGCGAAGGGCTTCTGAGCGTTCGCGCCGGGCAGCGGCCTCGAGCAGCGCAGCGAGCTGTTTTTCAAACAGTTCCCCATGGCCATTAGGTGAGGCGACGCGATTGACGCCATCGACCTCAGTCGGCCTGATTTCCTCGTGGGAGTATGTCAGCGCCTCGTGCATCTTCTCGCCGTCGCGCAGGCCTGTCGTGACGATCTCGATGTCGACGCCCGGCACGAGGCCCTTGAGGCGGATCATGGTTTCGGCCAGTTGAAGGATCGCGATGGGCTCCCCCATGTCGAGCACGAAGAGGTCGGCGTCACCTTCATGGGCCTGCAGGGCGGCGGCTTGCAGGACGAGCGAGGAGGCTTCCTCGACGGTCATGAAATAGCGGGTGACGCCCGGATCGGTCAGCGTGACGGGGCCGCCAGCGGCGATCTGTCGCTCGAAAAGGGGCACGACCGAACCTGACGAGCCGAGCACATTGCCAAAGCGTACCATGGAGGCCGTCATCCTGGAATCGGCGGCAATACGGCTGACGGCAATCTCGGCAAGGCGTTTGGTAGCGCCCATGACATTGTCCGGGTCCACGGCCTTGTCGGTCGAGATGAAGACGAACCGGCGGGCGCCAACGGCAACAGCGGCGCGGGCCGCATTCACGGCGCCGCCGACATTCGTCAGGATCGCTTCGCAGAGATTGTGCTCCATGAGGGGCACGTGTTTCAGCGCGGCTGCATGGATCACAAGGTCAGGCTGCGCCCGCTGGAAGACATCCGTCAGGCGGCTGATGTCCCGCACATCGCCAAGGCGCGACATCGCCGGGACGTTTGGGGCATGGCTGCGAAGCGCCATGTCGATGCTGTAGAGATTGAATTCCGATGCGTCGATAATGGTCAAGGTGGCGGGCTTGAGCGCCGCTACCTGACGGGTCAGCTCGGACCCGATCGTGCCGCCGCCGCCTGTGACCAGTACGCTGGCACCGGTAATGATATTACGCCCTGGCTCGATATCCAGACGGCGCTCCGCGCGCGCAAGCAGGTCGGCCGGGTGCACCGGCTCAAGGATCTGCGCCGCCTCGTCACCGCTGAAGGCCATCACTTCAGCACCATGACTTGCGGCAATCTCGAGCACTTTGAGCATGCCCTTGCGCTCACGGGCCACGCCGGTCACAGCGAGCCAGGGCGTCTGGCCATAACGCACGCGGAGGATGTCGATGACGTTACCGAGGTCCTCAAGGCATCCCATGATTGGCACACCGCGAATGGCCCGGCCCGGGTCCGCGCCTTCCATCTCGACAACGCCAAGGACACGCACCTTTCGCGCCGGCCCTTGTCCCTGCAGGCGTCGCAGCACCGGCACGCAGCTGTCGGCGTCACCAACGAGCAGGACGGGCTGGCCAGTCTTGGAAACGGGGCTGAAAATCTGCAAGGGAGTATGGGTTGAGCGCGACAGGGCGATCATGCGCCCGGCAAACAGCAGGAGGGTCCAGAGCAGCGTTGCGACCAGCAAGGTTGCCCAGGGCGCGACGAGCCGTCCGTTCAGCACGAGCATGATCGGCAGGTAAAATAGCGTCGACAGGCCGATCGCCTGGACGATCATTACCGCGTCGGGCCAGCCCATATGCCGCCAGACCTGTTTCTGCACGCCGCGGACCAGGAATCCGATCAGCATGGCAAGCACGAACACGCTCGTGCTCAGAATGGCGGATTCCAGGGAATAGGCCCCGTCTACGGCGTCGGAGGACCAGACGAGGACAGAGGCTGCGACCATCGACAGGGCCGCCATGCTGCTGTCGAAACCAAGTGTCAGGAACATTGCCCGCCGGGCGGCACGTTGCGGGGTCATGCGACCTTCTCCTGCAGGAATGCCCAGCGGATGCAGTTGGGCGGTTCGCTACCATCGCTATTGGGGTCGGCATAGCCTGCCATGACGATCTGCTCAGGCTGTTCGACATTGCCGCGGGCTAGATAGACCGTGCGCTCAAGCCGCGTGCCCTCATGGCTCGTCTTGAATCGCCAGACCGAGCCATTGTCGCAGATGAGCCGAATGGCATCACGCCCCATCATGGCTGTCACCGTGGGGTGGAGATGGAAGCGAATTTCGAAATTGATGTATTTGGTGTCGTCAGACTTGGGTTGCGAGATCGGCCTCACGAGCGAGTCTTCTCCCGTCAGCCGGCTGCCATCGCCAGACATGAACAGGCGTCGCCTGTGCAGCAGGCCGCAGGCCGCCTTATAGCCGCCATGCTGGGCATCAAGCCAGATTTCGTCGGACTCTTCGAGCCGCTTGGCCGAAATGCCCTCCGGCCCCATCGCGGCAAGGAGGCGCGTCTCTTCATTGGTGACAAAGCTTGAGGAATCACGTCCCGCCAGCACGAGCGTCGAATGCGCGCCTGTGCGGCGCACGGCGGCCTGCCAGTCGACATTGACCTCGGCGCTGTAGCCGCAGGATGTGACAAGGCGGGCAGGGCCATCGGAAAGTTCAAAGCCAAGGGCGCCGGCATGGGCATAGTCGCCGAAGGGTGGAGGCGGTGCCTCGCCGCAATCGAGCACAAGGCGTAGCGATCCCTTCTGGAGTTTCTGGAAGCCGGACTTCGGCGCGAATGTGAAGCGACGTGGCGGCGTGCCAAGGCGGTCCAGCGCGGCTGCCACGACTTCCGGCCTTGCTTCATCGCCGTCATTGAACGGGTTCAGGGCGCCGTCTTCGGTCTGGAAGAAGGCCAGCATGGCCCCCATGCGGGCGATCCACTTGTCGAAATAGTCAGGCACAATATGCCCGGCGTTCTGCAGGACTTCCTGCAAGGCCAACAGGTTGAGCAGCGAGTTGAGCAGGCGCGCCGGGCTGCGGCTGACATGGCCGCCATCTGGCAGGATCTGAGCGGTGCACTCGCCGTCAAGGCGGGCCAGCGCCTCGTCCAACCGGTGCGCGCCATCAAGGCAGACAGCGCGGGCAACCATCAGGCATGAGCCCATCCAGCGTGTGCGCGGGTTGGTCGTCTGGTCGAGCGTTTCGGAAAGATAGCGCAACTGGCGCGTGAGGCATTCCATGCGCTCCGGCGGGCATCCCTCGGCGAAAAGGACCTCAGAACAGCGCATCCAGTTCCACAGGCGATGGGCTGTCGGCTCTGCGCGCCAGGCAAATCCATTGAATGTGCCGAACGACTCGATCCATGAATCGACGAACCCGGCGGCGCGCTCCTGTCCGGCGGTGCCCTGCGAGACAAGGTCGGACAGCCAGTCAAAGCGATGCAGCCTGTCAGCGAAATGGCGCGAAGGGAGGGGCACCGACCATGGCGGTTGTGCCCGTTCGAGGATCAGCCGCTCCATGCCGATCCGCCAGATATCGCGCATCAGCGCCTCGCCGCGCCAGGTATCGGCGGGAATCAGGTCTGGCAGGGCATGGGTAAATGTTTTCGGGACAGGGCCTGTGAGCTTCAGGCGCTGAAGAGCCCCTATCCGGGCATCTTCGCCTGCGATCCCTCTGAACCGGCGCCAAAGCGCAGCATCATCAGCGCTGGAGCGCGTTCGGTCGGCCCGGAATTCGCTGTCTCCACCACCCACGGCACGGCCCATCCTGCAACCTACTATACATGAACGCTTGGTCTGAGCGCCCGAATATTGTCACCATAGGCTGAAGGTCCGCCCTTGAAAACGGCAGAACCGGCAACAATCGCAGTCACACCTGCCGCGATGGCGCGCGGCGCTGTTTCGGTGTTCAGGCCGCCATCAATCTCCAGAATGATGTCACGGCCCGTCTGGTCGATCATGTGTCGCAGCTGCTCCACTTTGCGCAACTGGCTCTCGATGAAGCTCTGGCCGCCAAAGCCCGGATTAACCGACATGACGAGGATAAGGTCGACATTGTCGAGCAGGGGCTCAACGATTGCCGCTGGCGTGCCCGGATTGAGCGCCACGCCTGGGCGCATGCCGGCGGCCCGAATCGCCTGCAACGTCCGGTGGACATGCGGGCCTGCTTCCGGATGGACCGTCAGGATGTCTGCACCGGCCTTGGCAAAGGCAGAAATGAACGGGTCAACGGGCGCGATCATCAGGTGGACGTCGAACGGCTTTTTCGTGTGGGGACGCAGCATTTCGATGACGGGTGGGCCGAATGTAAGGTTCGGCACGAAGTGGCCATCCATCACATCAATGTGGATCATGTCCGCGCCGGCAGCGTCGATTGCGCGAATTTCCTCTCCCAGGCAGGCAAAGTCAGCCGAGAGAATCGAAGGGGAAATCATAACTTTACTCATGTTAACTCCCTAAAAGGGAACAGCCGGCCGCACAAGGCAGCCGGCTGTCCGGGTGGTTAAATTTTCAGCACTGCCTCCTGAGAGGCACAGGCCTAGTAGCCGCCGCGCGGCACCAGTTTCCAGCCATCAGCGCCGGCAATGATGTCGACCGGTGTGCCGGGTGCGATGTAAAGATCTGCGCCCTGGATGATTTCTTTCACTTCGCCATTATTGAAGCGAACCACGTAGGCATAGCCTTGCTTGGTGCCGAGGCCCTTGCCGGCTGCGTTACCGGCCACACCGCCGAGCACTGCACCACCAATGGCGCCTGCCGTCTGGGCCTTGTCGCCGCCGCCGAGTTCAGAACCGGCGAGACCGCCAAGAACGGCGCCTGTGGCCGTGCCGATGAGCGAACGGTCCGGTTTGATCGTGACCGAACGAACGGACGTCACCGTGCCCTGGTAAACCGTCGAGGCCTGGCCCACGGATTGTGTGCTCGTGGTGCCGACACCTGGATTGTTTGCGCAGCCCGCAAGAGCAAGCGTAAGCGCGGCAAGCGCGCCAGCCATGACCTTGCCAGGAACAGCGCGGGAAGAGGTAATTGCAAACATATCAGTGCTCCTTGCACATTGAATGAGGTGTCTTTGCGGGATTTCAGCTGAATAGCAGATGAACCTGTACAGATAATCTTGTGACTATTCAGGGCAATTCAATGGCAGGACTGGGCGCCGAATCCTGAACTTTTCATCATGATTGACGGCATTTAACCATGGCAAACCCAGCCCGGCCGGGCGATCAGGCCTTTTTCAGCCGTGCAATGTAGAATGTGTCGTGGTCGGATTCTCCGCCGGGACGTGTCAGGACATCTCCCGAAGACGTGATCGCGTGGGAAAAGCCGGGCACATCATTTGGCGTCACGGGCAGGCGTTGGACCCGGCCTGTGGCGAGGGCCGCTTCCACGATATCGACGCCTTCAGCCGGAAGAGGGGTGCATACGCAATAGATCAGTGTGCCGCCCGGCGCGAGCATGTCGATCGCCGCGTCCAGCAGGCGCGCCTGCGCCGCCGGAAAGCGGGCGACTTCAGCTTCACGCTTGATCCAGGCGCCTTCCGGGTGGCGACGCAATGTGCCGAGCGCAGAACAGGGCGCGTCCAGCAGAATCTTCATCACGGGCTCATCCGGACGCCATTCGTCGGCATTGGCCGTAACGATTGTCGCTTTCAGGCCCGTTCGCTGCAGGTTTTCCTTCAGGAGGCGAAGGCGGGGTGCAGAACGGTCAACAGCTGTAACACTGGCGCCAGCGGCGGCCAGCTGGAGCGTCTTGCCACCCGGCGCGGCGCACAGATCGACAATCGTATCGCCCGGCTCAGGCGCCAGCAGGTGCGACGGGATCATGGCGGCGAGGTCCTGCACCCACCAGTCGCCCGACGCGAAACCGTCCATGTCTTCCACAGAGCCGGTCGGTACGGCGACGCCGCCACCGGGCACGGCCGTGCCGCCGGTTTCTGCGGCGACAGTCTCTGCATCGGATTTTGGGGTGAGGTAGAGGGTCGGCTCGGTGAGTTGGGCTCTGGCCAGGGCTTCAGCCTCTTCCGTTCCGTAGGCGGAAACAAGAATGTCCTTCAGCCAGTCCGGCCAGATGCCGAGCGGCGACATGCGCGTAAAATCAGGCCGCTCACGGTCTGCGCGGCGCAGGACCGCATTCAGGAAAGCGCCGCCGGAGCGGGCTTCGGGCCAGCCCTTGGCCGCTTCAACCGTTTCGCCGACGGCCGCATGTGGCGGTGTATCCATCAGCCAAAGCTGCGTCACGCCTGTGCGCAGCAGGGCGCGTATCGGTGCAGTTACAGCAGGCAGGGGGCGGGAGAGGAGCGGCGCCAATGCGGTGTCGATCCATCCGAGATGGCGCAGGGCCGAACTCGCAATGGCGCGTGCAAAGCCGCGGTCTGATCCTTCAAGCGTGTTGAAGATCTGGCTCGTCAGCATCGCATCGTCGAGCGTGCGGCGGCTGTCGAGGGTGAGGGTCAGCAGGTCGGCTGCTGCGCGGCGAATATCGGCTCCGGACATGGTTCAGCCCCAAGGTCCGGCAGCGCGGCGCATTTCAGGGCTGACGTCTGCATTGATCTGGTCACCCGCCATGCGGCGAAGGGCGGCCACGCGGCTGGCGGTGGACGGGTGCGTTGAGAACAGATTGTCCGTGCCGCGCCCGCTCAGCGGATTGGAGATGTACATATGGGCCATGGCCGGGTTGCGCTCGGCCTGAACATTGACCGAGGCGCGTGCGCCGCGCTCGATCTTTTCAAGCGCCGAGGCGAGCCAGAGCGGGTTGCCACAAATCTCGGCGCCCTTGGCATCGGCTTCATACTCGCGCGACCGGCTGATCGCCATCTGGACAAGACCAGCTGCCAGCGGCGCGATGATCATGATCGCGAGTGAGCCAATCAGGCCGGTACGCTCACGGCCAAAGAATAGCGCGAAATTGGCCAGCATGCCGATGGCGCCTGCAATGGTCGCGGTCACGGTCATGGTCAGCGTGTCGCGGTTGCGCACATGGGCGAGTTCGTGGGCCATGACACCGGCAACTTCCTCGCGGGTCAGCATGCCCAGCAGGCCTGTGGTGGCAGCGACAGCGGCATGGGATGGGCTGCGCCCGGTTGCGAAGGCATTGGGCTGTGGTGTTTCGATAATGTAGATGCGCGGCGCTGGCAGGCCGGCGCGCTCGGCGAGCGAGGCCACGTCCTTGGCAAAGGTGCGCAGCATCGGGCTTTTATTGTCCGGCGTCAGTTCCTTGGCGCCCTGCATGCGCAGCACGATCTTGTCGGCGTTCCAGTAGGAAAACAGGTTCATTGCCGCCGCGACCACGAAGGCGATCGCCATGCCGGTCGTGCCGGCCACGAGATAACCGATGCCCATGAACAGGGCGGTCAGCATGGCTAGCAGGATGAATGTTTTCGCAGTCCCCATGGGGGTATAGACTCCACTATGACGGCAGCGCGTTGTTTATGCGGGCGGTACCGCTAGGTATATGGTGACCGTTAACGAATTGAGGAGTCTGCTGGCACATGGGTGAAGAAACACCAAACACCGACCACAGTTCCAACGAGGCAGAGCGTCGCAAGACCCTGTCGCCCGAGGCGCGCCGGGCGCTGGAAGAAGCCGATGCAAGACGCGCGGCTCAAGCGGCCGATGCGGCAGCCCTCCCTGAGGATGAAAATGGCGGTCCCCGGACAATCGAGCCGACCCGCTATGGTGACTGGGAGCGCAAGGGAATCGCCTACGATTTCTGAGGCTTGTGCGACGTCAGACGATGCCGTTATCGATCAGGCTCTGGCCGCCGGCAATAATGGCTTCCTTGGCGGTGTGCGGCTTCCACCCCAGAACGGTGCGGGCCTTTTCATTTGAAATCTGGCGCTGGCGGCCAAGCTCCGGCAGGATCTGCTTGAGCGTCGGATTAAAGATCGAGACCAGTTTCAGCACAAAATCCGGCATCGTGCCGTTCGGTATTTTCTTTTTGTAATCCGGAAAAGCCTCGCGCAGCACGTCGGCGACTTCGGAGAACCACATGAAGGGCTGGGAGAGCAGGAAGCGCTCCCCGGCGGCGGCCGGCAGCGTCATGGCGCTGACCTGCGCGCTGGCAACATCGCGTACGTCAACGATGCCGAAACCGATGCGCGGCACGGCGGGTATCTTTCCCGACATGGGCATGGTCAGCAATTCCAGCGAGGCGGAGAGATCGCCGCTCATGACCGGGCCCAGCACGGCGGCGGGGTTGATTACGGCCAGTTCCAGCCCCTTGCCTTCGCCGTTTACATAATCCCATGCAGCGCGCTCAGCGATTGTCTTTGATCGCGTATAGGCCGTGTTGTCCTTGAGATTGTTCGGGTTTGACCAGTGTTCTTCCGTGAGGATGGCTGGGCGCGCGTCGCCCCAGCCATAGGCAATGGCGGCCATGGATGAGGTCATCACAACACGTTTCACGCCAGCCGCCTTGGCAGCCTTCAAAACGCGTAAGGCGCCTTCCTTCGCAGGGCGGATCAGGTCTTCAGGATCTTTCGGCACGCCAGCAGGGAAGGGCGACGCAACATGCTGGCATAGTCCATGCCTGCGACGGCGTCGGCCCAGCCGGCGTCTTTCTCGAGATTGGCTGCGTAGAGCTCGATATTGACCGGCTTGCCGGCATATTTGCTGAGCGCCGCGTTGAGTTTCGGCGCGCTGGAGGCAGACCGGGCGGTGCCCCGCACCTCGTGGCCCGCTTCAAGCAGCTGGAGAATGACGTGTCCGGCGATGAAGCCTGTTGCGCCCGTGACGAGAACCTTGGCCATGCGAACCTCCCTGATGTGCGTGAACGATGAACGCGATCACCAAAATTCACAAGGGCGGCGTTGCCGCGCGGCCTGATAGCCTGTGTTCCCTGTAGGTAATGTAAAACGTGGCGGAAATGATGATCGCGGTGCCGACCCACGTCCATGGCCCCGGCAGGAGATGGAAGAGCAGCCAGTCGACCATGGCCGCCATGGGCAGGCGGAGATAGTCGATGGGTGACAGGAAGGATGCGTCGCCAATGCTCATGCCGCGAATATAGAGATACTGGCCAAGTGCGCCGCAGAGGCCCATCAGGCCGATCATGCTCCAGTCGAGCAGCGACGGTGCCACTGCGGGCCATTTCCAGATCGCGAGCGGCAGAAGGAGTATGGACGACAGGAGGTTGGCCCAGATCAGCAGTGTCATGGGCCTATGCAGGCGTGACAGCGACTTCACCAAGGCGATGGCGCCCGCCATGCAGAAGGCGGCGCCAAGGGCCAGGCCCGTGCCGAGGCTGACCCCCGTTTGTGGATGCGTCATGACAAGTACGCCGACAAAGCCGGCAAGCGTGGCGCCCCATCGGTGCCAGCCGACCGTTTCACGCAAGAACAGAGCAGCGATGACCGTGATGAACATGGCCCGCGAGAAACTGATCGCATTGAATTCCGACAGCGGTAAACCTACGGCATCGGACACGGCATAAAAACTGAGAATGAAGCCCATCGTGCCAAACACGCTGCGCAGGAAAACCATGCCCGGTTGCTGCACGCGCATGATGCCTAGCCCGTATCGGAAGATGACAGGCAGAGTAATGAGGAGCGCTACTGCGGTACGCCAGAAGGCCAGAAAACCGGGGTCATAATCAGCGGACTGTATCTTCGACAGCGTCAGGAAGGCTGTGAATACGGCGCCTGACGCGGCCATCCAGAGCGCACCTTCCAGATTGCGCGCGCCTTGCGGACGGTTATCTTCAGCCGCGTCAGACACATGTGGGCTATTTGCCATGAACCCTTTTACCGCTTCCGAGATCGACGAGATTGATCGCCTGTGGCGCCAATTGCCGATCGAACACATGTGGACCGGCTGGGCAACAGCAGGCGAGGCGCCCGAACAGGTCTGGATATTTCGCACCCGCGCGCACTGGCGCCGTTTCCCGCTGACCAAGAGCGCCAAGGGCTATGTTCTTGCCGACGAGAAGGGCCGCCGGATGTTCCGCTCCGCAACGCTCGAAGACCTGTTGCAGGCCGTCGAGGCCATCCCGGGGCTGGCCGATACGGTTCAGGACTGAGCGGCCATCGCAAGCCGCATCTGCTCGGCCTGTTCGGGCGAAATGCCCATCGCATCCAGCAGCGGACTAGCGACCTGCTCGTTCCAGCTATGTGGAGGTCCGACCGTCATGCCGCCATCGACGAGGAATTCGCCGCCGGTAATGAAGCTGGCAGCATCCGAGGCGAGGAAAGCAGCCATTTCGGCAATGTCGCTGCCGCGCCCGACGCGCCCGATGGGCTGCATGCTGCCACCCGCCTGCGAGACCATTTCGGCCATCTGATCGGCCACTTCACGCGAGAGCCCCAGCGACGCGCCGAAGATGGATGTCGCGATGAAGCCCGGGAGGATGGCATTGACGCGAATCTGGTATTTCGCGAGTTCGGCCGCTGCCAGCTTGGAGAAATGCGCGACACCCTTCTTGGCGACCGAATAGGTGATTGGCGCATAGCCCGCGCAGACGGCGCTGATCGACGACGTGTTGATGACCGATCCCTTGCCGCGCGCCTTCATATGCGGAATGGCAAACTTTGTGCCCGCGAAGACCTGCTTCAGGAGCAGATTCATGGTTGCGTCAAAGCCGTCGAGATCAAGTTCCTCGACGCTGGTTGGCGTGCCGCCATGGCCCGCATTGTTCCAGAGAATGTCGAGGCCGCCAAACGCATCCACGGCTGATTGCATCAGCGCTTCAAGCTGGCCCATGTCGGTCACGTCGCAATGCGTGAAGCGAACCTTGTCAGGCCCGAAGCGCGTTTCCAGTGCCTTTCCCTTCTCGTCCTGAACGTCCCCGGCGATCACCTGCGCCCCGGCCGCAACGAACGTTTCAACGCCCGCAAGCCCGATACCGCTGGCCGCGCCTGTGATGATGGCAACCTTGCCCTTGAGATCCGTCATGGCTTTTATCCTCCCGTTTTGCGCAGCATGGGCGCGGCTTCCGCACGGGACGTCAAGGTGCATGGAAAAAGTTTTGCGGGCTCAGTCCGGTTTGCTGATGCCGAAGCGCTTGGCGAAGATCCCGTCCAGCATGCGCTTGGGCAGGCGGGTAGGGATGGTCCAGTTGGTCAGCTTGTTCGGGACCGGGGCGTAGCGGGCCTTCGGGCTGGAATCTTCCAGCGCCGTCTGCACGATCTGGCCGATCTCGACAGGCTCGAGGCCGGTGCGCCCACCGCCGAGCATGACCTCCTCGAACTTTTTCAGAGGCCCGGCCCAGTCGCTGTTGGCATAGGGCTGGTCCGTATTGGCTTCCTCCGCCTTGTCCCAGATCGGCGTCTTGACCGAGCCGGGGCCGATCGCGATGGCGTCGATGCCATAGATCATCAGCTCGCGGCGCAGGCTGTCGGTGAGCGCTTCGACGGCGTGCTTGGTGGCCGCATAGGCGCCGAGGAAAGGCGCAGCGAGGCGGCCGCCAACGCTGGTGATGTTGACGATGCGGCCGGGCCGGCCTTTGCGGTCCGGGTCAGACCCCAGCAGGGGGATGAAGGCCTGCGAGGTGCGCATCAGGCCGAAGACATTGACCTCGAAATGCGCTTCGAATTCGTCCATGGGCTGTAGCGCCAACGGGCCGATCTTGGCGATGCCGGCATTGTTGACGAGGCCGCCCAACCGCGTGCCGCCCAGAGAATCCGATACCGTCTTGACGGCGGCATCCACGCTCTCCGGTTTGGTTACGTCAATGATCAGCGGGCGTAGGTCGCCGGTCGATCCGGCCTTCAGCGCCTCACCGTCAGACTCCTTGCGCACGCCGGCGAAAACGCGCCAGCCATGCTGGGCGAGATGGCGGGCGGTCGCCGCGCCGATGCCGGTCGAGGCGCCCGTTACTACGACGGTTCGGGGGGAATTCGGGGTCGTATCCTGGGTCATGAGAGGCCTTTACGGAGTGAGAGGTCTAGTCGGATGTGTTCGCCTTGCCGCCCTCGATCACGCGGAAGCTGGGGCGCGCAGGGGGCGTTGGCGGGGTATTCCCGGACCGTTCGTGGGGCGGCGCCGGGGGCGCTGCAGAGACAAGGCGGGGTTTTGACGGGGTAGGAGGCGGTGGCGGTGCCGGATCCTCGGCCTCCGCCTCTTCCGCTTCGGTGTCGACATTGCGTACACGCGGCTCATAGGCCGGGCGAGATTTCGACTTGAAGCTTGAGCCGCCCTTGCCGCGCGCCTTCTTGTCGATCTCTTTCAGCTTGATGCGCTGAAGGGCCGAAAGAGCGTCACCCTCGGCACCTTTCTCGGGGTCGGCAAACGCAGAGCCATAGGTCTCGATGCGTTGCTCGACCTCTTCCAGGAACTGGCGTTCCCAATCGGAGAGTTCCGGACCGAGACCCTGTTCCGCAAGCGCAGCGGCCTTGCGCAGTTTGCGCAGGGCTGCACGTTTCTTGCGTTCGTCGACGTCGCGGGACATGGAATGAGACTTAGGTCATTCCGGGTCGAAGGCCAATGGGATCAGGCGTCGCCTGTAGCCAGAAGGTAGAGTTCCAGCATCATTTCCTGCTCTTCGCGGTCGGCCTTGTCGACCTTGCGCAGGCGGATGACCTGGCGGAGCGCTTTCACGTCAAAGCCGAAAGCCTTGGCCTCGGCGTAAACTTCCTTGATCTGCTCGGCGACCTCTTTCTTTTCTTCTTCGAGACGCTCGATCTTGCCGACAGTCTGGCGAAGCTTTTCCTTGGTGGTCTCGGTCAGGTGCGTGGCGGCAGCGTCTTCCATGAAGATGGTCCTCGAATCGATATGGCGGGGGGCAGGCCGAGCCTCTTAGCGAGACTTATCGTTAATGGCCAGACGCCGTATGGCATCAGCTACATCTGCGCCGTGCGCATGATGCGGCATGTGGCCTTCATCGGGCAGGATGACGAGGTCGACTTCCACCTGTTTCTTCAGCTTGCCGACATGCAGGTTCGGCTTGATCACCGTGTCCTGGCTGCCGGAGAAGACCACGATTGGCACCTTGAGTTCGGGATAGCGCGGAGACTGGGCGCCGAGTTCTTGCTGCAGCGCCTGCACATCCTGCGCATTGGCGCGGAAGTTCGGCGGGCGGAAGAGAAGGCCGATGGCCGATTTCTCGAAATAGCCTTCCGGCACGGGTGCCGGTTTGAAAACGCCATCAATGCCTGCCTTGACCTGAGCCGGGCCAACGGTGGGCACGAGCTGGGTGAAGACGGGCCCAACGAGCGGTGTTGCAGAGATGCCATTGTACCAGGCCTGTCCGCCGCCGCCCCAGTCATGGGTCACGGGTGCAATCAGGACGAGGCCCTGCACAAGGTCTGGCCGGTCGAGCGCGAGGCGCAGCGCCACGCCGCCGCCAAAGGAGTGGCCGACGATGACGGCCTTTTCGCCCGGCGCAAGCTGGTCAAGCACGCCAGCCATCTGGGCGGCCTGTTCGCCGAGATGCTCGGCGCCGTCAAAGCGTTCGGAATAGCCATGGCCCGGCCTGTCGGCCATGAAGATGCGGTGATCTGCCGAAAGGCGCGGGGCGAGTGTCCATGTGAATTCGCGCGCATTGGCGCTGGCGCCATGGATCATCAGGATTGGCGGGCCCGATTTGCCGGCTGTCAGCACGTTTACGCCATGGCCGTTGACGGTCAGCATCCGGCCTTCAGACTCTGGATTGGCGGCTTCTATCTTCGACGTATAGGCCGCGCTGGACACGCAGGCGCCGGCGCCAACAGCCGTAAGGGCAATCAAGGCGAGGCTGATCATGCGTTTCAAAGTCCCTGGCCTTCGGCCTGCTTGGCGAGACGCTTCTCGGCCTGCAGGGCCTGGGTCATGAAAGGATAGATGTCGAGCGCCTGACGGTAGGCGGCGAGCGCTTCCTTCTCTGCCCCCATGGTTTCCATCATGATGCCGAGCCCGGCCCAGGCGCCGAAATGGCGCGGCTCCAGTCGCAAGGCCTCGTTCAGGTCGCGCAGGGCTTCGGGAAAGTTTTCGTCATTCAGGAACAGGCTCGCGCGGCGGCTCCAGGCCTCGGCATAGTCCGGCTCGATCATGATGGCGCGATCGTAGAGGGCGCGGGCGGTGTCATATTCGCCGACCGTCTGTGCATCGACGGCGCGCTCCATGATCATGTCGACGGTGGGCGAGCCCGATTCCATCCAGGCGGCCCAGATGTCCTGCGCGGCGTCATTGGCTTCGCTCTCGCTCGGCGCGTCGTGCAGTTTTTGGAACATTTCGTCCGACGGGGCGGCAGAGGCCTGCCCGGCAAGGAGAAACGCAGCAAGGATGAGCGGCCTGAACATGAAACCCAATATGGACGGGAAGCGCGCGGCGGCAACAGGTGTTTGCATCAAAGCAGGCCGTGGGCCTCCAGCGCGGCTTCCAGCCCTGCCGCGCCGGTGAAGTGATGCGTCGCGAATCCGAGCGCATCGGCAGCGGCGATATTGGTCTCGCGGTCATCAATGAAGAGGACGGTTTCCGGCGCAGGGCGGCCAATGGCTTCAAGCGCGTGGAGGTAAATCGCCGGATCGGGTTTCACCATCTTCAGGTCCCCGGAGATGACGACATGGCGGAAGCGCTGCAGCACCTCGAAATGGGCGAGCATTTCCTCCCATGGGTCAGATGGCATATTGGACAGGGCATAAAGCGGGACGCCGCAGGCATCGAGCCGTTCGATCAGCTCGGCCGTACCGTCGATATAGCCGTCGAACATTTCCATCCAGCGCGTGCCCCACGCGCGGATTTCGGCTTCATATTGGGGGTGTTCGGCGATGAGGGCGGCAGCATTCTCGGCGAAGCTCGCCCCGGCATCGTGGCGCGTATGCCAGTCCATTGTACAAATTTCGCCCAGGAAGTGATCCCGGGCGGCGTCGTCATCGAAAATTTTGGTGTAGAGGCGCGATGGCTCCCAATCGAGCACAACATGGCCGAGATCGAACAGGGCAATCGAAACGGTCATTTTCCCGCCTCATTGCCTGTTCATCTTCGGCTCAGGCCTGTTTGGCTTTAAAGCGCGGGTTGGTCTTGTTGATCACGTAAACGCGGCCCTTGCGGCGCACGATCTTGCAATCACGGTGACGTGCCTTGAGGGACTTCAGAGACGAGCGGACTTTCATGGGTCTGGCCTGACGATCATAAGGAATTAGGAAAGCGGTGCGAGTAATGAATCCGGGTAGCAGAGTCAAGGACGCACACTGTGATGCGCGTCATAACAGTCGGAGAGCCACAATGATACAGAAAGGCCTTGCGCGGACGCAATTATTGGCGGCTGCAGCGTTAACGGGTCTGCTGGCCTCCTGCGCGGCAGGGCCCCAGCCTACCAAGCCGCCCGTCACGGGCAGCACGCCGGTCGAGGCGCCCGAAACGGGCCCGATCAAATATGCCTCATCCGGTCATGCGGCCATGGATGTCTGGCGCAATGATTTTTCCAATCGCGCCCTTGCCGCCGGGCATGACCGGGAACTGGTCAAGTCCCTGCTGACGGGCCTCGAGCCGATTGCGCTCTGGCTCGGAACCGATTTCCAGGTCGCCGGCACAGGCATCAGCGACCAGGCCGAATTTTCCAAGCCGATCTGGGACTATCTGAAAGTCCCCCTCGGCGACAGTCGCATCACCAATGGCAAGGAGCGCCTCGCCGCGGCGCCCGCTTTGTTTGACCAGATCGAGGCGCGTTATGGCGTCGACCGCCAGGTCGTGGTCGCAATCTGGGGCATGGAAACAAGCTATGGCGCCGTCATCGGCAATTTCGATGCAGGCAATGTGCTGGCCAACATGGCGGTCGAAGGGCGCCGCAAGAGTTTCGCCGAGAAGGAACTCTATGCCGTGATGACCATGGTTGAGCGCGGCGATGCCGAACGCTCCGATCTGATTGCAGGCTGGGCTGGCGCAATGGGCCAGACCCAGTTCATGCCATCGACCTATGTCGCCTATGCCGAAGACTTTGACGGCGACGGTCGCAAGGATGTCTGGAAAAATGAAGGCGACGCGCTCGGTTCGGCTGCCAACTACCTGAAGAAATCCGGCTACATGATGGGCCAGCCCTGGGGCATTGAAGTCGCCGTGCCGTTCAGCTTCGACTACAGCCTCGCTGATGGGACCGAGCGCAACATGGACACATGGCGGGCTGCAGGCCTGACCCCGATTACGGGCGGCGCTTTCGAGACTGGCGGCGCCAACGCGGCGCAGCTCTGGCTGCCAGCGGGGGCAGCGGGGCCGAAATACCTGCTCTTCCCGAATTTCAAGGTGTTCAAGGCCTATAACAATGCCGACTCCTATGCCTTTGCTGTCGGCATGGCGGGCAATGCGATTGTCGGCCAGACCGGTCCGGTGACGCCGTGGCCGACCTATCTGAAGCCGCTGTCCGTTGCCGACATCAAGGCGCTGCAGGCGGGCCTCACGGCGCAGGGCTACAATGCGGGGCCGGTTGACGGCATTCCCGGCCGTCAGACCAAGCTGGCGCTGATGGGCTTCCAGAAGTCACGCGGCGTCGTGGCGGACGGCTATCCGACGAAGGAGATGCTGGATCTGGTAACGGGAACAAGTTCCGGTGGCGGCACTGTAGGTGTCTCGTCGGCCGACGGGCCAAGCTGACTATTCGGTATACTCGCCCACGCCATCCTTGAGGCCGAACCGGGCGAACAGAACCATGAAGGCCAGTAGGCCTGCGCAGAACACGAACGGCAGCTGCGGGTTCACATACTCGTAGATGAACAGGCCAAAGAATGGCGTGATGATAAAGCCCATCCCGTTGGCGGAAATGACCAGCCCGGCCACATTGCCCTGAAGCTGGGGCGACACGGCCAGTGATGCCCCGCTGGAAAAGCCCGGTCGGGCAAGGCCCTGGCCGAGGCCGATACAGAATTGCGCGAGGATCAGGCTGGCATAGTCCCGCGCGAAGACGAGAATGATCGCGCCCACGAAGAGCGGCACGCAGCCGACCATCATCAGTGTTTTGTTGCGCATCTTGATACGCGGGATCAGCACAAGCTGAGCGAGCAGCACGGCCAGCGCGCCGACCGTGAAGGCCGGGCCGGTGAACTGGGCCGCTTCACGGCCGCTCACGCCCATCCGGTCCATCACGGTGAACACGAACACCTGCGTGAGGATGCCGGTCGTCAGCGACAGGCAGACAGCGAAGATCAGGAAGGGCAGGACCGAGCCAGAACGCCATAGGCCGCGTGCTCCGGTCTCGTCATCGAACTGGGTCGCGTCCGTCACCGGTTCGCGCTGTTCCGGCAGGCGGAACCAGATCAGGGCCGACATGGTGAAGGCAATCACGGCGGTCACGGCGAGCGGGCTGAGCAGGCCTGCCGTGGCAACGAGTGCAGCAGCGAAAGCCGGGCCGACAACGGTGCCGACGCTGAAGCCAGACGTGATGAAAGCGATTTCCGACTGACGCTCGGCCGGGCTGGTCCGGTCCGCGACATAGGCCTGCGCCGCCGGGTTCGTGCCGGACCCGAGCAGCCCGAACATGGTGCGTGAGAGGGCAAGGCAGGAAAAGACGAGGAGCGTGCCCGTGATGTAATGGTTGAGGCTCAGCCAGCCGAAGATCAGCAGCAGCGTCATCGACAGGCCATACCCGGCAAGGCCCAGCGCGGCGACCGGGCGGCGGCCCCAGCGGTTGGAACGCTTGCCCCAAAAGGGCGAGGTGACCGACCACCAGAAAGCCGACAGCGCGAAGATTGAGCCCGCCATCCAGTCCGGCAGGTTCAGCTCGCGTGTCATCGGCGGCAGCACGGCGGCAATCAGCATCGTGTTGCCCGCGCCAATCGCCATCAGCGAGAAGAACAGGAGAAAGAAAGCACCCCGGCGATCGGGCCGCGAAACGCCTTCAGGGGAATCATCTGTGTGGGTCATGACGATGACTAATCAGGCGGTGCTGCCGAAAAGTCCATATAGCGTCTTAGCCATTATTACCTGTTGCCGTAGGGTAGCAGGCGCCAGACCACGGCGTCAGGTTTGCATCCATCATGGAGCGGTTGGAATACGCGATGCAGGCGCGGCCATAGTCGCGCACGGCCTGTGTGGCCTGTTCCTCGGCCCAGGAATGGGCGCACGCCGCCTGGTCAGGCGCAAGGCTGTCAGCCGGCATGCCCGGCTGGCGCGCGGCATCGATGAAGCCCGACACGCAAGCCGCATAGGCGGTGATCTCCGCGAGGAATGTTTCGCGCGCTTCGCCGGCTGCCTCGAGTTCCGAAAGGGACGCGAACCCGCCCTCGGCAAAGTCCGGCTGGACAAGGTCGCCGCAGGCCTCCCGCACAATGGTGCGGCCCTGCATGGTCTGTTCGGGTGCGCAGACGCGGTAACCATTGCTCGGAATGGCCTGCTGCGCGGTCGCGGTCAGGGGGCCAGAGGCGAGGGCAAGGGCAGCAAGCATGATGCGCATGGTGGAACCAGAACTCCGCGGCGCCACCCCCCGATGGGCCTTCCTGACTGTGATAAGCGGAGCGGCGGGCCCGATCAACCGCCGCAAGCACGCAAGGGGCCTCCACACGAAATGAAACGCAGGGTTAAGACCCTTCTGCGTAGGTAGGTATCGTTCCTGCCTCGAAAGGCCCTTCCTTGGCGCAGCTTGCCGGCCTCATACTTGTCTTTGTCCTCGTTTTCGGCGGCCTCTTCCTGACGGGCGGCAGCGGCGCAATGCATGCCCTGCCCTTCGAAATGGCGCTGATCGGCGGCGCGGCTGTGGGCACGGTCCTGATCGGCAATTCCCTGAGTGTGGCGCGCGAGGCGCTCGGCGGGTTTGCCAAGGCCTTTGGCGGCGCGAAATGGCGGCGGGACGACTATCAGGACCTGCTGGTGCTGCTCGGCACGCTGATGCGCAAGGCACGTCAGGGCGGATTTGTGTCCATCGAAGGCGATATCGAGGCGCCGGGAGACTCCGCCGCTTTTGAAGCTGCGCCTCGTATCCGGGACGATGAAGCCGCCCGCGGCATGATCTGCGACGCCTTCCGCCTGATGGCGCTCGACCTGTCAGACCCGGCACGCGCCGAACAGCGGATGGACCAGTCCATTGCCGCTTATCTCGACCAGCGGATGAAAGCGGTCGGCGCGCTCAACACGCTGGCCGATGCCCTGCCGGCTCTTGGCATCGTGGCCGCTGTCCTCGGCATTATCCGTACAATGGGCTCGATTGATCAATCCCCGGCGGTTCTCGGCACCATGATCGGGTCGGCGCTTTTGGGCACATTCCTCGGGGTTTTCCTCGCTTACGGGCTTGTGGGCCCGGTAGCGGCCCGGTTCGGGCAGATTGTCGACGAGGATGCACGCTTCCTTGATGTGATACGGTCAACGCTCGGGGCGTATAGTGAGGGTCTGGCACCGGGCATTGCCCTCGAAATGGGACGCGCCGCGATTCCGCCGGCGCTTCAGCCCGATACGGCCACGCTGGAGCAGGCCCTCAGCGCGTCCCGATTCGTTGCCAAATCACGAACAGCGGCCTGAAATTCCTCAGTATTATTTAAGACGTGCGCAATCGACCTCTGTCATATTCAGCCTCAGTTCTCTTGGGACGAGGTGAATCAATGGTCGACCAAACTGTAGAAATGGCGCCACGGCGCGATTACTGGATATCTGGCAACCTCAAAACGGTTGCAACCGGACTGACCGGGATCATTGCCATATTCGTGGCGCTGAAGGCTACGGCCTACAGTGCCGGCGACGTGGTTGGCCTTGATGACCACATCTTCCGCACCGTGGCCTTCGCATCGCTGACAGTATGGGTCGCGCTGACCATCGGCCTGCGCCGCTCCGGCGCTGCGGCGATCATCGTGCTCGGCATGGCAACCTTCATCGAGCTGATCCTCGCGCCTGTGCGCGGGGAGTCCTACGGTACGCTGGCCTCGGCCAACATGGGCATCGTGCTCGCGTATTGTGGCCTCCAGCTCTACTGCTACCGCGTCAACGAAAACAAAACAGGCAAATAGGCGGCAGCCGGGTCCTTCCCCGGCTTTTCGCGCATTGACCTTGCCAGCGGGCACGGGCGAATGTTCGCCTGATGCCTCAAATACGCCTTGCGACCTTCAATTGTGAAAACCTGATGATGCGCTGCGACTTTCGCAGGGCCGGTATACTCAATGCCCGCCAGCGTCTCACCGATGTCGACACGGCCGCCGTGGCCGCGCAGGTTGACGCAGTGTTCAACGTCCTCTCCGAAGATGATCGTACGCTTACCGCGCAGGCGCTGGCGGCTACCGAGGCCGATGTCTGCGCCCTTCAGGAGGTCGAGAACCTCGTGACCCTCACGGCTTTCGATACGCGCTACGTGGCCCGCTGGGCCGGCGAGGCCTTTGGCGGGCGGGTGCTCCACGAAGGCAATGACACACGCGGGATCGATGTCGGCCTGCTTTCGCGCGTGCCGGTCGTGTTCCAGCGCAGCCATGCCCGGCGCACTTATGGATCGCTGGATGTGGCGCCGCCCGGCGCGCTGACGGTCAACGACCTCGCCTTCCGGCGCGACTGTCTCGAGGTCGACATTGCCGTGGATGGCCACGCGCTCACGCTTTTTGTCTGTCATTTCAAATCCATGCATGGCGGCCGGTTGCGGACCCGCGAGATCCGTCTCGCCGAAGCGCAGGCCGTTCGCCGCATCGTCGCGGAGCGTTTTGCCGATCCTGCGGCTGAGGAATGGGTCATCCTCGGGGATTTCAACGATTATCGCGAAGTCGACGGCGTGGCGCTCAATGACAGCGGCCTGGGTCCCCTCACGGATGAGGGTTTTGCCGTGGACCTCGCCTCACGCGCGATTCCCGATGCGCTGGACCGCTGGACCCACCATTTTGCTGAAGACGATGTCTATGGCGCCCTCGACCACATGTTCCTGTCGCCGCGTCTCGCAGCGCTGAATCCGGCGCCAGATATACGCATCGTGCGGGCCGGAACGCCCTATCGCGCGGAGCGCTACAAGGGCCCGAGATTCCCCGGAATCGGGTGGTCCACCCCCAAGGCGTCCGATCATTGCCCCATGGTGGCAACCTTAAAGTTTGATGGCCGGGCCTTACCGGCCTAGTCTTTCGTACATATCTGACCTGCCCAGGCCCGGAGGCTATGCCTATTGTCGCGTTTTGAAGAACTGATTGCCACGGTCGAGACCTATGAGGCGCTCGCCGCAGAAAACTATAACCGCATCCGCTCGCTGGCCGAGGAGATGCGCGCTGGCCTGTGCAACTATATCGGTGCGCCGGACGGCATCTGCGTACATCTGGTGCCGCCACAGGGGGCATTCGAGCCCAAGGCGCATGGGGATCAGGCCTTTTCCATGCCGCCGCGGGGCTTTCGTCCGCTTGCGCCTATTGCTTTCGGGCTCGCCGTGCGCGTCTCGAAACAGGCCGACTGGATGCGCGTTACCATGGAATGCCGCAAGGTGGGTGACGTCTTCATCATTCATATCGAAGATGGGGCAGAGTATGAATTTCGCCTGCCGCTTAAGGACAAGGACCCTGAACCCTTCTATGACCATGTCTATTCACATGTACTGAACTGGTTTGCGGAGAATATCGAGCGTTACAAGGTCGGCGACTATGGCACCCGGGAAATCGGGTTCGACTTTGCAGATGACATCAAGGCCCAGTCCGCATAGTGCGGGCCGGGGGGAAAACGGCTCCTGAGCTGATAGGGCGCACATGAACCATATGGACTTTGCACTCGCAGGTGCCGGATCGGGCGAGCTGATCTTCGCTTGCGCGCTGATCGGCGCGCTCGGCATTGGTGCGCAATGGCTGGCCTGGCGCCTGCAGGCCCCGGCCATCGTGCTCATGGCGCTGGCAGGCCTCGCAGCTGGCCCGCTTTGGGCTGTGATCTTTGGCGCCCCGCTGCTCGATCCCGAGCGCGTGTTCAATGGCGGCGGTAACGACCTGCTCCGCCCCATCGTGTCACTGGCGGTCGCCGTCATCCTCTTCGAGGGCGGCCTCGTCCTGAAATTCGAGAACCTGCGCGATGCGGGCGCGGCCGTGCGGCGCATGGTGTTCATTGGCGGGCCGCTGGCCTGGTTCTTCGGCACGCTGGCGGCGCGCTATGCGGCCGGGCTCGACTGGTCCAGCTCCATCGTCTTTGCGGGCGTCATGGTGGTCACCGGGCCGACCGTGATCATGCCTCTGCTGCGCCAGTCAAAGCTGGGCGGACGCACGGGCCAGTTCCTGAAATGGGAAGGCATCGTCAACGATCCTGTCGGCGCGCTGTTCGCGGTGGCCTCGTTCGAGATCATCCGCGTGGCGGCAACGGGCGAATCCATTCTGGGCAAGGGCGCGATGATCGTGCTGGCAGCCGGCATGGGCGTTGCGCTCGGCATTGCCTTTGGCTGGGCCATGGTGCGGGCTTTCCGCGCTGGCTGGACGCCGGAATACCTCAAAGCCCCAATCATCTTTGCCTCGATCATCCTCTGCTATGCGCTGGCCGAGCAGATCGAAAAGGAAATCGGCCTCGTCGCCGTGACGGCCTATGGCATGACGCTGGCCAATTCGCGCCTCGCAGGCATCGCGGAGCTACGCAAGTTCAAGGAAGATATCGCCGTCCTCCTCGTTTCAGGCGTGTTCGTTATCCTGACGGCCAACCTCAGGCCCGATGTCATCAAGGACGCGTTGACCTGGCGCACATTGGCCTTCCTGTTGTGCATGCTGTTCATCGTGCGGCCGCTATCGGTCTGGATCGCCACCTTCGGCACGCTGAAGCGCAACGAGGCCCTGCTGCTCGGCTGGATCGCGCCACGCGGGATCGTGGCCGTGGCCGTCTCCAGCCTGTTTGCCACCCTGCTGGAGGATCTTGGCCGGCGCGGCGACAGCAAGTTCTACTTCTCGGGCGCAGAGCAGATCACACCGCTCGCCTTTGCCATGGTGTTCGTCACCGTTGTGCTGCACGGCTTCACCATTGGCCCGCTGGCGCGGCGTCTTGGCCTCGCCCGCAAGGAAAAGCCGGGCGTGCTGCTGGTGGGTGTGAACCCGTGGAGCATCGATCTGGCCAAAGTGCTGCGCGATGTCGGCATCGAGCCGATCCTTGCCGACAATAACTGGCGCCGCCTGCGGCCAGCCCGCGAGGCCGGGCTCAATACATTCTTCGGCGAAGTCCTGTCGGAGGACGCTGAAGTGCGCCTCGACCATTCGGCCTTTGACCAGGTGGTCGGCCTGTCGGCGAACGAGCCCTATAATGCGCTTGTCTCCGGACATTTCGCGCCAGAGCTTGGCCGCCACAAGGTCTACCAGCTATCGGCACAGGATACCGAGGATGAAGACCCACGCGCCATCGGCATGGGCACGCGCGGGCGCACGCTCATCAAGCGCGGGCGCGGCTATGACAGCCTTATCCGTGATCATTATCGCGGCTGGACGTTCGGCAAGACGAAGCTCACCGACGAGTACGACCTCAAGGACTTCCGCGAAGACCGTCCAAAGTCGGATATCGTCGCGGAACTGCGGCTCGATGGGACGATCATGTTCCTGGGGCCCAACCGCGAGCCAAAAGGCGGCGAAGGCGTCACGCTGATCAGCTTTGGCCCGGCCAAACCATCGGAATCCGAGAAGGAATTGGCCTCAGCGCAGGCCGGATAAGTCTGGCCTTTGTGGTCTGAAAAGCGAACTCAGCTGTCACGCCAATAGCTGAGTTCTTTTTTGAAACTAAAAATTTGCCGACAAGAAAGAGCCGTACGGAAAGATAAATTTTTTGTCAGAACAAGGATTGATCGCAGCTGGGCTGAATCCGGTCAGTCTTCAGCGGGCGGATTATTCCCCAGCCGATTGAAGTCCTGCGCCATGTGTACGCAACCAGGCGCGTTGGCGCTTCCAGTCCGGGGTGCATTTGGCCACATGCGCCCAGAATTTGGGCGAGTGATTCATCTCCAGCAAGTGGGCGCATTCATGGGCGGCCACATAGTCCAGCACCTTCGGCGGGGCCATGATCAGGCGCCACGAGAAGGAGAGCTGGCCGTCCGATGTGCATGAGCCCCAGCGCGAGCGGGTATCCTTCACGGAAATCGCTTTGTATTCAACGCCTAACGTCTCGCAATGCCGGATAACGGCCCGCGTGAGATCCGCCTTGGCCTGTTTCTTCAGATAGCGCGTCACGCGCATGGCCAGGCCTTCCGGATCGCCCGGCGCGCTTAGCAATCTGGGCTCGCCCGGCCACATCTTGGGCAGGCGTCCCTCGCCATTCGCGGTCAGCTGGCAGGGTTCTCCCCGAAATTGAATGAATTCAGCTTCCTCGAACTTTACGGTCTCGGGCAGGTGCTGCAGGCGCGTGGAGATCCATTCGACGCGTTCTGCAGCAAATGCTGCAGCATCCTTGATCTGGCGGTTGCTAGGCGCTACGGCAACGGCTTCGCGGCGCCGCTCATCAAGACGAAGAATGAGCCTGCGCGCCTTGGAATTGACTTCAAATCGTACAACAACGCGGGCACCATTTGGCGCCTTCAGTGTCATTGTCTGGCCATTGTTGTATGCCATGTTTAAACTCTCAAGAGACGCGTCGGGGACACCTGCTCGCAGTATTCAATAAAGGGACTAAAGATGAAATATCTGCTGACAGGTGTTGCCGCCATAGCTTTGCTTACGGCATGCGGCGACAAAAACAAGGACAAGGATGGCGCCAGCCCGGCCGGAATCGAACTTTCCGACAGCAAGCTGCCAGGGGTCAAACTCCGTAAAGGAGACCCAGCCACGGCTCCCGCAGTGCTGAGTGCATTTTCGCTCGACCACTCGGGCAAGGGCCGCGTCAGCTTTACCGGCAGTGAGGTCAAAGGCGCCAAGGCCGTCTTCAAGAACGTCACGCTCGTTTCCGCCGAAGAGGTCACCGATGCCGAAGGCGTCGCCGATGATGGCGAACTCAACCTCAAGGGCTCAGACCTCAAAGCCGCAGAAATGAGCTTCGAAGGCCTCGGCATGCTGAACGGCAAGCCGAACTTCTCCAAGATTGTCCTCTCGGATGTCAGCTTCGTCCCGAAAGACCCGGAAGAGAACCACGGCTCCAGCAAGATCAAGTCGATGGAACTGGTCAACCCGTCGCCGGAAACCGCCGCCTGGATCGCCAGCCTGTTCGGCAAGGGCGAAGCTATGGACATGCCCGAAGGCAAGGCGCTCGCCTTTGACCTCTGGTCGATGAAGGACGTGAACTTCAAGATCGACGAGGAAGAAGGCCAGAAGGGCGATTTCGTCATTTCCTCGGTCGACGTGCTCGGCATGAAGGACGAGAAAGCGGCGCAGATGGGCCTCAAGGGCCTGAAGCTCAACATGATCGACCCCACCGACGATACAGATCTGAAAGCCAGCCTCGGCGGTGTTGATCTGCGCGGTGTGAACCTCGCCGTGCTGAAAGGCATGAGCGCAGACGAAGCCGGCAGCGGCGCCGTCGCCAGCATGCTGGAAGTCTTCCAGAACGATCCGGCCAATCCGGGCTATGACTCGGTCCTCATCGACGACCTGAAAGTCGCTGTCTCCGGCGCTGATTTCGACATGCCGAAGCTGGCCTCCAAGGTCTCGCGCGACAAGAAGGGCCGCGCCGTCAAAGTCGTCACCGATCCGTTCAAGATGACGCTCGGCACCAGCGAAGGCGAACTCGGCGAGAAACTCGGCGCCCAGCTGGCCCTGCTCGGCTATGAAAAGCTGGAGCTCAGCGGCCAGGGCGAACAGACCTATGATCCTGACAAGGACATGGTCACCATCGCCAAAGGCAAGAATTTCTGGAAACTGGATGACGGTTTCCGGATTGATTTCTCCGGCCAGTATGAAGGCGCCAGCGCCATGGCCGCTGCCCAGGCCAAGGCCACCGCAGCCGAAACGCCGGTCGATCCCGGCGCCATGATGCAGGACGCGCTGGACAAGATGCTGATCCATAACTTCCAGCTCGCCATCGATGATGACGGTTTCCTCGCACGCGGCTTTAATGCCTATGCGGCCCAGTCCGGTCAGGATCCGCAACAGCTGCGCAGCCAGGTTGCCGGCATGATGGCGATGGCCCCGATGATGGCGGCGCAGTCTGGCGTCGACCCGGAACTGGTCACGGAAGCGGCCACCGCGCTGTCTTCCTTCGTCACCGATCCGAAGACACTGACGCTCACGCTGGCGCCCGCCAAGCCGGTGCGTCTGGCTGACTTCGCCGAGATGGAAGACCCCTCGGCGCTGACCAAGACCGCGCTCGGCTTTTCCGCCAAGAACGAATAGGCCCCGGCCTTATCCCTCTGAATCGCGCGCGTTTCCCGCTGGAGACGCGCGCTTTTCTTTATCCGCCGCTCAGGGCATAGGCTTGTTTCCATGAAGATTGCATTTTTCGGAGACGTCGTTGGCAAGCCCGGCCGGGCCGCCGTGCTGGAGCACCTGCCGGGCCTGAAGGCGCGCCTGCGGCTCGATTTCGTTGTCGTGAATGCCGAGAATTCGGCGGGCGGTTTCGGCCTCACCGAATCCATCGCCAATGATTTCTTCGGTGCCGGTGCCGATTGCCTCACGCTTGGCGACCATGCCTGGGACCAGCGCGAGGCCCTCACCTATATCCAGCGCGAGCCGCGCCTGCTGCGCCCGCTGAACTATCCGCTTGCCGCCAATGCGCCGGGCAAGGGCGCCCATCTCTATGCCCTGCCAGACGGGCGCCGCGTCGGCGTCATTCAGGCGCAGGGCAACGTCTTCATGCGCCAGACACTGGTCAATCCGTTCGAGGCCGTTGATGCCGCGCTCGATTCCATGCCGCTGGGCGCAGTGGCCGATGCCATCATCGTCGACATGCATTGCGAGGCAACCTCCGAGAAAATGGCCATGGGCCACCATTGCGATGGCCGCGCCAGCCTCGTCGTCGGCACGCACACCCATGTGCCCACAGCCGACACAATGATCCTCGAAAACGGCACCGCCTACCAGACCGATGCCGGCATGTGCGGCGACTATGACAGCGTTATCGGCATGCAGAAGCAGAACTCCCTCACCCGCTTCATCACCCAGCTCCCCGGCGAACGCTACCAGCCCGCCCTCGGCGACGGCACGATGTGCGGCACCTATGTCGAAACCGACGACAAGACCGGATTAGCCCTCCGCATAGAACCCATCCGCATGGGCGGCCGCTTAAGCGAGCAGGTTCCGGCCTAGCCAAACGCCCCCCAAATACCACATTCCCGGCGAAAGCCGGGACCTCATGCAATTAAAGAACTTCACCCTACCCCCGAAGACCCCTGCGCAGGCAGGGGTCCATGACCCGCCCTCTCCAAACAGTGCTTTAAGGAAAGTTCCGTCCATGGATACCTGCCTACGCAGGTATCCCCGGCTGAGAGCAAGTCCCCCAAAGGGGCTCGTCCTGAGCGAAGCCTGTCCTCGCGAAGGCGGGGATCGAAACACGCGCCCCATGCGACGAAATGAAGAAGCCGGCGCACAGTCCCGTAGGGTGCATTAAGGCCAGAGGCCGCAATGCACCGTCTTTGCGGCGGGTGCAGAATGGTGCATTGCGCTACGCTTAATGCACCCTACGCTCGCTATGATATGAGTAATATGAGTATTGTTACCCCGAAGGAGCATTTTATGATTCATCATGGCAAAAAACAATGAACAGAGCGGAATTTCTGCTTAAACTAGAAGAGTATCTGGCTCAGGAAGCCGAATTGTCCGAAGAAGAGGCCGACTTTGCTTTGGCCTCGTTGGAGCACATGGCACCGAATTCTGATCTCAGTGATATTATTTATTATGGCGATAAAGACCGAAACGCGTCGGAGATCGTTGATGAGGCTCTTTTGAGGCAGGCACTTTGGAATTCAGGCGGTCGTGAATCAGTTCGAGAGCGGATCAAGCAGCTAATGAAGGAAACGCTCGCAGACCAAAACGCCACGGTAGCTAAAATCTATTCCGCCCAAGCGATTTTAAAAAGTTTGGAGCGAGAGGAGCAAGAAGAAGCGAAGTCTCCCCAGGAATCGTAGGGGGGCCAATGCGCGCACTCTTTCCATTACGCACAGACCTATGCCCACCTTATCCAACCCGATTCCCGCCCATGCCATACTGTCCCGCATGACTGGCAGCCGCGACTTCATCACCTATGGGCTCTTACAGGCGTGCTACGCGCTCCGTGGCCGGTGCCAGCTGAAAGAGTTGGCGGTCGGACGACGTTCGAGATACATCATGTTACGGAACTACAATTTGGTGGATCGGTATATGATTGAGCGAGCGTAGGGTGGGTTGAGCATCGCGATACCCACCACCATCACGCACCCTCCCTCTCCCCCACCTTATCCAACCTGAATCCCGCCCGGCCTATACTGGCCGCCATGATCAATCCGTCCGCCTTCGTCAGTCACGGCATCGCCCAGGCGCAACGCGCGCTGGCGAACGTCGCCGTTATCACGAACGCGCACCTCAACCCCTCCACCCTGAAACGCACCCTCGCGCAGCGCGCCCGCGCCGAACTTGCCCGGCTCGAAATTATTATCCGGCGCCTGCTCGTGCTCATGGCCCTCGGTCTCGTGCTGCCGCCGGTCCCTGTTCGGGCATCGTCCGGGCATCATTCGGATACCGAGCGCGTCGAGACGAAAGCCTCGAGCCGCCCCACCGGCCTGTCGCCCCGCATTATGGGGCCAGACATGGACAGGGACGGGCTTGCGACTGCGGCACGGTCCTGCGGACCCGTTCAGGCCGCCCCGATCCTCGCGCGCCTCGCAGCGCTGCAGGAACTGCTCGCCGCCCCTGAAGCTCACGCCAAACGCCTCGCCCGCACACTGGAGCGCCAGCGCAAGGCCGGCGAACCCGCGCCCATGGCGCTTCCCATGACCCGCACCCACCGCATGCCGACGGAGCTTGGCGCCATCGCCACGGCCCTGCCGGAACTGCTGCGTGCGGCGTTCAAAAGCTGGGAAAGCTCGGGCTGAATCCGACAGTCAATCAGACCAGTTTGCCGGGCATCGCAGGATGGTCCGGTCGCCCGCGCAACCCTCAAACAGGCTCAGTCCGATCCAATGCTGCGGAGTGATATCAGCGCCAGTTTGGCCTCTTCATAGGCGTCTCCCGGGAACCTGGCCTCGACCTGTCCCTGAGCCCTTTGCCAAAGGGGATAGGCTTTTTCGAGGATTTGCGCGCCAGCGGTCGTCAGGTCGATTTTCCGTTTCCGGGCCGGGCCTTCCTTGCCGCGTATCACATAGCCGGCGTCTTCAAGCGGCTTCAGATTCCGGGTCAGGCTGGTGCGGTCAATGTTCAGCCACTGGCCAATCTCGCTGATCGATTCAGGCTTCATGCGGCCAATCGTGATCAGCAGCGTGAATTGCGTAATGGTCAGGCCCACTGGCCTCAGCGCATCGTCAAAGTGCCGCGTTATCACGCGCGCCGTGCCAAGTGTTCGCACTGCTGCGCAACGTCCCGCCACATCATCGAAAAGATCGTCCATCTTGGTCATGATGTGAATATACACGACGAGTGGGGCTTACCCAAGCCAACAAATACCGGCCTGACGCCTTGATAGCCCCTCTATATAGTGTGCATGCACTTTATGGCCAGGATTCCACATCGACGAGACGCCATTCGATCTATGGTCGATCCAGGGCTTTTACCCGCCGCGCGAAGGTACCGAGGACGAGAAAAGATGGATCGCCGAAAACAAGCCATCGCCCCGCACACACGCTTGATCTGCAACCCTTCTCGCGAGGGAGAAGGGGGCAAGACGGCCTAAGGCGTTACCACCGGGAACCAGAAGTCGGGCCGGTCCAGCGTGCCGAAGAAGGCCTGCAGCATGGCCGGATTGCCGCTGACGGTCGCGGCACCTGACTGGAGCTGTTCCGGCAGCGTCGTCTTGCCAAGGAGCACAAGGTCGAGCACGGAGCGGTCGAGCGTCAGCGTCACGGCGGCATCCTCGACGCTTCCCTCACGCGGCACGAGGACAGACTTGCCAAGGTGCAGCGTCATCGCCTCATCCCGGTCCGGGAAGATGAGGTTCACGGCAAAGGGCTCCGCCGTCATTTTCGCCGGATTGTACCGGGCCGCGAGCGAGTCCATCAGGTCGATCGATTTGACCGCGCGCAGAAATTCCGGATTGCCGAGCTGCGGATTGCCGAGGCTCGGAATGCCATTGCGCAGCTCGCTGGCGCCAACCAGGAAATAGCTGCGCCACGCGCCGCTCTCGGCCTGGAAGCCAAGCTGTTCATAGGTCGCGGCCAGCCAGTTGCGGGCGGTCTCGCTTTCCGGCTCGGCAAAGACGGCATGGTTGAACACTTCCGCCGCCCAGCGATAATCGCCCGCCTCGAACGCCTTCGCGCCAACGGCCAGCGTCGCGTCCAGCCCGCCCATGGCTTCGACATAACGCGCCGCCGTGACGACATGTGGCAGCTCGTAATACTCGGCCGGGACACCGCCCCACCAGCCGAAATAATACTGGTACACAGCCTTGGCATTGTGATTCAGCGTGCCGTAATAGCCGCGCGTGTTGAAGGCATCCGCCGCGCTCTCGAAGGCCGGTTCGGTCACGGCTTCAGCGGCTTCCGTCATTGTCGCGCCCGCATTCGCTGCGCGCAGGGTCTGGTCATGAACATAGCGATAGATGTCGCGCTGGCCTTCCAGCAACGTATCGACATTCTCTTCGCCCCAGGTCGGCCAGTGGTGGGAGGCGAAGACAACGTCCGCCTTGTCGCCATAGGTTTCCAGCACATAGTCGATGGCCCGGCTCCAGCCGAGCGCATCGCGCACCTTTGCGCCGCGCGGCGTCAGCAGGTTGTGGAACGTGGCAGTGACGACTTCAGCCGTGCAGAGCGCGCGCTTTTCCGGCAGGTAGAACATGAATTCCGCAGGGGCTTCGGTGCCCGCCGCATCAATGAACTCGAACGTCACGCCATCAATCACGCGCTGTGTGCCGCGCCCCGAAATCTCTTCGGTCGGCGCGATCAGGCTGATCGTGCCTTGTGGCAGGCCGGGGCCGAGGCCTGAACCGACATGCGCCGTCGGGCTGCGCGGAATCGTGTTGCCGAACATGAAGGTCGAGCGGCGGCTCATCTGGTTGCCCGCGATCAGGTTCTCGCTGACGGCATGCTCAAGAAAGCCAACCGGCGCGAGGATCGGTACATTGCGCTCAGCAGCGTCTTCCTGGCTCAACACGCCGCGCGCCCCGCCGAAATGGTCCGCATGGCTGTGTGTGTAGAGAAGCCCGGTGACCGGGCGCTCGCCCAGCGTGTCATTGACCAGTTTCAGTGCCGCGCTGGCGGTCTCCGTGCTGGTCAGCGGATCGACGATGATCCAGCCGGTCTTGCCCTCGATCACGCTCATCACGGAGAGATCATAGCCCCGCACCTGCCATATGCCGTCGCCGACCTCGAACAGGCCGTGTTCCGCTGCAAGACGCGACTGGCGCCACAGCGACGGGTTCACCGTGTCCGGCGCATCGCCCTTAAGGAAGTCGAATTGCGGGATGGCCCAGACCACATGGCCGTCCTCGGCGAGAATGGCGGGCGCATCAATATAGGCGATCCGGCCGCGGGCGGCATCTTCCACATCGCTCTGCTCGTCCAGCGGGAGGCGCGCGGCCAGCGCGGCATTGGCTTCGCGCGTCGCCTCAGTTGCAATACCGGCTTCGGGCGGCGCGGGAATAGCAGGAGCTGCGGGCGTTTCGGGCGCAAGCGCCTCAGGGGCAGTTGCCTGGCTGGCGCAGGCTGACAGGGCAATGGCGCATAGCGAAATCATGCAGTGACGCATACTGGTTTCCTCTCCCGGATTTTTTTGCAGCTTTCAGGATTTGCCAGCGCTCTGCAAGGGCTGTCGCCGGGGAGCTTGGCGCTTTGGCCATCCTGCGCTAAAGCGCACGCTTCACGTTTCTGACCCCCCGAAGAGGTTTTCATGGCCGGCCATAGTAAATGGGCAAATATCCAGCACCGTAAAGGCGCGCAGGACAAGAAGCGCGCCGTCAAATTTGCGCGCCTGTCGAAAGAGATCACGATCGCGTCAAAAATGGGCGGACCTGACCCGGACGGTAACCCGCGCCTGCGTCTCGCGATCCAGAACGCCAAGGGCCAGTCGGTCCCGAAGGACAATATCCAGCGCGCCATCGATAAGGGCCAGGGCGGCGGCGGCGATGATTATGTTGATATCCGTTATGAAGGCTTCGGCCCGGGCGGCGTCGGCATCATTGTCGAGGCCTCGACCGACAACAAGAACCGCACCGCGACCGATGTGCGCTCGGCATTCTCCAAGAATGGCGGTAATCTCGGTGAAACGGGCTCTGTCTCCTTCAGCTTCGACCAGGTTGGCGAGATCGAATATCCGCTCTCGGTTGGCACCGAGGACGAAGTCATGGAAGCCGCAATCCTTGCGGGCGCCTCGGACGTGGAAACGGATGAGGAATCCCACTGGATCTATACGGTGCGTGAAGACCTGCAGACTGTGGCCGATGCCTTGGCCGAGCATTTCGGCGCAGATGTCGAAGCGAAATCCACGAAACTCATCTGGAAACCGCAGAACAATATCCCGGTCGACGGCGATTCTGCCGACACGCTGATGAAGCTGCTCGATGTGCTGGACGAACTCGACGACGTGCAAAACGTCTACGACAATTCCGAGCTGTCGGACGAGGAAGCCGCGCGCCTGTCAGCCGAATAGCTGATCAGGCTGGCACTTTTTTGGTTGGGAACGCGCCTGCGCGGCTGAGCGACGAGGAGACGGGATGCTGGAGCACCGTCTCCAGCCAGTGTGCCGTCTCGATCAGCTTGCCGAGGTCGAGACCTGTCTCGAATCCGGCCCGTTCCAGCATGTAGACCACGTCTTCGGTGGCCACGTTGCCCGTTGCGGCTGGCGCAAACGGGCAGCCGCCAATGCCGCCGCAGCTGGCATCAATCACATCGACGCCCGCTTCGACAGCTGCCGCGACATTGGCGAGGCCTGCGCCGCGCGTGTCATGGAAATGCATGCGCAGGTAAACATCCGGCGCCTCCATCCGCACCCGCTCGATGGCCGCGCGTACCTCCCATGGCGTAGCGACGCCGATCGTGTCGCCCAATGCGAGTTCATTGACGCCCGCCCGCTGGGCCTGCGCAGCGAGATTGCCGACAACCGCAATATCCACGTCGCCATCGAACGGATCGCCAAAGGCAACGGAGATGGTCGCTGACAGGGGAATACCGGCTTCAAGGATCAGCGGGGCACACTGGGCGAGCATGTCGGCGCTCTCCTGCGGGCTCATGCCCTGATTGCGGCGGCCGAACGTCTCGCTGGCCACAAGCACGAAATTGATCTCATCGGCGCCGGCATCAATCGCCCGGCGCACACCCTTCTCGTTCAGGGCCAGCGCGATGTGGCGCGTCGCTTTGGACCGATCCACACCCGCAAAAACGGCCGCTGAATCCGCCATTTTCGGCACGGCTTTCGGATTGACGAAGCTGCCCGATTCCATGCGCCGAACGCCGGCCTCTTCCAGCCGGGAAATGAATTCCAGCTTTTGCGATACGGTGAGGTCGGCGGGATCGTTCTGCAATCCGTCGCGCGGGCCGACTTCAACGATATCTATGCGGCGTGCCATTTTCTATTCCTGTCTATTTGCCCTGGAAGGCCGGTTCGCGGCGCTCGACAAAACTCGCAACGCCTTCCTTGAAGTCGAATGTCGTGAAGCTGTCCGCCATTGCAATATCTGCCTCTGCGAGGCTCTCCGAATAGGACTGGAAATAGGACGCGCGCACCTGGCGTTTCATCACGGCGACGGAGCGCGGCGAGACCATTTTCGAAAGATGGCGCGCGAGATCCATCACATGCGGCATCAATTCATTGGAGGGCAGGGCCTTGTTGACGAGCCCGAGATCGGCGGCTTCGTCGCCCTTGAAGACGCGGGCGGTGAACAGGAGGTCGAGTGCGTTCGCTTCACCCACGAGTCGGGGCAACAGCCAGCCAATCCCATGCTCGGCAATCAGGCCGCGCTGGGCGAAAGCGGTCGTGAACTTGGCGTCCTCGGCGGCAAAGCGCATGTCGGCAAAGAGCGCAAAGATCAGCCCGATGCCCGCGCAGGGGCCATTGATGGCCGCGATGATGGGCTTGGGGCAGGCATAGAGATAGCCGAAGCGGCCGTCATAGATTTTCTCGAGCCCTTCTGGGGCGCCGCGCTCGACACGCGCCGTCGCCGATTTGGCGCCCGCATCGGTGTCGCCCTGAATATCCTGCAAGTGGTTCATGTCAGCGCCCGCGCAGAAGCCGCGACCCGCACCGGTAACGATAATGCAACGCACATCCTGATTATCGCCGGCCGCGCGGATGGCGGTTTCCAGTTCGGCCTGCATGACCGGCGTCCAGGCATTCAGCCGATCCGGCCGGTTCAGGGTCAGCGTCAGAACGCCCTCGTTCAGGTTTTCCAGGATTTGCGTATAGGCGGCCATGCCGGTTTCCTCCGTTATTTTTTGCCACTCTAGACCGCATTCCGGCAAAAGGGCAGCGCGCGATTATGTCCGGATCGGCTCGGGCCTGTAATGCTCGGCGCCAATCACGCCTTCGAGCAGGTTTGCCGCGAGTGGCGTGTCGCCGCGCGCACGGTGAAGGACAGAAATATCGCCCGTCGTTTCCGCGACCGCCGCATCGACCTGTGAGAAGTCGAGCACGTTTGCCTCACGCAACTTGCCCAGGAGGTCGCTCTCGGTGATCTTCGCCTTGTTCATCTGGTCGCGCAGCATCTCGCCATTCGCCATGATGAGGCGGGGCTTGTTGTTGGTGCTACCTTCAAACTTATCTGAATAGACCCGCAAGGCGGCGACACCCATCTGCAGCGCAAACAGCGCCGCAAGCGCTGCAATGCCCTGCGCCACGGGGGGATCCTTTGTCAGGATAACAGATGCCAATACGGAGCCGATCGACACCGTGACGGCAAAATCAAATCCACTCATTTTTGAGAAACTGCGCACGCCGGCCAGGCGCGTGAGGATGATCAGCGCCAGATACATCGCTGCTGCCGACGCAGCGATGAGCATTAGCGATCGCGGGCTTGAAACAAACCATTCCATTTTGCATTCCCCTTTTTCTCCTCACATAGCGTGCCATAGCGGCGCGGGTTCCGCTGGCGCCTTTGGCGGTCCTGAACTATGGAGGCGTATATGACCGATTATTCTCCCCCCCTCTCGGGTAGCGCGCAGGATGAGACGCGCGAGCTTCGCCCCAAATTCAATGCCGACGGCCTGATCGCGGCCATCGCGCAGGACGCCACCAGCGGCGAAGTGCTCATGCTGGCCTGGATGAATGCCGAAGCCCTTGCCGCGACAGTGTCGACCGGGCGGGCGACCTACTGGTCGCGTTCGCGCGGCGAGCTATGGGTAAAGGGCGATACGTCAGGCCATATTCAAGAAGTGGTCGAGGTTCGCGTGGATTGCGACCAGGACGCTGTCCTGCTGCGCGTCAATCAGACAGGCGGCGCCTGCCATACCGGCCGCGACAGCTGTTTCTATCGGGTGATCGCCCCGGACGGGCAGACGCTATCGCTCGACGCCAAAAACACCTAGTTTCTGCCCGACTCACCTGAAGGGGACTAAAATGCGCCTGACACATTTGATGATTGCCGCGTCGACTGCGGCCGTGCTGGCGGCCTGTGCGCCGAAAGCGCCTGCGCCAGAAGCAGAAGCCGCTGCGCCCGAAGCGGAAGCCACTGTCGAAACAGTAGAGGCTGAAGCGCCGCTCCATGTCGACGTGCTCGATTGCGGCACGATCAAAGTATCCGATCTCGATATTTTCTCGTCGGCAGGTGATTATGCCGGCGTCTCCGATACGCTGACGGACAGCTGCTTCCTGATCCGCCACCCCAATGGCATCCTGCTTTGGGATCTCGGCCTACCTGGCATGCTGGTCGGTAATGGCGAAAGCACGCAGGGCGTTTTCACCGTATCGCTCGACACGTCACTGACGGAGAAGCTGGCCGCGCTGAACGTCGTGCCGTCTGAAATCGACTATGTCGCCATCTCGCATAGCCATTTCGATCATACCGGTCAGGTTGATCAGATTCAGGGCTCGACCTGGCTGGTGAACCAGAAGGAAAAGGACGCCATGTTCCCGCCCGATGGGTCCGCGCCTTATGACCCGAGCCTCGCGCCGACTTTCGCCATGTTCAGCCCGATGGAACAGCAGCTGATTGATGATGAGTATGACGTGTTCGGCGACGGCACGGTCGTGATCTTCCAGACGCCCGGCCATACGCCGGGGCATTCTTCGCTGCAGCTGATGATGCCGGAAAGCGGCGCTGTCCTGCTGACGGGTGACCTCTATCACCGCAAGGAAAGCCGCGAACTGAAACGCGTGCCGCGCTTCAACTTTGATGAAGCTGAAACGCTGGTCTCAATGGATGCATTCGAAGCGCGCGCCGAACGTCTCGGCGCCAAGGTCATCATCCAGCACGAGCCGGATGATATCGAACCGCTAAACGGCGAGATCCGCTAGGACTTCAGGGCGCGTCGGTATCGCTTGGAAAGGCGAAGATCGACGCGTCCGGGTCTGGCTTGCCTGCAATCGCTGCGGCAACGATTTCCGCTCCTATCACGCTGAACGTGATGCCATTGCCCCCAAATCCCATCAGGGCGTGGACATGGGAGTGTCCCGGAACGGGGCCAAGGAAGGGAAGGCCTGTGGTGGATTCGCCAAACGCTGCCGCCCAGCGATGGGCTGGCGGATAGAGCGAAACGCCCGTGAGTTTTTCGAACTTTTCGACCAGCGTTGCGGTCTTGCGTTGCAGCTTGGCCGCGTTCATGTGACCCGTCTCGAACGGCTCATCCTCCCCTCCGATAACGACATGCCCATCCGTATGCGTGCGGAAATAGAGGTAGGGGTCAGACCCTTCCCAGACGATATGATCGTCCAGCCAGACGGGCAGTTTGCCGCGCGGCCGGGCCGCGATCGCCCAGGTCGATATGATCCGGTGCTCGCGGCTCTCAAGCGATTTCAGGAACTCATAGCCCGTGCAGAACACGGCATGGCCGCACGTCAGGATCTGGTCGTTTGACAGGGTGAGCGCCGCCTGAGCGCCTGTCGCCACGAAATCGCATACTTCCATTGGTGAAACGATTTCGAGCCCTGAATCCATCGCCCGGCGGAGCAGGCCGGCCGTTAGCTGCGCCGGGTCCGCCGAAGCCGACGGTTCGCTGAGCAGCGCGCCGGTACGGTCCATGCCATAGGTCTCCCGCAATTCCTGTGCGGGAATGAAGCGGGATGTCAGCCCGGCCGCCTCGCGAGCGGCCTGTTCCGTTTGGAGGGCGCGGAAACCGAATTCGTCCCCGGCGAGGTAGAGCGCAGGCTTTTCTGTGTAGCCGCAAGGAATGTTTTCCAGCCTGACAATCTCGCCGAGCCGCTGAACCGCCTTTGCCGAGCGTTTCCAGGCCCGGCGCGCCTTGTCCTGTCCGATCATCTCCGACAGTTTGAACAGAGGCGTGTCGATCTCGTACTGGATCATTGCCGTGCTGGCCGGGGTGGAGCCTGTCACCGGGGGTCGGCGGTCGATCAACAGAACACGACGCTTCCCGTCGCACAGATGCCAGGCCGTCAGCGCGCCGCTGATGCCTGATCCGGCGATGATGACGTCATAGGTCGAATGCTTGGGTGTCTTGCGAACGGCAAGATTGGGTGCGCCATCTGCGAGCCAGAAGGGCTCGCCGGTGCGAAGGTCACGTTTTTCGGTTTCTGTCGTCGAATCTGTTTGCGCCATAAGGCCTCCCTTCGCGCGGGGGTCGGGAAGCTGCGCGCGAACGAGAGCAACGGGCAGAACGCAAACGGGTTCACGTCCTGCCCGCAATTATTTTCAGATCAGGTCAGTTGCCGCTTTCAAGAAGGCGGCGGGTAATGACCATGGCCTGCACCTCGCCGGCACCCTCGAAGATGTTGAGGATGCGCGCATCGGCCAGCACGCGGCTGATCGGGTATTCGACCGCGAAGCCATTGCCGCCATGGATCTGCAGCGCATTATCGGCAGCGGCCCAGGCAACGCGGGCGGCGAGCAGTTTTGCCATGCCGGCTTCAAGGTCGCAGCGCTTGTCGGCATCCTTCTGGCGCGCCGAGAAATAGGTCAGCTGGCGCACGCCAATGAGTTCGGCGGCCATCATGACCAGCTTGTTCGAGACGCGCGGGAACGAGAAGATCGGGTGTCCGAACTGGTTACGGTCCAGCGCATATTTGAGGCCGATCTCGAACGCGTTCTGTGCCACGCCAATGCCGCGTGCAGCCGTCTGGATGCGGGCGCTTTCGAATGTTGCCATCAGCTGGCGGAAGCCCTGACCCTCGACACCGCCGAGCAGGTTTTCCGATTTCACACGGAAATCGTCAAAGCCGATCTCGTATTCCTTCATGCCGCGATAACCGATCACCTCGATCTCGCCGCCGGTCATGCCGGTGGCAGGGAAGGGGTTGGCATCGTCGCCGCGCGGCTTTTCAGCCAGGAACATGGACAGGCCCGAGAAATTGTTCGTAGCCGGATCGGTACGGGCCAGCACTGTCATCACATCGGCGCGGACCGGGTGGGTGATCCATGTCTTGTTGCCGGTGATGGCGTATTCGCTGCCGTCCTCGGTTTTTACGGCGCGTGTGCGCAGGCTGCCAAGGTCTGAGCCCGTGTTCGGTTCGGTGAACACGGCGGTCGGCAGGATTTCGCCGCTGGCAATCTTGGGCAGCCATTGGGTTTTCTGGTCGTCCGTGCCGCCAATCAGAATCAGCTCGGCTGCAATCTCGCTGCGTGTGCCGAGCGAGCCGGTGCCGATATAGCCACGCGAAAGCTCTTCAGAGACGACACACATGGCGATCTTGCCCATGCCAAAGCCGCCGAATTCTTCCGGGATGGTCAGGCCGAACACGCCAAGCTCGGCCATCTCGCTGACAACATCCATCGGAATATAGTCATTGCGGATATGCCAGCCATGGGCGTGTGGCTTGATCTTGTCGCTGGCGAATTTCGCGAATTGTTCGCGCACCATGCTCATGGTCTCGTCGAGGCCGGTCTCTTCCACCGTGTTGCGGCTGAGCGCATCCGGCAGCAATTTTGCTGCGGCGGACATCGAGGCGGTTGTCTTGCCCTCAAGCACAAGGCGCTTGATGACGGCCGTTTCGAACAGCGCGTCAGCTTCTTTGAGCGTGCCCAATTCGTGCGGACGGATCGTCTCGCCCTGGTTCATCGGGATTCCGCTGACGATCTGCGCGAGGTATTCGCTGAACAGGATTTGCGAGAGGAGCGCTTCGACCTCACCGAACTTGCCTTCAGCGTCGATGCGTGAGGCCCATTCGGATGTCTGGCGGAGGGTTTCGAGATAGGTTGCGAGCCATGCCAGGCCGTGCGCCATGTGCTGCTGGCGCTCCAGCGCCTTGCGGTCAGGCTTGCCATCGGCCGTTTTCAGCTGCTTGCCGGCGGCCAGTGTGGCGGCATCGACATAGGCTTCAAGCGCCATGACGGCATCGGCCATGGCGGGCAAAAGCCCTGTCATGACTGGGGATTGTTCAAGTGTGTCGCCTGCAGCGCCGTCCATAATATCCTCCACGATCTCTGGTCGTTTTGCTTAGTATAGTGCGATACAGGCAAGAGTCATGGCCAGATTGTGCGGTGCAACAACGCAGGCCAGCTTTAAGTGTCCATTCGCCGATAGCGTTTAGACTGGGCGCTGACCATGGCCCGTCCCAGCGATTCGGGCAGGATGCGTGTGAGCGTGGCCAGCGCCTTGTTTGCGCTGCCGGGCACGACAACCGGCTGGCCGCGATTGACCGCGTCGATCCCGGCCTTCACGACGGGGGCCGCCTCCATCCACATCCATTTCGGCATCTTGTTCGTGTCCTCGCGCGTGCCGTTCACATCGTGGAACTCGCTCCAGGTGAAGCCGGGGCAGAGCGCCGTGCAGTGGATGTCCGTCTGGCCGGTGGCGGCGCATTCGGCATTCAGGCTCTCCGTGAACTTGATCATCGCGGCCTTGACGCTTCCGTAAAGCGTATGCCCCGCGCTGCCAGCGGCATAGCCGGCCAGCGAGGCGACATTGATGATGCGACCATAGCCACGCTCTGCCATCCCGGGCAGCACCTTGTGGGCCAGCTCAACCGGCGCCGTGTAGAGCACGCGTATGAAATCAGCCTGCTCCTCCCATGACGTGTTGAAGAATGTGCCGGGCAGGCCGTAGCCCGCATTGTTCACAAGCGCGTCCACATGGCGCCCCTTCGCTTCCAGTGCGGCGAGGATCGCATCCACCGCCTCTGGCTTGGCGAGATCTTCGGCAATCGTGATCGCAGATATCCCGTGGGCGCTTTCCAGCTCCTGCGCCAGCGCCTCAAGCCGCTCGGTTCGGCGGGCTGTCAGCGCGAGGTCCCATCCAAACGCGGCATACTGACGGGCAAACTCGGCGCCTATGCCTGCGGACGCGCCGGTGATCAGACAGAGTCTTCGTGCCATCCGTAGTTCTTTCGTGTCAGTGTTACATGAGTGTCATAATTACAACATGCCGGGCGGAAAAGGTTCCGTCCACTTGTGATTTTTACGGGCATATCCACTCTCTGTTTAGATTCAAAGCCCAAAGCCGGGTCAGCTTCAAGTGGTCTCCCAATGCCGGGAACCACGTTCGTCAAGGAGGACTACTATCGTGCAGTTCAAAACTGTTCTGCGTACGGCTGCAGCCGCTGCTGTCATCGCATCCATAACCGCACCTGCGATCGCCCAGGAAGAAACGGCGCCCGAGGCTGACCGCCAGCTCGAGACTGTCGTTACGCTGGGCACACGCGTTGCCAACCGTTCCGCTCTTGATACAGCCGTTGCTGTCGACATCGTGTCGTCTGCCACGCTCGAGAAAATCGGTATCGGCGAACTGAACCAGGCCCTGTCGGTCCAGCTCCCCTCTTTCAACTTTCCGCGCCCTGCCCTCACAGACGGTACGGACTCTGTCCGCCCCGCCTCCCTTCGTGGCCTTGGCCCTGACCAGACCTTGGTTCTCCTTAACGGCAAGCGCCGCCACATGGCCTCGCTCGTCAACGTCAACGGTTCGATTGGTCGTGGTTCGTCGGCAGTCGACCTGAATACGATCCCGACCATGGCCGTCTCCGGTATTGAAGTCCTGCGCGACGGTGCATCGGCCCAGTACGGCTCTGACGCCATCGCCGGCGTGATCAACGTCAACCTGCGCGAAGCAGCCGAAGGTGGCGCAGCAGAGGTCAGCTATGGCTGGCGCGAAACCGAATATAGTGTGCCAGTGAGAACTCCAGAAATTGTGGGCGGAACGCCCGTCATTTCTGCGCCAGCCCAGATTCAGCGCGACCGCTCTGACGGTCACGTCGTGACCCTCTCTGGATGGAAAGGCTTCCATCTCGGTGACGATGGCTTTGTTACCGTCTCGGCAGAAGTCAAAGATCAGCAGCATACAGAGCGGTCGGGTTATGATGTTCGCCAGCAGTATCCCGCTGTCGGTGGGCAGCCCAATCCAGGCGAAGCGGTTATCAATCGCTTCAATGGCTGGACGGGTGAGCCAGAACTTGAGCAGGCCACGGTCTTTGCAAATGCAGGTTACGACCTCACGAATGGCGTGGAGCTCTATGGTTGGGCCAGCTATCAAAACCGTGACACGAGTTCCGCTGGCTTCTACCGTCGGGCGCTGGACTCGCGTAACGTCATCGAGATCTATCCCAACGGCTTCCTTCCTCTGATTTCACCTGAAACGACCGATGCTTCGGTAGCAGGTGGTGCGCGATTCAAGATGGCTGGCTGGGACATGGATACGTCCCTTGTTTACGGTTCGAACGAAATGCAGTTCACGATCGAGAACACGCTCAACCGTTCGCTCGGCACAGCATCGAAAACATCGTTTGACGCTGGCGGCTTCAAATACAGCCAGGTCGTAGCCAACCTCTCGGCCGTCAAAGGCTTTGCTGTTGATGGTCTTGCGTCTGATCTGAACGTCGCATGGGGTATCGAAGCGCGCCAGGAAATGTACGAGATCAATGCTGGCGAACCGGACAGCTACCGGAATGGTGGGGTTCTGCTGCCGCTGAATGGTTCTGGTTGCGGAACTCCAACTGTTGAGCAAATCGCCGCAGGTGGTTGCGCAACAGCTTCAGGCAGCCAGGTGTTCCCTGGGTTCCAACCCAAGAATGAAGTTGATGAAGACCGCACCGCCGTCGGCGCTTACGTGGATCTCGAAGCAAATGTAACGGATGCCTTGCTTGTCTCGGGTGCTGTGCGTGTAGAATCCTATTCTGACTTCGGTGAAACAGTGACCGGAAAACTTGCGGCGCGTTATGACTTCAACGATGCATTTGCATTGAGGGGCTCCGTGCAGAACGGCTTCCGTGCGCCTTCCCTGCAGCAGCAATATTTCCAGACCACTTCGACCAACTTCAACTCCAAGGGTATTCCGTTCGATGTAACGACATTCCCGGTTACAGATCCTGTCGCACGCGCATTGGGTGCTCAGGACCTCAAAGCAGAAGAGTCCGTCAACTATTCGGTTGGTGCAGTGTTCCGCTCGGGCGGGTTTAATCTGACCGTTGACGCCTATCGGATAGATGTGAACGACCGGATTGTCCTGTCTGAAAACCTCGGAACTGACGGCAGCGCAGCATCGGTCGCTGTCAACGACTACCTGCAGTCGCAGGGCTTCGCAGGCGCTGCTGGACGATTCTTCCTGAACGGGGTCGATACAGAGACGACGGGTGTCGACATCGTGTCTAGCTACGCTTTTGGCGAAACTGAAGTAGGCCGCTTCACTGCCACCCTCGGGGCGAACTTCAACTCGACCGACGTTACAGCCGTGCCTGAAGTGCCAACGCTTTCTGCTCTTAGCCCAGCTCCAACGCTGTTTGGACGCGTGAACGTGAAAACGTTTGAGGAAGGTACGCCTTCGGACAAATTCACGGGTTCGCTTGATTGGGAAAAAGACGCATTTGGCGTGACGTTTAGAGCCGTCCGTTATGGCGAGGTGCTGGTGCCGGGTTCTTCTGCTGAGGACGACTACACGATCGACCCGGCCATCATTGTCGATCTTGAGGGTCGCTACACCTGGAATGAGAGGGTCACGCTCTCGCTCGGTGCAGACAACCTGTTCGACGAGTATGGCCAGCCATCGCCGTCCAACACCACCGGCAACACGCCGTTCTCCGGTTACATTCCATACGGCAGCTCGGGCCGCTTCGTGTACGTCAAGGCTGGCGTGAAGTTCTAGTCCCGGACAATCCGTCCACAATCAAACGCCGCCCCCGAAAGAGGGCGGCGTTTTTCTTTTTCGCTATATTGTAATTGCTCAGATCCGGCGCACGAGGAATCCGGCGCGCGGGAAGTGGACATGGATCGTCTCGGCTTCCGGTGATGTCCGCTGCAAGATGATGCGCTGGGCGTCCGCATGGACGAGTTCGCCTTCCACCCAGACCTGACCATAATCGTCGGGCGCAACGGCGACCGGGTCTCCCGGTGAAAAGCCCTGAGGCTCACTCTTCGTCGTTGCGGAGACAAGCCTTGGCGCGGCGGCCTTGCCGATGGCCAGCGCTTCAGCCGACGTGATCGTTTCCGGTTCCTGGCCTTCTGTCTCGGTAAGCCGGTCATACCAGGCCCGTGTCAGCGGCGCGTTCTCGAGGCATTCATTGGCAAAGTCCGGCACCGTATTCATCATGAACCAGACATTCATGTAGGCATGGACGTCGACAAAACCGGGCTTGGCGCCGATCAGGTAAATGCCGGCCCCTGCGCCCTTGCCGGCCTGCAGGCGCTCTTCAATCAGCATAAGCCGCGCGCGCCACTGGTCGCGCATCATCGGCGCTACCTGTTTCATGCCTTCAGTATCGAACGGTCGGCCTGACAGCGCTTCGCGGTCTTTCTTGAAGGCTTCGGGCACCGTGTCTGCCCGCTCGCCAAAGATGATTGCCACCGATGACTGGAACCAGCGCGAATCCGCCCAGCCCGCGACCATCTGGCCAAGGCCCTCATGGCCCGGTGTGCGCAGCGAAACCGTCGCGAACCGCGACTCCAGTTCGCGCAGGATAATCGCCGTGTCGCAATAAATGTCTGCGCCGATCTGCATCACCGGCGTGCGGCGATAGCCACCCGTCAGCGGCATCAGGTCGGGCCGCGGCATGATCACCGGAATCTCCACGCGCGAATAGGCGAGGTTCTTCAGTTTCAGCGTCAGGCGAACCTTCTCCGCGAAGGGAGAGGTTGGATATTCATGCAGGATAATGCTGCGGGCGTCTGCCATGGGCTGGTTGCCTTCCCAGTTTGACCAAACGGCTACATTGCAGGCGTTCAGGCAAACAGGGAAGGCTTTTCTTGGCCGCTACAGGGCCGCCAGCGCCTGGTCGAGATCTGCAATGATATCGGCAGCATCCTCGATACCGACCGACAGGCGAACCGTGTCTGGCGCGGCGCCCGCAGCGGTTTTCTGGGCATCGGTCAGCTGGCTGTGCGTGGTTGACGCAGGGTGAATGATCAGCGAGCGCGTGTCGCCGATATTGGCGAGGTGGCTGAACAGTTTCACGCCTTCGACCAGCTTCACGCCTGCCGCATGTCCGCCCTTCAGGCCGAAGGTGAACACAGCGCCTGCGCCCTTGGGCAGGTAGGTTTTGGCGAGGTCATTATGCGGGTCTCCGGCGAGGCCTGCATAGCGCACCCAGCTCACCTTTTCGTGGCCTTGCAGATGAGTCGCCACTTTCAGCGCGTTGGCGCAATGGCGCTCCATGCGCAGCGGCAGGGTTTCGCAGCCCGTCATGATCAGGAAGGCATTCATCGGTGACATGGCCGGGCCAAGGTCGCGCAGCGAGAAAGCCCGCGCCGCAATGGCAAAGGCAATATTCACATTGGCGCCATCCGGGCCCAGCGGCAGGGCGCCGAAGGCCTCACCGAACACCATGTCATTGTAGTAGGATTGCGGGCTGGCCATGGTCGGGAACTTGTCCTTGTGGGCCAGCCAGTCGAAATTGCCGCCATCGATCACCATGCCGCCAATCGAGTTGCCATGCCCGCCGATGAACTTGGTCAGGCTCTCCACGATGATATTGGCGCCATGCTCCAGCGGTCGGCACAGATAAGGCGAGGCCATCGTATTATCGACCATGTAGGGCAGACCATGGCGCTGCGCGATATCGGCAATTGCCTTCATGTCGGTGACGAGACCGCCCGGATTGGCGAGGCTCTCGGTGAAAATCACGCGCGTCTTGTCGTCGATAGCCGCCTCAAACGCCGCGACATCGTCAATATCGACGAACTTCACGCCCCAGCCGAACTTCTTGAACGCATGCGAGAGCTGGTTGATCGAGCCGCCATAAAGCTGGCGCGCCGCGACGATGTTCGTGCCGGGCTCCATCAGCACATGGAAGGCCAGCAGCTGGGCCGCGTGGCCCGATGCCGTCGCCACGCCCATCGTGCCGCCTTCAAGGTCGGCGATACGGGCTTCCAGCGCGCCGGTCGTCGGATTGCCGAGACGGGTATAGATGTTGCCGAACTCCTGCAGCGCGAAGAGGTTCGCGGCGTGCTCGGCATCGCGGAAGACAAAGCTGGTTGTCTGGTGGATCGGCTGCGCGCGCGATCCTGAAACCGGATCCGGCGCCGCTCCGGCATGGATGGCGCGTGTTGAAAAGCCCTGGGTCATCTGTTTCTCCCTGTCTGGATAGTGTTTGCGTGTCTTGTAGCGCTTTGGCGGCGTCTGCACAGGCATAGAAGCTAAAAGCTCGGTTCAGCCGCCCCCGGCGCAAGAAACGGGTGGCAGCCCCGGTTCGCGCAAGGCACATTGGTCTCATGACAACGACATGCACCCCCCTTGATGAACGCGCCATCGCCTATGAGCGGATGGCCCACGCGCTTGACCACCTCGGCGACACCTGGCGCGACTGGCCTGACCTTGCCAGCGTCGCGGCAGCCATGAATCTCTCGCCCAGCCATTTCCAGCGCGAATTCACCCGCTGGGCGGGCGTCAGCCCGAAACAGTTCCAGGCCGCCCTCGCTCATGGCGCGGCGGGCGACTTGTTGCGCGAGGGCGCCAGCGTACTGGACGCGGCGTTCGAGACGGGCCTCTCGGGACCGGGACGTCTTCACGATCTTTTTATCGCCCATGAAGGCCTCACGCCCGGCGAGGCAAAGTCCGGCGGGGCAGGGGCTGATCTCATCATCGGAAGGGCGCCGACGCCCTTTGGCGAGGGGGCCTGGCTGATCGGTGCGCGGGGACTTGTTGCCCTTGGCTTCATCGACGAAGGCGCGCCCACACGCACAGGCTTTGAACATCAGGGTGTCGGCGAAAAACAGGCCTTCACCGATCTCACATCCCGCTATCCCGGCGCCGATATACGCCGTGATGACGCTGAAGCCGCCAGGTTCGCGCGCCGTGTGTTCGAGTCCGGTGAACCGCTGCCTGTCGCGCTGTATGGTACGCCTTTCCGGCGTCAGGTCTGGCGCGCGCTGCTGGAAATCCCGGCCGGCACAACGCAGACCTATGGCCAGCTCGCCTGCGCGACGGGCAGCCCGAAAGCCGCCCGCGCTGTCGGCGCCGCAGTGGGGGCAAACCCGATCAGCTGGTTCATTCCCTGTCACCGGGCCCTTGCAGCTGACGGCCGTCTCCATAACTATCATTGGGGTGTGGCGCGCAAACGTGCCATGCTTACCTATGAACGCGCCCATGCCGCCTGACAGGCGATTGGGTAGACGGCGCCATGCCGCATGACCCGGGCCTGCCAGTCTTTCCATGTTGCCTATGACACTGCTCTTCGTCGCGCTTCTTGCTTGGGGGCTTCACCTTGCTTGGCGCTGGAAATCCGCGCGCGATTTCGCCCCTGAAGTGCTCGCGGCCCGCAAGGAAGCCGGCGAAATCCCCGCTGATGTCACTGACGCCGAATTCACAGACCTTTACTTGCGCAGTGAAGGCCCGCGATCGGCGACCTATTTCTTTGTCTGCGCGACAATCGTGTCGGTCCTGATCGCGCCCTTCGTGGCGGCGTTCAACATGGTCTGGGGCCTGCTTTGGCAGGCGTCCGGCGGCTCGCCCGTTTTCGAGACCGGCACGCTGATCCACACATTTTCCGTTTTCCTCGGCATCATGGCCTTCATGATCGTGCTGCTCGCGGTCGCGATGCGGCGCTATTACGCCCTGATGCCGCCCAATCTGAAACAGGTCGTGCGCGACCTGAATGGAGGCCTCACTTGAGCATTGAATACCTGCACACGATGGTGCGCGTCGCGGATATCGATGCGGCGCTCAAATTCTACTGCGACGGCCTCGGCCTCGAACAGGTGCGTCGTGTCGACAGCGAGCAGGGCCGCTTCACGCTGGTCTTCCTTGCCTCGCCCGCGGACGTGAAACGCCTCGGTGGCATCGCGCCGGATGCCAACCCCACGCAGGTCAATATCCCGATGGTGGAGCTGACCTATAATTGGGATCCGGAAGCCTATCAGGGCGGCCGTAATTTCGGCCACCTCGCCTATATGGTCGATGATATCTATGAAGCCGTCGAACGCCTCGCCGCGCAGGGCGTAACGATCAACCGTCCGCCCCGCGACGGCCACATGGCTTTCATCCGGTCACCGGACGGCATCTCGGTCGAGCTGCTACAGAAGGGCGAACGCAAGGCGCCCAAGGAGCCGTGGGCCAGCGCAGAGAATATCGGCGTCTGGTAGGATGTGTGCTGGGTCAGCAGCCGCAGTCGAAGCCTGACGTAAGCACCGCCACCACGGTTCCGTCTGGCTTTCTGAAGGGCATGTAGACCGTTCGGATCGGGTCGCTTGTCAGCCTGTTCGCATCATTGCCATAGATAGCAAGGACTTCGGCCGGCCAGTTCCACGAGGACAGAGCGGCCTTTTCTTCCAGTTCGAACCAGACACTTCCGTCCGCCACGGTGACCACATCCGTCACACGATATATGAACCCGGAATGCACCTCCATCTGAAGCAGTGCCGCTTCGTCATGCGGGTGGCCCGCCAGAACTTTGTCGCGGAAAGCATCCTGAGCAGGTCCGCGATTGGATGGCGGCTGAGTCTCGGCACCCGCTGCGGCCTGCGCATAAAGGACATCGGACGATATGCCTCCCTCATAACCGACCGCTGATTTCCCATCATATACTGAAGGTTCAAAAGAGGTCGGAACGCCACGCGCCAAATGGTCGGACTGGACCCATCGGGTCTCTCCTGTCTTGAGCTCTAGCGCCGCCATCTGGCCTTCAACAGCAAAGACGAGCGGCGAGAAGTATTCGGAGACGGGATGGCCGATCTTGGCCTCTTCATCGGTGAAAATGTGTCCGGTTTCGATGACGTTGTCGCTGCGCACATGCTGGAAGTTCTGGCAGTCGTCCAGCCGGGTGGGCCCGACGGGGATCGGGCCATCAAAACTGATTATCCGGCAGATGTCTTGGTCATGCGAAGCCGCAGACAGATCGGTATCTTCAGACATCATCGGGCCATACGGGATCACGTAACCGATGGCCTTAGTGCCGATCATGCCAATTTCATGATTGCAGAACGTATCGGCGGCGGCCCTGCCGTAAAGACTGAGGATGAGGGCCGATAGCAGGACACGTTTCATGCGCCCAGATTACCGCTTAGGTCTGTGGCCGTCGTTAATTTCCGAACGGAATGTTTCGCAGTTCCTGCAACTGACGATAAGCCATCTCATAAAGGGAGAACTATCCATGACCGCATTTGCCGCTGCAACACTCTATATCGGGCTTTTTGGCCTGCTCATGCTTGCTTTGAAGATGAATGTCGGGCGCGTGCGTACGTCCGAGAAAGTCGGCTTTGGCGACGGCGCCAATGAGGCACTCCAGCGCGCGATCCGGGTTCAGGGCAACGCTGTCGAAGATGTGCCGGTCGTCCTGTTGGGGCTGCTGGGACTGGCTGGGCTTGCCGCGCCAACGCTGCTGATCCACGTACTCGGCGCCACTTTCCTGCTCGGCCGCGTCTTGCACGCCATCGGTCTCGGTGGCTCGTCAGGCAGCAGCTTCGGCCGTATGGTCGGTACGCTGCTCAGCGTGATCGTCATGCTGGTAACGGCTGGTGCCTGTATCTGGTACGCGCTGACCTAGTCCAGCGCGCCGATATAGGGCAGGCCGCGATACTTGCCCGCATCGTCCATGCCATAGCCGACAAGGTAACGCCCCGGGGAATCGAAGGCGCAGAAGTCAACGCCGTCCTCGCCGCGGGGGGCCCATGGCTTCTGCGTCAGTGCGCACGTGATCACCTGGCGTGCGCCCTTGGCCAGCAGGTGTGCCTTGGCAAAGGCCAGCGTGCGGCCCGTGTCAAACACATCATCCAGCAACAGCACGCCACGCCCCTCGACCGATCGGCCAAGATCGGCGCGCACGACGACACGGCCCGAGCTTTCGCGGGCATCGCGATAGCTCTCCAGCCAGATCACATCCAGAACCGGGTGAATGTCCCGCCGTGCCAGCGCCTTCATCAGGTCTGACGTAAACGGGGTTGCCCCGATCAGGATGGACACGGCCGACCAGTCGCCCTGCAGGCTGGGCGCAAGCGCATCGGCCAGCTCTTCAATGCGGGCCATCAGCTCATCCTCGGTGACGAGGACTTCAATCGGGGGCATTTCAGTCATTCCGTCGGGCTTTCGGCATCGGACGCTGCCAGATCGGGGGCAGTTTCGTCGGTTGGGGAAGCTGTCTCCGGCGTGGGCTCGGGTTCAGGCGGTACATCGGCGCGGTCAACGAAGGACAGCTCGATCTCGAAGCTCTCCATCGGTGCCTGCTCGAGCACGATCTTGAATTCGCCAGTGGCCCCGGCGTTCAGCTCAGCCGGCGTCACGCTACCATATTTCAGGGCGACTTCCTTGCCGCGCTCGTCCATCAGGCCAACGCGCACCGCCGGCGTTTCCACCGTGCTGCGCGCCACATTTATCACTTTGCCGGATACGGTCACGACCGGGATCGTGTCATTGAAGGTCCGGCTGCGCTCGATATCGCTGAATTCCAGCCCGAAACGGTTCACCGAGAAGCCAACCCGTTTGTAGGCCGTCGCCGATTCCGGCCACACCTTGACCACGTCATTCCGGAAAATGATGGCGGCCAGTCCAAGCGTGAAAAACACCGCCGCTGTTACGATCCACGACACAAGCGCGGCAAATCGGCTCTTGCGGCGGCGTTGCTCGCGCACCCGTTCCCGGTACACTTCATGCGCTGCCGGTGCGGCGGCTGCAGGCTCATGCCCGGGCAAGCCTTGCGGGTTCACGAACCAGCTATGGCCGCAGGTTGCGCAGGTTACGGTTCGCCCGCTTTCACCGATTGTTGAGTCATCGGCGAAATACTGGGTCTCACACGAGGGACAGGTGAGGATCATGACTTGGTCTTTCCCGCAATTCGCCCCATTAAAACCAATAGCCTGAGCTGACAGGCAGGAGCCCATGACCCATCCACGACACGACCTCTTTGAAGATGTCGCCGTTCGATTAGATTCGGTATCGCTCCGCTATGACACTTCCGAAGACATACTTAGCGATATTGATCTCGTCCTGAAACCCGGCTCGTTCAGCTTCCTGACGGGTGCCTCGGGCGCTGGCAAGACAAGTCTTCTGAAACTTCTGTATCTCGCCCTGAAACCCAGCAAGGGTGAGGTCAGCCTGTTTGGCCGTCCCACCAGCAATCTCACGCGCGACCAGCTCTCGGCCCTGCGCCGCAGGGTCGGCGTGGTTTTCCAGGAATTCCGGCTTCTGGAGCATCTCTCGGCCTATGAGAATGTGGCGCTCCCCTTGCGCGTGCTGGGCCGCCGCGAGGCAGATTACCGCGCCGATGTTGAGGAATTGCTCGCCTGGGTGGGCCTCGGCCAGCGTCTCCACGCCAAGCCGCCGACACTTTCGGGCGGCGAACAGCAGCGCGTCGCCATTGCCCGCGCCGTCGTGACGCAGCCTGATATCCTCATCGCTGACGAGCCAACGGGCAACGTTGACCCGGAAATGGGCACGCGCCTGATGCGCCTCTTTCTGGAACTGAACAAACGGCGCCAGACCACGGTGATCATCGCCACGCACGATCTCGGCCTCGTTCGCCAGGTCGAAGCCCCCGTCTACCGGCTGACCAATCGCCTTCTCGTACAGGATGTCGAGTTCGGCGGGCAGGCGGCGCGGCGGCGCACAGATCCCGGATTGGGAGGCTGACCCATGCCACGCGTGAAGGAAACACCGCTCCTGCCGGTCGAGGATGTGCGCGAAGCCGCGCTGTTCTTTGTCGTTGGCGCCCTCTGCTTCCTGGCGGCGCTGGCGGCTCTCTCGGCCAAGTCGACCTATGGCGCGGCAAAGAGCTGGACGGCCGAAGTGCAGGGCGAGCTCACCGTCAGCCTGCCGGATGCCGACAGGCGCGGCGCTGATGACGCCGCCAAGATCATCCGCGAGATCGAGGGCGTGCGGGAAGTGCGCGTCTTCTCCAAAGAAGAGATCGACGCCCTGCTGGAGCCCAATTTCGGCAGTCGCGGCCTGCCTGACAGCCTGCCGCTGCCCCAGCTCGTCGCCGTCAAGGCAGACCCGAATGCACCCGACATGGGCCCCACGATTGCCCGCAAACTCACAGAGGCCGGTATTGCCAGCGCCGTGGATGAACATGCCGACTGGGCCGGCGATGTCCGCCGCGTGCTGGCCATTGCCCGCATGACGGCCATGATCGCGGTTGCGCTCCTCGTCTCCACAGCTGTCGCCGTCATTGCCTTTGCCACCCACGCGGCGCTTCTGGCGCGGCGTGATATCGTCGATGTGCTCCACCTTGCAGGTGCCCGCGACCGGTTCATTGCAGGCCTGTTCGAGCGGCGCTTCTGGGTGCTCGGCCTTCGGGCGGGATCAGTCGGCGCGCTCATGGCGCTCGGTGCGGCCGCGCTGATGATCTTTACTGTACAGGCGCATGGCGGTCGGTCCGGTCTTCTGCCAGAGCTCAGCCTCGACTTCTTCGACCTCGTCATTCTCGTGATCACGCCCGTCATTGCTGGCTTTGCTGCCCGCCTTGCGGCCCGCATAACCGTGATCCGCGCGCTGAAAGGCGTCATGTGAAACGCAGCTCCACCTCTCGCTCCCTCGGAATCCTGCCCGCCCTCTTCTTTGTCGCGCTGGCCGGAATCACGTTCGATTTCTTCGCCTTCGCCAATCGCGCGGCCGAATCGGTCCCGGCCATTGCGCATGAAGCAGATGGCGTTGTCGCCCTCACGGGCGGGTCCGGCATGCGGATCGCAGCGGGCGTGGACCTCGTCACAGCCGGTCGCGGTGAGCGCCTGCTCATTTCTGGCGTCAATCCTGATGTCGGCATGGACGATCTGATCACGCTGGCCGGCGGCGCGCCTGAAACCTATGCCTGCTGCGTCGATATTGGCTATCAGGCTGAAACGACCATCGGCAATGCCGAGGAAACCGCCGCCTGGGCTTATGAACACGGCTATACGCGCCTGATTATCGTAACATCCGACTATCATATGCAGCGCAGCCTGCTGCTGCTGCACCGCGCTATGCCCGATCTCGAGCTGGAGCCATATCCTGTCAGGACCGTGGTGGATCCGTCTGCGGTCCTGCGCGATCCCAAGTCGTTTCGCGGCGTACTGACAGAATGGGCAAAGTGGCGGGTGACGGCACTCGGCTGAGGGTCTAAACCTCCCCGTCCATGATGCAGCTGCGCTCCCTTCTCTTTGTCGCCTATCTCTATGGCATGATGGCCCTGATGGGCACGGTGTTCATCATCGCGCTCTTCCTGCCGCGTGTTGTCATCATGCGGGGCATCCGGATTTACGCGCAGTCGCTGCGCTGGGGCATGAAAGTGATCTGCGGTATCGAGACCGAATTCCGCGGCCTCGAAAACATCCCCGATGGCCCGTTCATGTATGCCGGCAAGCACCAGTGCATGTTTGACATCTTCGTGCCCTTCATCGTGGTGCGCGACAGCCTGATCATCATGAAGCGGGAGCTGCTCTGGTATCCCTTCCTCGGCTGGTATGCCCTCAAAAGCGACATGATCCCGATCGACCGGGCAGGCAGCACCAAAACGCTGCGCTCCATGGTGAAGCAGGCCAAGGCGAAAGTCCCAACGGGGCAGGGGCGTCAGGTCGTCATCTTCCCGGAAGGCACACGCAGCGCGCCCGGTGCGCCGCCGCATTATCATGCCGCTGGCGTCGTTGCGCTCTACAAGGCGCTGGACGTGCCTGTGCTGCCGGTGGCCACCAATGCCGGGCTTTGCTGGCCCGCCCACGGAACGCGGCGCCGCCCGGGCCGTATCGTCTACGAATTCCTGCCTGTCATCCCGGCGGGGTTGGACCGGAAGACGTTGATGAAGCGCCTTGAAAGCGACATAGAAACCGCCACGGATAGACTTTTGACCGAGGGGCTCGCCATTCAGGGCCGCACGCGACTGGACGAGGATATGCAGCCCACATGAGCAATTACTGGAATGACCCGGGCCTCGTGCAGCCTGTCGAAGAACGCCGCCGCTCGCGCTTCTGGCTGTTCTTCCCCTTCCTGCTGCTCTTCGCGCTGATCGGCGCCTATTCGGCCTATTGGGTCTATGCGCGCGGCGAAATCGAGCACGGCGTCGACGAATGGGTCGCGGCCGAGCGGGCGCGCGGCGCCATCGTTGATTACGAATCGCGCGAGATTGGCGGTTATCCGTTCCGCTTCGCGCTTGAATTCAGCAAGCCGCACTACCAGCCGCCCAACATGGCCAGCTGGCAGGGTGAGCAGTTGCAGGTCGTCATGCAGCCCTGGGACTGGCACCACCTCATCGCCCGCTCGCCGGGCCGCAATTTGGTGACGGATGTGCTCGGCATTCGTCACACGTTCGACATTGACGGCAAATCGGCCGCCAGCCTTTCATGGACAGAGGCCGGCCTGCACCGCGCGGCGCTGTCCCTCAACGATGTGTCAGCCCTCATCGACGGTCACGCCTACACGGCCAAGGCCTTCTCGCTGAATCTCGCCCCGCGCCCGGAAAATGCCGACGATCTTCTGGTCGCCCTGCAGTGGGACGCGCTCACAATTGATGCCGCGCCTGTGCAGGCGCCATGGCTCGGCACCGATCTGCAGGCAAGTCGCGTCATCGCCGAGATTCACAACTTCTATCCGGCCTGGGTGAGCAGCGGCGGCAAGCTCGACAAGCTGTACGATGCGTACCTTGAGCTTGGGGGCGGCGTGGAATTGGGGCAGTTATTGCTGAACTGGGGTCCGCTGCATTTCGGCGCCAAGGGCACGCTGACCGTGGAAAATGAGCTGGTGAACGGATCGTTCGGTATTCGTATCGACGATCCGGAGGGCCTTAAGGCTGCGCTCAAGGCCGCCAATCGCTGGCGTCTTCAGGAACAGGCCACCGTCGCGACGCTGGAAACGGCCTCGGCCAATGACGGCTTCCTGATGTTCACGGTCGAGAACAATCAGGTCAAGATTGGCGCAATCGTGGTCGGCCAGATACCAGTCCCCGCCCCATGACAGGCCCGTCGCAGGCAAGGCTAACCGCCGCCTGCGAGACGCTGTCGCGCGCCGACCCCGCCCTCGCGCGCGCCTATGCCGAAACCGGCCTGCCGGTCTGGCGGGAGGCTGCGCCTACCTATGCGACGCTCGCCCGCATGATCTCGCACCAGCAAATCTCGCTCAGCGCAGCGGGTGCCATCTGGGCCCGCACCGAAACGCTGTTCGGCGACGTCACCGCCGAAGCCGTCCTCGCCGCTGATCCGGAAGCCCTGCGCGCCTGCGGCCAGTCGCGCCCCAAGGTCGCCCACCTCACTTCGATTGCCGAATCGCTCGTCACCGGCCAGCTTAACCTCACCCGCGTCTGCGCCGCGCCCCTGGACGAAGCACGCCGCGAACTCCTCGCTGTGCGGGGCATCGGCCCATGGACGGCGGAATTGTTCCTGCTTTATGCCACTGGCGCGATGGACGCTTTCCCGGTTGGCGATGTTGGCCTGATGGAGGCGCACAAGCTGCTCTCTGCCCATGAAACCCGCATGGATATCAAGGCCTTCACGGCCCATGCGGAGGATTGGCGGCCCTATCGCGGCGTCGCCGCGCACCTGCTCTGGGCCTGGCTGCACGCACACCGCGCGAAACAGGCCCGTCCGTGACCGGTTGCAATCATCCCTGACTGTCATAATCTCATGACATGAATCGCCTATCAGACGGGCGAGCGTGCAAAGGAGTGCTGCCTTCAGCGGGTTCAAACAGGTTACCAGTCTTCTCGTGCCGCATGGGGGTCACCATGGCTGAGATCATTTCTGCGCCGCCCCATGGCCGGCCTGCCCTTGTTCTGAATGCCGACTTCAGGCCCCTGTCCTATTACCCGCTATCGCTATGGCCCTGGCAGGAAGTGGTCAAAGCCGTCTTCCTCGACCGCGTCGATATCATTGCCGAATACGATTATGTCGTGCGCAGCCCCTCAACCGAGTTCCGCCTGCCTAGCGTCATCGCCCTGCGCGACTTTGTGCGACAGGATAGGCCGCCCGCCTTCACGCGCTTCAACGTGTTCCTGCGCGACGGTTTCGCTTGCGCCTATTGCGGCACGCACGAGAACCTCACCTTCGATCACGTCGTCCCGCGCTCCAAGGGTGGCCGCACGACATGGGAGAACATCGTCGCCGCCTGCAGCCCGTGCAACTTGCGCAAGGGCGGCAAGCTGCTGCGCGACTGCGACGTCCACCTGCAGCACAAGCCCTTCCGCCCGAACAATTACCAGCTGCAGGAAATCGGCCGCAAATTCCCGCCCCACCACCTGCATGATACGTGGATGGACTATCTCTACTGGGACGTCGAACTGGAAAGCTAGGCGCTGCCGCCGTCACAAAACTGCAGCCTTTCCGTCACAAAAGCCTTTTCAAATCAGCGTATGGGCAAATTGTAATGACCCAGGCCACGCCCAAATACCGCGCGATTTTCATCTCCGATGTCCACCTTGGCTCGCGCGGCAGCCAGGCTGAGGCCCTCTGTGCCTTCCTCAAGCTGAACACCAGCGAGCATCTCTATCTCGTCGGCGACATCATCGATGGCTGGCGCCTCAAGAAGAAATGGTACTGGCCGCAGGCCCACACCAACGCCATCCGCCGTATCCTGACGGCGGCCAAGCGCGGCACAGACGTCACCTACATCATCGGCAACCATGACGAGTTCCTGCGCGCCTTCATGCATTTCCGGCTGAACTTCGGCGACATCCACGTGAAGAACCGCGCCGTCCACCAGGGCGAGGACGGCAAGCGCTATCTCGTCGTCCATGGCGACATGTTCGACGGCATGATGCGTGCCGACCGCAAATGGATCATGCACCTCGGCGACCACGCCTATAATGCCCTGCTCTGGGTCAACACAAACCTGAACAGCGTGCGCCGCATGTTCGGCCTGCCTTACTGGTCGCTGTCGGCGGCCCTGAAAAAGCGCACCAAGCGTGCCCTCAACTATATCCACAATTTCGAAGACCACGTCGCCGCCTATTGCCGCCGCAAGGGCTATGACGGCGCCATCTGCGGCCACATCCATGTCGCCGAGATGCGCGACATTGACGGCATCACCTACATGAATGATGGCGACTGGGTCGAAAGCTGCACCGCCCTCGTCGAACACCATGACGGCCGCTGGGAACTGCTCGACTGCCGCCCGGACTCGGTGCGCACATCCGTGCCCGTGGTCAAAGCCGCGCCCGTCGGCGAGCTGGAACTGGCCTGAGACCCCTTGGCGAGCGTTGCCTGCGTTGCTAGCACAGCGCCCATCGGCCACCAGAACAAGGCACTCCCATGACGCCCACCGCGCTATTGATCCCCACCTACAAGCAGATGCTTCAGGCGCTCGCCCTCTGGCTCCGCAAGGCCGAGGCGCAGGTCGAAGATTCCGACGCGCTGCTGTCCGCGCGCCTCGCGCCCGACATGTTCCCCCTGTCGACCCAGGTCCGCTTTGCCTGCCGCCAGGCCTATGAAGGTGTCTACCGCCTCCGGCATGAGCCGTTTCCCGCCGCCATCGACGTCCTGCTCGACGAAGGCCGCAATGCCGGCGACCATCCCGGCACGATGGCCGAAGCGCTGGCCCGCGTCGACGAGGCGCTCGTCTTCCTGGACACGCTCGCGCCCGATGCACTGGACGCAGGCGCCGGCCAGCCGCTTGAGCTGGAACTGCCCATGGGTCTCACGTTCGACCTTGAAGGCGAAGGCTACGCCCGCGACTGGGCCCTGTCGCAATTCTACTTCCACCTGATGACAGCCTACGCGATCCTGCGAAACCAGCGCGTCGACCTCGGCAAGGCCGACTACGTCCAGCACATGTTCGCCTTCCTCCGCCCCGGCACAGCCCCGGCGGGCTGAGGACGCCCCCGCTTCCGAACCGAACCTTCAATATTTATCTCGCAGCCTCAAAAGCCCCCTCCACCCCTTCGGGGCACCTCCCCCGTAAACAGGGGAGGAAAACCGCCCCCTTATCCTCCCCCGCCTGCGGGGGAGGTGGCTGGCCGCAAAGCGGCCAGACGGAGGGGGCTTCTCAGACCTCAAATGATCTCCCTGCTGCACCGCCAGCAGACCCCCACCTAACCTCCCCCTTGCAGGGGTGGGGGTCTGCCAACCCCGCCAACCCAAATTCCCGTGTCCCCTGCGCAGGCAGGGGCGGCTTTATTTGGTAGGGCTTAATGCCGTTGAGACAGGGAGGGTGATGGAGAGGGAAGGCTTCAATCGACCTAAGAAGTGTCTACAATCCTTGTCTATCAGACTCATTCTGAGTCAATTCCGAACGGGACTACGGCATGGAGTACTCAGCAGATATCGAACTCACGATGGCTGGTGTCGGCCCAGTGCGCGTTCCTTTTGATGAGCCGCGACTGAAGACCAAGCAGGCTAGGCGACACCTGAACCGCTTGCGCGTCCTCGAAGAAGATCATTTCTGCACCGACTGGTACGCGTTCGAATTTCGCCCGGCTACCTCGGCCGACAGAGCAAAATTGGATGTTGTCGTTCAATTGCCGGGCCCCGAGTATGGAGCTGTAATCGGCGATACTGTTCATAACTGTCGCGCGAGTCTCGATATTCTAGCTAGCCTAGTAGTTCGTCTCAGTGGCGGAAATGATAAAGGAGTTCATTTTCCCTTCGGAAGTAGTGCGCACCATTTCGAGAGAATGATCGTCGACAAGCACTTCAATCGAGCATCCGATGAAGCGATCGAGTTGCTGAGGAAACTGCGACCCTATCCAGAAGGCAATTCGGTTCTCCGAGCGCTTCACGACTTGGACATTCAAGACAAGCATCGAGCACTGATACCAGCGGGGGGAAATATCACTACGCCTGAAGTCAAGGCCGCAGTTATTGATGGCCGTGCAGTAATCACGCACGTCGAAGCGACAAAACCTAAGATGCGCCTTATCTTTCCGGAAGCCGGTCCGGCTGGCAATTGCGAGGTCATTCCCTCACTTGAAGAGATGATCGGGCTCACTGAGAGTATAATTCGCTCATTTGAATCACTTTTTTCTGATTGAGCGGACCCCGTCGGTAACTGTCAATAACAGGTCCACTTTCTCCCCCGCTTGACTCCTCCCCGCATCCCCCGCACCACCTCGCGCCATGAGTTCCTCCCTCAAGGCCATTCTCGGGCCCACCAATACCGGCAAGACGCATTACGCCATCGAGCGCATGCTGGGCCACGGCACGGGCATGATTGGCCTGCCGCTGCGCCTGCTTGCGCGCGAGGTCTATGACCGCGTTGTCGAGCGCAAGGGTGCGGCCCATGTCGCCCTCATCACGGGCGAAGAACGCATCGTCCCGCCGAACGCGCGCTATTTCATCTGCACCGTGGAATCCATGCCCACCGACACGCGCGCAGACTTTGTCGCCATCGACGAAATCCAGCTCGCCGAAGACGAAGACCGCGGCCATGTCTTCACGGATCGCATCCTCCACATGCGGGGCCAGTCGGAAACCCTGCTGCTCGGCGCAGACACGATGCGCGGCCTGCTGCGCACGCTGAACCTCGGCGTCGAGTCCGAGGCGCGCGAGCGTTTCTCGGAACTCACCTACACAGGCAAGACCAAGATCACCAAGCTGCCCAAGCGCACGGCCATTGTCGCCTTCAGCGCCGAGGAGGTTTACGCCATTGCCGAATTGCTCCGTCGGCAGAAGGGTGGCGCCGCCGTGGTCATGGGCGCGCTCAGCCCGCGCACGCGCAATGCGCAGGTCGCCATGTACCAGTCCGGCGAGGTCGATTACATCGTCGCCACCGACGCCATCGGCATGGGCCTGAACCTCGATGTCGACCGCGTCGTCTTTGCCTCGCGCACCAAGTTTGACGGCCGCCGCCACCGCGCGCTGACCGCTGCCGAGTGTGGCCAGATCGCAGGCCGGGCAGGGCGCTTCCGCACCGATGGCGAATTCGGCGAGACAGGCGACTGCCCGCCCTTCGAGGAAGAGACATGGAAGCGGATTGAGCAACACCGCTTCGATCCGGTCGACCATATCCAGTGGCGCAATTCCGCGCTCGACTATGCCTCGCTGAAATCCCTCATCCGCAGCCTTGAGCGGCCCTCCGGCAATCCGGTCCTGATCCACAATCCGAACGCGCTCGATGAATGGGTGCTGCGCCGTATGGCCGAAGATGGCGCCATCGGCCCCAACGTCTCCGGCCAGGCACGCGTGCGCCGCCTGTGGGATCTCGCCCGGCTTCCTGACTTTAGGAAAGCCGGCCCTGAAGGCCACGCCCGCCTCGTGCTCGGCCTCGCCGAAACGCTGGCCGATCCTGATGCGCGCCTCTCCGACGCGGGCCTCGAACGCCGCCTCGACGACCTCAGCGGCACCAGCGGCGGGATCGCAAAATTGCAGCAACAGCTTGCCAATATCCGCACTTGGACCTATGCGGCGCACCGGCCTGACTGGCTGGAAAACCCAGCCAGATGGCAGGATAGAACGCGCGAGATTGAAGACACCCTGTCTGATGCGCTACACACAGCCCTGACCGCACGGTTTGTGGATCGACGAACGACGGCCCTCTTGGCCAGCCTTAAGAAGGAAGATGCCCTCGTGACTGACCTGACGCCGGATGGCGACGTGACCGTAGAAGGCCACCTCGTCGGCCGCCTCAAGGGCCTGACATTCGAGCCCGTGCTCGATGCCCGCACGCTGGAAGGCAAGGCCGTTCGCGGCGCGGCCCTCGCGGCCATCCGCCCGATGCTGGTCGAACGCCTCGGCCAGATTGCCGGTGCGCCCGTCGGCGCGTTCAGCCTGAACGATGAAGGCAATATCGAATTCGGTGGCCACCCCATTGCCCGCCTTACCAAGGGCGGCGACTGGATGAGCCCCGGCGTCGAACTGATCGGCGCCTCCGAGGTTGAGCCCGGCGAGCGCGCTGCCGCCCTGATGCGCGCCTCTGACTGGCTGAAGCATGAAATGTCCCGCGTCCTGCCGACGCACTGGAAGCTGCGCCACGAGAAGGCCGGCGACGCGCTCGAAGGCCTCGCGCGCGGCCTCGCCTTCCGCATCCTCGAAAGCGGCGCCTCGGTGGACCTGCGCCAGGACGATCCCTCCGCCCGCCTCACCGGGGAACAGCGCGAAGCCCTCAAGGCCCTCGGCCTGCGCGCCGGCCGCGTCGCTGCCCATGCGCCGGATGCCCAGAAGCCTGCCGCCCAGCGCCTCATCGCCATTCTGCGCGCCGTGCAGGCTGGCTCGCCTTTCCCGCTCGCCCCCGAAGGCGCCGGTTCCTTCCCGCTCGATGGCACATGGCCGGAAGAAGCACTCGCCGCCAATGGCTATCTCCGCTTCGGTCGCCGCGCCGTGCGCGCAGACCTCGCCGAACGTCTCGGCTGGGAAATCGCCAAGCGCCGTAAGGAGGCCGACAAGAACGCTTTCGCCATCCCGATTGATCTTGCCTCCGTCGTTTCCTGCCCGTCCGATGACTGGCCCGCCGTGCTGAAAGGCTTCGGCCTCGCGCCCGCCGAAAAGGATAAGGAGACCGAAGCGGTCCTCCTCTGGCGCTATGCTGCCCGCGCCCGTCCGGACGATAGGCCTGCTCCAAAACCACGCGGCGAACGCCCTCAGGGCCGCCAGGGGGCGCCCGGCGGACGGCCAAAGGGCAATGAGCGGTCACGGAATGGTCCGGGAAGTCCCCGGAACGGTCCGCGAAGTGCCCCTCCTGAACGCAAGATGGACCCTGACAGTCCCTTTGCGGCCCTCGCTGCGCTGCTGCCGCCTACCCCCCCAGCACGGGACAAGGCCAAGCGGAAACGCAAGCCGAAGGGCGCAAAGCCTGCTGCGTCTCCTGCTTTTGCCTACACGCCTTTCCAGTGAACGAGACCGCCAGTGTCAGACTCGATATCTGGCTCTGGCGCGCGCGCTTCTTCAAGACCCGTGGGCTCGCCACCGATCATGTGAAGCGCAAAGGTATCCGCATCTCCCGTGGGGGTCAGACACGTCGTTCCGACAAGCCGGGCCTTGCCATGTCAGTCGGTGATGTTGTCACTTTCGGCCGGGGGGAGCATATAAAAACCATCGAAATCCTGGCCCTCGGCGAAAGACGCGGTCCGGCAGAAGAGGCGCAGGCGCTCTACAAACTTGTGGAAAATGATTTATGATCAAGGCTCTAAGGCGTATGTTCGCCCCCAAGACACCCGCCCTCAAGGCCATGGACCCACAGGTCGCCGCCGCCGCCCTCATGGTCGAAGCCGCCCTCATTGACGGTGTTTACGTCAATATCGAGAGCGACATGATCGCCGAAATCCTGCTCGAAGCCTTCGGTTTTGACGCCGACAAGGCCGATGCCGTCCTGGCAGAAGGGGAAGCTCTGGCCGAAGAAGCCGTTGATTCTTATCAGTTTACTAGGCACGTGAAGAAGCTCGCCATGGCCGAACGCGTCTCGATCATCGAAGGGCTTTACCGTGTCGCGCTGTCCGATGGCGAAAAAAGCCCCATCGAAGAGGCCTATATCCGCCAGGTCGCCTCGCTCCTCTATGTCGACGACGTCTCCCGCGCCGGCGCCCGCCAACGCGCAGAAGCGCGCACAGATGGCGCAGCCTGACCTTCGCTAAACACTCAGGCCAGCTTGTCTCATTGACAGAGGGGCATGCTAAGGCCATTTCGCCCGCTGCACACCTGTTCAAGAGGCCCTCCCGCTCATGACCTATATCGTCGTCGATGCCTGCATCCGCTGCAAATACATGGATTGTGTGGAAGTCTGCCCGGTGGACTGCTTCTACGAAGGCGAAAACATGCTCGTCATCCACCCGGACGAGTGCATCGATTGCGGCGTATGCGAGCCGGAATGCCCCGTCGAGGCGATCAAGCCCGACACGGAAGACGATCCGGACGGCAAGTGGCTGAAGCTCAACAGCGACTTTGCCAAGACCTGGCCCAACATTACCCGCATGAAAGAGCCGCCAGCAGATCGCGAAAAATTTGCGCAGGAAACCGGTAAGCTGGAAAAATATTTCAACCCCGCACCGGGCGAGGGTGACTGATCCCGTCCTGCCGCCCGCGCTGCTGCAATGACTGCAGACAGGCCCAAAGGTTAACGAAGTTCTTGATTTTATTGGCCGGACCTGCCCGGGCACTATGCCGTACCCTGTTGTAAAACTTGCACGATTGTGATAGTCTTACGACTTGAGCAATAATTGAACCAGAGCTGAAAAGTCTAACCTCAGACCGTAAACAACGGACTGGGCAAAGCTTGTTTGGCTCTGAATGCGTAGAAAAGGGCGATACTTCATGGCTAAAAAAGCAGACACCGCAGCACTTGCATTCGAAGTCGGTCAGAGCGTCGTATATCCTGCGCATGGTGTAGGAAAGATTACCAGCGTCGAAAAACAAACCGTCGCCGGCATGGAACTTGAAGTTTACGTGGTTGCCTTCGATCAGGACAAGATGATCCTGCGCGTGCCAACCAATCGCGCCGAAGCCTCCGGCATGCGCGCCCTGGCCGGCTCCAAACTGGTTGATGATGCCATGAAAACCCTTGGCGGTCGTGCCCGCGTCAAGCGCACCATGTGGTCGCGCCGCGCCCAGGAATACGAAGCCAAGATCAATTCCGGCGACCTGATCTCGATCGCGGAAGTCGTGCGCGACCTTCACCGCGGTGACGACCAGCCCGAGCAGTCCTATTCCGAGCGCCAGCTGTACGAAAGCGCGCTGGACCGGATGGCCCGTGAACTGGCTGCCGTCGAAAGCATCGACAAGGCAACCGCCATGGAAAAACTGGCCAAGGGCCTCGCCGCCAAGAAGAAAGTGGCTGCAGCCGCCTGATCTTTCCGACCTGAAGCAATGAAAAACCCCGCACCAGATGGTGCGGGGTTTTTCTTTGTCTTGCATCCTTCCCTAGCCGATGCGCCGATCGCGTCCGGCCCAATAGGGTTCGCGCAGGTCCTTGCGCAGGATCTTGCCGGATGGGTTGCGGGGCAGCTCGCTAGCGATGTCCACGGTTTTCGGGCACTTGTAGCTGGCAATGCGCTCCTTGGCCCACGCGATGATGTCTTCCGCCGTGGGCGCCTCGCCGGGCTTCGGCACGATGATCGCCTTGACGCTTTCGCCCCATTTCTCGTCCGGCACGCCGATCACGGCAACGTCGGCCACGCCCGGATGCCCGAAGATCGCGTTCTCCACTTCGGCCGGATAGACGTTCTCGCCGCCCGAAACGATCATGTCCTTCACGCGGTCATGGATGTAGAGGAAGCCATCCTCGTCGAAATAGCCGGCATCGCCCGTGTGGAAGAATCCATTGCGGATCGCATCTTCCGTGGCATCGGCCCGGTTCCAGTAGCCCTTCATCACGAAGCGCGCCTTGATCACGATCTCTCCCACCTCGCCGGTCGGCACGGAATTGCCCTCTCCATCAACGCAGCGCACGACAGCGCCCGGCCATGGCACGCCGCAGCTGCGCAGTTTGCCCCAGGCAGGGTCGTGCGCTTCAGGCGGCAGATAGGTGCCTGCCCCTACGGTCTCTGTCAGGCCATAGAGCTGGGTAAACTTGACGCCCATGATCTCCTTGGCTTCCAGCAGCAGGCTCTCGGCAATCGGCGAGGCGCCATAGGAGACGACCTTCATTGACGAGAAGTCCGTATTCCTGATCTCGGGATGCTGGGTCAGCATCAGGATGACCGCAGGTACCCAGAAGGCATAGGCAATCTTGTGTTCCTCAACGAGCTTCAGGATCACGGTCGGGTCAATATCGCGCAGGACGACGGCTTTCGCGCCCTGCGCCGCCGTCAGTATCCCGACATTGACGCCCGCAACGTGGAACAGGGGCATGGCGTTCATCACGGCCTCACCAGCGCCATAGGCCGCCCAGTCGAGCGTCTGGGCCTGCTCCAGCAGGACCCGATAATTCTCATTGGTCAGCTGGACGCCTTTCGGGCGCCCGGTCGTGCCGGACGTGTAGAGCTGGATCACGTCATCATCGGCAAGCGGGGCGCGGTCTGGCGCGCTATCTGGCTTGGCGTTGCGCCAACTCGGGTAATAATCCCAGTCCTCACGGTCGCCATTGATGGTGATGATGCGCTGAAGGTCCGGCAGCTGATCGCGGATCTGGTCGATAATGGCGTAGAAATCCTTGCCGACGAACAAGACCTTTGCAGCCGCGTCAGACAGGATGAACTGGATTTCAGGGGCGGCGAGCCGCGTGTTGACGCCGGTCATAACGGCGCGCGCCTTGGCGCAGCCGAAGAGCATCTCGTAATAGACGTCCGTGTTCTTTGCCAGGTAGGCGACCCTGTCTCCCGGCTCAACGCCCAGGCTGATCAGGCCATTGGCCACCTGATTGGTCCGCGTTTCCAGTTCGGCGAAGGTCGTTGACGCATTCTCAAACCAGTAGGCAATATTGTCTGGTACGCGTGTCGCCTGCACGCGCGGGATGTCTGCAATGAATGGCATCGCCTCTACGTCGATCATGGTTTCCTCCGGTAATCTTTTGTTTCAGGAATGAACTTAAGGGTTTCAGGAGAAGAGTCAGCTAGTGATTATATATAATAGGCAGGACTGTGTCGGGGGGAGCGCAGCGCTGAGAAGCGCGCAAAGAAAGGTGAGGGGGTCCGGCTTGGCTGCGGACAGGCAAGGTCACACTCTGATAGATGAGAAACTGGCGGCGAGGGCCGGGATCTTCTCAGCTGTCATGTTCACGATCATTCTGGTCGGGCAAAGCATGATGCATCCGGAATATAGTCAGGTCAGTGAATTGATCGGGGCGCTCGGGTCCTATTCGAATGGCTGGATCCAGGTCGTCAGCACTGCCGTTACCGGAGCGGCGATGTTTGTATTTGCGCTAGGTCTTTGCATGACGCCTCTGAAGGGCTTCGGATCACGGGCGGGCCCCGTTCTTCTGGCCGTCGCCGCAGTGGGCGTCATCTTGTCTGGTCTTTTCCCTTCGCAGCGCATTTCGAGCGACTATGCCATAACGCCCGGTCATGCGGCCGGGGCGATGATCGCGTTTCTGGTCCAGCCTGCAGGGCTGATCTTGTGTTCCCTGGCCTTTTTCCGTTCAGCCGTATTCCGAAAGGCTGCCTTGAAGGTCCTGTCTGCAGGGTTGGTCACGGCGGCGCTATCGATCACACTGATACTTTACGCTGTGCCTGAAGACGGTTCCCTGCATGCCTATCAGGGCCTTATACAGCGGCTCATTGTGCTGTTGTGGCTGATGGCTGTCATCTGTATCAGCGGGCGCCTTCTGGACGTGTCGAGGCGGTCTGCTGTGCCCGCCTGACCGCTGTCGATGTCGGCTGCGGGGCTTGCCGTTTGCCTGTGTTTACGGCACCTAGGGCCCATGACTGTTCAATCTCCCGTTCCCGACTCCGCCCTGACTGAAACCATGATGGACATGGGCACACGTGCCCGCAGTGCATCGCGTGCGCTTGGCCGTCTCAGCGCTGACGACCGCACACGTGGCCTGAAGGCCATCGCGGAAGCGATCCGCGCCGCCGCACCGACCATCCTTGAAGCCAACGTGAAAGACATGGAAGCGGCCCGCAAGAAGGGTCTCGATGCTGCCATGCTCGACCGCCTCGCACTCGATGAGAAGCGTGTCGACGGCATCGTTTCCGGCGTTGAAGCGATTGCCGCTTTGCCTGATCCCATCGGCCGCGAACTCGCGCGCTGGCAGCAGCCCAACGGGCTCGACTTTGCCCGCGTCGCCGTGCCGCTCGGCGTTATCGGCATCATCTATGAAAGCCGCCCGAATGTGACGGCGGATGCGGGCACGCTATGCCTACGCTCCGGCAACGCGGCCATCCTGCGCTGCGGCTCGGAAAGCACGCGCTCGTCGCATGCGCTGGTCGATGCCATGCGCGCCGCGCTGAAAAAGGAAGGCCTGCCCGAAGACGCGATCCAGCTCGTCGGCACGACAGACCGCGAAGCTGTTGGCCACATGCTCTCCGGCCTCGACGGCCAGATCGACGTGATCGTCCCGCGCGGCGGGCGCAGCCTTGTCGAGCGCGTCCAGATGGATGCCCGTGTGCCGGTCATCGGCCATCTTGAAGGCCTCTGCCATACCTATGTCGATGCCGCTGCTGATCCGCAGAAGGCGGTCGATATCGTCGTCAACGCCAAGCTGCGTCGCACGGGCGTCTGCGGCTCGCTGGAGACCTTGCTTGTTGATGCCAAGGTTGCCGACACGCTGTTGCCAAAGATCGCCGCTGCGCTGACTGATGCCGGCTGCGAACTGCGCGGCGACGCCAAGGCCCGCGCCATTGTGCCGAGCATGAAGACGGCCACCGAAGAAGACTGGGCCACCGAATATCTCGCGCCTATCCTCGCTGTGTCTGTCGTCGACGGCATTGACGGCGCCCTCGCCCATATCGAGCGCTGGTCGTCCGGCCACACCGATGCGATCATCACCGAGGATCAGGCCGTGGCTGACCGCTTCCTCGCGACGGTCGACAGCGCCATCGTGCTGCACAATGCCTCGACCCAGTTCGCCGATGGCGGCGAGTTCGGTTTCGGTGCAGAGATCGGCATCGCCACTGGCCGCATCCATGCGCGGGGCCCTGTGGGCGCCGAGCAACTCACGATCTACAAATATGTCGTGAGGGGCACAGGGCAGACCCGTCCTTGAATCACCTGAAGCTTCCGGGACCAGTTGACGGCCTGCGCATTGGCCTGTTTGGCGGAAGCTTCAATCCGGCCCATTCCGGCCATCTGCACGTTGCCGAAACGGCGATGCGGCGCCTCGGCCTGGACTGGGTCTGGTGGATCGTCGCGCGCGGCAATCCGCTGAAGACCTCGCATGGCGATTTCGACGCTCGCCTTACCTCGGCACGCACGCTTGCCACCAACCCGCGCATGATCGTGACCGACATCGAGGCGCAGCTCGGCCTGACCTATACGTCCGACACGCTGGCCGCCATCGTGAACCGGGCACCCCAGGCGCATTTCGTCTGGCTCATGGGGGCAGATAACATGGTCGGCTTCCACCTCTGGCAAGACTGGCAGGGCATCGCCAGCACTTTGCCGATTGCCGTGATCGCGCGCCCGGGCGTTGGCACCGGTGCGCGCAACTCACCTTTCGCGCGCCGGTTTGCCAGCAGCCGTATCCCGGCCTCAGCCGCGCGCACACTACCCATGGCCACGCCGCCCGCATGGACCTACTTGACCGCCCCGCTCGATCCGGCCTCATCCACCGCTCTACGGGCCGCAAAATCATGACGTCCCAGCCCGTGGATATCGAGCGCCATAAACGGCATATCCTGCTCAAGGAAATTGGCGGACCCGGCGTGCAGAAACTGCGCGGCGCGACAGTATCGATGGTCGGGGCAGGGGCGCTGGGCGGCCCATGCGCACTCTATCTCGCCGCAGCAGGTATCGGCCGGCTCGAGATATGGGACGATGATGTCGTCGACCGTTCAAACCTCCAGCGCCAGATCCAGTTCGGCGAAGGCGATGTTGGCCAGCCCAAGGCTGAAACGCTTGCCACCAGTTTGCAGGCTGCGCATCCGGATACGCAGGTCTCCTGGCATCGCCACCGGTGGAGCGAAAGCCATCCGCTCGCTGGCGATATCCTGATCGACGCGTCCGACAATTTCCCCACCCGCTATGCGCTCAACGCCGCTGCCCACGCATCGGGCCGCGCACTCGTGCAGGGCGCCGCTGCGGGCTGGTCCGGGCAGGTCAGCGTCTTCGCATCCGGCCTGCAACCGGGCGCGCCCTGCTACCGCTGCTGGGTGCCGGAGACGCCACCTGACGCCGAAGCCTGCGATGAAGTCGGTGTGGTTGGCGCCATGACTGGCATGGTCGGCGCAGCCATGGCGCTGGAAACCGTCAAGCTGATAACCGGCGCTGGGGCGCCTTTGATCGGGCGCATCCTGCTTATGGACGGGCTGGCCGGAACGCAGCGAACAGTTAAACTGAAAGCGGACACGAGCTGCAGCACCTGCGCCAGTATACACGCCGATTGACAGTGGGGCCGCACTCTCCCTTAGTGCTTGCCAGAGGGAAAATAGAATCCGGAAAGGACGCACAATATGTTTCGAGGCCTGATTGCGATTGTCGTAACACTTGCCATCATTCTGGGCGCGGGATGGTTCGTCATGAAGCGGGACGATATCGGCTATGACCGCCTGGAATCCATGTATGCCAGCAAGGCCAGCCGCTTCATGCCGATGGGCGAGGATAGCCGCATCCACTATCGCGATGTCGGCCCGCGTGACGCGCCGGTTCTCGTTCTTGTGCACGGCTTTTCTGCTTCGCTGCACACATGGGAGCCGTGGGTCAAGAATCTGAGCAAGGACTACCGTGTTCTGACGATTGACCTGCCCGGGCACGGCCTGTCACGCTGCCTTGATGTGTCGGCGACGGGTATCCCGCAATTCGTTGATGTTATCGATCAGGTCACGCACAATCTGAATGTTGACCAGTTCACGCTTGTCGGCAATTCCATGGGCGGCCATACCGCCTGGTCCTATGCGCTGGCGCATCCGGAGCGCCTTGATGGCCTTGTGCTGGTGGATGCCTCCGGTTGGCCAAAAACAGGCGATGAAGCCGAATCCTCACCGCTCGTTTTCAAGCTGCTCGCCAATCCGCTCGCGCGGCGCGTCATGAAGGATATCGACATGACGGGCCTGATCCGCAGCGGCCTTGAAGACAGCTTTGCTGATCCGGCTCTGGTCACGGATGCCATGGTCGAACGTTACGGCGCGCTCAGCCGCGCCCCCTGCCACCGTGAAGCCATCCTTAACCTGATGACTGGCCGCGACGACCGCTCAGATGCGAGCGACGAAAAGCTGGCCGCCATCAATGTGCCGACGCTCATAATGCAGGGGGAGAAAGATAATCTCGTGCCGGCCGCGCATGCCGAGAAGTTCCATGCGGCGATCGCCGTATCAGAGCTGAAGCTCTATCCCGACGTCGGGCACTTGCCGCAGGAAGAAGCGGCTGCCCAGTCGGTAGACGACCTCAGGAATTTCCTGTCGACGCAGGTTTATACCGTGTCAGATGAAGCGCTGCCTGAGCCGCTGCCTGCGGAATAACGACGCGGGCGCCGCTCCAAATCAGGAAACGCGCTCAACCATCATGTGCTTGATCTTGGCGATGGCTTTCGCCGGGTTCAGCCCCTTCGGGCAGACCTGCGCGCAGTTCATGATCGTGTGGCAGCGATAAAGCTTGAACGGATCTTCAAGGTCATCAAGGCGCTCGCCCGTGGCTTCGTCGCGGCTGTCGATCAGCCAGCGATAGGCCTGCAGCAGTGCGGCAGGGCCGAGATACTTGTCGCCATTCCACCAGTAGGACGGGCACGACGTCGAACAGCAGGCGCACAGGATGCACTCATAGAGGCCGTTCAGCTCTTCGCGGTCGGTCTCTGACTGCTTCCATTCCTTTTCGGGCGCCGGTGTGACGGTCTTCAGGAAGGGCTGCACATAGGCGTGCTGGGCGTAGAAATTGGTCAGGTCCGGGATCAGGTCCTTGACCACAGGAAGGTGGGGCAGGGGAGAGATCGAGATCACGCCGCCGGGCAGCTCGTCAAAGCCCTTGGTACAGGCAATCGTGTTGTTGCCGGCAATATTCATGGCGCACGAGCCGCACACGCCTTCGCGGCAGGACCGGCGAAAGGCGAGCGTCGGGTCGATATTGTTCTTGATGTAGAGCAGGACGTCCAGGATCATCGTCCCGGCCTTGTCCATGTCGACCCAATAGAGGTCCCAGCGCGGATTGCCGGCCTCTTCCGGGCTGTAACGATAGATCTTGAACTGGCGCAGGTTTGTCGCGCCCTGCGGCTTCGGCCAGGTCTTGCCCTTGCCGACTTTGGAGTTCTTCGGAAGTGTCAGTTCGACCATGAATATTCCAACCCGCTTTTAATGCACTTTATCCTATTAAGACACGTCAACACCAGTCTTAAAGACCTCAAGAGTGCGACTCACCCGCGCACAAGCGGATATACTTATCTGGCACGCTTGGCCACCTTGGCGGTGTTAAGGTCAACCGGCCTTTTTCGCTGCAATTACATCATCATAGAATGCCGTGACGGCGGCGATGCCTGCGCGCCGTTCGAAACGTGTCATGTCATAGCTGCGCCGGCTGATCTGACCGTGGATCTTGCGATGCATTTGTTCCGTGATTGCCCGTGCCAGCGCGTCAGCGTCACCTATCGGAAAGCGGCAGTCGGAATCATCACGGAAAATCTCCTGGAAACCTTCGATATCCGAGGCGAGGATCGGGGTATCAAGCGACATGGCCTCAAGCGCGACAAGGGCAAAAGGTTCATTGCGCGAGGGCATCACAAGCAGGTCCAGGGCGCCGTACCAATCTTCCGGGCTTTTCGTGTAACCCATAAATGAAATGCGTGTATCGCCGCTTGCGGCCTGTTCGAGAGCTTGCCGGTCCATGCCGTCGCCGACAATGGCGAGTTTCAGGGATGGCGCATTGATCCGCGAAATCGCACTTAGCAGTGTCCCAACGCCCTTTACGGGATCAAGTCGGCCGACAAATCCAACGAGAAAATCGTCTTGGCCCGCTCCTGCCTTTTCTCTCGCGGCTTTAATTCTGTCAGGCTCTGGCGGCTTGATGGAGGGCGTCCAGTTGTTGACCTTCTTCACAAGGCCCCGAAAGGAAGCGGCGCCCGGCAGCTGCCAGTCGGCCAGGGCATGCAGGCCATCAAGATGTGACATTGCGGCGGGCTTATAGCGGATGTGCATGGATGCCAGAACAGGCGGGCGTCCCGGATAGTATCTCATCCAGCGGGCTGCCGCTGCACCATGACAGTGAACGATATCTGGCTTCAGCCGCCAAATCTCGCGGAAGAATGCAAAGGCTCTCGGGTTTCCGAATGGCCTCGGTTCCACACAGGCTGGCGCGAAGTCAAATGCGACGCCCGGCAGTTTCGGCATAGCCACGAAAGCCTCGTGCCCAAGGTCCGCCTGTCCACCGGCGATATCGAAAGCATACCGATTGGCCCCGGACAGCGTCGAGGAGCCGCTTACATGAAGTATACGCATAGGCTTTGCCCCCAAAGGTTCAGATCAGGCCTTGCGAAAAATGATAAGTTTTTCGTAATCCCGGTTGGGGCTTTCACCGCGGAAAATTCCCCTCGCGTTGCGCTCCACCATCTTGCCGAATGCATCACGCGCTGCGTCGCGCTTGCTCACCGTGTTCAGCACGGTTGCGTTGTAATAGCGCCGATGAGCCTCAAGGCTCGCATTGGATATCAGAGACAGGCTTTGGAACTGGTCGCGCATCGCCCAGACCTCGGCGCTCAAGGCCTGTGAAGGGGCGGTATCACGTTTGAACAATTCAGCCGTCTTCACAACGTTGGGCAGTGCCTCTTCCATATGCTCAGGCTGCCAGTTGACGTCTTCAATGATGTAGATGCCGCCCGGTTTCAGCTTGCGGAACAGCTTGGTCAGTGTGAGTTGCTGGTGGTAGCTGGCATGAGACGCATCATCGAGAATGACGTCCATCTCGGGTAACTGGTCAGCAACCCGCTCCAGCTGTTCGGCATCGCCACAGTCAACCTGGTGGAAACGGAAATTCTCTTTCTCAAAGGCCGAGAAATCAGAAATATCGAGACCATAAATCTGGACATCCGGGAAATAGGAATCCCACATCCTTACCGATGGCACGTCTGTGGTCGCCCGCGAGTTCGGATTTTTATGCTCGGGGCCGCCGCGCTGAAGGCCGATTTCACAGAATGTCACTGACTGGCGGCGCAGCGGCGTGAAGAGCAGATCATATATATACGCGTAGGTGTGGGCGTCGCCTGTCAGCGTGCCCTTGTCGCTTCCGAAGTCGTTTGCCAGTTCAACCAAAGACTTCATCATGCTCACTCGCTGTGTATAGCGCCATTGAGCAATTGGCCGATATTAGTCAACGGTTTTTTTTCAACTTTTAGTAAACCCGTGCTTTCGGCTCGATATACGCGATCTCGTTCGACATCGTGTAGTCGTGCACACCACGATAATCGATCGTCACCTTCCCGGCGTCATCGACCCAGGCAAGTGTGTGCTTCATCCACTTTTCGTCGTTGCGGTCAGCGAAGTCTTCGCGCGCATGGGCGCCGCGGCTTTCCTCGCGGTTCGCCGCAGAGTTCACGGTGACGGAGGCCTGGGCGATCAGGTTGTCGAACTCCAGCGCTTCGATCAGGTCCGTGTTCCAGACCATGCCGCGATCTTTAACGTCGATGCCCGGCAGTTTCTTGTAGACGCCATCAATGGCTTCCACGCCGCTGCGCAACACGTCGCCGGTGCGGAACACGGCGCAGTCATTCTGCATCGCCTTCTGCATCTCGAGGCGCAGCTTGGCGACCGGCTGGTCGCCGCTCGCGTTACGCATCCTGTCAAAGCGGGCGAGGTGGCTGTCGGTGGCGCCCTTGGGCAGTTCCGGCTGCGTCGCGCCGGCTTCTGTCGTCTCGCCGCAGCGCAGGCCTGCCGCGCGGCCGAAGACGACAAGGTCGATCAGCGAGTTGGAGCCGAGCCGGTTGGCGCCGTGCACCGACACGCAGGCCGCTTCGCCAACGGCCATGAGGCCCGGCACAACCGAATCCGGGTCGCCGTTCTTCTTGGTCAGCACTTCGCCGTGGTAATTGGTCGGGATGCCGCCCATATTGTAGTGAACCGTCGGCAGGACCGGGATCGGCTCCTTGGTCACGTCGACACCGGCGAAGATTTTCGCGGTTTCCGAAATGCCCGGCAGGCGCTCAGCCAGAACGGCGGCGCCAAGGTGTTCGAGGTGAAGGTGGATATGGTCCTTTTCCGGGCCAACGCCGCGGCCTTCGCGAATTTCCATCGTCATCGCGCGGGAGACAACATCGCGCGACGCAAGATCTTTCGCTGAGGGCGCATAGCGCTCCATGAAGCGCTCGCCTTCAGAGTTGGTCAGGTAACCGCCTTCGCCGCGTGAGCCTTCGGTAATCAGGCAGCCCGAACCATAAATGCCGGTCGGGTGGAATTGCACGAATTCCATGTCCTGCAGCGGCAGGCCGGCGCGCAGCACCATGGCATTGCCGTCGCCTGTGCAGGTGTGGGCCGATGTGCACGAGAAGAAGGCGCGGCCATAGCCGCCGGTTGCCAGGATGGTCTTCTGCGCGCGGAAGCGGTGCAGCGTACCATCATCGAGTTTCCAGGCTGTCACACCGCGGCAGACGCCTTCGTCATCCATGATGAGGTCGAGCGCGAAATATTCGATGAAGAACTCTGTCTCTTCTTTCACGCACTGGCCGTACAGCGTGTGCAGCATGGCGTGGCCGGTCCGGTCAGCCGCGGCGCACGTGCGCTGGACAGGGCCCTGGCCGAAGTCGCGTGTCATGCCGCCAAAGGCGCGCTGGTAGATCTTGCCTTCGTCGGTCCGCGAGAAGGGCATGCCCCAGTGCTCGAGTTCGTAAACGGCAGCAGGCGCGTTGCGCGTCAGGTATTCGATCGCGTCCTGGTCGCCGAGCCAGTCGGAGCCCTTGACGGTATCGTACATGTGCCAGCGCCAGTTATCCTCACCCATATTGCCGAGCGAGGCAGCAATGCCGCCCTGTGCAGCAACCGTGTGCGAGCGCGTCGGGAACACTTTGGTGATACAGGCCGTGCGCAGGCCGGCCTGGGCCGCACCGAGCGCGGCGCGCAGGCCGGAGCCACCGGCGCCAACGACAACGACGTCATATGTGTGATCAACGAATGTGTAGTCAGTCATCGTGGTTTCTCCCGCAGCCGCCATCAGGCGTCCGCGCCAATCCAGAGTTTGAGCACCGAGAGGGCGACGGTCGCGAACAGCGCGATACACGCGAAACTGTTCAGGATCAGCAGCGCCGAACGGGTGCCTGTCTTACCGATATAGTCCTCGATGACGATCTGCATACCGATACGCATGTGATAGAACGCCGCGCCGGCCGTGAGGATCAGCAGGATCGCGTTCCATGGCTTGCCGGCCCATTCGACAGCGCCATCATACCCCGCGCCCGAGGCGTGAATGACCGAGTAGAGAAACCAGGGCACGAGAAAGACCATCGCAATCGCGGTGACGCGCTGGCGGATATGGTCGCTGGTGCCGGACTTGGCCGAACCGAGGCCGCGTGCCGCCTTGGCAGGCGTGATGAACTGATTGTTCGCCATCTTCTAAAGACCCCTTATGCCAGCAGCACGACGGCCCAGATGGCCACCGACGCAAGAACGGCAAAAACATAGTTGAAAACGGAAACGGCGCTGGCGGTCTTCGGGTCGAAGCCGATATGCGGGCCGTCCCAGAAAAGGTAGCGGATGCCATTGGCGAGGTGGAACAGGACAGCCACCGTCCAGAGGAACAGGATGACCTGGCCCGGGATCGAGCTGATGATCGGCTCGAACACGGCGAAGGCGTCAGGGCCGCTGGCCAGGGCGACCAGCCATGCGGCGATCAGGAACGTGCCGAAATACATCGCCATGCCGGTAAACCGGTGCGTGATCGAGGCAAACATGGTGGCGTGGTAGCGCCAGATTCCCAGATGGGGCGACAGGGGGCGGGAATCGGCCTGCTTGGTGCCTGACATGAAAGCTTACCTCACCTGTAATGAAACGCTTGGCTTCGCGTTCTAGGCGCCTCTATGATCCTGTCAACGTGAAGGCATGCGGGAGCGACAAATTGAAACCGTTTATTCTGGGTCTTGGCCTCCTGATCATGCCGCTTCTGGCGGCTGCTGACCCCACGCCCGACCCGATGGAGGGGCTCGTCAGCGCCTATGAGGCCTATGTCCGCGACGTCAACCCGGACCAGGCGGCCGAGGATGACGGCACGATTGCGCGTCAATGGCGCGACGTGCGCCCCGAAACGGTCGACGCGCAGGCCAGGCGGGCGTCTGCCCTTCAGGCAGAGATCGCTGCCGCTGAAACCACCCGCACGGTGGACAAGGCGATTCTGAATCGTCTCCTGCAACTCGATATCGACGACGCAAGATATGACGCAGCCCGCATCCCGTTCACCGGCGACTGGGGCTTTCAGGCCGAACCCATCTTCACCGCCATGCAGACAAAGCTCGAATCCGCCGAGGATGCCGAGGCCTGGATCGCGCGCCTCAATGATGTGTCCCGCTATTTCGGTGAGAACATTGATAATATGCGACGCGGCATCGCTACCGGCTGGACCGCCCACAAGGATCCGCTGAACACGATGACGGACCAGATCCGCGAGCAGATCGTTACCGATCCCGCCGACAGCGATCTCTACAAGCCGTTTGAAACGCTTCCCGAAGACATGGACGCCGAAACCGCTGAGCGCCTGCGCGCCGAAGGGCTGGAGGCCGTCTCCCACGCGGTCACCGCCTACAAGGACACGCTGCGCTTCATCCTGACCGAATATGCCCCGCAGGCGCGCCCTGCGCCGGGCCTCGCCAGCCTTCCGGGCGGGCAGGAAGTGTACGCCGCCGCTGTCGAACACCACACGGCCGGCGCAGGCTACACGCCCGTCGAGATTCATGAGCTGGGCGAGCGCGAAGTCGCGCGCATCCGGTCGGAAATGGAAGATATCATCGCCGAGATCGGTTTTGAGGGCAGCTTTGCCGACTTCCTTGCCTTCCTGCGCTCCGATCCGCAATTCTATGCCACCTCGGCCGATGACCTGATGGCCAAGGCAAAGGCCGTGGCCGCCCGCATGGATGCCATGCTGCCGGATTATTTCGGGCGTCTGCCGGTCCTGCCCTATGACGTCGAGCCTGTGCCGCTGGCCATCGCGCCCGGCTATACATCGGGCCGTTATGTCGAGGGCGATCCAAAGGAAGGCCGTCACGGCATCTATTGGGTCAATACTTACGCGTTGGAACAGCGTCCGCTCTATGAACTGCCCGCCCTTACCGCGCATGAGGCGGTGCCGGGCCATCACCTGCAAATCGCGCTCAGCCGTGAAATGACCGACCAGCCAAAATTCCGTCAGGACTATTACGCGACTGCGTTTGGCGAAGGCTGGGGGCTTTATGCTGAACATCTCGCAGGCGAAGCGGGCATGTATGAGACGCCCTATGAGCGCTTCGGTGGTCTCTCCATGGAAATGTGGCGGGCCTGCCGGCTCGTCGCCGATACGGGCCTGCACTGGTATAACTGGACCCGCGAACAGGCCGAGGCCTGCTTCAAGGAGAACACGGCGCTTGCCCAACTGAACATCGACAATGAAGTGACGCGCTATATCGGCTGGCCGGGCCAGGCCGTGGCCTACAAGGTGGGCGAGCTGAAAATCCGCGCTCTGCGGGCCGAAGCAGAAGCGGCACTGGGCGAGCAATTCGACATCAAGGCTTTCCATGATGTCGTGCTGGGGCAGGGCGCTGTGCCGCTCGATGTCCTCGACGCGCAGGTGAAAGCCTGGATCGCCAGCCAGTTGCCGGAAGCCGAGCCTTCCGCACCCGCAGAATAGGTCCACAAAATATAGACCCACTGCTTGTGCTGAGGTCGGCTTGAGGCCACATGGGCGAGCCATGTTTAGCTTCTTTGAACGCCGTATTGAGCCCTTTCCCGACGCCCCTTTGGAGGTTCCTCCAAAGGGCTTCCTGGCGTTCATGCTGCATTATGTACGCGACGCCGTGCCGTGGCTGATCCTGATGTCCGTCTTCACGGCGATCATCGCCATTGGCGAGGTGACGCTGTTTGGCTTCCTCGGTGGCATTGTTGACTGGCTGGCCAGTTCCGAGCGGGAAGGCTTCTTCCAGCGCGAGGGCGGCAAGCTCGCCCTCATGGCTGTGGTTGTTCTTGTTGTCCTGCCGTTGGCGACGCTGGCGCAGGGCCTGATCGTCTATCAGGGCCTGATGAGCAATGTGCCGATGAGCGCGCGCTGGCGCATGCACAAGCAGATGCTCGGCCAATCGATGAACTTCTTCGGCAACGAGTTTGCCGGCCGCGTGGCCACCAAGGTCATGCAGACATCCCTGTCCGTGCGCGAGACGGTGATGAAGGTGCTCGACGTCTTCGTCTTCGTGATCGTCTATTTCCTGTCGGCGCTCACGCTTGTCGCGTCGGCTGATCCGCGCCTGACGCTGCCGCTCATTCTCTGGGCCGTGGTCTATGGCTTCGTCCTGCGCTGGTTCATCCCCCGCCTCGGCAAGATTTCCGAGAAGCAGGCCGATGCGCGCTCTGTCATGACCGGGCGCATCGTTGATTCCTATACCAACATCCAGACGGTGAAGCTGTTCGCCCATGCGGGCCGCGAGGAAGACTATGCGCGTGAAAGCATGGATGGCTTCCTGCAGACTGTTTACAAGCAGATGCGCTATGTCACCGGCTTTAACGTCATCGTCTATCTCAACAATTCGCTGCTCGTTTTCCTGATCGCCGGCGGGGGCATCCTGCTCTGGCAGGGCCAGCTTGTCGGCGCGGGCGCCGTGGCCGCTGCCATCGGCCTGGCCCTGCGCATCAAGTCCATGTCGCAATGGATCATGTGGGAAGTCGCAGGCCTCTTCGAGAATGTCGGTGTCGTCTATGATGGCAAGGCCATGCTGGAAAAGCCGGTCATCGTGGCCGACACACCGGATGCGCAGGTCCTGCCGCGCGGCGCTGGCGCCATCGCTTTCGAGAACGTGACCTTCCACTATGGCAAGGGCGCCGGCGTCATCGAGAACATGTCCCTCTCCATCCGTCCCGGTGAAAAGATCGGCCTTGTCGGGCGCTCGGGTGCCGGCAAGACCACACTGACCAATCTTCTCTTGCGTTTCTATGATGCCGAAAGCGGCCGCATCCTGCTCGACGGGCAGGATATCGCCCATGTCACGCAAGATTCCCTGCGCGCGCAGATCGGTGTCGTGACGCAGGACACGTCCCTCCTTCACCGCTCCATCCGCGAGAACATTGCCTATGGCCAGCCGGATGCCAGCGATGCCGAGATCAATACGGCGGCAGGCAAGGCCGCTGCGCTCGATTTCATTGCCTCGCTCGAAGACGCAAAGGGCCATGTTGGCCTTGATGCCCATGTCGGTGAGCGCGGCGTGAAATTGTCGGGCGGCCAGCGCCAGCGCATCGCCATTGCGCGCATCTTCCTGAAGGACGCACCTGTCCTGATTCTCGACGAGGCAACCTCCGCCCTCGATTCCGAGGTCGAGGCCGTCATCCAGGACAAACTGTTCGACCTGATGGAAGGCAAGACCGTCATCGCGATTGCCCACCGCCTGTCGACCATCGCCGCGATGGACCGTCTGATCGTCCTCGACCAGGGTCGCATCGTGGAAGAGGGCACGCATGAGGAACTCGTTCAGGCCGGTGGCCTCTATGCCGACCTCTGGGCGCGCCAGTCGGGCGGCTTTCTTGTCGAGCCCGAAGCGGTCGAAATGCAGGCGGAGTAGGGCGGCGTGAAACTGACGATTATCGAAACCGGGCTCGTTCCGGAGCCTATCCGGGCATCATTCGTAGATTATCCGGGCATGTTTCGGGCACTTATTCGGGCATCCGATCCCTCGATTTCGTTTGAAACCGTGTCTGTCATCAAGGGCGAAAGCCTGCCGAATCCCGCACGCCTTGAAGCCATCCTGATCACCGGTTCACCCGCCGGCGTCTATGATGACGAGCCCTGGATGGCGCCGCTGATGGATTTCATTCGTGCAGCAGCCACAGCAGAAGTGCCTCAGGTCGGCATCTGCTTCGGCCATCAGGCCATCGCCGAAGCCCTTGGCGGAAAGGTCATCAAGTCCCCCAAGGGCTGGGGCGTCGGCCGCCACACATATGACGTCGAGGCGTGTCCCGGCCTTGTCGCAAAAAATTGTCCCAAAACCATATCCGTCGCGGTCAGCCACCAGGATCAGGTGGTAACCTTGCCGCCCGGCGCCGAAGTCATCGCGCGGTCGGATTTCACGCCCCATGCGGGCCTCCATTATGCGCAGGCGCCAGCGCTCAGTTTCCAGTGCCATCCCGAGTTCGACGATACCTATTCTGCAGCGCTCTATACAGCACGCAAGGAGCGCCTCGGTGCTGCGGCAGAGGCTGCCGTCAGCTCTCTGGCGACCCCGAACGACAATGACGTTCTGGGCAGCTGGATCACCGGCTTTCTCAAGGCGCTGCAGCGCTAGAGGATCGAAGGGTTAACCGATCCCCATTGGCGCGAAACCTGCATCCGGTTGCCAGCAGCAACAGACTTGTGTTGAACACATGCTGAAACCCGGAGATTGCCCGCCATGATGCCGAAGCCCCTCGCCCATATCGAAGCCAACACGCTCGAATTCGAAATCCTGCCCATGGTGAAGCCGACAGGCTTCCGCGAGTATGATGCGCGCTGGTGGTTCAACGGCATCGGCCATGAAAAAGCGCCGGAACTCAACTTTACGGGCGTTCAGGCCCTCGGCCTCGGCATGGCGACGCTGTTTCACGAAATGGGCGTCACGCCGAAAGTGGTCACGGGCCACGATTTCCGCTCGATCAGCCAGCCCATCAAGAACGCCCTCATCCTCGGCCTCGTCCAGGGCGGCTGCGAAGTGCTGGACGTTGGCCTCGCGCTCTCGCCGATGGTCTACTGGAGCCAGTTCGAACTGGACGCGGCCTGCTGCGCCATGGTCACCGCAAGCCATAACGAGAATGGCTGGACCGGCGTGAAAATGGGCGCCGACCGTCCCCTCACCTTTGGTCCGGTCGAAATGGGGCGCCTGAAAGAGATCGTCATGGCCGGCGACTTCCAGCCGCGCGCTGGCGGCGGGCATCACCGCGTCGATGGCATGCGCGAGAAATACATTGCCTCTGTCGCCGACGGTGTAAAGCTGTCGCGCCCGATCAAGGTGATCGCAGCCTGCGGCAACGGCACGGCTGGCGCCTTCGCGCCGGACGCCCTGCGCGCGATGGGCGCCGAAGTCATCGAGATGGACTGCAATCTCGACAACACATTCCCGAAGTACAACCCAAACCCTGAAGACGCCGAAATGCTGCACGAAATGTCGAAAGCCGTGAAGGAACTCGGCGCCGATGTCGTGCTCGGCTTTGATGGTGACGGCGACCGCTGCGGCGTTGTCGACAATACGGGCGAGGAAATTTACGCCGACAAGATCGGCCTGATGCTGGCCCGCGACCTGTCGAAAAACTACAAGAACGCGACCTTTGTCGTCGATGTGAAATCGACCGGCCTCTACAAGACTGACCCGATCCTCAAGGAAAACGGCGCCACGGTCGACTATTACAAAACCGGCCACTCCTACATCAAGCGCCGCACGAACGAGCTGGGCGCCCTCGCAGGCTTCGAGAAGTCCGGCCACTTCTTCTTCCGTCCGCCCATCGGGCTTGGCTATGACTGCGCCCTGACGGCTGCCAAGGCGATCCTCGAAATGCTCGACCGCAACCCCGGCAAGACCATGGCCGACCTGCGCGACGAGCTTGGCGTGGCCTTCACGTCCCTCACCATGTCGCCGCATTGCGGAGACGAAGTGAAGTATGACGTGGTCGACAAGATGGTCGCCGAATACGAGGCGCTGAACGGCACTGAAATCCTCGGCCGCAAAGTGGTCGACGTGAACACGGTGAACGGTGCCCGCGTGACGCTGGAAGATGGCAGCTGGGTCCTGATCCGGGCTTCCTCCAACAAGCCGGAACTCGTTGTCGTAGTCGAATCCATGTCCAGCGAGGACGACATGCGCGATCTCTTCCACAAGGAAATCAAACCGCGCCTCGGCAAGCATAAGGAAGTCGGCGCCTACAATCAGGAAATCTGACGGTCATGGGCCTGAATCCGAACTATGCCGCCGTTTCCGGTCGCCAGCAGGTGACCGGCCGCTGGGCCATCACCCTGCCGGGTGAGTTCAATCGCCGCGAAGAAGAGGCAGGACTCTGCTTCTGGCGGCCCGGCCTGACGATCTGGCTGACGGCCTATGGCGCCGAAGACGGAATGACGATTGAGCAACGTCTGGCGCGCGATCGCGGCAATGCCTCGCCGGAGGCAACAGATAGGGACGAAAGCCAGCAGGATGGCGTCGGCCGTCTCACCTATCGTCTTGCGGAAACAAGAGCGGATGGCGCGATCGTCAACGGCCTCTACTCTTATGTCCATGGCGAGGCCGGCCAGATGATGGTGGCGGCGTATTTTGATTCCGACACGGACCTTGAGGCGGCTCGCCAAGTATCCGCCTCAATAACCTATACAGGCTGACGAACGGGTACAGGCTCTTGACCTGACGGCCCAAAAATCGCACGCCCCTGCGCAAACCGGGCGGGCTTTCGAAAAGGATGATTCCATGCGCGTTGCGATGATCGGTACAGGCT